>PCBK01000133.1 GCA_002731275.1 Deltaproteobacteria bacterium | reverse complement strand
TCATACTTAAACCTCCGTCCGGGCCGAGTAATTTAAGCGTTAGAGGGCCCGGTTGGAGGGTATTTTAGCACAATCGGTAGTTTGCAGACACGCCCTAGGCCAACAGATGGAGCTTGTTCCATCGTACGATGATTCGTGGCATGTACCCAGGGAGCAGAAAAATGGTTCGATATCTTTGGTGCTTTGGTTTGTTGTTCTTCCTCGCGTGTGGAGACAACAACAAAGCCGATGAAAAAGTAGAAGAGACGAAAACAGAGCGCATCACAGAATCCCCACAACAAGAACCCAAAGCTGAAGACGCCGGGGAAACAAGTCAACCAGACACCCCAGCTGTGACAGATGCCTCCACACAAGAAGAGACCACACCAGATACGTCAGCTCCCGAACCAACCGTGGAGAAGAGAGTCAACGTCACCCCTGACGAGAAAGTAACCCCTGTACACAAAAACGTCACCATCCAAGAAGCCAAAACGCTGATCGAGACAGACAAAGACCTCGTGATCATCGATGTACGCACCTCTAGTGAATTCAATGGTGGACATCTTTACAACGCCATCAACATCGACTACTACGGCGCGACCTTCAAAGGGAAGATGAACGCGCTCGACAAAAACAAACGCTATCTCGTGTATTGTGCCGTCGGTGGACGTAGCAGCAGCGCCCTTGGTATCATGAAAGAACTTGGATTTCAGATTGCGTACAACATGCTCGGCGGATTCTCCGCCTGGAAATCAGCAGGTTACCCCTTCACCAAATAAATCCCCTTACGGAAGTTCGACCGCTCCGATGGTGCAGCCATTCTTTTTGCGAGGCTGACCACGTTGGTCTGTCGCAGCACAACCGCTTCCCTTTTGAAGCGCTCCACCTCCCCCAGAAGGGAGCATCGTCTTCGTCGGACCACCGTTGTCTTTGAGCCCTCCAACGGCCACATTTGCGAAGGTGATGTTGGGAGTACAAGGCTTATCATCCTGTCCACTTGTGCGCTGTTTGGGCCACTGAATATTCCCCCCACCGTCTTTCATCGTCTCCCGACACGTCAAATCAACCCACTTGTTCCCGGCAGTATGACCGACAAAGAGGGAGTTTTTGATAGTCAAGAGTTTGCCACCAGTCATCGCCGCCGCGAAAGATTGGGCCCCAGGTGCCGCGTTATTCGCAAACGTCACGTGCTTGAATGAACCTGTGATATCGTTTCCAGCGGAGAGTCCACCACCAAGAGACATCGTCGCGGTGTTGTGTGCGATCGTCACGTTCTCCATCTCGATAGAGGAGCGCGGACCAAAGAAGATCCCACCGGCACCACGGGAGCTGTTATGTGCAATCAAGCTCGCCTTGATCGTCACAGTGTTCCCCTGCAAGTACAGACCACCTCCCAATCCTTGGGTCTTTTCTGTCAGTGTATTCTTTTCGATGGAGGAGTATTCGATCTTGGTGACAGGCATCTCACGGTTGGACACCCTGAAAACACCGCCCCCAAACGCCTTCCCTTTGTTTTGCGAGAGCGTGACCCCACACAGCAGCAGCTCATTGCCCACACCATCCATATAAATCCCCCCGCCGTTTCCGCCGTTTCCAGGATTCCCACCGCTCCCAGTGGCTTCGTTACCTGTGACGACGCTGTTGACGAGTTGCAGATCATTATGAAGGTTCCCGATCGCGCCACCACTACTACAGCGGTTGTTTGTGAAGGTACTCTCTGCGATCACAAGCGGTCCTTTCCCGATCGCATACACAGCGCCACCTGCGACATCCTGTCCTGTCACCGGTCCGACGTTGTCGCGGAATGTACATCCATAGATGTGGAGTGTCCCACCCAAACGATAGATCGCAGCCCCGCCTTTGTCCGTGTCTTTGGTATTCGCAGGTGCTGTCGTCTTTCCATTGATGAAGGTCAGGTGTTGTACAGTCACTTTTGGCGTCAACTTCTCGAAGGAGGACGCGACGTGTAAGATCCGCGTCTTCTTGTTCCCATCAAGGGTGATGTTACCGCCTCCATCGAGGACAGTGTCTTTTGTGACCTTCAGCTCACTTTGCAGACGGATGGTGTGTTGTGCTGCGCCACAACGGAATGTGATGATCCCTCCGGATGAGATGGCCTTGCGCAACGCCGCCTCGTCACAGCTTTGCGGTGTCCCATTGCCCACGACCTGCGCTGGTGTCGATGTGTCGACCTCGATCTTTGGGACCTGACAGGGCGTCTTTGGTGTGGGAGGTTGTTCAGGCACGACCACTTGCTCTTTGGGCGGCGCTTCAATGGGAGCTTGATCACGTACACGCTTGTCGGCAGACGGCGTGTCAGGCACAACGACCTGTTCGAGTCCCTTCGCGTTGTCGGTGGAGCCTTCTTGCACAATCACGTCTGGTGTATTTGTCGGTTCTGTGTGGGTTGTCGCGTCTTGTGTGGACTCTTGCTGTGTCTCAGACGGCGAGGTCGACGGAGCGCATCCACCCCATGAGGAGAGAAGGAAGAAGAAACACCCTACCAAGCATCCTGCTCGTATCGTATCCATCACTAACTCCTGTTTGGAAATCAAAAGGCGACACCAATCGCCTTACATAGAAACTGCATAAATGGCGCTGAGGCCCAAAATGAAGCCATCACCTTCTCGACAAAATCATCTTCGTACAACTCTTCTTCATCGAGCTCTTGTAAGGCGATAAAACTCTTTCGCTTGAGATCATCAATGCACTCGTGGTCTTTGTCAAAACCCCTTGGGGCACGCTTCAGCGAGTCACCATCGAGGCGAAAATACTCCGTAAAAGTCGGGTCGTCACGGACGGCGAGCCAATCTTCTGTGTATTCGACGATCGCGTCACGGACCTTTCGGAGTGTAGGTCCATCAGGCCGCCACATCCCAACGCCAACAAACGAAGACGAAGGGCTGATATGCACGTAAAAACCAGGCGCGTGGATATCTTTCCCCATATCGTGACGAAATTGAATCCCGACGTTGGTCTTGTACGGTTTTTTATTTTTCCCAAAGCGGACATCTCGATGGATACGCATCAAGGAACCCCCGACTTTCTTGTCACTCGCGAGAAAGTGAGGGGAGAGTTCGTGTAGATGTGGCTTGATCGCCCGGATAAAGGACAACGCAGGTCCACGCACGTCGACCTCGTAGAGATCTTTGTGTTCGTGAAACCACTCGCGGTTGTTGTGATCCATCAAATCTTCTAGAAAGTCGACAAGCTCAGGTGTAAAGCCTTCGAATGTATGTTCCGCCAAGTGAGCCTCCCAGGGACAAGAATTGGGCAAAAAAGAATCTGTATATGGACAGCCGAGGGAGAAAATAGGATAGTGGGTTTGACGAGGAATGTCCACCAGCCTCAAACCACCACAAGAATGGGAGAGAAGACAAATGTCATATGTGCTTCGTGGCTTCATGTTTTTGGGGATCGTGCTTGTATTTATCGGAGTGATCAGTGGGATGGGAGGGACCAACCAAAAGTCCGCTTTCAGCCAATACATGATGACCGCGGGCCTGATCTCACTTGGTTTGTGGGTGGGGCTTGGTCTCTTGTCCGGCTTTATCTCCAAAGATCCAAGGCAGGAGATTGAGGACGCTATCAAGGCCGAAGAAGCCAAAAAGTAACCCGTCTCAAAAGGACAAGTTGACTTTTATCTCTCGACAAGGAGAGCGATTGTGTGGAAAATACCTGCCAATCTGAGGAGGTTGATCTGGATCAACCCCCTCTCACACCATGCACGTTACACTTCACAAAGCAATCGTGTACCTTGTGCCCGATTTGACACACTCTTTCATGGAAACACACTTGAGGCCTCAGTTCATTCGATATGAGCATGTAGGGAGGATAGGATTATGACTCTACCAGAACACCTTCAAAAACATGAACTCGTCACCATTGACCCGTTGATGTCTGTTCACGATGCAGCCATGCTGATGCTCTCCGAAGGCATCGGCGCGCTGATCATCATGGAAGAAAACAAACTCGTGGGGATGCTCACAGAGCGCGACCTCATGAACAAAGTCGTCGCCAAAGACAAGACCGCGAGCGAGACTTTTGTCCAACAGATCATGACCACAGATCTTCACACAGCCAATATCAACACAACCTTGAGTGAAGCCCTCCACTTGATGGGAGAGCACAAGATCCGCCACCTCCCTTACATCGACGAAAATGGCAAACCACTTTGTATGTTCTCCTTCCGGGATCTTTACGAGTACAGATTGAAACAGCTCGAACACGAAAACGAAGCGCTTCACACGCTCGCCAAACTCGGCATCTCCCCCTCCGAATAAGCCCTCTCAAAATACCATCAAAATCAAATCCTTATTGCTATTTCGCAAAAAAATCCCCACAATATTCAAGTCCATCGCTCTACACAAATAGACCTCACACAACAGGTCTCTCTAGAGTCTCCTCATGTATGTCCAGTATGACCGACATGAGGGAAATCCATCGCTTTGTCATTGTGGGTACAGAAGAATGCAAACCACTCAACATCCTCCAAACGTCTCATCAACAGAACAAAGTGACACGCAAACATGGTACAAAAGATTCGTCCTTTGGGGCGTTGGCGCGATCGCGCTCTTTTGGTTTTTGGTGCGTGTCATCCCCAAGCCGAGCCGCGCCGCATATCCTTGCCAGCGTATGGCTTTTCCCGTCGCGTCGTACTTCGTCCTCTCCCTCGTGGGCCTCTGGACGGCGGTCTTCAGTGTACGTCACGCCCAAAAAGTCGCAAGCCTCTCCCTTCCCATCGCCCTCTCTTTGTTGCTGCTTGGCGGAATCTCATCGACCTTCTCTTTGGTGATGGTGACAGGCACATCGCAGGCGAGCCCCAAAGACGACGCTCCCAACGCTCCCATGGGGACAGCCCGTGGACTCTACCCTGGTCGTGTTACGTGGACACACAACGCCAAGGCGACCTCATGGGATGGACAAACTGGGTATTGGTGGGAGGACAAATACAACAACCAACCTGTCGTCGATCAGATGTTGTCCAACAACCTACGCTGGCTTACAAACACAACGACGGACAAAGCCGCTTGGGATGCCCTCTTCACACACTTCAACCAAAAGCACAACAGGGGGACAAAAGGGTATCAAAGAGGCGAAAGTATCGTCATCAAAATCAACATGAACAACATGTGGTCCAAACCTTACGCGACCAAACAAAATCAAATCGACGCGTCCCCCCACATGGTCCTCGCGCTGCTCAAACAGCTCATCAACAAAGCCGGTATTCCTCCCGAAGCGATTACTGTTTACGATGCCATACGGGCGATGAGCGATGTGGTGTTTGACCCCAGCCACAAAGCCTTCCCCAAGGTCCGTTTTGTCGACAATCGCGGAGAAGATGGGCGCACAAAGGCCCTCTGGGTCCCCGACGCGATCCGCTACGCAGATGGAAAGACGAGCTCTCTGCCCAAATCAGTCGTCGACGCGACATACCAGATCAACATGGCGATCCTCAAAAGACACGCGATCATCGCCCCTGTGACACTCTGTGGCAAAAACTACTTTGGTTCCATTCAAAATCCCAGCGCACTGCACGCCAAGACCATGTCATGGAACTTCTCGATGAAGACTTACACCCCTATCGTCGATTTGATGGGACACAAACACCTCGGACAAAAAACAATGCTCTTTTTGCTCGACGGATTGTACGGCGCGAAGAGTTATAACGGCGAACCCAAAAAGTGGAGCATGAAGCCCTTCAACAACCACTGGCCATCGAGTATCTTTGCCTCGCAAGACATCGTCGCCATCGACTCCGTTGGGTTCGACTTTATCTGGCACGAGACCGTCACGCTCTCACAAAGCCCCAATATGCGAAATGGTGACCGCTACCTCCATGAAGCTGCCGTCGCACACAAAGCTCCTTCTGGCACTGTATATGACCCCGAAAAAGATGGGACGACACTCACAAGTCTCGGTGTCCACGAGCACTGGAACAATGCCGACAAGAAACAATACACGCGCAACCTCGGCACAGGTAACGGAATCGAGTTGCTCTCTTCTCCACCAAACAACCAACCTCCAACAGAACCAACTCAACCTGACGCAGGTGAGCCAGACACCCAAGAACCAAACACACCTGACACAACAAAGCGCGACATAAACACCACAGAACGCGATACAAATACGACGGATACTGTTGTGGATACGAGCACAGAGAGGACACCAGATGTCATTCAGCGAGAGAGACACACAGTGGAGAACCCTGCAACAGACACCAAGTCCACGCAACCCAAAAGACTTGGATGCAGCACCTCGCCTGTACATAACGGACTCTTATGGCCGCTACTATTTTTGTGGGTAGGTCTCCTTGTCCGTAGACAAGGCAAAAAAGGAGAACTCGGATTCTAATCCGGCGGACGTTGTGTCGCTTTGAGGGCGGGTCTGTTCTATGGTTTTGAGGGCGGGTCTTTAGACCTGCCCAATTCCAATGGCTGCGAGGCCGCAGGCATCGCGTACATTATCTATAGGCCCAGGTTTTAACCTGGGTGCACAATCATGGCTTGAATGGTTGGATAGAGGGATTCGTTTGGTTGGAATCACCGGGTTGAAACCCGGTGCTATAGAGAGGGTACGCTCGCCGTAAAGGCTTCGCATCGATTTGAAATGCGGTGGGACTCAAAGTCCCACCTCAACACATCACATTGTGTTCGGTCAGACATCAAACCTGAACCTACAGGGTTTTACCGTCTCAACACATCACACATGGTCAGACATCAAACCCGAACCTAAGGGGTTTATGCGAGTGCTGCGAGTGCTTTTTCGTAGTCGGGCTCTTGTCCGATCTCGGGGACCTGCTCTGTGTAGACGACTTTGTTGTCTGCGTCGAGGACGATGACAGCGCGTGAGCAGAGGCCAGCGAGGGGTCCGTCTGTGATCTCCAAGCCAAAGTCTTTGGCGAAGCCACTGCGGAATGTGGAGAGGGAGAGAGTGTTTTCGATACCTTCGGCACCACAGAATCGCTTTTGCGCGAATGGAAGATCTGCGGAAATGTTCAACACAACAGTCCCATCAAGTCCAGCAGCCTTTTCGTTGAATGTGCGAACGGATTGTGCACACACACCAGTGTCGATGCTTGGGAAGATGTTCAGGACCTTCTTTTTGCCAGCGTATGTCTCCAAAGATGCTTCGGCGAGATCAGTCCCGACCAATGTGAACGCGGGGCTTGCGCTGCCAACTTCGGGGAGATTTCCAGAGGTGTGAATTGCATTTCCTTTAAGCGTAATCTCTGCCATGAGAGTCTCCTTTTACAATCGAAAAATGTGAAACCTTGCGAAACGTTGTCGCACCTTTCATAACACATCACAGCATAGAGTCAACGCCCTCCCAAGAGACAAGACAATAACTTCTTCTAGCGCATCGAATCCAATGCTTTTTTGTGGACCTTCGCCGCAAGGACCGCACCACCAATCGGACCAAAGAACAACGCGAGCAAGTTGAGAAAAGGGATCGCAGCGACAACACCGATGCCCCAGATCGCCTTATTCTGTCTCGCGACCGCCGCTCGCTGACGTCGATACTCATATCCCAACCCCTCGTAGTAAGGCGCCATGTACGACCAACCAGAAAACTGAACGTTGATCATGATCAACAAAAATGCCGCAAACACAGACCCTACGATCGGGATAAAATTGAACAACACCGCGACAAACATCAACCCAACCATCGCGAGCAGCTTTCGAAACTCCGTCCACACGACCTTCGAGATGTTCGTCATAAAAGAATCCGTCTCGGGTAACTTCTCCCCCATCTCCTTGGCAAACACGATCTGGAACATCAGCGTCGCAAGATACGCCGAGATCGGGTTGAGGTTGAGCAAAATAGAGAACACTGTTGGCACGACAAAGTACAACAACGCAAGCAACAACACCCACTTGAAGATCGTAAATCCCCACGCCGCAAAACCAAGGTACTTTTTAAGAAAGGGCAACAAGGCGTTGGACTCAGACCACCCCCACCACAACAACAAACCAACGACGATGCCGTTGATCAACATCGCCAAAAATGCCAACAACAATAACTTAGGCGTTCGCAACATCAACCCCATCCCACGAAAGGTCGAGGCAAAACCTTCTCCAAATGATGAAGGGTGCAAAGATTCGGGTTCGATAGCGAAAGCAGGAGCAGGCTCTGAATGTGTCATCATATCTCCAAACGCAAAGAATATACCAATGTCATCAATCTATGGCTTACCACAGGATGCCCCTGTCTGCACGAGATTCACGCTCTGTCTTGACTTTGTAGGCGCTCCTCGGATAACGTTGATACCACGAAAAGAAACACAGACGCGAAAGTCGAGGAGTCCAACCATGAGCTATGCTGAAACAGGACAAGTCAACATCCTCGTGATCGATGACGATCCCGATATGCTAAACTTTATGGCCGAGGTTCTTATTCCAGAAGGATACCAAGTCATCGGTGTAAGCTCCGCCGAAAAAGGACTTGAACAACTCCCCTACCAGACCTTTGACATCGCCTTCCTCGACCAAAAACTCCCTGGTATGGACGGCATCGTCTTTGGAAAATACCTGCTCAAAAACAACCCACACATGCACATCGCCCTCGTCACAGGACACTCCGGTCCCAAACTCGAACGCATGAGCCGCGAACACCACATCACATATATTGAAAAACCTTTCAAAATCGAAGAACTGTTGGAGGTTGTCGATAGCTACAAAGCCAAAATAGACGCAGGACAACGCCACCAAAAAGAAGTCGACGCGACGGACTACGCCCCTTCATTCCAGCCTTTTTTTGAGCATATCAGCGATGAATATGGCCTCCCAGAGGCCCCAAATCGCCTGCAAAAGCTGCTCTTTCAGCATATACGCGACTTGCTCGGAGAGTTGAGTCTGTCAGGTCGGTTTACAGAGGAAAAACGTGCGATGGCTTTATCAGGACTGCTCGCAGCGCAGGTCTTTGGCATGAAGCTCCCACGTCTCAAAGATGGGACCACCCCTTGGGAAGCCTATGATGCATTGATGGAGCTTCACGGAAAAAGGAAGGAGTTTACGCAGGACGAAGAGTAACTTTTTTGCGGTTGTGAGGTGCATCGTAACGAAGCACGGGTCCTTTTGGCACGATCCTCGTAGGGTTGATCGTCTCATGACTGCTGTAGTAGTGCTCTTTGATGTGGTCGATGTGTGTAATCTCCGCAAGCCCCAATCCCTGATACAACGCCCTCATGTAATGAGAGAGATGTTCGTACTCCGCAAGACGTCGTAAGTTGCACTTAAAGTGACCGTAGTACACAGGGTCAAAACGCAGCAATGTCGGCAGTAAACGAAGATCAGCCTCTGTCACCTGCTCACCACACAAGTAACTCTGCTTTGACAAGATCGTCTCCAGCTTATCAAGTGTCCCAAATAAACGGGAGAATGCATCTTCATAGGCCTCCTGTGAGGTCGCAAAGCCACACTGATACACGCCGTTGTTGACATTCTCGTAGATCTCCTCATTGAGAATGTCGATCTGCTCGCGTAGCTCCTCTGGGTAAAAGTCGAGCGTCGAACCAGTCAGCTCATCAAACGCGCTGTTAAAGATACGGATAATCTCGGAGGACTCGTTGTTGACGATCGTCTCAGTCTTCTTGTCCCACAAGACAGGAACCGTCACATGACCTGTGTAATCGGATTTGGCTTTCAGGTAGATGTCGCGTAGATAGGTCACCCCATTGACCTGATCGGGGATTGCCTTGGGAGCGTCACTGAAAAACCAACCGTCCTCTCCCATAAAGGGATCGACAACAGAGATGGAGATGATGTCCTCAAGTCCCTTCAATTTGCGAAAAATAAGCGTGCGGTGCGCCCACGGACATGCATACGAAACATATAGATGATAGCGCCCTCGCTCAGGTGTAAACGGTGTCGTGCCATCGGCTTTGATCCAATCGCGAAATTGCACCTCTTCTCGGACAAATTCACCATCTGTTGCGTCTGTGTCATACCACTCATCACGCCACTCTCCCTCAACTAAAAATCCCATGTATATAGCCCCTTTCTGTATCTTGAATGAAATCATATAGGTCGCTCAATACCATCTAAAACATCATAACATTCATACAAAAAGTCAAACAAAAACCAAGCAATATACCTGAAACGGACTGTTGCGCTGAGACGAACAGTGAGGCCACTGAGCGCAAAAGGATAGAAAGAAAGGGGTTTGACGTTCTATTGTGTTGAGGAGGGTTTGGATATCGAAGATTTGAGGTAGGCAGGTACAGGACGTTTTTTGGCTCTCTTGGAGGGCGCTCTCCCTTTGAGGGGATGTTTTTTGAGCGCAGCGACATAGGCGGTGACGTGTAGCAGTTGCTTTGTCTTCAAGATGCCTTTGTAACCAGGCATTCCGAATCCTGATACTCCCTTACTCGTCACTTCGTACAGCTTTTTGAGTGTCAAACCATGGATTGAGTATAGATCCGTGAGATTGGGACCAACGAATCCTGCTCCATTGGGCTTGTGGCAGACAGCGCAGTATGTCCGGTAGAGTTTTTTTCCCGAAGCAAGAGATGCCGGATTTTGAAAATGGCGCAACAATTTCCCCTGCAAAGATTGACTCTTGGAGGTCATTTTTCGCAAAGCTGTCAGAGATTTTGCCATCTTCTCAAAGATAGGTCGAAAGGTCGCTTGGTGTTCCATCATCGTACGTTTGAGTGTCGCGAGGAACGCAGAGTCAGTGTGATAACGCTGGTATAAAGACAACAACAGTGAAGGGTGTCGCTTCACATCTTTGGCTCTCCCGACCCACCATTGCGCCGCAAAAATCCGGACAGAAGCATTTTTGTCTTTGAGCGCCTCCAGGAGTATATCGGAAGTCTTTCTCCCAACCTTCCCGAGGGGGATGCGTTGAGGGTAGCTCCGCACGAGAATGCGAATCATGGTCACACGTACCTTTGCGCTAGGATGCTTGAGGAGCAAGAGCACATCAGGAAAGAGTTTCTTAAAGTGTCCCTCAATGGAAGAGCGCTCCAAAAAACTGAGGGCCCAGGCTTCGTGCTTTGGAGACTTGAGGACCTGCTCAAACATCGGCCAGGCTTTTGACCAATGTTTTTGGGAGAGATTCATCAGCACAAAGCCCGCGAGTTCGCGCTTCATCCTGTCTTTGCTTTTGAAAGACTGAAAGATCTCCGGCAACAGTGGCACCAATCGCGCTCCAAATGTCGGGACATGCTTTTTCAAAAAGGGAATGTCTTCTTTTTTTGGACGATCTTGTTTGAGTAGCCGAACAAAACGTTTGAATGCATCTTCTTTTTGCCCTGCATGAGCATGATTCGGCCCTAGCAAGAGACTACCAACCCACAAACACAGCACAAACCTGACGCCTACATAACAGCGCATACTACCAACCTCCTTGATCGTTATGGGGATATCGAAAGATGGCATTGGAGCATGGAGAAAAAACAAAGTCAAGTCACAAAACATAGCTCCTTAAGCCGCCCCTGTAGACAAAAGAACCTCTTTGTGGAAGTCTGTCTCAACCTGCTCATATGACAGGCTGAGAATCCTCTATATCCACGACCACAACACGATGAGAGGCTGTTTGAACATGGACACTTTGTCGCGAATGTCTCCTCTGTTTTGTTCGCTATGTAGAAGCCATAACCTTGACGATGAGCATCATCATGTTCATATTAGGAGGGCTCTCGACGTTCATCCGTTGGCAGTAGAAACAGAAAGGAACGCAATGATAGATACTACGACAGCGTTCTCCAACGACAAAAGGACTTCTCAGCCACGACGAGCCTTGAAGAGTACGATCAAGCAATCCAGGACTTGCTGGCCATTCGCAATAAAGCGATGCAACAGCTGATGTCCGAAAAACTAGAAGGTAACGATAACTTCCGCATCCTCATGGCGTTCATCGATCAGACATACCAACATATTCAGGTCCGCATCCAACGATACGCGCAAGAGGACACGTGAAGAACGTAGACAAGGAGCAACACATGAACACATCATCACCCGATGTGTGTAAGACAGAGTTTACCGTTGAAGGAATGCATTGCGCCTCTTGTGTCAGGCGTGTAGAGACGGCCCTGCGCGAGACAGAAGGCGTACAAGAGGCAAATGTCAACTTCGCGACACAACGCGCAACTGTCACCTTTGGAGACACACTCAACGCAAACACACTCGCAAAAGTCGTCGAAGACGCAGGTTATACAGTACTAAAAGAATCCCTCACCATCCCAATACGCGGGATGACTTGCGCCTCATGTGTTGGTCGCGTTGAGAAAGCCCTCAACGCGATCGACGGTGTCGTCGAATCCAGCGTCAACCTCGCGACAGAGAAGGCCAACGTCACTTACCTTCCCCGTAGCATCCGTCCAAACGCGATCAAACAAGCCATCACAGACGCAGGCTACGAGGTCGTCGAACAGGCTGCCACAGGGGACACAAGCGATGCCGAGCAAAAGGCCAAAGAGAAAGAAGAGCACACGCTACGAACGCGCCTGTGGATGTCTGTCGCGCTGACCACGCCGATCTTTTTGCTTGAAATGCTCCCCATGCTCATCCCCTCCCTGCGCTCTCTTCGCGCGGAGGTCATCTCCACACAGCACCTACATTACCTGTTCTTCGCCCTCGCCACACTCGTCCAATTTGGTCCAGGCTGGCCCTTTTATCGGACTGGATGGGCTGCACTTCGTCACGGCAGCCCCGATATGAACACCCTCGTGATGCTCGGTACAAGCACCGCGTATGTATACTCTGTGATCGCGACCTTCCTCCCCTCCATCCTCCCTTCCAACGCTGTCCACGTGTACTACGAAGCTGCTGCGATGATCGTCACACTCGTCCTGCTCGGTAAGTACCTCGAACACAGAGCCAAAGGACGCACCAGCCAAGCCATCAAAAGACTGCTCAACTTACAAGCCAAAACAGCGTGGATTGTCAAAGATGACGAAGAAGTCGAAGTCCCCATCGAAGAGATCGTCCCACAAGACATCATCAGGGTGAAGCCCGGTGAGCGCATCCCTGTCGATGGAATCGTCCTCGAAGGCAGCAGCTACATCGATGAATCCATGATCACAGGGGAGCCTGTCCCCGTCGAAAAAGCCAAGGGTGCCCGCGTCACAGGTGGCACAGTCAACCAATCTGGGAGCTTTTTGTTCAGAGCCGATCGTGTCGGTGAAGAGACCACACTCTCCCAGATCATCAAGATGGTCGAGGATGCCCAAGCCTCACGCCCAGCAATCCAGGCGCTCGCAGACAAAGTCGTCGTCATCTTTGTCCCGGCTGTTCTGGCAGCCGCACTGGTGACATTCTTGATCTGGTTCTTTGTCGGCCCCACGCCAGCCATTACCCACGCACTTGTCGCCGCAGTGAGCGTCATGATCATCGCCTGTCCTTGTGCGATGGGACTCGCGACACCTGTCTCCATCATGGTCGGGACGGGCAAAGCAGCCGAGTCGGGATACTTGTTCCGCAAAGGGGAGAGTCTTCAGACATTCCAGGAGACAGACACCATCGCCTTTGACAAGACAGGCACACTGACACAAGGCCGCCCCCAATTGACGGACATCCACACAGTCGCCTCACACAAAGAAGAAGACATCCTGCGGTACGCCGCATCCATCGAGCAATCGAGTGAACACCCCATCGCGAGGGCGATCGTCGAGTACGCTCGCACAAAAGACATCAAACCCGAGAAGGTGCAAGACTTCGAGGCGATCGCTGGATTTGGCGCCAAAGGTGTGGTGCAAGATCAGGAGGTCGCCATCGGTTCTGCCCATCTCATGCAAGAGCGTGGGTTGGATGTGTCTTCTCTCTCCACACAAAAAGACGCCCTCTCCCAAGCTGGAAAGAGCCCCATCTTTTTGTCTGTAGGACAAGAAGTCGTCGCGCTCCTCGCGGTCACAGATCCAATCAAAGAGACCGCCAAGGAGACGATCGAGAAGCTTCATAAACAAGGCACACAGGTCGTCATGATTACAGGTGATAACCCCTCAACAGCACAGACGATCGCCTCACAACTCGGTATCGACAAGGTCCACGCCGATGTCCGCCCCGCAGAGAAAGCAAACGTCGTTAAAGAGCTCCAGTCCAAAGGCCACAAGGTCGCCTTTGTCGGAGACGGCATCAACGACGCCCCAGCGCTCGCACAAGCTGATATCGGCGTCGCGATCGGGACCGGAACAGATGTCGCGATCGAGTCCGCTGATGTCGTCTTGATGAGAGAAGAATTAACAGGACTCGTCTACGCACGCGCCCTCTCAGCAGAGACGCTTCGTAATATCAAGCAAAACTTGTTTTGGGCGTTCATTTACAACGCATTACTCATACCAGTCGCTGCGGGTGCGCTGTATCCTGCGTTCAAAATCACACTCAACCCAATGATCGCTGCGGCTGCGATGGGACTCTCCAGCCTCTTCGTCCTTACAAACGCCCTACGACTCAGACAATTCGACCCCTCCAAAGCCTAAAACCAATCCATACACCAACCAACTTGCATCCTCTGACGAGAAAGGGTACACATCATCCAAATGGTGTGCCCTCTTTCCTATGATGACACACCACACAACCATTTGATCTTGGAGCTGATATGTCAAAGTCCATTCGTCATATATTGTTCGTCTTGTTGTGGTTGGTCGCCCTCCAACTGACGACATCTTGTTCAACACCCAACAACACAGAACAAGCCAAAGAACAACAAGTCGATGCATCCGAACAAACGACAGGAAAGGAGTCCACAACAGAGGCTGCGTCCGAACCCACAGATGAACCGGATGTACAAGACGCAAGTGTCGAGCCTACAGTCGAACCAACACCAGAGCTTCCACCTGAGCCACAGCCAGAGCCAACCCAAGAGCAGCCCCCCGAACCAGTCCAAGAGACAACCCCCGAGCAAACGCTCCCACTGCCTGGACTCGGGACGATCTCTGGAGAGTGTGGTGTACTCGATGATGAGGAGTGGAACAAAAAAACGGAGCCCTTCATTTTCCGCAACAGTATCGACTTTGGACAAACAGGTTTTGACGAAAATAAACTCACAACTGGCGGGATGAAGATCTTTAAGACAGGTAATCTCGGTGGGAGCTCAGTTCACTCAGAGGTGTTGGCGTTTGAGGTGCTCAAACGCTGTGAACTCAGCACCCTTCTCAAAACAGAGGCCGAGATCACCTACAAACAATCGACAGGCAAGAAGACCGACATACTCGTCACAATCGATGGGCGAAAGATCGGTGTCAGTGTGACAAGAGCGTTTCATTTTCCACCGAGCAATCCCTACACAGTTGAAGAGGCCAAGACCCTCCTCAACAAAAAGTTAGGAGACATCCCACTCAGCGCATCAAACGCATCAACACAAGACGCCTGGGAGCGCTCGATTCTATACATCCTCTCCTACAACAAACAATACACAGACACAGTCATCGCTGCGTACCAACAGCTCGATGCCAAGATCAAAGACAGCACAATCTTGATCGTCACGACCACAGACGGAAATGATGATTTTGTGTACTGATGTCAAAACAGTGTGAGCTGTGATGTGTCGGAGAACGTGTAACCTTCGTGTTCCAGTAACCACCGCTTCGCGTCGACCCCACCTGCGTACCCAGTCAAAGAACCATCCCCTCCCATCACCCGATGACAAGGGACAATGATAGAGATCGCGTTGCGTCCATTCGCCGCCCCAACAGCACGCACGGCCTTTGGCCGCCCAATGGTCTCTGCGAGTTGCTGATAAGACCACACTTCTCCGTATGGGATCTCCTGCAAGGTTGACCACACCTCCACCTGAAAATCGGTCCCTTCTTGTGACACAGGGATATCAAACTCCGTTCGTGTCCCTTCAAAGTAGGCATGAAGCTGTTCGCGTGTTTCAAGCAGCACTGGATGTTCAGCGTTGTCCACTGCACCCACGGGTAAGGGCAACTTGTACGTCGGCAAAAAAAGATGTGTGAGGGCATCCTCAGTCGCAAACAATTGCAGCGTACCGAGGGGACTGTCCATTTTTAAACGATATCGTGACATGTGCATTCCTTGAGACAGCGAGAGCTTCGACGTGAAGCCTCAGGAGACAGATAAATGTGTCAACAACGGCCTCTCCTTGTTATGGGCAAACCATCGCACAGAACTCATTTTTTCGTAAGGCCGTTGTGTATATTCCAACTCCTTGTCCCTTTTTGCCTCCAATGACCTTTGACAGTGGGCTTCAAAAAACTGTCAATAGAACGAACAGCGCACAAAGTTGATCATATATATCGTGTGTTGCAACCTTGCGCCTTTTGGTGTATGTACACACCCGAATGACTGCGCAACAACACCTCGCCTTCGTAGCAGTCATAGAGTGAATAGGAAAGGAAAGCTTACGAAATGAAGAAGTTAGCACTAATTGAGGACAACCCAGACAATCGAATGTTGATCATAGCTTTTCTTGAAGACCACTTCGACATCGATGAATACGAAGACGGCCCTTCCGCCCTCGAAGGTATGTCACAAGCGCCTCCTGATGCCATCCTGCTTGACATATCCTTGCCTGGCATGGACGGGACAGAGGTTCTCCAAAAGCTGAAAGAAGGACCTTTGGCGACATGCCCTGTCGTCGCGCTGACTGCACACGCGATGGAAGGCGACGAGGAAAAATTCCTCTCCATGGGCTTTGATCAATACATCAGCAAACCCATCCTCGACGACGAAATCTTCCTCCAAACCATCGAGAATCTGTTCAACACATAGCACCTGAGAAGTCACATGAAAGCCCCCCAAGCCCCAGACAATGAAGCTGCGCGTATCAAACAGTTACACGCTTACAACATCCTGGACACCTTACCAGAAGAAGCATACGATGACATCGTACGTCTCGCCGCTCACATCTGTGGCACTCCCATCGCGCTTATCTCTCTTGTCGATCACGACAGGCAGTGGTTTAAAGCCAAAGTTGGCCTGGACGCTGAACAAACAGGGAGAGATGTGTCCTTTTGCGGGCACGTCGTAGAATCAGGTAAACCTCTTTACGTCTATGACGCCCATCAAGACGAACGCTTTGCGGACAACCCACTCGTGACAGGCGACCCAAAGGTCTGCTTTTATGCAGGGGCACCTTTGTCCACAGAAGACGATCTCGTGCTGGGAACATTGTGTGTGATCGACCACAAACCAAGAGAGATCACCACAAAACAAAAAGAACTGCTTCGCTCTCTCGCGAACACTGTGATGCGTCAGTTTCGCGGAGACTTGCAATACGCACGAAACGAAAAGCTCCAACAAAACCTCGCCTCGACAGCCGCAACAAGCGAGAAACTCCAGCATTTACAAGAGCGCTTCTTTACGATCTCTTCGAATCTTATGTGTATTGTGGGGAATGACACTTACTTTCAAGAGGTCAACCCAGCGTGGACAACACACTTGGGCTACAAAAGAGAAGAGTTATTGGGCAAGCCACTCATCGAGTTTATCCATCCTCAGGACAAAGCACCGTTGATGAAAAAGTGGCGTGCGATGGTTGACAAACAACGCCCTTCAGCCAAATTCAACAAGCGCTTTCGCGCGAGTAATGGGGATTGGCGCTGGCTCTCTTGGACCGCGACGCTCAATCCAGCGGAAGAAAATGTCATCGCAAGTGTACACGATCTAACCCCTCGTGTTGAACACGAAAAAACCCTGACACAAGCAAGACTTGAAGCCGAAACCGCAAACCGCTCTAAGAGCGAATTTTTGGCCACAATGAGTCATGAGCTGCGCACACCACTCAACTCGATCATCGGCTTCTCCAAACTGCTGGGCAAAAACAAGGCTGGCAATCTTAGCACGACAGACCTCAAATACATCTCACGTGTCTCGGAGAACGGCCTCCATCTGCTCCAGCTCATCAACGAGATCCTCGACATCTCCAAGATCGAAGCCGGCAAGATGACATACCACAAAGAGATGCTCCAACCAGAAGAAGTTGTAGAGGAAGTCATACGACTGCAAGAGGTTCTTGCGCAAGAGAAAGGCATCTCCATTGAGCTGGTGTGTCCAGAGGAAGTTGCCCCCATACACACTGATCGCAAACGACTTAAGCAGATCCTGCTCAACCTACTCTCCAACGCCGTCAAATTCACAGAACAAGGCGGCGTCACATTACGCGTAAAGACAACCCAAGACCACCAACTCCGTACACTGGAGCTGATCGACACAGGGATTGGGATGGATGAAGGCGCGCTCAAGACGATCTTCCAGCCCTTCACGCAAGTCGACAGCCAAAAGTCACGAAGCTACATGGGCACAGGTCTTGGACTGGCTATTGTAGAATCTCTTTGCCAAGATCTTGGAATCCAACTGGAGGTAGAGAGTGAGCCAGACAAAGGTTCGACGTTCCGGATGCACTTTTTACAAGCGCAAGAGACCTCGCTCCCAGAAGAGAACACGGCAAAGTCCACCCACTATGATCCAGACAAAAACCACTCACTTCTCCCTGTCCTCCAACTCCATAACTACTTTCAACATTCTCCCAAGAAGATCCTGTTGATCGACGATGACGCTGATACGCGCTCTTTGCTGTCGTTGATTTTGCAAGAGTTTCACTGTGAGATCCGCGAGGCATCCAACGGAGAAGAAGGACTTCTGTTGCTACAAGAGTGGGAACCAGACCTCCTTATTATCGACTTGTTGATGCCCAAGCTCAACGGATGGCAATTGGTCTCTTCACTCAAAGCATCGGACCACACAAAAGATATCCCCATCGCCCTTGTCAGCGTTGTTGCAGATGATATGCAGAGCTCCCTTCCAGAGGTCGAATTTAGCATCTCCAAGCCAGTCACACGTGACGCCCTTCAGAGCATGTTGCAAGCCATTTTTCTACCAAACGAGGCTCTTAACGCTTCATCACAAAACGCTTAATCTTCACAGAGAGCAAGGCTTCGTTGTAAGGCTTTAGCATATAATCGGCAGCCCCCAAACGAAAAGCCTCTTCGATCGCAGAGCGCTCCCCCACCACAGTCAAAAAGACAACAGGTACCGAACAGTAAGTGGTCTGTAGCTTGATCTTCTTGAGCACCTCCAGCCCACTCATCCCCTCCATCTTTTGGTCCAATATCACGAGATCATACAACGGCTCATTGAACACGCACGCAAGCGCCTCCTCCCCAGAAGAGACATATCTCACGTCGTACTCAGGTGTGAGCATACCCAGCAATTGCTCAGTGACAAGCTCATCATCTTCAACCAACAAGATACGCAGTCGTTTCTTTTGTGCGACGTCGGTCTCAAGCAAGCACTGATCTCGTCCCGCTTTTTTCGCCGCATAAAGAAGCTTATCAGCCCGCAACAACGCAACATCAAACGCCTCCCAAGGCTCGATCTCAACGATCCCACAGGAAAACGTCACCATACGCACACAGTGCTCTTGCGAGCTCTCACGTAGCTGCTTTTGAATCGCCTCGATCAAACTCTTCGCGCCAAATCGATCTGTTCCAGGGAGCGCCAAAAGAAACTCCTCCCCTCCCCAACGTGCGATCATATCAGACCCTCTTAGCCTCTGTTCGAGAAGATTCGCGATATGAACGAGCGCCTCATCCCCTGCATCATGTCCAAATGTATCGTTGAGTGACTTAAACAAATCAATGTCAAAAAATGCCAGTGACATTGGCCGACGCTCTCGACGACAAAGGGACAAAGCAGGCTCAAAAGACTGAAAAAATCCTTGTCGATTATTCAGCCCTGTAAGCGGATCTTCATTCATCTGTCTCATATCCTGCCCCCTCGTCAACGCGGACATCACAAGAGTCGGGAACGTATCCTCAGGGACTGGTTTTTCGATAAACGCCTCAATTCCGTAGATAGAGCACTCATTGCGCACGAGTGAATTTGTCTTCCAGGCTGAGAGCACAATCACCGGAATGGCTGCGTACTCCATCTGCTCCCGCAGCGCAGAGAGGATCGTGCGGCCATCACAGTCAGGGAGCACGAGATCCAGCAATATCAACTGGTATCTCTGCTCTTTAAGCGCCTGGAATGCTTCCGTCTGGGTCATAACATGATCGATCTTGACAGGCTTCCCTTCGAGAATCGCGCGTACAAGCTCAACGGCGTCGAGGTCATCCTCGATCAGCAGGACACGAAATTCACAAGGATGGTGTTGTTCGTACAAACAGTGAAGTTCTTGGATGAACGCTTGCGTCGCTTCGACGATCTGTTCGACCTCGGTGTGCTCTAGCTCACCGGCTTTCTCACCGAGCGCAGGAAATCCATATCCTCCGGCAGAACCACGAATCCGATGTGCCAGACGCCGAAGTGTCCCCAACGCCTCCTCACTCTGTTCAGCTTTAAACTCAGTGATCGCCTGCTCGAACACATCCATTTTGTTGGGGATGCTCTCGATGTAGCGTTCCCGAAGCTTTTGCATCACCTTGTGGTTTTTCATCATTCGCCTTCTTCTTTTTGGACCATCGGATTGAATGTGCGCACAATATACAACAAATGCAAACCTCGACACAACAAGACATCTCCCGACACACACGCGCCTCCCTTCAACGCGGACAAAGAAGACACGTAAACTTTTGGTGACTGATTTCTTGTGGTACAGTGAGGCATTGTAGGGTTCGACCCAAACCAAGCCCCCAACCAAAAGAGAAGAACATGGCCCAAAAAGTTTTGAGTATCCTGCCTTACATTCCAGCACAGCTTCTACAAAACCAAGTCAGCCATGTTCAACCGACCACATCACAAACCCCCTTCGTTGAGTCTCTACAAGGTGCGGTGTTGTTTGCGGATATATCAGGCTTTACACCTCTGACAGAGGCGCTCGCAGCGAAAGGCGACGAGGGTCCAGAGGAGATCACGCGCCTGCTCAACCACGCTTTTCGCCAACTGATCGCAGCGCTTGAGGCAGAAGGAGGTGACGTTGTCAAGTTTGGAGGGGACGCCATCACCGTTCTCTTTACAGGTGCTGAGCCACTCTCCCACTTACTCCGTCGCGCCTATCAGGCGGGTAACGCGCTACAACGTGTGATGCAGGCTCTCAACCCCCTGCAAAGCAGTATTGGTCCTGTCGAGTTAGGGCTCAAAGTCGGGATTGGTGGTGGCGACATCCTCGCCATGCAGCTCGGCGGCATGTACCAACACTGGGAGTATGCGATCGCTGGCCCAGGCCTGACACAAGCAACCCTCGCAGAAGGACAGGCCGAGAGAGGTGATGTCTGCATCAGCCCGGAAGCCCAAACGCTACTCTATCCACACCCTTTGCCTCCTCGTCCTCTGTTTAGGGCGGACCTTCAAGCCTCCTCAGATCAACTCCCAGCGTTGCTGCGCCGCTTTGTCCCCGAGACCGTCCTCTCTTGGGGCGGTGAAGCCGATCTGCATCAGTGGCTTGGTGTCTTGCGCTCGATGAGCGTCCTGTTTATCGGCCTCGGTTCTTTCCAAGGCGAGGAGAGCATCACCGCACTTCACCAATTTATGAGACACGCACAGACCGTAGTCGCTCGATACCAGGGACACATCAACAAACTCGCGATCGACGACAAAGGGACCATCATGCTCATGATGTTTGGTGCCCCTCCCTTCGCCCACGTAGACGATCCTCTGCGCGCTGTCCGCTGTGGTCTAGAGCTTCAACAGATCGCCACGACACAAGCACTCACCCTCAAGATAGGGATCGCCACAGGTCGTGTCTTCGCGGGTCCAGTAGGGAGTGATTCGAGACGCGAATATACGGCGATGGGAGACACTGTCAATCTCGCAGCACGTCTGATGGGAAAATCCGAAGACATCCTCTGCGACCCAGAAACCCACCGCCTCACACAAAAATATATCGAATACACCTCCCACTCCCCCGTAAAGCTCAAAGGAAAAGCCCAACCACTCCCTGTCTACCGACCACTCTATCTCTCCCAACTGGAACGAGAGGATTTCCACACGCCCATGATCGGGCGGCAGGACGAGCTGCAACGACTCACCCAATACATCGAACACGTCACACAAGGCCACAACCACATCGTCCTGCTCAAAGGCGACGCTGGGATCGGAAAAACACGACTGTTACACGCCTTCAAAACACAATGCCAGGCACATCACCTCACGTGGCTGCAAGGCAGTGGCCAAAATATCGAACAACAAACCAGCTACTGGGTCTGGCGAGATGTCCTCCAGGATCTCTTTGGGCTGCACGAAGAGAGCCAAAAAACCACACGTATCCAGCACATCATCGAACAGTATATCCCCGAGGACATTGAACTCCTCCCGCTCCTCAACGCGCTCTTGGAGGTCTCCTTTCCCGAGACAGAGCGCACACAGGTTTTCGACACAGCCCTGCGCAAACAAAACCTTCACCAGATGCTCATACGCCTGCTCAAGAGCTTCGGACACACACACCCTTGCTGTGTCGTGCTCGAAAACCTACAGTGGCTCGATTCACTCTCCTGGGAACTCCTACACGAGCTCGCCTGGAGCCTTGACATCGCCCCCACAGGCATCATGTTGGTCACAACAGTCCGCCCACACGACCCCTCTTGCAAACAAGACGCGCTACAACATATCGAATCGCTCGCACATATCGAGACCATACAACCTCTCAGTCAAGACGAACAGCGCGCCCTCCTCGCATCAAACCTCGAACTCCCAATCGGCGCAATCCCAGAAACACTTTGTCAGCTCGTCGAAACGAGAGCCGAAGGAAATCCACTCTTTACAGAAGAACTCCTGCGATTGCTTCGAAAAGAAGAACTCTTACATATTTCAGATATCGATGGAGACAAACGCTGCACACTCGCACCTTCCTTTGACATCAAAAATGTCACCCTCCCCGACTCGCTC
Organism: Deltaproteobacteria bacterium; assembly: GCA_002731275.1. Taxonomy (GTDB): domain Bacteria; phylum Myxococcota_C; class UBA6777; order UBA6777; family UBA6777; genus UBA6777. The sequence continues at coordinate 91,473 of PCBK01000133.1, read as the reverse complement.
GAAGGTCTCCTCCTCGCGCGCATCGATCAACTCCCACCAGAGCGACAACTCACCCTCCGTGTCGCTTCTGTGATTGGGCGCAGCTTCTCTTTTCCGCTCCTGCACAAAGCCATCATCACACATACACATATCGATCAAGACACACTCCACGTCCTCCTCGCCAATCTCGAAAAAGACGCCTTCACCCTCGAAGAGAGCGACGATCAAACACACTTCGCCTTTAAGAACATGATCATCCAGGAGGTCTCCTACCGCTCACTGCTCTACCAACAGAGACGACAACTCCACAGGACCATCGCCGAACACCTCGAACACCTTTACAAACAGGCAGCCGACCACACAGAGGGAGTATGGCTCCCGCTGCTCACCTATCACTGGCACCACGCCGATGACCCTTCACGAGAGCAACACTACACCAAACTCACCGGTCAATACGCAGCCCGCCAATACGCCAACGAAGAAGCCCTCGCCTACTTCAGCCGTTCCATCGAGTTGACACCACCAACGGCCTCTGAAGAATTACTCTCTCTCCACCTCGAACGAGAACGAGTTTACGATCTGCTCGGCAAAAGAGAAGAACAACGCGCAGCACTCAAGACCCTTCGTCAGCTCGCCAAACAGCTCCCGCCCCCCAAACAGATCGAGGTCGCGCTCAGACGGCTCAATTACGCACTCACCAACCACGGTTACAGCCACGCGATTGAAGAAGCCCAACAAATCATCGAACAGGCGACCTCGATAAACGATCTCACCTCCACCGCCAAAGCCCTCCAGCAGTGGGGGTGGACGCTCAGACTCCAAGGCAACGGCGAAGCCGCCAAACAAAAATTAGAGGAGGCTCTTGCGCTGGCCGAGCAAGCCAACGCTCCCTCTGTCAAAGCTGCATGTCTCCGCCACCTTGGTATCTGCTACAGCGACCTCCACCAACTCGATGAAGCGATCCGCTGCACAGATGAAGCGCTCCAGATCTGCACCGCGTTGGAACAAAAACTCGACGTCGCTGGACTTCGCAACAATGTCGGTACACTCCTACTCGAACGCGACGACTTTGTCGCAGCCACAGCTCAATTCCGTAGCTCGTGGGAGACATTCCAAACACTCGGCTCACGAAGAGGTAGCTGTGTCTCCTTGAGCAATCTCGGTTACTGTCTGCTCAAATGTGGACAATTCACAGAAGCCATCCCAGCACTCGAACAAGTCGTCCGTATCAGCCAAGAGATCAATGACAAAGCCACACAAAGCTACGGCTTGAGCACACTTGGTGAATGTCATCTGCGCATGGGCAACCACCAACAAGCCCAAGAGATCCTTCAACGTGCGCTTGAGCTGAGCCGCTCGATCGGACACCTCTACTTCGAAGGCCACGCGCTCTGTCTTCTCTCGGAGACGCTCTTTTACAGGAGACAGTTTGACGACGCACAGTCCACCCTCCAACACGCCTTTACATGTATCGAAACACTCGACGAGAAAGAGATGAGAGCGACCGCCCTCTTGACACAAGGACACCTGCAAGCCGCCCAAAACGAGCCCGTCAACGCCCTCGCAACTTACAAACAAGCTGCGGAGATCTTCTTATCCATCCCCCGGTATGGTGAGTACTTTGCGGCGCTCGCAGGACAGGCGCGCGTCCATCTGTCACAAGCGCAATCACAACAAGCACATACACTGCTGCAATCGATTCTCCAGTCCGAGCACAATGAACACATTCAATACGCCAATGAGCACTTTTGGATTGAGCTGACTTGTATACAAATACAAAGCACCCAAGACAAAGCAGAGAGCCAACGTAGATTGGAGCAAGTTTTTCAAGCGTTACAAGAACAAGCGAAGGGAATCGACATTGAGAAGTGGAGACACAATTTTCTTCACAACATCCCCGCACATAAACTTCTGTGTCAATTGGGGCCGTTGGACGAAACAAGAGAGTAGGAAGGTTGGGAACACATAAGAGGTCGTTATAACGAGACTACCAGGGGTTGGTGACCCGTCCATTGCCTTTCGAGGTGCGCTTTTTGCGCCAGGGATTGGTCACGCGGCCACGTTTATGGGCTTTGCGCCAGGGATTGGTCACACGCCCCTTCTTTGCAGGGCCCCAAGCGTGACCGTGGATCTGCAAAAATGACTGTGTCCCACGCCAAGCGTTGGTCACGCGACCGGCCTTCGCTGCAGCAAAGCCAGCCTTTGAAGGTGCTGATTTTGCCATCCCAACGCGCCCAAAAGCCCCCACCTTGGGTCGGCGAATCGCTCGACGTGTGCGCATTTTTTTCTGTGCTTTGGCTTTCACCCGAGGCGCCTGACAGACGATGCGTGTTGTCTGGAAGTACGTAGGGACAAAAGCCTTTTGGAGCTTTTTCACCTTTGTGTTCCACCATCTCTTCTTGCGCAGGTGGTACTGACTGATCGCAGTTTGCAACACCGCGAATGACTTGACCCCACGACATACTCGCTTTTTAGAGAACTTCTTCTTCCACAGCTGCTTGCGCAGATCCAGGGCGTGAAAACGTGCCCACTTTCTCCCGTCATGGCGGTAGACACGTAGAACAGTCTTCATCCCTCTTTTGCCCACTATCTGAAGCTGCTTCTTCGGAACACGTGCCTCAATGAGAACATGTTGTCCTTTGGGAACAATCTTCACTTGTTGTGTCAGCTTTTTTGCGCCAACAACACCTCCACCAAGGAACAAACAACCAACCCCCAACAACACACCCTTCCATACTCGATTCAACATCATCTCTCTCCATTGCATAGACATCGTTCAGAAACTAACTCACCCAAAATCAGACGAGGGGAGCGCCGAATTATTCAGCACCTCCGGCAGAATATACATCAATCTTCCTCTGTATCGTCCGTCTTACACGCCTTCAACTCCAATGGGAGTCGCCAGACAAATGTATGCTCACCTTTGTAAAGACCTGACTTAAAGACCTTCTCTTTATGACTGCAATATGCCGGCAGATACAACTGATGTAAAAAATTCCCCATCAACGCGATCGACTGATCACCGTACAAAACCATCTTGTTCGTCTCCGCCGATGCGACCTTCATATACCGTCCCTGCTCAAATGTTTGACTCGCGCCCTGACATACCAATGAGTCCGATGTCTTCTGCAACTTGATCAAGAAAGACGACCCCAGAGGGGGTTCAGAGAGCACTTCATCTGAGCCTGCGTCTCGGAATGCATCCCGAAGCACAGTCACTGCTCTGATAATGCGCCCTGCATCGTCGCCTGTCTTTACAACCTCATGTAGATCTTTCTCCTCAACTTTTTGTCCACATAGATTGAACTCCCGCTGAAATCCAGCCGCCAAGATCGAACCATCACCGAGTCTTGCGAGCGATGTTACCGAGCTGAAACGACGCGCCTCAACACCATCTTGTTTGTCCAAAAACGCGTCATTGTCGAGACGCACGCGCTCATAAGGACGTCCATCTTTCCCAACACGCATGATAAACGCAGTCTTCTCGATCACAAATGGAAACTGTGGTGTATTGTCATCTGCTGCCTGAAAGCGAAGATATCCGTAGTAATCCCCTGCGAGCAGGAAGTCTTCATCCTTCTGTGAGTAGTGAAGTGCGAGCGCACGTGCATCCACAGCGTCCAACGTCTCCGTCACCCAAGACAACGTCCCCTTCTCGGTCAACGCAAACAAACATATCGCGTGACGCCCCTGTGCGACGAGGCTCTTTGCCCCCACAGACAACGTCCCCTGGAAATAACCCGCGAGGACGATCTTGCCATCTTTTGTGTGGGTCAACGCAGAGACAACGGAGGGATGGGGAACACCCGACTTGTCCTTGTCCACCTTCGCGACAAAAGGCCACCCCTCTTTGCCAACATTGAAGCTCGTGTCGAGCTGCGTCACAAACAACCCCTCCTGACTGCTCCCAGCGACGTACAATGCTCCGCCCTGTTGGACTGTGATCACAGCATTCAAGATGGAATTGTGTTTGGGTGTGGTCTTTGCCAATTCTTTTTCGGCGACAACAGTGTCCACAAGATTTTTTGTATCTACGCGCGATGAGATCGCGACCTTGAACTTTGCCACAAACAGAGTTGGTGTTGTGCTGAGGTCTTTGTACCCCACAACATAGACAAATTCCTTGTCATCAAACCATACATCGTGGAGTTGGCTGTCGGGATAGGAAACCTTGGCGACCCAAAGAAAAGAGCCGTAAGCGTCGACTAACGCGACATATCCTCTGTAGCGACTGCCCGTCTCTTCATTTATCTCTTCACCTGTCGGTTTGAAGGGACCAAAGGCGACCTCTCCCTTGTACTTCCCGACGATCCAAGTCCGATGTTGTGCATCTGCTCTTATCCCCAAACCTGTTGATGTCCCCTTGGTGCTCCTCTCGGCAGCCACGGACTCACAGACACCATCACATGGAAGACATCGGCCATCGACACAGGACGTTTTTCCATCGACGCAATCCGTCGCTGTTTCACACTGTCGGCAGACACCATTGACACAGTAAGGAACACTGGGTGGACATGAACGCTTGAAACATTGCTCATCGCCTCCATCACATGACGAGAGTGAGGTACATACAAACAACGGCTGATCAGAAGGAAAGACGCTCTTCGCAGGATCATCGACATCGATAAAGCAGGCTACAAATCCGAATAAAGACACCCCCATAAAGAGCAAACATGTAAGGGTGTAGAAGATACTCTTGCGACCCAAATGACGTGTTGTGTTCATCTTTTCAACGCTCCGATAGACAATGAGTGCTCTCTTTAAGGTCGCTTAGAAGGGGGTTCGATGAGCACATTGTCATCGACAATACGGACCCCTTCCTTGTTGGTCTTCCACTTTGGCGCGCGGAAACGATCGTTTCGTTCGAGCTCTTCACATGGGGTACGCTTCACACGAAAGGACGTCGCCCCCAAGCGCCAGCCACCAAAACCGAGTACGCCAATCCCCGCCACGAAAGACAGGATCCGCACCAAGTGAAGTCCGTTGTACTCGTTTGCGAGCTTTTTAAAGTTCGCCAGACTCTCTGGACTCTCCGTCGAGAGAAAGTAGGCTTCTTGCGCCTTGTCTAGAGTATCATTTGCGACCACGGACAAGACGATCCCTCCTCCGACGAAGGCACCACCAATACCTGTGAATATATACCCCCAAAAGCGGTCATCTTTTTGCTTCTTCACGTCCCGTCGCCACTTGAGAAAGTATGGATCACGACGCAGGCGCAAACTGAGCTGGGTCTTTTTGTTGGCAGGTGCAGCGACCGCTTGGGCCTGTCGTAGATAACACCCTTTGCGCAGCTCGATACTGTGCCTCCCTGAAGGCACAATGAGTCGCAGCGGCGTCGTACCGACAAGATGGCCATTGATATAGATCCGACTCTTCTCTGGTTGACTCTTCAAGGAGAGCATTGAGCGCGTGCGTTTGGGAGGTTGGAAAGGCAGGACTCTCTTCGATCTTGGGCGCAACAAAAAGGTGCGTCTTCTGAAAACGGCAGGCAAACCAGGATACCCAACTTCCACCTTGTAGATCCCAGGACGCAAACGCCCACGCCAAGACATCCCCTCACGACATATCTTCGTGCGAAACCCCTCCACACAGAGCTTTGCGTCGACGCGCTTTGTCTGAATGGTCACCCTAGAGTACCCTATTTTCCGACTCCATGTGCGCTCCAGTTCCCAAGTCCGCTGAAAGACCTGTGGATCTTCGTAGAGCTTCTCCTCCCGGTACACCTGCAACATCGCGACACCACGCTCCCGAAAGTACGCAGCCCTCGTAAATGTCTGGGCGTTCTTTTTCGTCATCTTGAGGTCTTTGTTCGTCCCCCCCTTTGGGATCAATGTACCTAACAGGCTCTTCGCCGCCTTCGCATAACAGCGCGCTGCGTTGCGCAGACGACGCCCTTTTTCGTACTTCTCCTGAAGCTTGAGCTTTTGCCCAGGTCCAAGTTTGACGGCCTGCTTCCAAAAGCAATCACCGGCCTCTGCGTACTTTTTTTGTTGATACAACGTACCACACGAGACCGCAGCCATCGCATTGGATGAAGGAAACACCACAAGTGTGAAAAAAGACAACAACCCAAGAAGGGAGCATAACAGGTTGGATATAGCCAGGATGGGCGGGGACTTCTCAGAGTGAGAGAGAGTGGATTTACTGGGAACGCAAGCAATAATTGGTCGCATTATCGAGGTCCGATCTACGTTTCATATGGATGCGATGGGGCTTCTTTTCGGTCCATTGTTTGGTGACACGCAGATAGAATGTGCAACGATCATACCCTTTCGACCAGATCTGAAAAGCCGTCTTTTTCTTCAACTCCAAACAGCTCAAACCCTTCACCCGAAGCGTTTTCTTTCGAGTGTGATGAGAACGGCCATGTGTCACATGGAATGTATGACTGTTTGGGGATATCGACATCCAGACAGGCTTGTAACCTCTGCGTTTGCGCCACACCATTGAGGTACATTGTAACGCCCGTTCTCCCTTCGCACAACGCCATGTCCCCTGAAAGGTGCATTGGTGACGCTTGACGAGGCACGTCTTGCCGAGCTTTGGAAAGGATTCATCGACGCGACCATCACAATCATCGTCCCGGCGATTACAACGTTCCTTACGAGGCAATCTCTCCTCTTTACATGTGGACCACTTCTCCGCCTGACACGTCTGCACACCAGCGCGACAGCGTCCAACGCCCTTTGCGCTCTCAGGCCCCGAAAAACACGGTCGAGTCTCCCCATCTTTGCATGTCTTTTGACGGACAGGCGGTGCGACGACAGGTCGTTTTCGTGGCGCCGCCTTCTTTGTCCGCGGGAGGATACGTCGAGTGAGCGTTTGGGCCCTAGCCTTTTTCACCTTAGAATGACGCTGTACCCCCCACCATACAGCGTACACAACATAACCAGACATCAACACCAGCAACAACGCGACGACCAACACATTCTTGATTGAAAAAGCAGGCCGCTCGGCAGGTTGTATCGTCACAGGTGTCGAGACAGGTGGTGCCTGTGTGTGTTCATCGAGAGCAGACGCTGTCGGCAATGGTGCAGGTCTTCCGAGTGGCATATCTCCAGTTGAGGCGATCGTTTCGAGGAACGCGACATCCTGGACGGCCTCGGCTTCGAGCGGCATCGACTGTGTCATGCGCTCTTGTCCCTGTGGTGTCCCTCCTGGCGTCCGCTGTCGAGGTGTTTGTCCTGGTGTCCTGTGAAAGGGAACAGGGGTTCCGAAAGAGACGTCTTCTGTCTGGCGTTTATGTCGGGGTGTTGGCTGGAGTGTGTCCTCTTGTCTGTTTGGGATGTCGGAGAACGCTTCTAATTCGGAGGAGGAGAGTGTTTGACGGAGTCCGAGCCCGTCGATCGCGTTTTTGAATTCACGTGCAGAGAAGAAGCGTTTTTCCGGCTCTTTGGAGAGCGCTTGCAGGACGACGGCCTCAAGTGCAGCAGGTATATTTCTATCAGGTCGGACTTTTCGGGGGGGGAGAGGCTGCATCCGAAGGTGGCGCTGTGCGACCTCCTGGATAAAATACTGTCCATCTTGTTCTCCCGAGAGGAAGGGAGATTGTCCCGTGAGCAGCTCGTACAAGATCAGCCCCATCGCGTAGACATCAGCCCGTGTGTCGATGGTTTGGTGCAAGAATTGTTCGGGAGACATGTACATAGGTGTCCCGATCGGACCGGCGGTCAGGGGACGACTTTCGGGTGTAGCGCCTTCGAGGGGTTTGGCGATGCCAAAGTCGAGGATCTTTACGAAGTACGGGTCGTCTTCACGTTGTATCAACATGAGGTTATCGGGCTTCAGGTCTCTGTGTACGATCCCTTCGAGGTGAGCGACCTCCATCCCCTCACAAAATTGACGAAAGATATGCAGCGCGAGTTTGATCGAGGGGAGTTTATCGGGGCGTCTGAGGATATCGGAGAGTGTCTTGCCCCGTAGATATTCCATGACGTAGTAGTGTCCCATCCCTGGGATCTGACCGAAGTCATCATAAACATGGACGATATGTTCATTGATTTGAGAGATGCTCGCTGTGAGGTGGACTTCGCGATGGAAGCGCTTGAGCATCTCATCGGCCTCGAAGATCTCCGAGTTGATCACCTTTACGACACGTTCGGCGTTACGAGGCAGATGGATGTGTGTCGCGAGGTAGACACTCCCAAAACCGCCGCGGCCGATTTTTTTCTCCAGTTTGTACTTTCCGGCGACGAGCATCAACGGAAAACGACAATGTGGGCAAAAGGACCACGTGATCTCTTCGCCAGCCCCGCCCACGTCTTTTTTACAATGTGGACACTGTTGTTTGGATGTCATCTCAGCACACGCCTACCATATTGTACACTCGCTCCTGTTGAGGTCTTCGAGGGATCAGCTCTCTCATGTATGAACTTGCTTCACATCATACGTTATCCACAGTGACATGCGCAAACCAAAAGTGTGATACTTTTCGATCAAGGCAGTACACTACAAAGAAGCCCGCCCGCAAAAAAATAGGACGACGACGTGAAGTGCAAAGCCGCAAAGAGAAGAAAAGTCTTTCAGCTCCTATTATGTGCCCTTTGGCTCACAGGATGTGGTGATTACATCCCTGAGCTTGAGCAACAAAAGACGTGTCCAAAAGGTGCCACCGCCCATCCAGACACAGGAACATGTGTCACCACGACGTCACTTGTCAACGCAAAAGCCTGGCAAAAATTGACCGCCTCGGAGGATCCATTCAAAGACCGCCCCGAAAAGGTACGCTGTCCATACGCCGCCGAGCCCCATCTCGTCAATGGGGAGTGGTCTTTTGGTGTCCACACAGGGATCTGTCGCTATCTGACGGCACGCCAGCCAGCCCTCATAGCGCTTCACAAAGGTGACACCCTTCAGCTCAAGTTGTGGCATTATGATCTCAGCTCATCGACTGCAGCCGAAGCCCATGTCGCCATCCGTATCGGTGGACAAACACTTTGGGACATCACCATCCCGATCCCTTCCCCAAAGAAGCTACACACGCTGACATGGACGGTGAGTGAAGACATTCCCAAAGGGACGCCCATTTACTTTCACTTACACAATCACGGCGCGAATGAGTGGTCTCTGCTCAGTCTCACATCCACAAGGCCGATGGAATAAGAGGTTCATCATCATGTACACGATCAATCACACAATCACGCGATGGATAGGGCTTTGTCTGCTCGCGTCTTTATTGTTGGCGATTCCATCCCACGCAAAGGCCGGTGATTTACGGGCCTCACTGGGGATTGGAGGTGCTGGGACAGAGTGGCGAGGTGACGGGGTCGCCTGTACGCAGCTCAAGTTGGGGTATCGCCATTGGGGTTTTCTGGGTGTTTTCACAGATATCAATCTCGACTATGCGGCCGTCGACCAGCGTTTTATCACGCTCATCTCGTTGGGGATTCAGGCTTGGGGGAAGATCGGCAAGTTCCGCCCCTTTGGTCGCCTCCTCATCCTCCATCAGCACGAAGAATCGCTCAGTGTCATCGCCGGAGACTTTATCAAGGCGATCCTTGGTGTGGGTGATGGCATTCGTCACCGTGGTGGGATTGGTTTTGCCGTGGGGACGGAGTATGAGTTCTTAAAGAAGGGGAAGTGGGTCTTTTTTCTGTCAGGTGAGGCGTTCTTGAAGTGGTTCCCTGGTGATATGGGTCCGGTGATGTACGCCGGTGGTCGACTGGCCATTGGCTTCAACTATGGGATATAGGGGGCGCATCTGATGACATTCAAACGATGGATAACGTGTATCGGTCTTTGTGTCTCTCTGTCACTCGTCGGGTGCGGGAACTTCGGATTGTGGACGGATTTAGAGGAGGTCTCGTGTCCGCCAGAGGGTACAAAGCTGACCTACGAGAATTTTGGCAAGCAATTTTTGGCGGATTGGTGTGATAGTTGTCATTCAGTGGACAGCAAGAGCCGAAGAGGTGCACCGTTGGCCTATATATTTGATACGTATGAAGCGACACATGCTCTGAGGAAGCGGATTTTTCTACGTTCGGCGGCCAACAACACGACGATGCCTCCAGGACCAGACGATCCCCCCAAAGAACAACGCGACAAACTCGCTGAGTGGATCGCCTGTGGTGCCCCCAAATAACCGGATCTTTTATGGGGCTTTTGTATTAGCCTGTCTTACCAGACCCATTTTCCCTTTGAACATCGATACCAGTGGCTATTTTTTCTGACCTTCTGTCCTTGGCGGTAGGGGCGATTGTTGTGGTTGCAACAATAGGGTGTCCCCCACATCGTCTGCCAGAATGCTTTTTGTTGATGTTCAAATTTGCCAGGATGACATTTTTGGAAGTAAGGGCGACTTTGTCCCTTCTTTCGAAAGCACTGTTGCACGCCTGTTTTGTATGAGCGACCTCCAATGTGGCAGAATTGACCAAAGAGACCACATTTTCCACGATACACCCAGGCCCCATACCAACACTGATCTTTGCGCCCTAGTGTGCAGCGATATTGACCATGTTTGTAAGTCCGGAAACCCGAACGACAATTTTTGCCGCCACTTGTGCACTTTCCGATGTATTTCCAACGACCCTTACGGCACTGGTATCGTTTTCCCGACGTGCATCGCAGCTTTCCGTGGGTGAAGTTCTTTGAGCCATAGTGGCAGAACCTCCCGAAAAAGCCGCACTTTCCTTTGTATTTCCATCGGCCATTGAGACACTGATCTTTGCGACCAAGTGTGCAGCGATAGTTGCCATGTTTGTATGTTCGAAACCCCGAACGACATGACTTCCAGGCCAGGGCGTCAGACATTCCGACAAACAAGAAACACACAAAGACACAACCTGAGAACAGAACAAAGAGACATCGTTTCATCGTATGCTCCACGAATTCGATTTTTGGACCATTCAACTTTGAAGGTCATCAACGCAGAGACGACTAGCGTCGGGAGTTTGTGAGCTTGGACTTTTTGGAGCGGAGTGTGCGTTTTGAGCAACGAAGGAGACGACGAGCACGTCTCTTAAGCATTCTTTGTGAGTTACGTTTGGGGCGTTTGATACACATTGTGTAGCCATGATTGCCATTGCGAAGCCACGCTCCGGCTCGCAGCCCACATTTTCTTTTGCGGCTGGCGATTTGTTGTCGCTTGAGTCTCTTCACAAAAGCACGACAGAATGTGCGCTTTTGGAGCCATTGTTTGTGCATCTTCTTGCGCAACGCACGAAAGAACTTCTTGTCTTTGTTGCTCACTCGTGGGCTCGCGAGCAAAGCTTTGACGTTTTTGAATGTGATTGTCCCGCCTTTGGGGCCGGCCGTTCTAAATGTGTAGGTGATGCCTACACCGAGACCGTTTTTGACGCCGTAATCACCGGCAGCAAAGCGATACTTCAAGACCTTTCCAGCTTTAAACTTGAAGCCTTTGGGGAGCTTTGGCCACGCGAACGCAGCGCTTGCGGAGAGCAAAAAGACCGAGGCAAAGAACAAAGTAAGCGTTTTTTTCATAACGTTCCTCTCAAGAGATTGGGGGTTGGATACACAGCCACATCCTGTGGACAGTTCCCCTTCATAGTCGAAAGGTATCCCAAAAGTGCACCACCTCAAAAAAAGAAAGTTTGGAAACGATGAAAAAGCAATGTTAATAGAGACATAAAAATCCAATAAAGATAGGTTTTCCCCCATGAGATACAAAGCACAAAACCCATGTTTTGAAAGGTCGGTGATACCCTCTGAAGACGGTGGCTATAGGATTATCAAAATGTTTGTTGCATTCTTTGCGTTGGTAACGTTGCTTTGCGGACTTGATGTCATCGAAGCCACGACGAATGACTCGTTTGGATAGACAAAAGGGACACTCATCACCTTCAGGCCATCGGAGTTCATGTACAGTATCGTAGCCCTAGGCGCCATCAATGAGATGTGCAATGATCATGAACATGGTTCATCCTCCAAAAACCGTTCAAACAATCATCTTCCTTGGAGTGTACCAGACTTTTCCAAAAAACCCCTGGAATCCATCAAGAGCGAAAATTTGTAGCATATGCCATCCAATCAACAGCAGGAACGGTCGCCATCCTCTGAAGTTTCCACAAGAGGCGAAAAACAAAAAATGCGAGGACATCCGCCCCCTTCTGAGTTTTGTAGGAGTTGTCTTCGTTAAACACATCAAAATAATGTCCATCGGCAGTGAAACCACAATCAAGGTGTTTGTCCCCTTGGAGTTTTTTGTGATTCTCTTCAAATGTTGAACCTAATCCCGTATCCCACTCCAGATCGATTGCAAGTATGCCACCAATTATCGGAAACAGTTTTCTTTCAGGGTAAACACCGCCTGCGTGTGGAATTTTGACGCTGGTTCGCTTGAGTTTTCTCACTGATTCGACTTTATCTCCGGCATACTCAAGGTATGATTTGTTGATTTTGGACTTACATTCAAAGACTGCATACACGGCTTCTGCTGGGACATATCTGTGTTTCTGATTGTCAAACAATGTGGGTGTGTATTGCCGGTCAAAAATAACGATGTCAATGGAATGACTGACAGCTCCCGTGCTATCGATGACGATAGCTTTTTCTACAGTGTACCTGTTGGGGAGATATGCTCTGAGTACATCGATAAAGAACTGTTCGTTAACCTCACCTCGATCTCCACAGTGCGTAATTCTATTTGATGACTTTAGGTTTGCTCTGAGGCATTCTTGTTCTGCTTCAAAAGCACGTTTTAACAATTGCGTGCCTTGCAATCCTTGATTATTGTTATCCATTTCACGTCCTCCATGTTCCACGTAAAATGTTGTCAACAGACACTTTTTTCGGAAAAAAACAGGTCCGAAAAGAACATAGTCATGTCCTCAGATCGGACGTCGAATTGGAGCAACTGCATTAAGAAGAGGAGAAATCTCATCCTCAAGCGTTCTGGATAAAAGAGGGCAAGCTGAAACCTTCAGGCCATATAGTCGAAGAGTCAAACAAAATATCATGAAAATTCCCCCCTTCTAAGCTCGCCCCACTCAAATCGACTCCACTCAAATCGACTCCACTCAAATCTGCTCCACTCAAATCTGCTCCACTCAAATCTGCTCCACTCAAATCGACTCCACTCAAATCGACTCCACTCAAACATGCACCTGGTCCAAAAGCACCCGAACTCTGAAAATCAAAATCTGGAGGCCACAGAGTCTCTGAGTCATAAATAGCACGCTTCAATACAGCCTGGTCCAAATTACAACCCTCCAAGTTTGCCCCTTTCAAGTTTACTCCTTCAAAGTCTGCCCCCTGAAATTGAGCATAACGCAGGTTTGCGTCTTGAAAATCAACATTTCGGAGATTTGTATATTGAAGATTGGCTCTCTCCAAAACTGCTGTTCTACAGTCAGCAAGCTCCAGATCCGCATTCATTAAATTTGCTTCCCTCAAGTCCGCTTCTTCTAGGTTTGTCTGCCACAAAGCAGCACCTTGAAGACAGGCAGAGACGAGGCTTGCGTTTTGGAGCTTTGCACCTTCGAGATTTACCCCTTCCAGGTTTGCCCCCTCCAGGTTTACCTCGGTAAAATCGATATTTTTCAAATATTCTTCTTTAAAACAACCTCCCTTCAAATCAGCCCTGGGTCCAAAAGCTCTGGAATTCAATTCATCAAAATTCTCTGGCCAGACAGTGTACCTGTCAAATCTCGCTCCTTTGAGATTGGCTCCTTTGAAATTGGCTCCTTTGAGATTGGCTCCTTCCAGATTGGCTCCTTTGAGATCGGCTCCTTCCAGATTGACTCCTTCCAGATTGGCTTCTTCCAGGTGGACTCCACTCAAATCTGCTCCACTCAAATCGACTTCACTCAAATCGATTCCACTCAAATCGACTCCACTCAAACATGCACCTGGTCCAAAAGCACCCGAACTCTGAAAATCAAAATTAGGAGGCCACAGAGTTTCATCATCATATTTTGCCCCCTGAAGATCGACCTCTCCAAGCGCTTCTGCGGAAAAACAAAGCATACTCCGCCCTCGGAGATCACACCTCGGCCCAACGACTCCCTCAGGAGGAGAATCCGGCCAGTCAGTATGTTCATTATACACAACCAGCTCAAAATCAAACCGCTCCAAAACCTGAGAACCAAGAGGGCGAAGATCGAGATCTGAAACGTCCAAACCAGCAAGAGAAATTTTCTTCCCACCTGAACCAAACGAACAAAAAGTTTTCAAGAAATCCAAAAGTACACTTGTCCCTTTGATCGTTCCAGGTGTAGGGACTCTGTTCTTACATTCTATAATAGCATTCACAACGAGAAACTCCTGGAAGCTTCTGTGAAAAAAGTGATATTTTCCATCAGGAGTTCGCTCCAACAAGGCTTTACTCGCCCGATTGTAATTTCGAAAAAATTGTCCCAAAACCGAATTGCCTCTCTCTGCCAACATCTCTTTCTTTCTCTCCTCGACCTTTTTCATAGCCTCCTTGAGGATCTCAGGAGTTTCTTGTTGAGTCGTATTAAATAGAGACTCAGCACGTCCGAACCAACCTTCTATTGGCAGCTTACCTTCGACAAACTGATCAAGCTTATTGAGATAACAGAGATCTCCCTCAAACTCCTCTTGGCGGGTGAGATCATATCTCTTGACACCAGCCTGAAGGCGTCTTGGCAAATGAGAGAGAAAGCTATTCGGGTAACAACCCCCAGCATCAATAACGACGTTGACAAGTTCAAGAATTTCGGAAGAAGAGAATATTCCTTTCAAATTTGCATCCCCAGGAGGTTGGGGGTCATCTCCGTTCTTGAAGGGAACCGGCTCATATTCACTCTCTGAGGGGAGACAAGAAATCAACTGCTCTTCTGTCAGGGTAAGGCTCTTTTGAGACTGAATAGAAAGCGCTATTTGGAAATATGCATCCCACAACAAACGAGGGGGGCATCTTTTATCAGCACCAGCTTCCCGACGAATCAGAATATCAACTAAACGACGGTAAATTTGAAAATCTCCCTCCCACAAAACAGTCTCAACTTTATCTCCAAACGAGGGAAGCCAGTAGTCAATGTAAGAAAGTAACAAAGGACGAAAGAAAATTTCACGCACAGTGGAAATCGCTGTTGACGCTTGTAGACGCTTGTCATTTTTGAAAACGCAGGGAAAAAACCGTTGATACCATTTGTCGGGGTAGCGCATTTCCAAATAGGATTCGATTTGTCCATCATCAAACGGAACAAGATAGATGGCAGGGTAATGAAACTCACTAACCCGAATATACCCTTCACCCATAAGAGAAGCTGACATTTCGATTTCCTCTGGAAGAAATTGCGTGCGACAGGAAATGATCACCTCAAAAAAATCTTCAACCTCTTGAAGTATAGCGTGAAGTTTTTCTTCGAATTTATCCAAAGAGATAGAAAGTTCGTCCAGAGAGTCCAAAAACAATGTGCTTCGGCCCCGCTTTTCGACAGGAATGGAACTCAATGAGAACCCCCTCCCCCCCATGTTTTGGAAGAAAAAATGCTCTGAAGAAGACTTCCAAAGACCAGCCTCAGCAGCGAGATACAACATGACAAGCAAAGATGTCTTTCCCATACCAGTACCGGACAAAAGAAAAACTCTATTCCTTCCAGAAGCTCCTTTTCCATGTAGGGTTTCGGTGAAAGAACTATTTAAAAGCGAAACAACAGTTTCTTTTTGCTCACAGTCATCCCCCAAAGAGGGACTTTTTTTTGTCCCCCAAGGTTCAACATACGACTGAGCCAAGGATTCAGGCCTTGGAAAACTATCAACAATCTCATTGGCTATGCGACGAAGCTCAGAGGAGTTCTTGGGAGCAGCAATCCATTTTCTCAACTCCGACAACCAGTTCTCTTTGAGTATCATGACCTGTACCTACCAATCCACCTGCCAAAAAACCTCAAAACCATCAAGCCAAAAAGTCCCTCAGCCTTTGAGCTTGTCCTTGATTTCCTTGAGCCACTTCTTCGTACTGCCATTCCTTTGCACTCTGGACTTACCGTCAACAGAGCTCTTACCTTTGATGATCTCCCAGGCTTTCACCCTTTCATCTACATTCTCCAAAGCCAGCAGCTTCTCCTCCCAATTCTCCTTTACAAACTTCATCTTTCCTTTCACTCCAGGACCTCCCTCAATGAACGCATCAAATGCCTTCTCGAACTCGAAAACGATGCTGTCTTTTGAAATGCGTACCTTCTTCTCCAACCGGACCTCTTCCCAATCCTTCGAAAAACGCCCATAACCAGCTGATGTCTTCCCACCAATCCCCCATTCATCAAGGGAATCTTTCAGCAAAGAGAGCAACATCTCCGAGCGTTCTTTCGGTACGGAGTAAGCTAACAAAAACCGGGTCCCCGGACGAACAGTGAGAAATGCCACGGGATTTGGGTCATCCCAATCATTTGGCGATTTTTCACCGAAACTCTCATAATAGCTGCGCTGATGAACTGTGAGAATATCCTTGATGAATGGTGTCTTTCCCTGCTCATCACTATCATCAGGTGGTATCATCCAAGCGTCATAAAAAACAGCTGTTCCTCTCGATTCAGAAGGGAATACCTCCTTTTGAGCGTCTGCATCGATAGGAAAGTGGTTGTCCGTTCTTGCCGCAGGTGCTCCAAAGAGCTCCCGGTAGATCAGTCCAGGACCATGCTCGATCCGCTTTCCTTCCCAACGCACCCCCTGAAAAATACGTCTATCTGGCTCTGGATGTTCCTCATCAAAAGGGGATTTTTTGTTATCCTTTGGCCCATAGCTCGCCTCCAGATAATGTGAAACGACCCCCTTGATGGATGGCCCTGGTAACATGGGTACACCCCAGGTATGATGAACTGTCAAACCTACATCTGTCGGTGCTGGATTTCCATGACCCAACAAAAGACGAGAGCGCAAGGTAATCTCAAAGAGGTGTATGTCCTTATCATGGGAAAAGCTGTTCTTCCAACGCGTATAGCCCCCACGATAATCTGGCGAAATCTGAATCTTCTCTAGACAGGAAAACCAATCATCCCTGTTGTCTTTGGGGATCTTTCCTTCTTCCTCCCCTGTGTATGCAACGGGAGCCAACATACCATAGGCAAGGTCCAGATGCTGTATCCCATCAAAACGTCTCAGAAACTCAAGCGAGTTACGCATCAGCTTTCTCCCTCTTCCGCTCCAGTCGCACTCTTATCTCTCTCAGAGGAGTACGCTTGAACAGCTCGCTTAAACCACACCGAGCACTTGAGTAGCTCGCGCGTCGTCAACATGTAATTATCCACATCAAGCGCACGAATTGCAGCAGGAATCTCAAGGGGCTTCTCAGGGATATTGGGGATACCAGCACCTGCAAGGTGCTCCCAGAGTAACTTGACAGCGGCACTTCCTTTATTGCGTTGGATGAAAGAAACCGTTGCAGATAGACCGCTTCGCATGATGTTAGGCCCGAGGCCATAGACAAGGATCTTGTAATCTTTCCAGTTTTTGTCATCGACAGACTCGACGCAGGTGTGTGCGTGTTGGGCTCGTAATTGATCTCGTGTCATCGGAAACCTCCTTTTATGCGCTGAGTGACAGCAAACGGCAACGGCCTCGGCCAACGCTGGCTTTCCCACCAAATTGCACGATACTCTCTTCCCCCAACACGAGCTCCATGACCTCCTTGTCCTCGAGCTGTACCTTCGGCTTTAAACTATGGTGGGTAGCCAACAGACCTATCAACAGGGTCTCAGGAGGTAAGGACTCCTCATACCACAACGCGCCATCTCTGGCCGTTCGAGTCTCAGAATCGATAGAGACACGAGCGTCTACTTGCGTCGCGGTCTCCCAGAGGAAAGTCATCGTCTCATCATCGACGACCACAAAGCGATTTTTGAAAGAATCCACATGACTATCTCCCGCGACAAGCGGCGCCAACAAAGCCGACCATGCATCGACCCATGGTTCCATCCTCACAGGAAGATCGAGATCTTCGAGATAACATCTCTGAACCCCCTCGATGGTGTGGGTATTGAGACAAGAGGAGCCGATATAGGCCCGGCGCTCAGTCGCAAACCCAGGCTTTGGTACATCCAGGCCGGCTTCTTTCAGGTCACGACGGGCGAGAGACAACAGCAAAGGAGACGAGACCCAGGCAAACGTGCCTCGAAAACTCCTTACTGGGAGTGCGAGCAACCGGGCATCACTAAAAACAGCAGCCCCGGCGTGGTCTGATGCGTTATTGGAATCGGGTCCAAAGACAACCTCAAGTTTATCACCAAGGCTCTCGGTAAGTGTGTCTCTCAAGCATCCCTTGATAGAAGAGCCTGGAATGATAGGAATCCCAGTTGAACTCATCCGTGCGATAGGCAGGTCGATCACATCGACAGATTGCCCGGTGCCAGCATGAACGGGGGAGAGCGCGTGGATCAAAAAAGATCGAATGACCATCGTCTAAGCTCCTTGTGAAGCGAAAGGTTCAAAAAAGAAAGAGTTGTATATTTCGAGATGTAGTTTTGTACTACCCAACGTTCCAAATTCCCGCGACAAAGCGACCATAGCCCTCTCGGGTATCCTCTCCCCAAGAAGCCATCCAAAGGCGCCTGATTTCTTCAGCAGCAAAAACACCCCCATCTGCTTTTTGGACAAAGAACACCGAACCTGGTGCGACGAGTCTTTTAGTGGATTTGGGTTCGTGACTCGCCCGATCCCATCCAGAAACGTGAAGCGGTCGAGAGCAGCAGACCGCTCTCAACACGAGCTCCATCCCTTCGATTTCACCCAAAAACTGTCCATTTTTGGGCTTAAAGGGTTTGGGACACCAGCCCGAAGCAAAGTGCGCAGGCGTTAAAGCAAACAAGCGCAGCCCCTTGGGCTTCTTTTGCTCGGCAGCTTTGAGGATCTCTTCGGGGAACGAAAACAGGTCTTCAGGTGCTTGTTCAGGCAAAAGGGTGCGACGTCGCCCTCCTAAGAATAGGGGTTGATCAGGAAATCCACCGAGCTCCTGGGTCGATTGAAAGCGAACAGCCAACGCCCACTCTAAGTACGTCCCTGGCTTCTCCATCCCACATAAAGTCTCGACGACATCAGTTGAGAACATCGAACCATGCAGGGTCGCCTGTGTCGAATAATCGATACTCACTTGGACCTGCATCCGACGCCCCAACGAACGAGATTGTATTTCTTCCTTGATGTGTCTTTGGAACGTCTCTCCAGAGAGCCAGCTGATGAATTCCTCGTGTTCCCACCACATTGGCTTCTCTAAAGGTTTCCCTTCGTAGGGAACACGAGGCCTCCACAGAGAATCCATGGCCTCCTGCTCAGAATCTGAAAGTTCAGTCCCCAAGGTTCCGATCTCTTTGGGGTTTGGGGTTGGAGTCAAAGGGAAGATCTCAGATACATTTTCGAGATACAAACTATCGGCAGGGGTAGGCCACATCAGCCGGGCATTTTCTGACGCCTCAAAAGGGCTCTTCTGGACGGGCATCAGGATATCTACAGAGAGCTTATCCTTGAGAGCCAACCATTCATTTTTGTTGAGTAGGCGCTCATCTTGAGACTCCAGACGCAGGCCCCACGAAGTACACAGAGCCCCCAACATCGTCGAAGGATAGGGCCAGTCGAGACTCCGACTTCTACCGCTCTCGCTGCTCTTCCAGCCTCGACCATCTTTGCAGAAGAAGCCATCACGCGGGAACAAAATCAAATCTTTTGCAGGCATCACTCGCCCCCTTCAGCATCGGGTGTTTGACTCGAACCTTTGGGCTCAAGGGAGTTCTGGGCATCGACAAAGACCCGGGCGATCAGCATCCTCTGAAGCCAATTCTCGATTCTCTGATATAACAAGCGATAGTGCTGACTAGGTTCTTCGGAAGAAACCTCTTCCAAACCTTCGAAAGAGAGTCCCAACAGCGCAGGGGTCCACTTGCTTTTCTTGTCTGGATCCTTACCAGGAGAGGTCCCAGCCTTGCTGATAACTCTCCCCACTTCCTTCTGAAGTGTTCGGCTCCAGGCCAGTTCATCTTCTGCTTGTCGATCTGGAGTCATATTCCTGAGCTTCTCGTTGACATCTCTGGGTTTCGGCAGACGTAGAAGGAGCTCCCGCAGTTCGTAGAGCTTCGTCGAAGGGAACCCTTGTCGTTCGGAGGCAACAGTTAAAAGAGTATCATCTGTTCCAACAACCTCATCGACAGAGGAGACTTTTGATGGTCGGCTCTGGAGATTTCGAATGGCTTGTTGTATCAGATGAGTAGGCTTTTCTCCCCAGCGAGACCGCCAGGATGAGATACCTCCAGAGCGTTTGTCGAGGATAATCGCTAGTGCATCGCGATCGAGTCCCCTGGAAGCAAACTCTTTGCCCTTGGCAAGAACTTCGGCCCGGCGTCCGAGTTTGAGTAGATGCCCCATATTTTCGAGGAAATGCCCAATTCCGATCCCTACGGAGAGCGTGGGATGTTCATTTTCTTGGGTTTGTGGCAGGGCTTCTTTCATTCTGGCCTTGAAGGCATCTTTGAGTTTCAGAGCACAAGAGAGCACATCCTGAAGAGGCAAGAACGCTAAGACATCGTCTCCCCCTGCATAGATGAGAGCGCCTTTGTGTTCTTCCTGTACGATTCGACGGGCATCTGTGGCAAAGCGAGAGAGGATTTGTGAGAAGTTTTGATGAGCTGAGATTAGAGAAGAGTCTTGAGAATCGGAGAGTTGAGTCAACTTTTTGAGACAGGATCCCATCTTATCGCCATCTGCCACGAGACAGGCAACGTACGGATAGGGAGAACGGTTTTTTTCTAGGATGGGGAGCACAAAATCCCGACCAAAATCCTTTGCTTCTTTGGTAATTTCGTCGAGCCTTGTCCCCGAGAATCTCTCCGATTTTGCATCCATCCGCGAGAGTTTCTGAGAGTCCACACCCTCTTTGTCGATAAAGATGCTTCTCCAGCGGTCTTCGAAAAAGACCTGTGCATCAGCACGATAACAAGGACATCTCTCCCAAAAGAGAAAGCGAGAGTCGACAGCTCCCAGATCAAGTTCCTCACATTTATTCTGTAAATTGTGCAGTGCATCAGGGCATCGTTCTTGAGCTATGAGTAACCAATGTGCAATAGTGATGTATGCCAAAGGGATAAATTGCCCGGGTTCACCACCAGTTCTTTTGATGAGACCGATGGCATCGAGCTGCTCTCCATCGCTTATCCGGTATTGATGTCTGGCCCGACACAAGTCTCTATTCGTAGGGTCACTTCGGACAAGAACAGTATCTCTGGCCCCATCGAGGCTGGACTTGGGAACATTCCCCCGTTGGTGTTGCCAGCCGGAAAAGTCTTTCAGATGTTTTCTGGCAAAAAGCTCTCTCTCCAGAGTTTCCAGGGTACTTACATACTCCTTTGCTCCGAAACTCGACCATACAGCATAAAATTCGAGGAAGGTGTCAATCTGTTCATCCCAGGCTGCTCTGCATCCTTGTGCATCAGTACGGAGCACAGAAGGTTCAATGAGAGCGGTAATGCGTCTGTTGTTGCCCGCAAAACATTCATTTGCAATCATTCTCCAACGTTTAAAGACAGCCTCTCGAACTTGCTTTGCGACCTCACTCCCATCATGCTCGGTGGGCAAAACAGCTAGGAGCTTGTTCGCAATGTTGCGAGGAGGTTCTCCCTGATTTCGGTATGGAGCAGGACAATACACAAGTTCAGACCGAGCCTCATCAACACTTTTGAAAGCCGGAAATATCAAACGCTCGTTTTCGACCGTAGCCTTTGAATGATCCCCAGAGTTTGGGAACCGGGCGATGGCGCTGGCGGCTGCACGAGAGAGCTCGCTGAGGAGATGACTGCCAAACCACAAATCGCGAGAGCGTCGAGCCTGGGCGATGAACTCTTGTACAGGACCGATAGCGATAAGCAACAATGTCTTCTTCATCGTATCGCCTCCACTGCAAGATTTCGGTGCTGGAGCCAGTGAAAAAAGGCCTCTTGCATGCGTTGACCAGAACTCGCATTCTGACCATGAGCAAGAGGAGCAAATCTTGCTGTATCTTCAGGAGCAACGAGTTCATCGAAATCAGCTTCAGATCGACTAACGCGACTATCTTTTTTGGCTAAGCAGATCTTCCCCTCGTCTGGATATCGACGATCCAACCAAAGAGCGATCGGTACGAATTGTCCATTATCGAGAGGCATGGCTTTCAAGATGAGAGGAGAGGCAAGGCGTGAATGTTCCTTTCCCTCCTTGTCCTTCCATTGTAGCTCAAAGGGTCGAGGTTCACCGCGACCAGCAAATCGACCGTTGATGGGCAACCCAAAGGAAGCCCTAGGCCAGACGATCCTATCGTTATGTCGAGGCTCGTGGTCCCATCCACCACGAGGTTCTCGAGAGATCCGCCGGAGTTTATCGGGTTCAGGCCATCTTGAACGTCCAGGCCGATTTCGTTGCCTCCCTGGAGCACGCGCAAAGTATGGATCGCCCACATAGTTTGCAGGTTGTTGTCGGAAGTTTCCTAACCAATCGATACTCTCAATCCACTTATGCTTCCCTTTGGGACCAGGAAGTCCGACACAACAACTAGCTCCATAGAGACTTCCAAAATCTCGATTCAGGCGTGCATCTGGTCTAAAAAGATCATCACCTAACAGGCGACGAAGTTCAGGGATGAGGCGCTCTGCAGAAAAGCCCTTTCCAGAAGGAAGCCAATCGGAGAGAGGCAAGTCTTCACCTGAATCATTTTTGAGAGAAAGAAGCATAAAACTTCCACATCCTCGACGAGTTCGAGAGCCATACCCACCAAACAAGATCCAGGCCTTCAACGATTTTTCTACCTCATCTCGTCGTGTGTCAGGATAGGTCAGATGCAATCGAAAGGTGACACCTTCGTGGATCCGTGGCGCAGGTCTATCTTCTTTCGTGCCACGAGCTGGCCACATGGCATAAAATCCAGGGACATTATAATCGAGTTGTCCCCTATCAACCTCAATCTCTTTTTTCGAAGTGACAAGCTCGATCTGGATGCAGACACAAGAAGCCTTGGCCTTCTGATCACACATTCCTCCCCACAAGCTCCTCTCTGCCTCGTAGAGTTCTTTGGTTGTATCATAACGATGTGCAAAGACTGCTCGGAACCACTGTCTCAGTTGACTCCGAACACCTGGAACACGTATAAAATCGACCTCATCGACCTGACGATTGCTCGTTCCGCCTCCGAGGATTGGGGTGATGGTCTGGAGTTCACAGACAAGAGTGCGCAAATCTTCGGGTCCTACCCGATTGACAGAACGCTTCAACTTATGAAAGTCATGGATATTCACAAGGCCAAACCTCCTTCAAGCAAGGAACAGAGCCATCAACACAATATCACCGACAGCCCAACAAACAGAAATAAGCGTAAGCTACAGCCCTGATAAGAATGTAATAGGGTGAGGTCTTTCTTTATCGGAAGAGAGAGCTTCATCGCTCCTATCCCCTTCACAACTCCACCGCCAATATAAAAACCAGCAAATATCGGCAGACAAGAGAGAGTCATGTCTTTTTTTTTTCGGAATACGACTTCAAAATTCAAGAGATACAACATACTCATGTCCACCAACTCACCACGTGTGACAATCTAAAGACAAGATATCGAAGTTGTAACAAGCTGTTTTATCAGAGAAGCATATCAAAGATGCTGTTCATGTTGATTTGGGGATAGTACACAAACCTGGAAACTCTTGCAAGAGTTTTTTGTCAATGTAGTCCAACACAGCCTCAAGGGAGCAAGAAAGATCCTACATTAAGCGTAGTATACCTTATGCCTTGAGCGTTGTTTACATCAATGCTTATTCATCAGAAAGAGCCTCATACATATCACCAATGCACCCCCCCGAACCAACTAAGTCCCTAAGGAACTCCATGAAAATGACATTGTCCATTACATGGAGCAGATTTGCCCCCAACAACGGTAAAACATGGAAGGGAAGTCCACAAAAAAAGTAAACTTTCCGTGTTTGGTGCTCTTCCTTTAAACGCAAGAGAAGAGACACTACGTTAGCGATGTACTTCATCACCTGCTCGTTATCTGAAAAGCGAGAACTTCCATACCAAACAAGAGGTCCACATTCTGGATGTTCCTTCAAGTATTCCAAAACATCAGATACGTAGTTTCCAGAGCCTAGGAAAAGCGAAATTTCAGGGTATTTTTCGCCATCTTTAAGTGCTGGAATCCTCTTATCAGGAGTTTGACAATGAGGATCGCCACCATTGAGTGGCATATGTCGGATCTGCCCCTGATTATCAAAAGGACCACCAGGACCGTAACAGAACAAATCTATGGATGAATTGCGATTGAAGTACCGCCCAAGCATAAAAGGAAAACCCAGTTGAGAAGTTCCAGTGATATGCACCTTTTTTGGTTGAACACCACGAATATTTCCAAAGGCTTTCTGTAGTGCCCACTTCATTCGGGAGTATACAATCGACCATTCTTCACCTTTTAAAGTCTCCGATTGCGCCCCACTATCAGAAGAAGGACGAAAAATCAGGACCGGAGCTCCAGAGATTTGAAGGTTTGCTGGGATGCTTTGGATACTTGATCCCCTCGTAGCTCTTCCACGCTGATCAACACAGAGCACAACCTCCGAGCACCTAGATATGCCCATGTTTTCATATACTTTCTCTGCTATTTTTTGTGCGATAGTCAAAGAACTTGTTCCGATAACTCCCGAACCATCAACAGAGATACCCAATCGTTCGACTCTGCGTCCGTCTGGATGCAACCATCTGGAACTCAGAAGTGGACTAGAACGAACCAGACTCAAACAATCATCAATGTATACAGGAACGATGTGACAACTTTGATCTGGCGTATCTTCCAACTCCAAGGCGAAGGACAATTCATCTTTAACCCAATCTGATTCCAAAGCCGCTCGAGATAGGAAAACAACGATGATAGCATGTTGTCGTATTGCCTCACGTAAGGCGGTGGATAGGGAGGCTCCAGGGAGCAGTTCGTTCTTGTCCATCCATGAAGTTACGCCCAATCTCCCCAACTCCAAAGAGACAGCTTCGACCAATTCCCCATCTTTTTTGCTGTGGCATAGAAAAGCAGAGGCGAAGAGTACCTCTGGCTCGCCAGCTTGGAGGCTATCCTGATAGGAGTTGTTTTGGTGGAGAAGTGATATAGCACTCTTCTTTTCGTTGGTAGTTTCGGTAGAGTGAATTTGACTTTCTTCACTATCAAGAAGCAAAAGAGGGGAGCATCTTTTTGCCAAAAACTCTCCAGGTCCAAGCCCAAGCAAAGACCTGATATCGTCATGTCTCGCAGCTGCATTCTTATCCCCAAGAACTTCACGAAGTAACTGTCTCAAACGCCCATGCTTACCTGCAAGCTCGATGACATCCCTCCAAATGTACGTTGGTGCTTGTGCAAGATGGAGATCTCCTTTTTGAATCCCCACCCGCCCAACAAGAGAAACGAGCGACGAGACACTATCATATGTCTCTTTCAAAATCTGATGCAGCTTCTGTCCTTCGGGGCTGTCAAAGGGATAGGGGTGCATATCGATAAACAAACGTGCAGGCTCATCAACCTCTTGTCCCTTGAGATTGAGCCCCTCTTTGAGCTCGCTCCCAAAGTGAAGCTCCAATCTTTGCCGCCCCTCTTCCCCCACACGATTGCTCCAAAGATTGAGAGACTTCAATGAACGAAAAGAATTTTCGTAGTCAGCCAACAACTCAGTACCTTTGTCCGTGATGTAATTCTCACGTAATTCCAAGACTTCGATGTTCTTCAAGAGACCACGCGCAAGCAAAACACCAAGATCTGCATCATACAAGCCATTACCGTCGAGATTGAGCGCTTTGAGTTGAATACCATTAGGAAACTTCTTAACACTCTCTTCACCAAGATTTTTGATGTTGTTGTTCCGAAGTACCAACGTCTCCAATTGAGAGAAATAGGATGTTCGTGTAAGCGCAGCAAATGAAGCATGCTCCAGCTTGTTCTCAGCCAAGGATAAATGTTTAAGAGCATCCAAAGGGTGCTTCAAGAACATCTGAAAATCTTGTGGACCCAATTGACAACCATCCAAATTGAGACTTTGAACACCCGCCAACAAATCAGAAAGCTCCATGAGCTTCCAGACATCAAAGAGTTTCGACATCGCTTTGACCTGGATAAGCCCATCCTCCCAAAAAATGTTGCAACCAGCACGTCTAAATGGCTTCAATGCGTCCGTGATAAAACGAAAGTCCTTCTCTGAAGGCTGCTTGGAGCCCCTTTCTTCCGTTTTCTCTGAAACAGTAGATGTCTGCTGTCCTCCCTTCTCCTTTAGCTTCTCCAAGACATCCCGAAACACATCCCCTTCGGGAGTATATGATGATAGATGAGAGGCATTTTGCAACCATATGAGCAAAGGAACAGTACCATCCATCAGTTTTTCGATCCGGTTGAGAGCGTATAAATCCATCAACAACTGTGTCGAAGTTGAGCCAGCGCTCCTCAAAGAACCAACAAATCCACGATGAAGTCCCGAAAGCAACGTGTCTCTATTAAGACCCAACACAACCGCCGCCTGGTGCAACGCCAAAATCTCATCCTGGGAAAGTAAATTCATCTCAACTCCAGCAGATCATCATCCAAAGGGTGGGACCATCCCATACCTCCTACAAACGGTATGACATCTTGCACTGCAGGTCAAATCACACCGTACCTTTCCAGCCTACCAACAATTTGATCGATACGCACTCCCAAGTTGTACCAGACCTCCACATTTTCACCATCGACGTCAACGATATCGCAGAAGGCAGCCCGATGCAAAGCAACCACCTCCATCCTATCATTTAATACTGGTGAGCCTGATGAACCAGCATCCGTCTCCGCAAGGTACTGAACATGTAAATCGGTCACTCCACGGACAGCCTCGTGTTCAAGGGCAAATTGCTTTTCACCTCCGCCTGGATGCTGGATGATCACCAGAAAATCCCGCTCCTGGACATCAAAACGAGACCCCAAATTCAACGGGTCAACCCCTTCAATCGGATGTTTCAATTGCAAAAGAGCCCAATCATGCTCTTCGCTCTCAAGATACTCCCCCTCTCCTTCTGTTTGATATCTCGAACAACTCACCTCAACAGTCTCTCCGTTCACTTCGAACTCTGCGACAATATTTTCGGCGAGATAGATTTTCTTTCCTTGTTGACGGTGATCAAATTCGATGTGGACGTTATGGTGATTTGTCAACAAGAGGTTCTTTGTGACAAGAAACCCTGTGCCATATGCCTTATGTCCATTAAATTGCATAAACAGCTTGGCGACGCTCTGTGCTGCAACACTAAGCTGTCCAAGAAGAGTCACCGGTAAGAGTCGCTTCCCATTCGCGAGCAAGCGCTCCAAATACAAATCTTCTGTGACAGGCTCATCTTCCCAAAAGCTTGGTTTTCCTTCTCCAGCTTCCCTTGACGAAACAGGAATATCGGCATCATCCAGCATCCTTTGGAGAGGTTCGTGGTAACTCTTCGCGTTTCGATCTTCAACCGCCTTTTCGAGCAAAGTACGCAATTGATCCCTTTTGCGTAACGTGTTCATTGTTTCGTGCCATAACTCTCTGACCGTATCGGCGGCAAAGGGTAGATCTTCTGGAGGCAAGCCTGCCTTTTCTGTGATCTGCTTTACACTCTTTTGTGTCGAAAAAGCTGCCGAGAGTATTCGATGCAATTCACGAGTCTCTGCCTTGGTCCAATCCAGCGGGAGGTCATCCAAAAAGCTCATCACATTCTCCTGTCGCTTAGGCTATTGTAAGAAAAAAAGTATAGAGGAAAAAGAAACGCATGTGGAGGTTGCAGTTGAAACCGCAAGCATAGGCCTCAGAGAGGCGAAACCCAAGGTCTCGGAGAGCACACGTACGCTCTCTTCTTCGTCGTCGATATGGCGGTGGCCATGCCTTCTCCTCATGCCTCGCCTGAGGCTCCATCAAATCCTCCTTCGTGCGCTTTTTTCCAATAGCCTTACAAACACGGCACGTATGTATATCCGTGTTAGGTTGATGCAAGGAAATACTTTTTTCTTGAAGTGACTTTCGTGAGTACAACCTTTTTTCGTTGTTGTCAACGCAATATCATGAGCTTGTGCAGCGAGCGTGGAAGCTTGTGCAGCGAGTCCGGAAACGATCTCGCCCGATCAAAAATCTTGTTCCAGCCATAATCATCTACAAAAACACATGTTTTGGAGCTTGTGCAGCAAATACGGAAGCTCGTACGTAGAACATGGATATCCTGTGCATACAAAGTGAACGCTAAAACATCGGCCAAGAGGAGCTTGACTCCGTTGCACAAGCTCCCTGGAGACCTGATCCAAGCTTCATGACACCGGAAACTAGCTCCCTTTGTCACAACACAAGCTCCAATAGACTCACCTTCCGCTTCAGTACTCCTCGCACAAGCTTCACGAAGTAGAGTTGTTGCTTTGTCTGGTGTAAGTATGGCTTCGCGGAAGGCCTCTCTAGCTTCCTTGTACGCCGCACAAGGCAAAAACACATATTCTCGAAACATTGGAGTCTTCCAAAATAAAATCGACATCAAATATGCCCTTGACTTCTGCAATCTTGTGTGGTTGTCTTGGTGCACAAATACACAAAAACCGCTGCAAAACATCTCGTCCTTGTCATAAAACCGAAGGATAGAGTGCTTAGCCGCACAAAAACAGGGGACACACCCATGTCAAACGAACTGACTTACAAAGATCGCACAATGTCACGTAGCAAAGCTCTTCGTTACCCAGGAAGAATGTTTACTTTCTTGCAAGCAATTGCCCGTCGCCCGGTCATCTTCATGCGCTTGCAAGAGTTTGGATACAGCAAAGCAATCCATAACGAAGGACAATCCATTCTTAATAGAGTCACAACTCTACAAATCCCCGAAGAGATCCCTTCCACCAACCCAGATTACGCCCAATCCCTTGTGTTTGTCGACAATTGGGATGAACCCAACTTTGCTCTCACACACGCTGCTTTGGCTATCCGCTTCCCAAGTCAGCACAAATACATGTTTGGTGGTGACTTGAAAGCCGCACGAGGAGATGATGCGATCAAGAGTGTCTCCCTTTATGTCGAACGCTACAAGGCTCTCCGCGATGGGACAGACAAAAGCCGCAGCAAAACCCGCGAGCAAGACAAAGCCGCGATGAAGTTATTGAATGAACGTTCTATCATCACAGACGACATTCTCGCGGGTCTTGAAAACCATCTCAGGATCTTGAAAGATGTCCCTGAATTACAAAACTTTCTCCCAACAAAACAAGAGAAAGATGATTATATCAAAGCACTCTTCGACCTCGAATTGTGGTTTGAAGATTGGTCCAGCGTCGCCAAAACAGTCTTTCGTGATCGCAAAGATTACAGGATCAGTCTCGGACTCTCCGAGCGAAAACCCAACAAAAAAGCAGAAGCGACCGAAGAAGAAGGCTTCTTCCAAAGCTAAACTCTAAACATCGAAACGTGTTCTTCCCTAAAGCCGTGGGTTGTTGGAGCGTACGCTCCAACAACCTGATCAAGGAGGTTGCTGATGAGTACAGGGAATACCCCCTTCAAAGAAGCGTTGAGTCGGGTACAAGAGAGAGATCAAGAACTTGGTGAAGAGCTCAAAAAAGAGCTAGACGTCTATACCGGACAAAATAAGCCCGTCCTGGAAATCCTCACTCCTACGCGAAGTCTCCAGCCAACACCAGAAGTGTTGACTCCCATTCCAGAAGGCACTCCATACCTCCCTGTAGGCTTGGATCTTGAGACGATAGTATATAGGACAGGACGTCCTGTACTCAGGGTCTATCGCGACGAAGCAGAGTTAAAGTTCCAAGATCCAGAGAGCGCAACTTGGAAGACTCGTTTACAAGAAGCTTCCAAGTATCTCAAGAAGGCAATTCCTGCGGTTGGACGTATTGAACTTCAGGGCCATCGAAGAGATTGGGCAGGGACGGGCTGGTTGGTCACACCAGATATCATTGTGACCAACCGACATGTCGCAAGCGCATTCGCGGTGGAGAGAAATGGAGCCTTTTCTTTTGGTAGGGGTTTCAGAGGCGGGGCCGTCAAAGCACGTATCGATTTTCTAGAAGAGTTCGAAAATCCCAGAGAAGCTCATTTTGACTTGGTAAGGATCCTCCACATCGAAGGGAAGAAAGGTCCAGATCTCGCATTTTTGCAGGTCAAACCTTGTGAGCGTGAACCCATTTCACTTTCACAACAAGGTCCCAAACAAAAGAAAAATATTGCGATTATCGGCTACCCCGCGAGAGATTTGAGGCTACCAGATCAGGAGTTGATGGAGAAGCTCTTTGGGAACATCTACAACAAGAAACGGTTGGCACCGGGTATGGTGATGAATGTAACACCAACATACTTCGAACATGATGCGTCGACACTTGGGGGCAATTCAGGCTCGGTTGTGCTCGACTTGGAAACAGGGCAAGCGGTTGGTATACACTTTGCGGGTCGATTTCTGAAGGCCAACTATGCGGTTCCGTCGACGCTGATCAGCGAGCGACTCCACCAAATCAGCCAGGGAGCAACCATCCACTCTCCAGGAGAAAGAATCATGGTAGAGAAGCCAACGGAAACGCCATTTACGACAACAGCTCATCCTGAATCAAACGCGATCACACTAACAATCCCTATCAATGTCACCATTCAGGTTGGAGATACACAAACGGCGTTGGCCCCTCAACCCACCCCACCATCCCCAACCCCTGCGACAGCTCCCTCAACGACTCCCCCATCATCAACAGCTCCAAATGAACCCCCAATACAAGGTGGGCTCCCATCGTTCCCCGAAAAAGATGAAAAGGCATCGGTGTTTAGCGAGGGTTCAAAGGCCGATGAATACAAATCTCGCCGAGGTGTCCGCCAAGGTTACAAGGCTGACTTTCTTGGTGATACGTTTAACGTCCCTCTTCCAGCATTTACCAAACACGAAGAGGACATCTTGACGTTTGACTTCGATGGAGAGGAGGGACTCTCTGTTTTGGACTATCAGCATTTTTCGGTGGTCATGAACAAACACAGAAGGATGTGTTTTTACAGCGCGGTCAACATCAGCGGCAGTAAGTCGAAGAAAAAGAAGCGCACAGGTTGGAGATATGATCCTCGTATACCGAGAGAATACCAAATCCGCAAGGAGTGTTATGGTAACCCACCAAAGTTCAGCCGGGGTCATATGACAAGGCGTGAAGATCCGGTATGGGGTTCGGATGCAGCAGCCAAGAGGGGAAATGACGACTCTATGCACGTGACAAACGCAGTCCCTCAAATGCAACCATTCAATGCGGGTATTTGGCTGCGGCTCGAAGATTACGCATTGGATCATGCGCGCGAAGACGACATGAACATCTCCGTATTCACGGGTCCGGTATTTCAAGAAGACGATCCATTTCGATACGACATCCAGATCCCTGTATTGTTCTGGAAGATCATTGTTTTTCAGCACGATGAGACGGGGAAATTGACCGCAACGGGATATTCGATGTCACAAGAGGATTATCTGCAAGAGGAAGAGTTTGTATTTGGAGCGCATAAAACGTACCAACAATCGATCGCATGGATCGAGCAGAAGACAGGACTTTCTTTTGGTGAGCTCTCGGAACACGATCCCATGAAGATCCAGACAGAGTCCGCAACACTGGCTCTACAAGATCCCTCCGAGATCATTTTCATCTGACAACTTCCCCCAACACAACAAGAAAGTCCATCTCCCAATGCATCCAAAGATCTCAAAACCCCAATTCACATACAAAGGCAACAGGTGAACATTCGCAGGGAGCGACATCCATATCGCCCCTTCTCCAACACAACCCCTTTTGCGGGTTTCAAAACATACACAAGAAGTCCACTTTGAAAAAGTTGGAGAGATAGAGTAGGTTTAAATGACATCAACTTAGGAAGGTCAAAAACAATTCGTTTGAGAGATTTCATTTTTGAAGCAAGGAGTCGAGTAGTTGCTATCAAACGAACAAATCAACCAATTGTTATCGGAAACATGCCTCGGCCAGATCGAAATCCAAAATCTTGTAGCACCTCTAGATCCAGGGGTAAGAGGCTCTCTTCCAAGAACATCAAGTCCCTCAAGTGACCTATCAGGCATCTTGTATGCACTCAACCGCCGAACATCGCCAGATGCTTTACTCATCGTTTTGAATGAGGCCAAGTACATCCTCGATCAGGCACAAAACAACAACTGTGACACGCTTGATAAGTTACTGAACGCAAACCAACCACCAAACGATCCAAATGATTCCATTCTGACGCAAGAAGATCTCCACAAACTCCACACAACCATCATCAACACTTTGGGAGCTGAGGATACAGACTTCCTATTCATCCATTTTGGAGCAGGTTTTTCCCAACTGTTTCCAAGTTCATCTGTTCCCTCCAATCATTTGTTGCTCGTACTCCACTTCCTAAACAGGACGCAAAAGCTTGCGGATGGTTCGACACCACTCCTCACTCTTCTGAAGAATCTTCAACCCCGAACAGAATATCTCCCCGAAAACGAGACATTCAATCAAATTGGAGAGCAAATCAGAAAGCGCATAGACCAACAAACAACACAAGCTCCCACAGAAGATATCAAACAAGAAGCCGAACATTTTGCAGCAAGCGTAAATCCCCCAAAGACGACAACCAACGAAGTCGACATTTTCCCGACTCCAAACCTCCCAGAAAACAAAACTCATTCAAAAACTTACATATTCTGGTTTGTTCTGGCTTTGCTGTTCGTTATTGGCCTCACTGCGATTGCAGTTTGGCACTTTACCCCGCCAAACTCTCACATTGTGATTCAGCCAAATCATTCGGAGAGATTTCCAGATAGACAACCAACAATCGACCAACCTCCCACTTGTCAACAAGGCTTTACAAGGTGCGGTGTTCGCTGTGTAAACTTGAAAAGTGACAAAAAGAACTGTGGTACATGCGGTAGAGCTTGCGCATCAGGTCAATCCTGTTGTGATGGGGATTGCTACAACCTGACAACCAACATAGCACATTGCGGTGGATGTGAAAAAAAGTGTGATCTTGATCAGGTGTGCGAAAGAGGAAACTGTATTCCAAGACAGTGCCTTGAACAACCACTCAAAGATACATCTATCTTTCGAGCAATAAGTTACTGTGAAACAGAACTCGTAAAATGCTTTCTCAGCCGTCACAACATCGACGTGAACAAGGTGATTGACGAAGAGGAACACACAATGTTGGCTGCTGCAGTAGATAAATGTTGCATTCCAGTCACCCGACTTCTTTTGGATAAGAAAGCAAATCCCAACACAATGAACAAGTACAAGCTCTCGCCCTTGAACATTGTGGAAAGGAAGTGCAATCCTCGCAACAATCCAGCTACAGATGACGCTATCTACACAAAACTCCGCTCGATGCTTCTCGATAAAAGGACTCGAAGGGTTCTAGAATGCAAAGCAAATCCCAGCAAAGAAGAGGTATTCCGCGCAGTGAGTCAATGTGAAACAGAGATCGTAAAATGCTATCTCAAACGTGGACTCGATGTAAACAAGACGATTGACGGACACACAATGTTGGCTATAGCAGCAGATAAATGTTGCATTCCAGTGACCCGACATCTCTTGGCGAAGGGAGCAAATCCCAACATAAAGAGCAAGTACGGGCTCTCACCTTTGAACATTGTGGAAAAGATGTGCAAGCCTGGCAAAAAAGCCGGCCAGAATCCAAGCACAAACGAATCCATTTACAAAACGCTCCGAAAACTCTTATCCAAGTCCACTCCATCATTCCTCCCTCCAGTAAAAGTAGTTGCTCCAGAAGAAATAGTGTCACTGGAAAGAGCCAACAGATTGTTTCGGCTCCTCTCCATTCATGAATGCTTTCCAATCGAAAAACTCCATGTGGATGATGGTAGCCCTATTCGAGCCCATGCAATGTGGGGATTGGCCAATCAACAAGGCATATACAGCCAAAAAATATGGGCACTTCCAAAACGAGGGAAACCAGGATGTCCCAAAAAACGAATTTGGATAACGCACAAAGGCAAAAAGTACGAATGGTGCAATCATGTAGCCTTGCTTTTGAATACAGACAAAGGCAAAAGGGTACTCGATCCAACGAGCAGCAACAAACTTGTCACCGTCGAAGAGTGGAAAAAAATCATACACTTCCCATCCGAAACCTACAGAACTTCAATTATGCCTGGCTATCATTACTGCTCTAGCATACTACAAGGCGGCCACCCCAAGTTTTGTCCAGAGCGAGACAACAAGTTCAAGCTCACAAAGCAAAATCTGAAGTACCAACGCATCTCCGCAGGAATAGAAACACCAGCCCTCTCAAAAAAATGCAAGTAACTCCCCTCTCTCCAGCCTCTCCCACCTGAACCTCTCCCTCGTCCTCATATTGTATCAGCGCTCACCGTGGTGAGCGCTGATTCATTGCAGCCTGGCAAGCGAAGCGCGGCAGCCAATGGAGGGGAAAGCAAGCGCTAGCGCGCTTGGGGACCGCCGTCGGTCCCCGATAGCAACCGGGCAAGCGAAGCGCGGCAGCTGGGCAAGCGAAGCGCGGTAGCCAGACTTTAAAAACAAATTGATAAATTAAGCGTTTTTCAACTGCGCGAGGATACGATCGAGTCCATTGGCGAAGCGCTGCTTGTCAGCCTTCCCGAATGGTGGTGGTCCCCCTGTCATCTCCCCATTGTTGCGCATCTCCTCGAAGAAATTACGCATCGACAGACGCTCACGAATATCGTCTTCGGTGTATTGCTCCCCACGAGGCGTCAGGATCCACGCACCACGCTCTATCGCCTCCGCCGCGAAGGGGATATCTGCTGTGATGATCAAATCATTCTTCTCAACCTGCTCGATGATCTTCTCATCCGCGACATCAAATCCCTTCGGCACCACCTGCAAAGACACATAGCTTGAACGAGGGATGTACATCGAACGATTCGCCACCAAACAAATATGTAGCTTGCGACGCTCTGAGGCCCGGAACAACACTTCTTTGACCGCCTTCGGACAGGCATCTGCATCAACCCAAATCAAAATAGACTCCTTTGAAAACAAAGTTCAACAACACAAAAGTCCTCCACAGGGCAAGATATTGGGCTTTGACAAGACTGTCAATCACAAGCAACACCAAAGAGACACCCTAGAAGTCAGCGATCCCCTTTCCATCCTTGCGAAATTGTCGCGGAGAGACTCCTGTCAACTTGCGAAACAATCGCGAAAAATACAATGGGTTCTGCATCCCCACCTCACACGCGATCTGCTTGACACTGTATTGCTTCTCCAACAACAACTCCTTCGCCTTGTCCACCTTCAAATGAAGCACATACGACCACGGTGTCATCCCCGTCGCCTTCTTAAACACACGAATAAAATGATGCTTTGAATACCCTGACTCCGCGACCATCTGGTCCAAACTCTCCGTCTTGTAAGTGATGTGTTCGAGTAACTGCAGATCATCAGCGTGTGCCTTCCTGTGCAGCTTTTGCAGCTCCATCAACAACACCAACAGCATCCGACTCGCGTCGAGCTGAGAGTGGATTCCCTTCTCCTTGAGCGAGGAAAAGACCTCCTGAAAACAAGACAACAACCGCTCGTGCTGCCCAACACGCATGATCGGCGACATCGGATGCAACGAAGACAAACCGAGCAATTTATGTGCATATTGTCCACCAAAGATGATCCACCAAACCTCCCATCCCGTCTCCGTATCACAACGACATGTGTGCGGAATATGCGCAGGTTGAAGCAAGATATCACCCTCGTAAAAAGCATGCTCCCGCGCCCCCATCCCCAACACCCCCCCACCACGACAACAATACGCAATGAGCGAGTCTTCTCTCGTCCGCAACGCCGCGTTGTAATCCGTCGAGATGTAGTGACCCACAAAAGATACCCACACGTCCATCTGCTTGTCATCGACCGTTGGGGTACCAAACACATATTCCCGGACCTGATCCATCTCCCATCACTCCTAAAAAGCAATATTGTGCATGTCTTCGCAAAATAATCCTCTTGCCAAACCAGAATCCCCTCTATATCATACGCTTTGTCAAAATCAAATAATCGCGATAAAAGGCTATTCCAAGAAAAAAGCCTTCGTCCGGTCCACAAAAAGACCACCTCGAACATATCATCGCCATGTATAGAGACCATTGGAGATTCACATGAAGATTTCACAACGTGCCGCCCAATCCATCGACACCACGTCCCTTCAACAACAAGCGCCCATCCAAGAGACCCCCAAAACCCAAACAGACGGCAACACCTACCAAACAGGTACACCCTCAAACGATCCACACGTTGGGAACTTCGCACAATCCGCTCAGGTCCCTACATCCAAAAGGACCAACATCCTGTCCCTTCAGATCCAAGAAGGCATGGGGACAACAGACATCAACGCGGCGACACAAGCGGCTCCTATGGCACAATCAGCGCCCATCAAGCAGGTGTCCACTCCCAAGTTGACCGAAGCACAGCAAAAAGAACAGGTGATCAAGAAGTTTTACAAGGCGATGGAGGAAAAGGATCTCGACACGATCCTGTCTTTGTACCATCCTGACGCGACCTTCTCCGATCCCGCCTACCCCAATCTCAAGGGCGACAAACTCAAGAGCATGTGGAAGTTAATCACAAGCAACAAGGGCCTGAAAATCGAATCCAGTCAGGTCAAAGTCCAGGCTGATGGCAGCGTCACAGGACACTGGGACGCCGACTATGAGCTGATCAAAGGCAATCCCATCCACAACTCGATCGATTCAAAGTTCGAATTTAAAGACGGCAAGATCATCAAACACACGGACTCATTTGACTTCTCCAAGTGGGCTGACCAAGCTGTCCCAGGTGTCTTTGGCAAACTCATCGGCACACGTGTAGGTCAATTCTTGATGCAGAAACTCGTGCTCCCCTTCACGCTCCGCTAATCAACCCTCTCTCCAAGTCTTTTCCAACACATCCTGTCCCACACATCACAAAAACCACAGCGCTGTAGAAAACCCCCTCAACACGCTCTGGCCAACTCCACCCTTTCTTGATCGACAGCTCCACCACAGCATTCCCCTACTGAATCCACGTCACTTCTCTGTGTATTTACTGAATGATCATTCATTAAATTGCGCCCAGCTGCTCCGCGTGTAAAAGAAAACGTTTGACCTTTCTTCGACAACTCCCTACGATATC
Source organism: Deltaproteobacteria bacterium (assembly GCA_002731275.1). GTDB lineage: Bacteria > Myxococcota_C > UBA6777 > UBA6777 > UBA6777 > UBA6777. The sequence continues at coordinate 54,467 of PCBK01000133.1, read as the reverse complement.
GAACTCTTTTCATCGTGGTGAACGTGGTTCGCGAGCATGCCACAGAGCAATCACTACTACGCAGACAAGGTCAACACAAGGAGCAGGTTCATATTGAATACGCAAACAAACCACACGAGAGAACATTCACTAGGGAATCGACAAGAACACGCGGCTTGCGGGATTGGCTTTATCGCCAGTCGCGAAGGTCTTTACTGTCACAGTCACCTACAACAAGGTCTCCAGGGCCTTGTCCGTGTCGAACACCGAGGTGCCCTTGACCTCGACGGTAAGACTGGTGATGGCGCGGGCATCATGACGGACATCCCGTTTGAGTTGCTCGGCTATGAGCACGGTTCTATCGCCCTCGCGACGTTATTCTTGCAAGTGGAGAGCGAAGAGCAACGCAAAGCCCTCAAGATCTTCGAGGAGACCTTCCAATTTTTCGGTATGAAGATCCTCGCGTACAGGGATGTCCCGACAGCGCCAGAGGTCCTGGGAGAACGCGCCCGCGCCTCCATGCCCAAGATCTTGCACGCCATCATCGAGCGCCCCAAACATTGCAGCACAGACATGTCCTTCGATCGTCTGCTACACCAAGCACACCGCCACACATTGTCCAGGCTAAAAGGACACAACCAGGCGCTGTATTTTCCCTCTCTGTCTGCCAACACAGTCGTCTACAAGGCGATGGTCCGCTCGGATCTGCTCGAACAATTTTACCTCGATCTGCAAAACCCCATGTTCAAGACGCGCTTTGTCGTCTTCCACAGGCGCTTTAGCACCAACACAGTCAGCTCATGGGATAAGGCCCAACCCTTTCGCCTCATCGGTCACAACGGCGAATTTAACACCATCCAGGGCAACCGCTCATGGTCCTACTCCCGTGAAAAATCACTCGGTCTACGTAGCAACGAGCTGTTGACCCACACAGGCATCAGCGATTCAGGGAGCCTCAACGAGATGGTGGAGGCCTTGCTCTTTCGCAGCAGTATCCCCCGCGTACAAGACGTCCTCGCGATCTTAATGCCCCCGGCACAATCGGACAACGACTTCTACCGCTTCTGGAGCCGCGCGATGGAACCGTGGGATGGACCGGCTTGTATTTTGTTCTCCAATGGTGAGACTGTCGGTGCCAGACTCGATCGCAATGGGTTTCGGCCTTGCCGCTGGTCGTTGACCAAAGAGCACCTCTTTTTGTGTTCGGAGGCAGGTGTCTTCGAAGTGGATGAGTCGCTCATCCTGGAAAAAGGAACACTTCAGGCAGGTTCTGGCGTCTCTGTCGAGCTTCGGACCGGGAAGATGATCACCAAAGATCCAGGGAAGGCGCTCGAAAACGAAGACGCTCACTTCGACGCGCGCTTGTTCCCGCTCCCAGAAGGACCGAGGCCAGAGCACGCCAAAGTCCTCCACAAACTCCCCCTGTTTGGATACACAGACGAGGACCTGCACAAAGTTCTGATCCCCATGGCCCAAGAAGGCAAAGAGCCTATCGGTTCGATGGGTGACACATCACGTCCTGCGGTCTTTTCGGAGCTACCGAGATCCCTGTTTGACTACTTCTATCAATGTTTTGCACAGGTCACCAACCCACCCCTCGACTACATCCGTGAAAAAATCGTCACAGATCTGCGGACCTTCTTGGGACCATGCCCCAACATCTTCGCCCCTAACGAGTTGATCCCACCCAAACCAGGTTATGCACTAAGTAGCCCACTTCTCGACCTCGAACAGATCGAGGTGCTTTGGGAGTGGCAGCGACGTTCAGAGAAGAGTGCTGGGGAACAGCAAGTCCAGCACTTTGATATGAAGTTTAACCGCGCACATGGTGTTGTGGGGATGCGCTCTGTCCTCAAATCCATCGCAGAGGGCGCAGTCAAAGCCGCCAGCCAAGGCATCCCCATCTTGCTCCTGTCCGACCGCCATGCGACAGCAGAAGAACCCCCTATCCCGAGTCTGCTCGTGTTGCGCACAGTCACCAACGCGCTCAACGAAGCGGGAATGCGGCTCGATACATCGATCGTCGTGGAGAGCGCAGAGATCCGCAGCCCACACGAGTTCGCGACGTTGATCGGCTTTGGGGCGACAGCAGTCTGTCCCAATCTCGCGCTCGAATTTGTCCGATTTTCCGCACACAGAAAACTCGAAAAGATCCCCATTGAGGAGCGAGAACACCTGCTTCTACAAGCGTTTGAGAAGGGTTTGCTCAAGATCATGGCCAAGATGGGGATCTCCGTCGTGCGGAGTTACCAAAGCGCCAAACTCTTCCTCGCGATGGGACTTGGCCCCAAGATCGTCAAGACGTTTTTCCCTGGTATCAACAGCCCCATCGGTGGTGTTGAGCTTGAAGACCTCTGTGAACAAATCATCACACGTGTCCAATCGCTCCCCCCACTGCAAGAGTATAAGCCTGATAAGACGTACATTTACAGGGAGCATAATAAAGGTCTTGTCGGCGAAAAACACTCGATGACCAACACACTCTCTAAGATGCTCCACACGATCGTACGAGATGAACGCTCTGTCGACGAATTACGAGAGGACTACAAAGAGTATCTCTCCCTCGCTGATGGCAGTCTCCCCATGCACATTCGCGACCTCTTTAGCTTCTCCTCAGACAACCCGGCGCTCCCACTCGACGACGTACTTCCTGGCCGCGATATCACCAGAAGGTTCGGTTCGGGAGCGATGTCCTTTGGCGCGATCAGCGCGGAGTCTCAGAGAGACCTGATCCTCGCGATGCACGAACTTGGCGGACGCAGCAACAGCGGTGAAGGTGGCGAAAACCCATACTATTACACAGAGGGAATCACCTGTAACGTCAAGCAGATCGCCTCCGGTCGATTTGGTGTGACAGCCGAATATCTCGTCACAAGTGAGGAGATTCAGATCAAGATTGCCCAGGGCGCCAAACCCGGTGAAGGTGGACAACTGCTCGCCTCCAAGGTCAGTGAAGAGATCGCCAAAGCCCGACACGCCAAGCCCGGCATCGCCCTCATCTCTCCACCACCGCTCCACGACATCTACAGCATCGAAGACCTCAAGGAGCTGATCTGCGAGCTCAAACAGCTCAACCACACAGCCCGCGTCAGCGTCAAACTCGTCTCCGGTCCTGGAATCGGTACGATCGCGGTCGGTGTCGCCAAAGCCGGCGCCGATATCATCCATGTCGCAGGTGGAGACGGTGGGACAGGCGCCGCCTCGCTGATGTCGATGCGACATGCAGGATTACCCTGGGAGCTTGGCCTGATGGAAGTCCACAGAGTGCTCGTCGACAATGACCTGCGCGAGAAAGTCACGCTGCGCGTCGATGGAGGACTTCATCGTGGAAAAGACATCATCCTCGCGGCGATTATGGGTGCCCAAGAGTACGACTTTGGGAAACTCTTGCTGATCGCTGAGGGCTGTGTGATGGCCCGGATCTGCGAAAAGAACACCTGCCCAACAGGGATCGCGACACACGACCCCAAATTCAAGGCCAAGTACAAAGGGCAAAGTGAACACATCGTCAAACTCCTACAGCTGCTCGCAGAAGACGTCCGCCACCATCTCGCGACTCTGGGATTCTCGTCATTAGACGACTTACTCGGACGTACAGACCTCCTCCATATCAACGAGCAACAACGCCCGCTCATCGAACAACGACATCTCGACCTCTCGTTCTTTTTGCAAAAAGCCTACCCGACAGAAGGAAAAGATGTCTTCCATCCCCATCATATCGGTCGACTCAATCAAAAATTACTCGACGATACAAAACCAGCCCTCCAAGGTGAACGCCACGTCTCCAAACAATACGCGATCAAATCAACAGATCGAGCGGTCCTTGCGACTCTTTCTGGTGTTATGGCCAAGCAAGTCAAGCAACATCGCACACAAGCCACACAAAACGCGTTTGGCGTCGAAACACCGACATGCACACCGATTCAGTTGGAATTCAAAGGTAGCGCTGGACAGGGCTTTGGGGTCTTTTTGGTCGATGGCCTCGAAGTCCAACTCTACGGGGAGGCCAACGACTCCGTGTGCAAAAGCATGAGCGGTGGGAAGATGGTGATCCAGCCTCCTCCAGAGGCCGCCTACGCAAGAGACACCAACACAATCATCGGAAATGGCGCGCTCTACGGTGCAACAGGCGGAAAACTCTTTGTTCATGGCTTGGCCGGTGCGCGCTTCGCCGTCAGAAACAGTGGCGCAACAGCCGTCGTCGAGGGAACAGGCTATCACGCTTGTGAGTACATGACTGACGGATACATCGTGATCCTCGGAGACTGTTCCCCCAACCTCGGCGCAGGTATGACAGGTGGTACTGTCTTTGTATACAAACCCAAACCCTCCCACCACCACACAGGATACATCACCCCGCAAGCGCTCACCCAAGAAGACGAACACACTGTCCGTGGCCTGCTCCTCGAATACCTCGAAGAGACAGGAAGCCACAAAGCCAAACGCCTCCTCGAACATTGGGATACAGAACACCAACACCTCATCAAATTCGTCCCCATCGAATCCTAAGGCTCCAGCTCTACAGCCTTCTCCCACGCGCTTTTTCCTCACAGCAGCCTTCGTGGCTCTCTCCTCGCAATCACCGAATCAACCCCACTCCATTCTCCGCCCCTGTTTGATCTTTGTGTTTGACAATGGTGCAGAGGCACTTACTTTGTCCTCGCCAAATACAATCCACCAACCCACACAGGGAATGGCCTCAGGTCTCAACAATCATTTCTTGGAGTCACCTTATATGTATCCTATCCCAGGGAAGTTCCAGCAGTATATCCATCGCTTGCGTGAGGCGCCCGTCGAGTATACGACCTCCTCATACGACGAATATATCGAACGAATCAATGCTCTTGAGGAGATCTACGCGTCCCAATCAGATGAACAACTGAGGGAACATATAGAGACCTTTCGGCAACAAGCCCAACAGGGTATCTCTTTGGATGACTTGCTGTTCGATGTCTTTGCGATCGTACGAGAGGCCGCCAAACGGACACTCGCGATGCGTCCTTTTGATGTCCAATTGCTCGCGGGGATCGTCCTTCACCAAGGAAATGTTGCGGAGATGCAGACAGGAGAAGGGAAGACGCTCGCGGCGGTCATGCCAGCCTGCCTCCATGCCCTTGAAGGCAAAGGCGTCCAAATCCTCACCTTCAACGACTATCTTGCCCAACGTGATGCCGACTGGATGGGGGAGATTTACCGCTTCTTGGGGTTCTCAGTGGGTGCTGTCGAGAAACACATGTCGACCTCGGAGAGACAGCAGGCGTGGCGTCAGGATATCACATACGCCACAGCCAAAGAGGCCGGCTTTGACTTCCTTCGGGACCGCCTCGTCCTCGCTCCTCAAGATGCTGTCCACCGTCCCTTCCATTATGCCATTGTCGACGAAGCGGACTCCATCTTAATCGACGAAGCCCGCGTCCCTCTCGTGATCGCAGGGACCAAAGAGAAGCAACATATCGATCCATATAAACTCGCACAGATCGTCAAGGAGCTCACCCGAAATGAGCACTACAAAACGGACGAATTCCAACGCACGCTCTTTTTGACAGATGAAGGACAAGATACACTCGAAGAGCGTCTCTCTTGTGGCCCCTTACACGCGCCCGAAAACCACGCCCTTCTCACAGGTCTGCAGGTCGCGCTGCACGCGCTCGTGTTACTCAAGAAGGACGTCGACTACATCGTCAAACATGGAAAGATTGAATTGATCGACGAGTTCACAGGGCGTGTCGTCGATGACCGTCAGTGGCCCGATGGCATTCAGGCAGCCCTCGAAGCCAAAGAAGGTTTGGAGCTCCAGCCAGAGGGCGAAGTCCTTGGCTCCATCTCACTACAACATCTGATGAGGCAATATACACATCTCGCGGGTATGACGGGGACCGCGCGCCCTGCTGAAGATGAATTCCACACGTTCTATGGCTTACGAGTCGTCGTTATCCCAACCAACACACCATGTATCCGAAGAGATGAAGAGGACATCTTGTTCCTCAATGTCGACGCCAAACACAAAGCGCTCGTCCAAACGATCCGTACATCCAGAGCCCAACAACGCCCGGTCCTTGTGGGGACAGCAAGTGTCGAAGAGTCCGAGACCATCTCGGCTTTGCTACGAGAGGCAGAGATCCCCCACGAGGTGCTCAATGCTCGCACAGACGCACTCGAAGCACAGATCATCGCACAAGCAGGGCTCCCTGGCGCGATCACAATATCGACGAACATGGCAGGTCGAGGCGTCGACATCAAGCTCGGTGGACACGACGAAGCCAAACGCGACGCCGTCGTCTCTGCAGGTGGCCTCTATGTCATCGGTACAAACCGACATGAGAGCGTACGTATCGATTATCAGCTGCGAGGACGCGCAGGTCGTCAAGGTGATCCAGGCTCCTCGTGCTTTTTTGTCAGCCTAGAAGATGAATTGATGGCGCGTTTTGAGGTCAAGGCGCTGATCCCAAAGAGGCTGCTGCCGACTTCACAAGACGCTCCACTTGATAACCCGATTTTTCGAAGAGAGGTCGCACGTACACAACGTATTATCGAAGGTCAAAACTTCACGATCCGACAAACGCTGTTCAAATACTCGTCTTTTATCGAACAACAACGTGAGACGATCCACACGTATAGAGCGGACATTCTCAACGGTGAGGAGGGCGTGCTTATTCTCAAGGAGGCGATGCCCTCACTGTTTCGAGAACTTTCTGCGTTGATGTCCGAAGAAGCACTTGCGGAGCTTGCGCGAAAGGTCGTCCTCATCCACCTCGACACCTGTTGGGCCCAACACCTCGCCCATCTCACAGACATTAGAGAAGGGATTCACCTACAAAGCGCGGCTGGTCCCCCTCCGTTCTTCTTTTTCTGCCGTCAGGCTGTCGAGGCATTTGAAGATATCTACCAACGGATCGAAGACAAGACAGTAGAGACCTTTACCTCATCGGAGATCAAAGACGGACGCTTTATTCTCAACGAGGACGGAATGCAGCGCCCGACATCGACATGGACATATTTGATCAATGATGAATCGTTTGATCGTGGAATCGCAGCCCTCTTTCACTCCGGAGGTTCTGCTTTCGCAGCCTACGGTTCGTTCTTACTCATCCCCCTCGCCTTTGCGTGGTCCATCTGGCAAAAAATATCCAAAAAACGCTGAGCACCATCCTTTTACAACATGAGCCACATAAGAGAAGAGCTTACGCCCTTCTCTCTTGGGGAGTTTGCTCTTCGAGTGGGATTTTTGGGGCGTTGGGACACAACTCTTCGAGCAGCGCCTTGCCAAACTTGTGCATATTCATAATCCCTTGTGGACGCTCCAGTCGGAATCGTCGGAAGAGCAACAACGCCTCACCATTGCTCTCAAGGTGGTAAATATCATTGGCCTCAAAGAACTTCACGTGCTCTTTGGTAAAGAAGGCTTCGACATCTTTGCCATTGCAACACTTGACAACAAAACGAGAGGAGAGCTTGGTAAAGTACTTGAGATCGACCTCTTCGTATCCAACATACTCCATCAGGCGGTCGTATAACTCCTCTCTTTCGACGACAAACGCCGGGATATCCCAGGAGTGAAATAAGATCTGAACGGTTGTGTGGAACTCTTCGACGAGTATGGCCCCTTCATCAAAGGTCAGGTCCGCGATCTCCCAATCGACACCAAACTCTTCATATCGGCCAGAGAGCACGTTCTCTTTGTACTCCAAAGGTCTGGTCTCAAAGAACGCAAAGTTCTTGAGATAGGACGCATCCCAATCAAGCTCCAGACAATAGTGCCAACCATTTTGGTCCGCAAGCTCTCTCATCTCGCGCTGACGTCGGCTCATACGAACAGGGCGTTCGGGCGCAGTGATCACAGGTCCACCAAGGACACGTAAGGCTTGTGGGTAGGAGCTGGAGGATTGGTGATGTTCGGTCCCAAGGAGCTGTAGTTTCCCACCTGCGTGACGAAACTTCTCGGAGAGTGACTGGAGATATTCGAGGACTGTTAGATCGAGCAACGGCGCTTTGGCAAAGTTGAGCGAGACTTGCTTCTTGGTCGGGACACCATCAAGGGCGCTCTGCAAACGCAGGATGTTCCCAAAGTTTACGATACCTACAGGCGCAATATCGACCACTTCGCCTTCTTCCTTACGCTCGAAGGAGGTCTCCCAGAGAGAGCGCAAGAAAGTGCTCGGAGAGGTCCCCGTACGGATGATCTGGAACAACAGTGTAAAAGCCGTTCCCGAAAGGAGCCCTGGTACAAGTCCATACGCGAGTGTCGCGAAGAGCGTGACGAGTAAGAAAAGAAGCTGCTCCCAACCTTTTTTGTGGGCATCTTTGTAGACTTTAGGCGCTGAGAGTCGATATCCTGTGTAGATCAGAATGGCTGCGAGAGCAGCCATCGGGACCATCCGGATCACAGGCGCAAAGAGCAGCAAAGACAACAACAACAACACCGCCTGAAAGAAGTTGGACCACCGTGTATGTGCGCAGTTGTTGATGTTGACAGAGCTTCGCGCGATGACCGTTACGATAGGTAACCCACCAAGACAACCAGCGACCACGCTGCTCAAGCCAACACCGATAAGTTCGCGGTTGGCGTCCGTTTCGCGGTGATAGGGATCGAGCTTGTCAATCGCCTTGATACTGATGAGCGTCTCGATCGAAGACAACAAAGTAATAGAGAAGACAACACTCCAAAAAGGGAGCGTCCATATCTTGGAAAAGTCCGGGAGCAAAAATCCATCAAGCAGGCTTTTGGGGATAGGGACCATCAGGTCTTTGCTGAGTGGATACACCTTCCCAAACAACGTGTAGCTCTCTGCGGTCGCGAATTGCAGATACCACGCGAGCGGGATCGCGAGAATCAAGACCCACATCGGCGCAGGTAAGAGATGAATGGTCTTACTCTGAATCCTCGGATACACGACAAGAATCAACAAGCACAGCGCCGAAACGAGCAGAATGTAGGGGTTGACAGCCATGATGCTGTTGGGGATGTCCATCAAGACACCCAGCGTGCTCTTCGCGGCCGTTTTGGCGCCGAGCGCGACGTGGACTTGCTTGCCCAAAATGATCAGGCCAATCGCCGCGAGGATACCGTGGATCACAGAAGACGGAAAAATGTTCCCGAGCTTACCGAGCTTGAGTAGCCCGATGCACGTCTGAAGAATCCCCGCCACAACGATCGCCGCGAGGACGTACTTGAACGCCGCAATCTCCTGACCAGGTACGCCACCTCCAAAGCTCATCACGCCCATCAAAATGACCGCGATGAGTCCATTCCCAGGACCATTGACAGCGATATGACTGCCACGCACAAACGTCGTGACAAAGCCTCCAATCATCGCCGCAAACAAGCCGGCTGTTGCAGGAGCCCCTGAGATCAACGCGATCCCCAAAGACAGCGGCAGCGCAACCATCGAGACACTAAAGGCCGCCATCAAGTCGTTGCGCCAGTGTTCACGGAGACCTTGGATTCCAGATGAGGGTGGAGTTGGAGGGGGAGGTTTTGGCATATCTATCGCTCCTGATCGCGTAGCTATCGTACATTTCGTTTTGGAGGGTACGTATCCTCCTCGTCATGACGTAGAAAACCGACACCAAGACGTAGAGCCTAGCACCATACAAAGAAACAAAAAAAGGTCAATGATGGGAGGAGAGGCGGACACTAAGATGGGATGGTAGAAGCAGACACAGAGTCCAGGGGAACTGTAGAGAAAAGATGTGCGTTTACAAAGGCTTTTGTATGATGCTGGATAAAGGCATCGATCTCAACAGGGAAATCACATGCCCCAAAGAGCTGTTCTTGGTGAAGCATCAAAAGAAACAACGGCGAGACAAGTGAAAGCGCTGCATACCGAGCATTACAGGGTCGTAATTCTCCCCTCTCGATGTGTAATGAGATACGTTTCTCAAAAGCTTTGAGCGAGGGCTCAAGAAGATTGCGTAGATAAGCAGGTCCCATCTCTTGATCCCCCAAACCAGCTTCCAGACCGAGGCGATGCAGGTCCCCTAGCTTGGAGTGGGACCAACCGAAGTGGAGATAACGAAGTAACGACAACAAGGACTCTTGCGGTGGACCAAATTCTCCCTCCTCAACCATCTCAAGGTAGGGTTCCCCTTGCTTTCCTGCGTGCTGAATTGCGGCTTTGAGCGCGCCCTTTCGGTTCGTAAAGTAATGGCGCAGTGTTGAAGGGCTCACCTCACAAGCGTCCGCCATCTGACGAAAGCTCAGACTCAGATCTTCTGTCTGAATCAGAGCCTCAAACAACGCTGCCGCGAGTCGTTCCCTCTCCTCCTCGTAGCGTTTGTTGCGGCTGCCTTTTAGCCTCGTCATACCTTCGCGCTCCCTTGCACAAAAAAAGAAGCCCCTCGGATTCTCTCCAGGGGCCCAAAAAGTAGACTTCATTCTACACTCATCCCACAGTCTGTCAACCATTCTCTACAAAGAAATATCCCTCAGCACCAACGTCGTGTTCATACAAACACCTGTCAGAGACGCACGTCCCAACTACACCGACGACATTCCGAGCACCGACACCAACGGCTTGCGATCACAATTGACACAAATCAAGGTGTCAACCGCCCTCTTGACTATCTTCTTGGTCGTGTCACCCCCAAACCCACTCCAACAACAAGGAGACTGGTCCATGAGCAAGGAAACATCCATCGCCAACGAGGCCTTGACCCGAGAACACATCGAGACATACCTGCACGCACAATACGGTCCCCAAACAGAGCTCTTGTATCTCGCGCTGCTCGGACAAGAACGACAAGAAGACCTCAAAGGTTATGGCTACGGTCGCCCCCTACGAGTCCACTTCCGACACCCCAACGGACAGGAAGATGACATCGTCCTGCGCACCATGTCTCCCGACCCCTTTGGCCATGAGCGTCGCTCCGACCGCGCCGGGAACTTGATGATGTGTTACGATCTGTTCAATCACGTCCCCCATCACATCCGCGCTCTCGACATCGGAACGTTCGCAGAGGATGGCTCACTCCTCTCGATGGCCCCAGGTGAGGCCTTCTTTGTCACCAATTACGTAGAAGGTGAGCTATACGCACATGACCTCTCCCGGATGAGCCAGCCCACAACCGAGAAGAATGATGAAGATATCGCCCGCGCTCGCGCGCTCGCGATGTATCTCGTCGAGCTACACAGCGAACAAGCCGACCCCTCCAACTATACAAGAGAGCTTCGCGATACAATCGGCAGCGGCGAAGGCATCTTCGGCCTCTGTGACAGCTATCCACTTGACCACCCCATCGCCACACAAGAACGTCTGATGGCGCTCGAACAAAAAGCCGTCACCTGGCGCTGGAAACTCAAACACTTGTCACACCGATGCAAACGAACACACGGAGACTTTCATCCATTTAACATCCTGTTTCGAGAGGGTACAGACTTCACGATGCTCGACTGTTCACGGGGCGGCGTCGGTGAACCAGCCGATGACCTCGCGAGTATGTCACTCAATTACGCCTTCTTTGCGCTTCAACACAACACATCCTTCGAAGGACCACTACGTGATTGTTGGGATATCTTCTGGCGCACCTACCTCGAACACACACATGACGATGAGGTCTTTGGGGTCGTCGCGCCTTTCTTTGCGTGGCGTGCGCTCGTGATGGCCAGCCCAACGTGGTATCCATCCATCGACGAAGCTCTGCGCGATCGACTGCTGCGCTTTGCCGAACGTTTACTCGATGGACATCCCTTCCATCCCGAACAAATCGATGAGGTGCTGTCGTGAATTCTTCCTCACAAGGTCTCGTCATCTGGCTCACAGGCTTGCCCTCAAGTGGAAAAACCACCCTCGCCAAACGCATCGTCTCGCACTTTGTCGAGCACGACCTCGCGACACTCTGGCTGGACAGTGATGACCTGCGGGCCGTGATGACCCCTCATGCGACGTACACCAAAGAAGAACGCGATATCTTCTACGGGACGATGAACCACATCGCAACACTCGCCGCACAAGGACATACAAACGTCGTCCTCAGCGCGACCGCCAACCACGCAGAGTACCGCAACCAGCTACGCAACAAGGTCGATAACTTCGTCGAGATCTGGATGAATTGCTCACTCGAAGTGTGTATCGAGCGAGACACAAAAGGTCTCTACAAACAATCCCAAGAAGGCGATGTCCAACACCTCCCAGGTGTCGGTTCTCGCTATGAAGCCCCCACCTCAGCCGAGCTTATCCTCGACAGCAGCCAAAGCCCTCCAAAAGCCCTGCTCGATGAGACGCTCTCATGGCTCCGGCAGCACTACCCCAACAAATCCATCCCACAATAACACCGGACATCATTCGGCTCGCCAATCCACGCGATGTGCGGTGTACAAGATGTGCTTTTCCAACCAATGACCGGGCAACTTTGAATGTTCGAAGTGCATCTTGTACTTCATGCCGATCTTTTGCATCACCCGAATAGACGGTTGGTTTCCGATGTATGTCATGGACACAATCTCGTCGAGCAGGTGCTCCTCAAACCCCCAACGCAAGCAGGCTTTTGCGGCTTCTGTTGCGTATCCCTGCCCCCAAGTGTGCTTGTGCAAACGCCACCCCACCTCCACAGCCGGCGTAAAGCGCGCCTCAAAGGTCTGCTGAAGGAGACCGACAAAGCCGATAAAGTCACCTTCTTCCTTGCGCTCACAGGCCAACAAGGTGTATCCGTGCGTCTCCAGGTGTTCCTGCATCTTGTCGATAAATGTGTCGCTATACTTACGATCGTGGGTCTTTGGAAAATAGTGCATCACCTCAGGGTCAGCGTTCAACCGCGCAAAGGAATCACGATCAGCGTCACACCAACGACGCAGCACAAGCCGCTCTGTCTCCAACATGTATCACATCCCTTTCAGCAACCAGGCAGGCAAAAGCGCCTCCGCCCCTGCCGCCAACAAGACCATCAAACAGGCGAACAAACCAATCCAAAACGACGCGCGAAAGACGAGCTGAAAGCGCTTGTCTGTCGCTTCGTATTTGGAGAAGCCTTGCGACAAAAAGATCGCCGCGAGCGCCGCCAGGATATACGCAAGCGCCTCCAACAACAGATGAGGGACCATCGCCCCAACGGCGCGACCAAAGAACGAAAAGAACGAGACCTTCGTATGTAACCACGCCATACGAAAGACTGAAAAGAGCACAACCGCCCACACACACGCGTTCCAACAGATCACGAGCACCATCCCAAACGCTCTGTACAAAAACGCCAGCAGGTAAGTCGTCAGCAGCACGATATAATTGTTGGCGAGGATCGCACCAAAAGAAGAGAAACGCGCAGAGAGCACCTGCCCGGCGTGTAGATGTTCGGTCTTCAGGACAAAGTCAAAGAAATGCTTCATCCTCTGCTCCGCGCCAATGGCGACCAACACACTCGCAAACAAGATATTGGCCAAAAATAAGCCGATGAACATGGCGAGCACGCTCATCGCCGAGATCCTGTTGGAGCGCCAACTACCTCGCTGCTTCACCCAGATGTTGTTGCGGTTCTCATCGAGCAATTGTTGAATGCGCCTCATCAACGACGCAGACACCAGAAACAACGCGATCATCCCCCCTTGCTCAAGACCCAACGCGAAAGGAAACAACAACGCGATCAGCATCAACACAAAAGACTCCGACAATAGATGCCCAAAACGATGTCCCATATGTTCGGAGAGGTCTTCAGTCATCCACTCCGAGATCATCATCGTCGAAAAACGCTTCTTCGCCATCAGGTCTCCATCCTTTGTCCAAATGAACCCGCAAATCGAGTCATCAGGCCAACAACATACAACGCCAATCAAGCAAAAGAAAGGCTCTCTTTCACAGCGGAGAATGTGGTACAGTACAATGCATGTCGACAAGATCCACACAAACGTGCACCAAGGAGAGACGATGCGCATCTTCTGGATCATCGCCCTGCTCGTCCTGATACAAGGTCTGTGGCAAGGCTGTAGCCCCTTTGATGGCTCATGTGAGAATGACATCAGCCGCACCGCGCTCGACCCGAACGGGCTCCCCTGCAGCTCCCGCTGTGAGTGTAACAACCAAAACTTCGAGGGTTACTGCACCAATGGCCGCTGTATCGTCGCGCCTCGCAACGAGTGTCGCGAAAAAGGATTGGTTGAAAAGTGCAATTTCCACCTGCACTTTGATCGCCTCCCAAAAAACTGTAAAGAAGGCATCAGGGTATGCGGTGACACGGGCCTCGCGCTACTCTCGTGGGGAGATTGCCACTGTCCAACAGACACAGCCCCGTCCAAAGCAGATTGAGCTGCTAGGTGCAAACAGAATCACGGCCTTAGATACAAGGGAGGCATACCTTGCAAGAGACAACATCACCTCGTTCAACGCGCCTGAGAATGGTCCTGTTGGTGATCTTTTTGGTCGGTCTTGTCGTCGTCGGAAAAGCGCTGGGGTTGGAGAGCTACTTCACCAAAGAGAAGATCATCGCGCTCGTCAAAAGCGCTGGCTACTTCGGCATCGTCGTCTATCTCACGATCTTTGCCCTTGGCGAGTTGTTTCACATTCCGGGGATGTTGTTTGTCGCGACAGGGGTTGTTTTGTACGGTCAGGTCGCAGGTGCATTCATCGGATTGTTTGGCGCGATCGCGTCCGTCTCTGTCAGCTTCCTCGTCGTCCGTTCACTCGGAGGAACAGCGCTGCAAGAGGTCAAATGGAAGATCGTCGTGCGGATCCTCGAACGCATCGAAGACAAACCGATCCAAACTGTTATCTTGATCCGGCTCTTCACGTGGCTCGCCCCTGGCGCCAATTACGCCCTCGCGCTCTCTCCGATCCGCTTTCGTGAGTATCTGATTGGCTCTTCGATTGGATTGATCATCCCTGTCCTTGGCTTCGCATTTCTCTTCGAGTGGTTCATCAGCTACCTCGGCTGGACCGCATCCTGAAACATCCTCAACGCCCCCACGCTCTCACATCTTCCCCTGCAAATCGAACAAAATCCATCGAGTGAACGTTATAGCGCCATCAACCCAAGCTCATGAGGATGGTCATGCACGCACAATATATTCAGCCCAACGAAGAAGAACAAAAGGACCTCGCCCGTATTTTGCTTTCGAGCTTCGCCTCTGATGGTGAAGACGTCACGTTCCAATGGCTCAAACGATGTGGGGTCGAGAACCTCCGTGTACTACGAACACAAGAGCATGTCCTTGGTGGTCTGGTCCGCTACAACATGGGACAATTTTTTGGTGGACAAAGCGTCCCGAATGTCGGACTTGGAGGTGTCTGTATTTCTCCAGAGGCCCGAGGAAAGGGATACGCAACACAGCTCATGACGCGCGCGCTGCAGGAGTTCTACGAAGAGGGATATGCGCTGAGCACTCTATACGGCTCATCACAGCGGCTATACAGAGGTGTCGGTTATGATCTGTCAGGTCACGCCTTTTCGATCGACATGCCCTTACAGATGCTCACACAACTGAAAGCCTCCGAGGAAGTCCTTCAAGCGGCAAAAGAGACCCATATCCGACGAGGCACTAGAGACGATGTCCCCGCGCTCAAAGCACTGCACGCACAATACGCTCCCAAACATAACGGTCATCTCGACCGATGTGAGAGTATCTGGCTGCGTATTTTGCGCCGTGAGGAGAAGCTACAAGAGTTTGTTTTTCTCGAAGAGAACGGACAAACAACAGGCGCGCTCACCTACCAAGTGTGTTCTGCACCTCATAAGCGCCATGACTACGTAAAAGTCCGTGACTTTATCGCGCTCACACCTGTCGCGCACGTTGGTCTGATGAAGTTTCTCGCGGGATTTCGTACGATGGCCGATCGATTGGTCCGCTACGGTGGTCCTACAGATCCATTTATCACCCACATCGCCGAGTACCTCGGAAGCCAATCGCAGATCATCAAGGCGCAAGGGGATGATTATTGGATGATGCGTGTTGTCAATGTCAAACAAGCCCTCGAAACGAGAGGCTACCAGGAGGGGATCGAGGTCTCCATCCCCATGCACATCGATGATCCGATTATCGCGGAGAACACTGGAGATTGGCGACTTGATATCAAAGCAGGTCGTGGGCATATGCACAAACTCTCCACCCCCACAGAAGAAAGTCTATCCCTCTCGATCGAAGCTCTTGCGCCCTTGTACACAGGTTTTCAGAGCGCACACCAGCTCAAACAAACAGGTCTCCTTCGAGGTCCAGACAAGTCTATATCCCGTGCAACGCTCGCATTCTCAGGCCCCCCGCCCTCCCTACCTGACGACTTTTAAGAACCCCATCTTCACAGAACAAATGCGTTCTCTTCATCGAGTCTGGCCTGTTCATCGAGCGCAGGTCCAAGGGCATCCCACAGGACGGCTGCGTCTTTGGGTCGTTCTTCGGGCTCTTTGGCCATGATCGACTGCATCAAGTCTTCGAGCGCAGGAGACCACACTCGCTCCGGCGCAAGCTCGGAGAGTGTGCGGACCTTCTGATTCATCTTGGCGTACATCAGGCTGATCCCCTTCTCCTTCTCAAACGGCTCATGACCACAGATCATCAAGTGAAGGATGATCCCAAAGGCATACAAGTCGACGCGATGGTCGTAATCTCGTTCATCTTTAAATTGCTCGGGGGCAGCATATCTCATCGTCCCAGCGTAATGCCCTGTTTTGGTCAGACGCTCATCATCTTCGAGGGTCACGATGCCAAAGTCGATAAGCTGGACACGCTCTCTCCCACTACGTCTGTCGAGGAAGATGTTATCGGGCTTTAAGTCACGATGGAGAATACCTTCTTTGTGGATATAGGCGAGCACATCGCATATCTGTAAGGCGATATCTTTGACGCGTTCGAGTGGGAGACCATTTTGAAGAGAGGGGCTGACTTTCTTGCCAACGAGTTTTGAGAGATTCTCACCTTCGAGATAATTCATGACGAGATAAAAACCAATCCCCTCAAACAGGCCAAAATCGAGAACACGTACAACACCACTGTGATTGAGACGTGCAAGCGCTTTGGCTTCGCGGTTGAAGCGCTTGATCACGACATCATCGACGAGGTAGTCCTGATGGAGGATCTTGATCGCGACGTCTTCGTCGAGAACAGTCTGTAGGGCTCGATAGACTGCACCATATCCTCCTCGCCCGATCTTTTCGATGAGTTTGTAGTGGTTGATATAACGACCGATCAGTGGATCGAGAATGGTGACAGGCGTCCCGACAGGGAGTGGCGTGATGACTTTGTTTTGAGGGGGACAGGTCACCGCAGGCTTTACATCACGAGGTAGAGGCGTTGCGGTCTCGGGCTTCGGTGTGTTCTTATGTCGCACAGGGAGTGGAGTCGAAGCCGAGTACACAGACGCTTGGACCAAAGAGACGCTCTCTTCGCTCTCAATGTCATCAAACAGAGAAGCATCCTGTTCAGCCATACGCGCTGCGATCGCGCGTTCGATGTCATGTGCAAAGATCGCCCCCGATTCAGCGATTGTGTTCTCAGCCTCTTCGCCCATCGCGAGCGTCTTCTCCATCGGGTCATCCACCTCTCCAGAAGTCGCCATAAGTGTATGGGATGGGTCGAGACCGTCCTTCTCTTCGGTTGTGTGCTGGGACACGACACGGAGTGTCTTCTCTGCTTCGAGCCGGCGCTGACGCGCTTGTTCGCTTGTGGGAGAATGCTCTTTCTTCACGGATATACTCACTCTTTGTTGCCAGGGAACACAATGCAATATTGATACGACAATCATAACAAAGACGTCAACACCCAGATTTGTCAGACAACTTCTTTTTGATCGATCTATTGGTGGAACTTGTACAGAAAAATGTTGACCAACACATACACAATCTCCAGACCATTTTCACCTGATGGTCCCATCCCCATAGAGGTCCAAAATGCTTCCTTTTCGAACATACTCCGCTTTTCTGCTCTGTTTGCTGCTCTCAAACAGCGTACATGGTGCACCTCACAAAAAGTCCTTGTCCCTTCTGCTTACACAACAAGATAAACTCGCAACCCTACATCCACCCACAGCACGTGCAGAGGCGAAAAGAGACATCATCTTCACGCTGACTGCTCTCGGCCTGACACACATCTCCTTACCCAAAGCACAAACACTCTGGCAAGACGCACACACCCCTAACCCCATCAAAATACAAGCCTTCAAACATTGGAAACAGCACGCATCCAAACACGAGCTCGATCGATGTCTTCGTAACTTTGCATCAAACCCCCGCTCGCTCCCTTCTGTTTTGCACCCGTATATCTCACCCTATGAACGAGGAAGAGGACATTTTTTGCGCAGAGGAAGGCACACCACACAAGCCATACGATGGCTCTCCAAAGTCTCTCCCCAAAACACCCCAGATTACGAAAAATCACTCTTTATTCTCGGCGTGATCGCGAACATACGCCAGGATCAAAAACAAATGCTCACATACTTTCGCGCTCTCCTTCAGCGCCCCCGACTGACAACCCCCACACAGCCCATCTACAAGAAACTCAAACGCCTCACACAACACAATCTAGCTCGCGCCCACTACGCAGCAGCCAACCAATCCCCAGGCGACAAGTACACACACCTGAGACGTGCAAAAGTTCTGTACACCTCGTTGATGAACCAATCACACTCTGCCGATATCGCCTCAGAGCTCGCCCATGTCTATCTCCTCTCCTACGAACACAAAAAAGCACAGGCGCTCCTGAAAAAAACGCTGACACAATATCCCCACGTGCTCTCATTGTATGTGACTGCGATGTACGCTTTTGGCTTGAGACACAACACAAAAGAGCGCAGAGTTCTGCTCCTCCAATGGAAACAAAACACGCAAATCCTCCACAAAGAACTCGCTCACCTTCAGCGACAAAGCTCTCAGGCACGTATTCCTCTTCATTCACTCGTGACGCCCTCGATGACGACACCTGCGCTCTTCAAAAAGTGGCTCGCCAGCATCAAAAAAGACCGACGTCTTCGAGTGATACAGACACGCTTCCAAAACGTAAGGGCTGTCCTTGACCTGCTTCACAAGCATACATCGACATACAAACGTTCCCCCTCCTACAGTGCTCTCCGACGTACGCTCTCGATCGCACAACGACAAACGCGCGCACTTTACAAAAAGCACCTCACGTATCATATCAAAAAGACCCAGCGCACGATCAAACGACTCCATCACAGGCTGCAAACCATCCACGAACAGAGCCTCCTGCAAACCATCCAACAAACACATTATCGCGGGGTGAGATTATTCAACCGCAACAAATTGTCACGTGCTCATCAAGCCTTCAATACGTGCTTTGCGATGGCGTCGAAAGACTTACAAGGAAAAGACCTCTCTAAAAAGACAAGAGCATCCATAGAAAAGTATCAACTCTTTTCACAATATTATCGAGGCTGGTGTGATTACAACAAGGGCCACTATTCACGTGCATTGCAAAAGTGGAAGTGGGTCTTTGTGCGGTCATATAGAAACACCAAGATGTACAAGAAGGCGTTCGCAGAGAGTGTGGCGAAGGATATGCTTCAGGCCTATACATATAGAGGCTCGGTCAAAGAGGTCTATCGCGACTTTCGAAAACATCTGCCCAAGAAAAAAGCGTTTATGTTGATGAAGAAGCTCGCAAAAACGTATGAGATGAGGGGGAATTATCCCAAGGCGATGGAGTCCTACAGGTG
Organism: Deltaproteobacteria bacterium; assembly: GCA_002731275.1. Lineage (GTDB taxonomy): Bacteria > Myxococcota_C > UBA6777 > UBA6777 > UBA6777 > UBA6777. Next base: position 34,908 of record PCBK01000133.1, on the reverse strand, counting down.
GCTGCTACAAAAGAGTGACACGATCGCAGAAACACCGTACAGCCGCGAGCTGATCTTTTTTCAAAGGCAGCTCACCAAGATGGTCGTACACATCCACAAAGCAGAGAGAGGACGGAAGGCTTTCCTCGCTCTCTTTCGCTATCTATCTCCAAAACATGCCTGGTACAAGAAGTGGTCAGGGGTCCCCAAAGTGTATACACGAGCCATCAAACAGATCGAGTCATTGATTGTGTTCCAAGCGCGAGTGTATGGACGAAAATCACATGATAAACAGGCCTTCGCCACCTCGACGCATATCATCAAGGCGTACTTGTCTCTCAAACCAAAGGGGAGTCATACACGAACATTACACAAACAACTTGGGAGAGTGTTTTTGCGCCTCGCGCAGCAAAAGAAGAGAACGGATTTTCGGAGGGCTGCTCTGTTCCACGCCCAAAAAGCAAATGACATACGCACACTTCACGCCATCAAAAAGCTCGGTAAGCCTTAAGTGGTCCTCTCGTGAAAAGGACATACAACATCGAGGTCGGACACAAGGCCCGACCCTACCGAACAAAACGTACAACATCGAGGTCGGACACAAGGCCCGACCCTACGGAAAAAAATGCAACATCATACTCGTGCGTTTACTTCGCGAGAGGACCATTAAGACTTTCCAAGCAAAAAAGTCGATGGGAAAAAAGCCTAACGCAGATATTTTGTGAAGTATGCGGTGATATCCTTTGTGGCTTTCTTTGGGTACTTTTGCCAAACCTTGATATGTCCAACACCAGACGCAAGCCACAAGGTCTTGGGTTGTTTGGCCTTTGCGTAGAGTCTCTTTCCATGATGGGGGACGACGATCCTGTCCTTCGTCCCCTGGATAAAAAAGACAGGTCGAGGCGAAATCGTCGCGATCACATCAAGGGGGTCCATCTTGCTCGGTTCGAGCTGTCCACGCCAACTGTAAAAGAACTCCACAAGCGGTAAAAGCGGATAACGAGGGACACCATACACACTTTTCGCGCGTTCAGCGATCACATCGGAGAAGCGAGAAAAGCCACCTTCGAAGAGACCAGCTTTGACACGGGTATCTTTGGCCATCACCAACATGCTCGTCGCTGCCCCCATCGAGAATCCAAACAAACCAAGGTGTTTGACACCCTGCTTTTTGGTCACAAAATCGATGGCCGCGACAACGTCTTTGCGCTCGTGGTAATTCATCGAGTTGAAACTCTTCTGGCTCTTCCCACAATTGCGTAAATCAAAGGCTAATGTGTGTATCCCAGCATCGTGTAGAATCTTCACGAAGCGTATCCCTTCTCGCCTGTCCGCACCTCTTCCGTGAACGAAAATCACGGCCTTGTGTTGATCTTTTGCCGCAGGGATCCACCACCCCTTCAAGAGAAAGTTATCCTTGCTACGAAAGGACACCTCCTTATAAGAGAGTCCCAGCTCAGAGGGGCCCTTGCAGTATACAAATGATTTGACTCGGCAATGAAGTGGACCAGGATACAAAAGAATCGAAGAAAAAAACCACCCCGCCCAAAGATACATGACAAACAAAGCGCCAAATAACAGCGCGACAACCCACTTGGCACGTATGAACTTCATCTTCTACTCCTCTATCAGCCTCACTCTATGGACGATAGCCTGCGATTTGACAATGTGTGCGTCAATATACCACACCTGTTGTGATGGTGTGTGTATTTTTCAACGGTGTGAAAGGAGTGGAATCACAAAAACCAAACGGTATCCTGGAATGAAGCGTCCACAATACTGGACAGGGTAGAGAAGTGAAAACGCTGTATGTCCTCGAAAGCAACTGTTTTGTATAGACTTTCAGACAAATCAAAGAAAACCTTTCAATTTTGGGATGTTGGTATACTTTTTGATAAAAGGGGCGAAGCAAAAACGAAGTGAAACAACTTGACACTCGTTTCAGATCTGTACAGACTGCACCGTTCGCGAATGCGTTTGCATTCAAAAGGATACAAGACATCCCATGTAGACACAGTCTCATGTACAGATGATTCATCAAGAACAGCGACCTGATGGGCAGGTTGCCTTTTTTTGTAAGGATAATGTTGTGAAAGAATCCCACGTAAGAATGTCCCGACAGAGATACAGCATCGTGATCTTTATGCTGATTTTCCTCCTTTTACCGACCGCCGCCTTGGCCGCATCGGACTTGGTCGTGTCCTCATTTGCTTTAAACCCCGCTTCACCTGCGGCAGCGACCGCATTTAAAATCGAAGTGGTGATTGAAAACAAAGGCGCCGACCGCGCAGGCAGCCGCTTTTCAACCTGTTCATTTGAAATCTATGCATATGCAGATGGTAAAAAGATCGGTAGCAAGTGCGACGCATTCGGTCTCGCAGGTAAGAGCAAAGACAACTACACCATCAACATCCCCGCAACGGCCATCGCGACCAACGGACTCAAGAGGGTAGAGCTGTTTGTCGACGCGACAGCAAAGGTCAGTGAGAGCAACGAGAACAACAACAAAGTCTCCCGCTCGGTCAATTTTACGCGCCAAGGCGCCGACCTCGTCGTTAGCCGCATCTGGGTCTCTCCAAGCACCCCCATCACCAAACAAGCGACGACCGTCTACGTCGAAGTCCAAAACGCTGGCAGCACAGACGTCACAAGTTCTTTCTCAGTCAGTGTACAGGTCGGCACAGGGAGCCCAGTCCAGTTGAGCGTTCCATCTCTCGCGTCCGGTGCCAAGCGGGTTCTCTTTACACAAACAACCCAAACCACTGCGGGCAAAAAGACCATCACCGCAAAGGCCGACTCCAAAACACAAATCCCCGAATTGGACGACAACAACAACAGCAAAAGCGCGTCTTTTACGTGGAAAGATAACCTGCCAGACCTCGAAATCACCAAGATCGCCTTCTCTCCAACATCACCTGCAGCAGGCGCGACCGCAAAGATGACCGTCACCGTCAAAAACAACGGCGTCAAGAGCGCTGGTGGATTGACCAACCAATTTATCTTGCGCTACTCCGTCGATGGCAAAGTCTCAACAGACACCAAGAGTTTCGTGTTTGGCCTGGGTGCAGGAAGCACAGGCGACAAGACGTTTAATGTAAGCATCCCCACACAAGGTGCGCACCAAATCAAAGTCGACGTCGACCCCACCAACAAGATCAAAGAAACAGACGAGAACAACAACAGCAAAACAGCGACCTGGACATGGTCCGCAGCCCTCCCAGACCTCGACCCCATCTCACTCGTCGTCAACCCCGGTAGCCCCATCGTAGGCTCCCCCTCAACCTTCCGTGTAGGTATCAAAAACATCGGTCCGAGTAATGCGAGTGGTTCGATCCTCGTAGACTTCTACCTCGACGGACAAAAGCTCGGCTCCAAACCCTTCACCAATTTGTCCGCTGGTAGCGTGAAGTTTGTCGACTACAGCTACACTGTCACCAGCACTGGCGCACACAAAATCAAGGCGGTCGTCAATCCTTCTGGAAGCACGCCCAAAGAGCTCTCCACATCCAACAACACGATCGAGAAATCCTTCACTTGGGGGAGCGTCCCACGTGCTGACCTGATCGTCCAATCGATCTCCGTACTGCCGAGCCCTCCACAAGTCCAACAATCTGTCAAGATCACAGCGACGGTCAAAAACCAGGGCTCAAAAGGCGCTCCCATCGGCGTCCCCTCCTTCCTCGTTCGCTTCTACGTCGATGGCAAGCAGATCGGAGACTCCTCCCAATTTACAGGCCTCTCCGCAGGTTCAACGACGAGTTTTAACAAGACCATCACCGTCAACACACCTGGCCCACACACCATCCGCGTCGAAGTCGACCCCACAGACAAAATTGTCGAAAGTGACGAAAAGAACAACACCAAAGACCTCGCCGTCACCTGGAAGGACATCCCACGCCCCGACCTCACAGTTTCATCTATCGTCACAACACCCACAACAGTCACCACTGGTTCAACCGCGAGCATCGGGATCGCGATCCGCAACCTCGGCATCACCACCACAGACAATATCACCGTCAGACTCACCATCGATGGTAACCAAATCAAACCCGACCTGACTATCACAGGTGGTCTTCAAGAGAAAAAACTCAAAGGTCTCTCCTACAAATACACAGCGACCAAAGCGGGCGCAATCCTCGTAAGAGTCGAAGTCGATCCCGACAAAAAAATCACAGAAGCTGACGAGACCAACAACACCAAAGAATACACGATCAACGTCACGCAACCGACAGTTGACCAGGATAAAGACGGTGTACCGGCTTCTAAAGACTGTGATGACAACGACAAGAATGTCTTCCCTGCATACAACGGGAAACCAGCATCCCCCGAAATCTGCGACGGAAAAGACAACAACTGTGACGGAACTCGTGACGAAGGCTTCGACGAAGATGGTGATGGTGTCACGATCTGCGCCGCTGACCCCGACTGTGACGACAAGAACAAAGATGTCTACCCTGGCGCTGCCGAACTCTGTAACAACAAAGACGACGACTGTGACGGAAAAGTAGACGAAGAGCTCAAACGTTCCTGCCAAAGCGCTTGTGGCAACGGAAATGAGGTCTGTGTCGATGGCAAGTGGTCCTCCTGCGATGCCCCTGCCCCCAAAACAGAAGAGTGTAACGGACAAGACGACGACTGTAACGGTGTCCCCGATGATGGAGACCTCTGCCAAACAGGTGAGAGCTGTCAGGCCGGTGTCTGTGTCAAAGTGTCCCCTTGTTCACCTGCCTGTAAAGACACCGAGACCTGTGTCGAAGGCCAATGTGTCCCCAAAGATCCCTGCGCAGGCGTCTCATGCTCCGCCACACAAGAATGTGTCGATGGCAAGTGTGTCGACAAACCACAAGAAGAAAAAGTCACACAAGTCGAAGCTCCAGCCAATGAGCCAACAGAGACAGAACAAACAACAGGTAATGACGCAGGAAATACAACACCTGATAACGGGAACACAACGCCCGATAATGGGAACACAACGCCTGATAACGGAACCACAACACCTGATAATGGAACCACCACACCTGACAATGGAGTCGCTCCAAGTGGTGGTTGTGGTTGCCAAAGCCAAAGCAACTCCCCATTCTCCTGGCTCGCCTTGTTGATGCTCCTTGGGCTCTTCTTCCAGGCGCTGCGTATCCGCCGCACCAGCTAAGTCGTCCTCTCGCGAAGTGAGCGCATGAGTCCGACATTGCGTTTTCAGTAGGATCGGGCCTTGTGTCCGACCTCGACATTGCATTTTCAGTAGGGTCGGTCTTTGTGTCCGACCTCGATATTGCGTTTTATCCGGTAGGTTCGTGCCTTGTGTTCGACCTCGATATTGCGTTTTATCCCGTAGGGTCGGGCCTTGCGTCCGACCTCGACATTGCGTTTTATCCGGTAGGTTCGTGCCTTGTGTTCGACCTCGATATTGCGTTTTATCCCATAGGGTCGGGCCTTGTGTCCGACCTCAATGTTGCATGTCCTTTTCGCGAGAGAACCACCCCATATACAAAGTTCTTCATGATGGGAACCAGACATCCCACAAAACGAGAAGATACCTTCCCCCCCCTCTCCTAAGACCCCATCCCAAACACAAAGATCTCCCACATCATCACAGTACAACTCAAAAAGATCTATATCTTTCGTAAAGATACCTTTGGTGGAATGGTTTATGCAAAACACATTTGCAGACAGAAGAACCTTCTTTTCCAAGGGAGTACGATCATGAGACAAGCGATTCAACCCATCAAAAAAAAGAACATTCCACAAGAAGTTATGGTCCTTCGACCAACCTTTGAGGATGGCACCATACAAATCAACCTCTCCTACGAGAAAGAGTACACATCTGATGCGGCGGGTGAGCTTCAACTTCCCCAAGAGACCCCGAAGAAAGTGACTCGTCAAAAAGAACAGTTGAGCACACACGAACGTATCGAGAGAGTACGCAGACCCATACGACAGGCACACGGACACCGTGACCTCGATCAAACACGTCCTATCCCTGTGGTACAAAAGAAGACGCCTGCCAAACAGCCGGGAGAGCGCTCAAAGACGTTGGCCAACCGACCACACCTGCTCTCCGCGCGACAGTATAAACGCGTACAACGCCACAAAAACCGAACGCTCATACCGACGGCAGGAGAGCGCACCTGGCACAAATAGACCCTCTCTCCTCTACAACTCATCGGAGCACAAAAACAGTGGGAAAAAGTGCTGCTTCCATCCAAAAACATCCCCTGACGAAGTAAACGCATAAGTATGATGTTGCATTTTCCCCAGTAGAGTCGGGCTTTGTGTCCGACATCGACATTGCATTTACCCGGTAGAATCGGGCCTTGTGTCCGAACTTGATGTTGTATATCCTTTTCGCGAGAGGACCAGTAAGTGAGCAGATTGCCATACAACCAAAGATCCAGTATGCTCCGGGTATCATAAGTGCACGCTAAAAAGCCTTGCACGGCTATATACCAGGAGGTCCACGATGTTCGGTTGGCGTATTGTTTTTATCCTGTGTTTTGGGTTGTTGATACCAACAGCAAATGCTTCGCAAGCACTCTCAACAGCCCAATGCCAAAAAGCTTGTATCAACCCATCTCTTTTCCCAACAACATCATCGATTCAACTCCCACTCTCAGCACAAGCCTATCGTATGGTGCAATTCAAAACATCGCTCTCTGTCTCCCCGAGTGGGATCTATGTGGATGGTGTGAAACAAATTTCCCTTCGCTCGGGATGGAAACTTCCCAAAAAAACCTTGCGTCGAACAGGTAGCTATCTCATTCTGCCCCTTTATAAACGTCTTTTAGCACGATACAAGCGCAGAAAAGCGCTCGCGAAGCGCACGAAACATCCAACCCACAACGACCTGCTGTTGTTTTTCGATCAAGACCTCCCTTACGGGCTCCTCACAAAGTTGCTCTACACAGGTGGTCAGGCTGGATTTGGCGAGTTTGACCTCGCAGTATGTCACCCCTTCAAAAAGGGAACGCGCTGTGAAGCTCGTATCTTCTTGCTCTGCCCTCCGATGATTGGTGGACTCCCACCCGCCAACAGTCGATGTGGCACGTTCGCACGTGCGCAACCAAAAACGCCTACGCTCCGCATCGAAAAAGCCCCTCAACTCGACACCTTGACAGGTGCGCTCAAAGGTAACAAACAGCTCGCAAAGTGGATGGGCTTCAAGTCTCTCAAAAAGACCACAAGCTCTCGCACAACAAACAAACGCCCTGCCAAAACACAAAAGGTTCCCCCGACAAAAAGGCGAAAAGTGTCCAGACGAAAGGTGACACCGCGAAAAGAACAACGCCCCCTCAATCTAACCATCCACATCAAACCAAAAGGCATCTCATTGCTCGTATACGGCCATCCCATTCCCACTCATTGCTCACCAGGTAAAGCATCACCAAAACCCCCTCCAGCGCTGACCTTCCCAAACAAACAAAATAAGATGGATCTCGCAGGACTCACAACCTGCCTGAAGAAAATAAAAAAAGCATCCCCTCGTGAATCACGTGCCATCATCGTCGCCAATCGCAACATCAAGTACAAAAACGTCATCCAAGTCCTTGACCTCACCAATACCAAACACAAAGGGAAGCGACTCTTTCCCTACGTTGTCTTCTCCGCGACGAGTGAGTGAACATTTTACAAAAACCAGAAGACCCACCCAAAGAGCCCCTCCGCATTTGTTAGCTAAAACGCCACAAAATCAGTTCGTATGTTTCGATCATTGTGCTATAATGGTGCAGGTCTTTTTACCACAGCACAGGCATGGACGCCTTCCCCCGACACAGACGTAAGGTCTCTTTTTCCTTATCCTTTTTCCTATCCGACGGCCTTATTCAGGGGCCTGATACGTTGATACTCTCATCGCCACAGGTCAATACCAATGCCAGAACAAGCGACACAAACACTCGACACGCTCCTCACCAATCAAACGCCCAAACAACGCAAGCAGCCACAGCGATTCTTCCCGATGTTTGTCACATTGTGCGCACACCTCCACGACCCCCACCAGGACGAAGAACGACTAGGTGGACTTGCTCCCGAATACATCGAAGTGCTCGATGAAGAAGAGCCTGTTTTGTTCGCTCTTCAGCAACCCTCTTTGCAGCGCCTTATCGAAGACTCCGCATCTTTCGTAGCACCAGAGGTCAAACAAGGTGAAGAGCCTTCTCCAACAAGTGAGGTCTTCTCCCTCGGTGTCTTACTTTACACCTTGATGTCAGGAACCGCGCCCCTCGGCGCATACCCTCCTGCACTCGCAAACAATGACTTTCAGGATCTTTTGCTACACCCAATCGACCAACTCATCGCCAAAGCGTGCGCCAGAGAGCCAGAGGAACGCTACCAAGACGTCGATGCCTTTCTCTACGCGTTCCAGTGGGCGAAGCACGAATATCTCCTGCGCAAAAAAATCGAAGAGGAGATCAAAGACAAGATCAAAGATGAGCTGAAAGACAAGGTCAAAGACCAACTCAAAGACATGCTCAAGGAGCAACTTGAGGCACGAGCGAAACAATTCGTACAGGACAGTCTCCAACATGCCAGCCAATACGTCGCAGGTACAGCGACTTCACAAGCAAGCGGTGTCCTCGCAGGAGCGTCACAAGCGGCGAGCATATCAGCCGCGGCGGGGACCGTCTCAGCGGGAGGTGCCGGGATCTTTGCCGCTGGTAGCGCCGCGTTCTGGGTCGCAACATCGCTCGCGGTCGTCGCGGTCGCTGGTGCCACAGGCTACTTTGCCCTGCGACAACCCACAAAGACCAACACACCTGCAAAACAGACGCTGGCTGCGAACAAACAAACAGCCCAACCCAAAGCGACTCCCAAGCAAGGCAACACACAAGCACGCAAAGCTCCCCCCTCCAATCGCCAAACCTCTCAAGGCAAGACAAAGACCACAGGCCAACCCCAAAAGAAGACGGGGCAACCCCAAAAGACGAGTTTGTGTAAGCAAAAGAATGGAGTGTTTATCAAAGTACTCCCAGCGCTCAGAAAAAATGCCGACGTCGACGTAGAATCAGGCAAAGCACATCGCGTCAAAGGTGGCTTCTGTGTCCCCGCATCGCCTGGCGAGATCCTCGTCGAACAAAAAGGCTTCGCGCAGTGTGTCTTCCAACTACCAAAACAAAAAAACCCCATCATCTATCTGAAAAAAGAAGGATTGACGCTCCTCTCCGCAGATTATTGCCTCAAGAAACAACCATAACGACCGTCTTTACATGGACGATTCACCAACCATCGACAGTCTAATGGAGTGTTCCGTGAAGCCCCAACTCTCTCTATGGTCTCTTCTCGTCGTCTGTTATGTCTTCGTACCTTCAAAGAGTGAGGCGAGCACAACAACGTGTGCAGCGCTCTCCAACCAAAAACAATACCTGCGCTCTGCCGAATGTTTCCGCGCACTCGCCAAGAAGATGAAGCGAGGCCAAACACTCAGCAAGTTCAAACAGGTCCGAAAAGGTCGTTACCTGCGAAATGGTGCCTGGGCCTACCAAAAGTCCGCACAAAGGACAAACAACAGCTCTGCACAAGCCTATCGACTCGAACAGGCCATCTTTTTGCTGCAAAGCTACATCGATGAAGACCTCTGTGGCAAAGCCTACAGGTGCAAACGCATTCAAAAACAAATCAAAACGCTGCGCAAACGCATCAAATACATCCGCATGAGGATCGTCACAAGACGCGGAATGCGCGCACGTGTCACAGTCAAAGGTTATCGCTATACACGCATCTTCTACAGTCCTCCCATCAAAACAAGACTCGTTCGACCCGGAAGGTACAGCATCTTTGTCAAATACAGAGGGCTCCCCACAGTCACGAAACGCCTCGCGCTTTACAAACGTAGACAAAACCGGACTGTCAGTATCAGCTTTCCCCCTCCCATCAGACGACGCAGAGCGCGCCCAAAACGACGTGTCAAACCAGCCAAGCGTCCAAATACTTCAGCGCCACCCAAAAAGCGAACCGTACGCCTCGCCCGCGTCAAAAAACGCCCAAATCCCCCCAAAAAAGAGACCGCTCCTCCCACACGGAAAAACAAGCCCGTAGCCGCAAACACAACACCGACGCCCCCTCCCCGCACACCTCCGACACAAACAAAGACGACAAAGGCCGCCAACACACCCAAGCCCAATCCACCCACAAAGACAACACAAGTCGCCTCCAAACAGCCCCCACCAAGGGACACAACCAAAACGACTGATTCGACAAAACCAGCAAAGATAACAGCAAAGACGGCTGATTCAACGAAGGTAATAACCAAGAAGGCTGACTCAACGAAGGTAACAGTAAAGAAGGCTGACTCAACCAAGGCAACAACAAAGACCCCAACGAAGACCGCAGCAAAGACAAAAACCCTTACCAAGCGCGTTGTACAGCCGACAAAACGCGCAGTCGACAAGAAAGAGAACCAACCAACCAAAGCGCGTCAAAAGCCCACCAAGACACGCAAGACAAAGCTCGCGTTGAAGCCTCCGACAAAGAAACCCGCACAAGCCACACCACAACCTTTCCCTGTTGCGCCTGTCATTCTCGGTGGTGTTGGTGGATTATTGCTCGCTGGAGGCGTCGTCCTCACAGTCTTTGGACAACAAGCACAAGACCAGGTCCTCTCTAATATCGAAGACATCCGCACACGCAGTATCACCAACACCATCGAAGGTCGACTCCAACAAATCGAACAAGGAGAATCAGCCGCTGCGGTCCAACAGACATTCAGAGACACACAGAATCTCCAGACCGCAGGCTGGGTACTCATCGGTAGTGGCGTCGTAGCAGTGGGGGTTGGTGTCACGCTCTTCATCCTGTCACGTCCCAAACCCCAACCGACCTCACTTACACCATCCCCCCTGTCATCGACACAAAGCACAAGACACATACTGCACAAACAAGGCTTGTAGAGGATATCCCATGACCACACGAATTGTATCCACGCTCCTATTGCTCTGCCTGTGTGTCGCGTCCATCCACTGCACCGGTACACTCCCCACGATGGAGGGGCTCCCTTGTGCAAGCGCAGAAGAGTGCGGAGGTGCGCTCCAATGTATCGGAAGTATCTGTATCTCCAGCGCTCCGACAGAGCCCCGTGAAGAGACCACTTCAGAAGGCACACAAGACGACAAAGAGCCCACCACAAAAGAAGAAAGTATCCCAGACCCAACCACCGAACCCCTTACAGAACCAACCACCGAACCTCTTACAGAAACAATCAGCACAGAGCCGCCCGATCAATCCGAGTTTATCGAAGAAGAGCCGCCACCTGTCGACTATGTGGATGCAGGCGTGCCAGACATCTCCCTTGATGGTGGTCCCACAGACTCTGTTGTCCCGGAGACAAAAGAACCGACGTTTGACAGTGGTCCCACTGATTCCATCCCCCCACCAGACTTTGGGCCAAACCCAGATGGTGGGCCTGCTGACGTTGGATTTCCATCAGATGGTGGACCTATTGACTTTGGATTCCCTCCTGAAGGTGGCGGATTTGACTTTGGATTTCCACCTGACGGTGGTGGTTTCCCGCCTGATGGCGGCTCTTCAGAGTTCCCTTTCCCTGGAGAGTTCAATGGCGAGGCGTCGACCAAAGATGGTGGTCCCTGAGAGCCCAATTCAAACAATCTTCTTCATCTCTTCAAAGAACCTTCAAATAGACGAGGTATCCTACAGGAAAAAACGTTGTAAAGAAGGATCGAGAAGATGAGATCGAGATATAGAATGTGGATGTGGGGAGGGTTATTTCTTGTGGGATGTTCGTCCGTGGCGCTCGCGGGCTTGCGTTTGATCCCCCCAACATCACAGGCCAAGGAGAGCCTCCAGTACATCAAAAACCATCTACACTTGAAGGGCATACGACGTCTCAAAAAACGCGTGGGTCAGCCATTCGCGATGGTCGCGCTCTCCAAGGCTTCCCAGGGGTTGTCCAACATCGCGCGCATCTCTCCAGTGCACAAAAAGCTCGCCAAAAAGCTGCTCACACAGGCGGTCACACTCGCGCTTCACCCAACACTCTCACCATACGGAAAAACCCCCACAAAGCTTCGTCGTTTTGGACACACAGGGTTGTATCTAAGTCATCTCGCGATCGTGCTTGGCGAAGCCAGCCTGACCCAAAAGAAGCGACTTTATCCAGCGCTCCACACAAAGATCATCAAACACCTGCGCAGACTCTCGCTCAAAAGCCGCCAAAAACATCTGCGTTCATACAGAAAGAGTCGGCATCGTTGGCCCGCCGACCAGACCGCAACACTTTACGCGTTCTGGCTTTACGACAAACTCTACAACAAAGATCTCTTACAAGCACCTCTCCAAGGATGGTTGCGTTACATGAAGAGACACGCGACCAACAAACGAGGTCTTCACTACTCCAACGTGACAGGAAGTCGTATGTGGCGATCACCGCGAGGTTGTGGACTCTCTTGGTCGATTCTCTATCTTGGACGTATGGCTCCAAAGGCCGCACGCACACTCTACAAAGCATACAAACGCCATCACTTCGTACAGCTTGCGGGGATGGGGGGTTTCAGGGAGTGGCCTCGTGGAGTAAAGGGTTACGTCGACAATGACACAGGTCCTATCGTGTTTGGGATTGGCGCCGCGGCGACGGCCTTCGGGATTGGAGCTGCCCGTGTGATGGGAGATCACACGACAACGGAGCAACTCCAGCGCACTAGACACATCGTCAACACGTCGATACAATGGGTCGGAAAAAGACGAAGACCTGCGCTCAACAACCTCCTGACACATGGTATCACCCTTCTCACGGACACCATTCAACCTCACACCCCCTCCTCCCAAAAAGCTCATCCACAGAAGACATCCCCCACACACTGATGTCACGCCAAGAGAAACACCGTCTATACGAGGTTTTGCTCGTGAGGTCGTTGCAAAAGACAAAAAGCGCATGCTACAACACAGACCGAAACCAAATCGCCACACAAGGAGTTCGAGCCATGCGCAAGTGCATCGTTCCCATCTTTCTTCTCTTGTCCCTCTCTCTCGTCGGACACGTTCACGCCAAATCAACCTGGATGTTCCCCATTAAAGTCACCGCCCAGACCGCTGAACACACAAAGCTCCCCTATGTCCTCGTCATGGTAAACGAAAACATCGTCGGTACAACCAACCGCCTTGGGGTCTACTACGGTTCCTATCGTGGTAAAGAAGGCCAACGCATCAAGATCCGGGTACAAGGTATCGGGAAAGATAACGAGCTGTTGGTCACGAGGACACTCAGCCTTCGCAAGACGAACTTCGGCAAACTCCCACGCCCCATCTTCGTCAGAGCGGTACTCCGCAAACCAGGGACACCTGCACCACGTCGACGATTCAAACGACGCACGCCTTACAGATTCAAACGACGCACACCTTACAATCCACGTCGATACAAAACATTCAAGAGACGCAAAGCGCCAACCAAACGACCTGAGGGATTCCCGATCCGCGTCATCGTGCTCAATACACAAAAAGTCGGACTCTCAGGCGCGCTCGTCTACATCAACCGCACACTCGTTGGTCGGACCAATATCTCCGGATTCTACATGGGGCACTACAAAGGGAAAGTCGGAGAGCGTATCCAGATCCGTGTCCAAGCACCAGGACCAGACAACTACATCTTGCTCTACACCTTCCTGCGAAAAGAACAGACAGGACCACAAACAGTCTATGTCACAGCCCATCTACGTGGCGATGATGAACCCCTCCCCCCCTACCTCAAGAAAAAACCCATCACACGCAAAACCTCTCCCATGCCTCGCAAGAAGCCTGTCATCCGTAGAAAACCAGCGCTCCGCAAGAAGCCTGTTGTTCGCGCGAAGCCTCCCCAACACAAGAGACCTTCGCCGAGGAGGAGCATCCCTCTACGTCGACGTGTGCAAAAAGGTCCCAGAAAACTCTTCTTGCTCAAGGTCACTGTCCAGACTCCCTTCAAAAAACCCATTCCAGACGCGCAAATTTATGTCGATGGTAAGCTGCTTGGTTCGACAAACTTCTTTGGTATCTATGTCGGAATGTATCGTGGTGTTGTAGGAAGTGACATCAAGATCCGCGTACAACGTGGTCCCAACAATAAGAGCGTCGCCACTCGCACTCTGCGAATGTACAAAGGTTCGAAGACCCGCACACAGCCCATCGAGTTGAAAATCTTTTTGTGGAAAGGCAAGAAGACCACGCGCAAACCCGCCAAAATGCCCCCCAAAAAAGTCACGCACGAGAAGGCACATCAGATGTGGTTCTTCCCTGTAAAAGTCATCGCGATGACATCGAACAAGCAAGGGATCACAGGGGCACGTGTCTACGCAAACAAAAAACTTATCGGAAAGACCAATCGTATGGGGCTATTCTACGGTGTCGTGAAGGGATACACAGGACAGCGGATCAGATTTCGCGTCAGTGGTCACGGTAAGGACAATTATATGCTGGTCACGACCAAACTCAAGATGCGTTCGGTTGGGGGTATCAAGACACCAAGCTCGATCAAAATCGAAGCCTATCTCCGCTCCACACCCCCCAGCCTATAACCACTCGCCCCTGCATGTCGCTCCCTGTACGTCCTTGTTTGGGCGATTTGCCTATACGTCGTTGTTTGGGCGAGTTGCCACTCGCCCCTGCATGTTGCTCCCTGTACGTCCTTGTTTGGGCGAGTTGCCACTCGCCCCTGCATGTCTGCCGCGCTTCGCTTGGCGTCGTGGGCTGGCTGCCCACACCCGCCTGGGGTTTGTTCAACCCCAGACCCCACGATGCTCTCGCATCGTTTGTTTTTGGGACATGGCGCAGAGGGATTCACATCAGGCTTCAATAACCAGCTCTGTGTGTACTTTTTTGGCTTGCCTTCTTTTTCCATCTGGCGGCCTTAGTGGTCCTCTCGCGAAAAGACATTCAATATCGAGGTCGAACACAAGACCCGATCCTACGGAAAAAACGCAACACAGAGGTCGGACACAAGGCCCGACCCTACGGGGAAAATGTAATATCATACTCATGCGCTTACTTCGTGAAAGGACTACTTACATATGGAGGTGGGTCTTGTGTTTATTTGGCCTTCACGGGAGGTTACCATCTTTGGTCATCTCTTCGGACATCGGTTTGCGAAAGCTGAAGTGGTCATGTGACACATAGCCACCGTTGGCACCAGGGTAGCCGAGATAATAAGCTGCCTGTTCACTGCTGTAATACGCCAACCTGACCAACATAATCGCGAAGCCAAAGAGTTGAATATTCTGGTCGAGAAAATCGACGACTTCGATCTGTTTTTCGTATGTGAGCGCAGTAAAGTCGTCACCATGTGCGTTTTGGGATTGCGAGTTAAGGAGGCTGACGATCAGAGGGACATAAGGATGTGCTGGGAGTTCAGGGTCAAAGAACATCGCAACGGCACAAGCTTCAACGGCGCCAGGGATCTTTTTGGGGTCATTTTGTAAGCCAGGCATACAGACCTCACAAAACGCCTCGATCGTCTTCTCTTCGGGTGTTGTGCTCTCCTTACAAGTCGGCAGTGGAGGAGGCTCTTTTTTCTGCTCTTTGGGCTCTGTCGAACACCCAGGTAACCACCCTTGTGCGAGCACAGCGATGGTAATGGCCGAGCGGCGACAAAATTCACGGCGGCTGAGCTGCCAGTGTTGCTCACGCTTGTCATCTTTGTGTGTCATCTTCGGCTCCTCATCGGTTCTTTTGTACATAATCACACACACGCAAGGCGTTTGCGGAGATGGTCAGGGCAGGATTCACACCAAGCGCATATGGTAAGGCGCTCGCGTCACAACAGAACAGATTGGGATAATTCCAGACGTATCCATCGGGACTAACGACAGAGTTGTCCTTGGATGAGCCCATACGGTTGGAAGAGAGGTGGTGAGCCGTCGTCATCCCATGAAGTCTACGGGGCATAGCCGAGATAATCTTACAGCCGCTCTTTTTGGCGACGTCATCGAGGAACAAATCCATTCTGTCGAGATAGGCTTCGTAGGCAGGGGTCATATTGATCGAGACTTTGGTGTCGCTGTTGTTGGACTTCTCGACTTCGGAGATGCCCTCTGCGAGTCCCAAAGACGAGAAGGCGAAGACACGGTGGGGATAGACTTTCTCGACAAAGCGTTTGAACTCCAGCCCCCATGTGCGTTTGGGCAGCTCGGGATCATCCGTACCACTTAGCGCCGCAGCGAACATTGTTGGTTCCATCCCACCACCAGGGTGAAACGTGAAACCTTCATCTTCAAAGGGCGAAAAACACATCATCCCGGCATTTTCCATCCCCATATAACAGAAGTATTCATCGAGACCACCGTAATCCTCGGGGAGGATCATGATGTAAGCGGATTCACCGTTGAAGTTGAGGTGTTTGCCCACATGAAGGGGCAATTTGTCGAGATAATTGCTCGAGCGGTGAAGCACTGCGGGAGAGTGAAGGCCACCAGCAGCAAGGAAGACCAGATCGCCGCGAATCTCTTTGGCCTCTTCACCTTTTTTGTAATGGACGACAAAACCGGTGCCATCTGGCTTCATGTGGTCGACAAAACACTCTGAGCGGAACTCCGCACCGAGCTTTTCGGCCATAGGGATGTAATTGAGGATCAGAGACTGCTTCTTGGCGAAGCGACAGCCGACAGAACAGTAACCACAGTGGATACAGTCGGTGTAATTCATGCGTGCGCGATCGACTTTGTGTCCGGCTTTGGCAAAGATGTCCGCGAACAACCCACCTGACTTTGGGATCTCATTCCACTCCATTTGACGAATCTTCATGACTTTTTCGGCTTCGTCATAGTATGGGGCGAGCACTTCTTTCGTGATGGACTCGGGCCAATAGGGCCGCCCTGATTTGTCTTTGGCTGTGTAGGAGTGGGCGGGGAGCCGAAAGCACCCACCATCCATGTTGATCGACGCGCCACCGACGAGACGCCCGACACGAAGCGCTGCGTTATTGCTCGCGACGAGCAGCTCAAGGACACTGTTGACGTATTTGGGATCGTCAGAGTGCTGAAAGTCACTCGTCTCCATGCGCTTTCCACGTTCAAGCACAACGACCTTACGTCCATCTTTCGCCATCCGATAGGCAGGGATACTTCCACCATACCCGGAACCGATGATTACGACATCTGCTTTTTCCATCCAACTTTATCCTCTCGTTGGCCTCTCGCCTCATCTACAAGCTATCGTCAAGCTTGCGAGCAGGCGGATGCTTTTGTTGCGTGGCTGTATCCTTGGAGTATAGGTCCAACAGCAAGAATGTGCAACAGGACAGAGGTTTGTCACGTCAGCCACCAGCCCAAACCACCATTGTCAATCGATCCACCAACAGAGAGCCCAACAAGAGACCTCCCCCAACGGTTTTGACTCAAGAACGCCATCCAGTATCCCAACCTGAACAGCCTCTCCACCTTCCATTTTTCGCATCTATATGAGAAATAATCTTACTTCCAGTCTCGTAAAGTGCCACCTCAGGTTACCTGAAGTGGTAGCTCCGTTAACCTGAAGTGGTATCCCAACAGCACAAAGTGCGTGATGTGTGCAAAGAAGTGACATATCTGCGCGGGGAAGTGTCATATTCGCACGAAGAAGTGTCTGCTCTACACATTGGAGTGGTATGTCTGCAAGCAGAAGTGAGCTCTTTGTGAATGGAATGCTCACATTTGTTGCTCAGATGATGACGTATGTTAAGTAGGCTTCACATAGATATTGCCTGAAGTGACATCTCTGTTTGTTGTTTTGGGGCTTGGGTGCCTTGCGATGACTTTGGTGTGGGGGAGACATCCCCTCTGTGTTTTGAGACATCCCTTCTCTGTCTGGAGACGTGTTTTCTGTGTTGTGAGGCATCCCTTGTTTGCTTGGGGAAGGGTCCTCCGAGGAAAAAATAATTCGAGAAAGTTCTGTTCTGGTGTACTAACAGCATTGTCTTTTGAATAAACACCAAGCTCTCCGGTACAACAGCACAAGGAACACAGCAAGCAACCAAAAGAAGTCCAAGCCTCCGACAGGACCATATGCACTCTGACACCCCACAGAGTGTTTCGACTCAGGCACGTCAGAAAACTCACGGGCTGGGGCATCGCCTCCACCACGTGTGTCCGGAGTTGCATCCAAGACCCCACCATCTTGATCTCTTTCTTGCTCTCCCTCACGTTCATCAACAGGTATCTGAGAACATACTTTGGGGACATCGAAAGAGTTGCGGTTTGTATCCTCATTACCAGCCATATCGACAGCACGTACGGTCACTTTTTGGGGAGCTGAACGCAACACAGACCAACTGCTGGGAGTAAAGCTCGTCCCTGACAAAGACACAGTCACAGCAAACGATGTCGTCGAGATCCGCTCAAAAAAGAGCACCCCATCCCCATACACATTGTACCGAATAGATGAGGCCGCTTCTTTTGAAGACTTCCAGTACAGAGCAAACGTTCTCTGCACATAAGGCCCACAACATGCGCTCGAACGACATTGACTCGCCGGTTCACACCCTGAGAGCTTCTCGATCCCACGAAAAGATGGAGGGGTCTTGTCCGACGCCGCCCCTGTATGAAATGACATGATCTTCGAGAAGTCCCCAGGCTGACAACCTGAAGGCAAAGCACACGGTAGCTTTGACAGGTTCGACGACAAAGTATATGTCGTATTTGGAGAAAGCTCAGCCGACGGCTCTAGAATAACAACATAACGTCCCCAATATCCTGTTGTTCGGCTCGCTCCAATCCTCTTCTTAAGCGTCACCTCCTTGCCCTTCGCGTCAAGCAAACGGAAGGTCTCATCGATAGAAAAGCCCCCTCCTCCACCAGAAAATAAAGTGTACTTGTATTCGAGCAAGATATCTGTGTTTGTAGGGACATCCTTCATCCCATCGACAGGAAGTGTCGTTCGAGAGTTGATAGAACTCGTTGGTAGTTTGCAAGCTCTTACATTCCGTCCGAGACCACAAGATAAAACCAAAAACAAGCAAATCGATACAATACGAATGATCATCACATTATCCTGAAAAGAAAAAGTTCGTAACCAGCTCATCGAAGAAGAAAAGAACATAACATATCACCCCGTAGGTTTGGGCCTTGCATCCGATCATCATGTCATAAATTATTCGAAGGTTTGGTCCTTATATCCGACCATTATTCTATCCCGTCCCGCTGTCACGATTGGAGTATAGCACAATCCACAAAAAAAACAGATAAAACATGTCATGCTTATTGCGACGTCTGGTGTATCTATGGTAAAAGTATCATTCGACATCCTAAAAAACAGGAGGATTAGATGAGGGTGTATACACAACACACAAAAAGAAGCTGGTTTTTTTGCTGCTGCCTGGTACTTGGTTTGAGCACATATGCCTGCTCAGATGCCCAAGAAGAGCCACTCCAACAGACACCACAATGGGGTCCAGACGGGAACATGTTTTGTGGAACAAGCATGGATGGTGGTTCATCTTGGGGGAGCAGCCCATCAGGCGGAAACCCGACACCACAATCCAAAGCTGACTTCATGCAACAAGTTGTCCAGCCACAAATGCAATTGATGTTTCAGCACTCCGGATTGTCCCAATACCAAACAACACAGCTTCATTGCCAAAGCTGCCACGGACGACAAGAAGACGAACATCTCGATTTCAGTAAACCCAGCCTCCTCCACCCTCTCGATCCCAAAAACATCCCCACACGAAAACACCAAGATCCAAAGATCGCACGTATCGTTGCGTTCATGGAAGATCAGGTACTCCCTGAGATGAAAAGACTCCTGGGAGATAGCACCCTGACATGCTTCTCCTGTCACGGCGTCAAAACAGAGCGGGACATGCAAGGTCCCCCCAGACTCAAAGATGGCTGGACCCAAAAAACGGTCGATATCAACAAAGAAGTATGCACCGCACAAACCATCAAGCGATGCACAAGCAGCAGCAGCATCTGTTACAAAGGTGCATGTTTGAGACAATGTATCATGGGAGAGTGTGCGGCGGGGACAACATGTCGTCAGGCTGGAGACAAAAAGCTCTGCTTTCGGGAATGACCGCGCCTAATCAGGTCTCATCCTTTGTATCGCGAGGATATTCGGGAACAGTTTAAACAAGGCCTTGCGAATGATCGTCAAGTACGAGATGTGGGTGAGCTCATCTCTCCAATTGGGATTTTGGGTAGAAAAACAAAACGCCTCCCCCTTAACGACCCCCTTACAATAAGCAGCAAACCCATCCCTTGTCTTAGGGTCACAATAATCGACAAAATCTGAAGTATTGAGGTCGTAAACCTCCTTCAGGATCCTCTTGCTATACCCAAGCGAAAGCTCCCCCTCCGCCTCCCAATAATGCTCGAAGATGTCCAGATAGTACTCGCTCCCCCATTCTTCCATAGGGATATGGAGCTTTACTCTACAAGGAACGGACAGTTGGATGCTCGCATAGAAAGGGACGCCAAACGCAGGAAGATACAACATCGAAATAGAGTCCGTGTCGGCTTGCTCCTCCACTCCCAAAGCGATCAAAAAAAGTTCATACTCATCTTTGCCAAACACTGTCATCGATCATACTCCATACGGCCTATCGGATAAAAAAGGATACGGAAGCTCGGGAGGTTGTTGACAACATGACATACATACATGGTACGTAAAGGACAACCCCATCCCACATCCCTGACGCTCAGGGGAATCATCATGAAGGAGTCAACGGCAACCATGACACAACCCTCACCACACAACAATCCCCTGCCACTCCACCCGCTCTCACTGCTCCAACACATCCATGACTCCTACACACACCTGTTGCATACACGTACGTTCGAAGAATACGCAACAGAGGACACACTCACAGACGACTATATCGCTCCCGAACATACACTGTGGGGGGTCCTTCAGGAGATCTTCCCGATCCAGGACTTTAACGGAGAGCTCACGCTCTCCTGTACAGATCTCCACATCCACCCTCCTCTTCGCGCTCCCAAAGAATGTATCCAACACAAACAAACATACTCACAACGTGTGGACATCACGCTCCATCTGCACTTTCAAAAAGAAGACGCTCAAGAAAATACGTGGAGCACAGAGACCACCCTCCCCCTCACAGAGCTTCCATGTCCAACCCCCAAAGGGAGCTTCATCATCAAAGGTGTCGAGAAGGTCCTCTCCCCACGCCTTCATCCATCCCCAGGTGCCTATCTCACCCGAGAAGAACGAGACAACCAGAGCACCATCAAAGCCCAAGTCGCCCCCCTCGAAGGCACACTCCTCGAATGGACACTCACCCCACACAACACTTGCAAAGTCACATTCGATCGACGACATCCCATACCTGCTGTCGACCTACTACGCGCGACAGGACAAACAGCCCAGAACATACTCACCTCACTCTACCCACAAAAAACCATCCTCATCCACAAAGAACGCTCCGACACCCCCTACCTCACGCCCGTTGAACCCGAACAACTCATCGGACAACATGCGACCCTCGACATCAAAGACACAGCAGGAAAGGTCATCGTCCCACAAGGACGTTCATTTGGAAAACACAGACTCGGCCTACGGATACGATTGCTCCAGCGCGCAGGTCTCACACACATCCCCATCAGAAAAGAAGCGCTGCTCGGACAATATCTCGCAAAAGACGTCCACTCCCCAACAAAACAAACATGTCTTGCCTCGGCTTGCGACCAGCTCACAGACAAACATCTTCGCCGCTTTGAAAAGCACGGTGTCACCTCTTTCACACTCGCACACACAACGCCTGAGACCTGCTTTTTGGCCGAAGACATCCACCAAACACTCCAAACCACACAAGATCAGTGGTCACCAGACACAATACGAAGTGACCTCTACAAACGCATCCGAAAAGGCGATCCACCCACACAAGAGACCGCAGACCGATTCTTTGAACAACTCTTTCTCCACCCCTCACCCTACAAAGAGTCACACTACTTCCTCTCAAAAAGAGGACGTGATCACCTCAACGAACGTATCAAATACACAGGCACATACGAGAGTATGCAGCTCACACCAGAGGATCTATTCGGCATCACAAGACTCCTGATCCAGGCCAGAGCACCCCACACAAATGCTATCTTTGAAGATCTCGTCTTCGATGACCTCAACCACATGAAACACTGGCAGGTCGTCCTTCCTGGCGCACTCATCGCACAGCAATGCAAAAAAGGCCTCGAACAAACATCGCGCTATGTGCGTGAACGATTGAGTATGCTTCAACACACAGATATCCCCGAAGACATCAAGGACCTCGTGTCGTTCAAACACGTCGACAAGAGCTTGCAGGAGATCTTTCGTTCGAAACAATGGAGTCAGCCACTTCACACACACAACCCACTCGCGAGCTTACATCACCTTCGTCAACTCGACGCCAGACGAACATTCAAGCATGGTTTTCGCACACCCAAAACCAAAGACTATCTCGTCCACCCATCACAGCTCGGACGTCTCTGCCCATTCACACACTCTACACCCCCCGGGCTGAAGTTCACTCCCGCGCTCACAACCCAACCCAACCTGCGAGGCATATTACACATCCCACTCAGCCCAATCAAAACCCCACAAGACGTCACTTGGCGACCCACAGAAAAACAGTACAGACACGTAAGGGACACCCAAAAAACAACACACGAACAATTGGGTTACAGTGATCAGGCGTTCAAACGATTCTCCACAAAAGACACCACACATACAGAGGTCTCCGACTATCAACAGACCTCACCAGCGGCTTCTCTCATCCCCTTCGCAGGCCACCTCTCCATCACCTCGACAGAGCAGGCCATCCAAAACATCACACAAGCCATCCCACTCCTCCATCCAACCTCTCCTATCGTCCAAACAGGCACAGAGCAGTTCCTCGCACAAGCATCAAGACACACAACATTTGCGCCCAAAGAAGGCACCATCCAACATATCGATGACACCTCCATCACGCTCCTCATAGACGAGACACAGACCTCTATTCAACGAACAACGCTGGAGACAGGCCCCTACAGCCCAGCACGTCTTCGTGTCAAGCCCGGACAACAAGTCCATCGAGGGGATGTCTTATGTGACGTGCCGGGTATCAAAGACGGTACGATCGCCCTTGGACACAATCTCATCACCGCGTGTCTTCCGTGGGATGGCTTCAACACCAAGGAACAATTACTCGTCAGCGAACGAGTCATCCAAAGTGATGCCTTCACCTCCGTACATATCGAAGAGATCACCTGCACACTCTACGACACGACCTATGGCCCCGAACGCATCCTCCTGACCACACAACACACACAGCTCGATCCGTATGGCATCATCCCTGTCGGTAGTCACGTCCATGAAGGCGATCTCCTCGTCGCCAAACGCCGCCCCACACAAGAGACAAGAGACCGTATGTACGATCTCGCCCTATCAGACGAAGACAAGAAAGACGAACCACTCCTCACAACAGGTGAAGATGCCTCCCTTCATCTCCCTCCTGGGATGTCCGGTACAGTGATCAAGATCTCGATCCAGGACAGCCACACATTCTCCCGTGATGACGACACCCTCTCCTATTACGAAAGAACGGGATTACTCGACGAGCACGACAAACCACCAGCTCGTCACAAACTCGGCAAATCGGTCCTCAGACGTGTGACCCTTCATATCGCGTGCAAACGTCCCCTCCGAGAAGGTGACAAACTCGGCAATCGGCACGGATTACAGGGACGCATCGCACATATCCTCCCTCAAGAAGAGATGCCCGCGCTGTCAGACGGAACACCTGTCGATATCATCATGCATCCGCTTGCCTTTGCGACACACAAAGCGCCTGGCATGTTATACGAATTACAAACCGCGTGGGCTGCCAAACAGCTCGGCCTAACGAGTGTCAACGTGCCCTTCTCAGAGACCTCTACAAGTGAAATCTATACGACCTTGTTAGAACAGGCTGGTCTCTCCAAACACGGTAAGTTACCGCTGTTCGATGGACGAACAGGGACACAACAGAATGCACCTACGGGCCTCATGTATTGGATGAAGGTGCAACCCTCTGACGCCTACGCAGACAAGACCACAAAGCTCCCTCTCATCCAGGAAGGTGTGTATACATATCTTCCTGGAGAGCACCTACTCTGGTCCTGGCTGAGTCACCACCTGCACTTCAATATCGACGAAGTGTACGCCTCCTCTCCAGAGACATCGTCCAACGTACCTAAGCTCACACAGCTCGCACAGATCTTGTTCTCACTCGGTTGGTCACTACAACAAGACACAGAAGATGGCTTCCAAAGTGTCCTGTCTCTGGAATCCCCCACGCCCTCCAACACACTGCGCCTCGGCTTTGTCTCCGATGAAGACACACTGTCACGGTCTTTTGGAGAGGTCACCAAACCGGAGACGATCAACGCACGCACCAAAAAACCCGAACGAGATGGACTCTTTTGTGCCCGCATCTTTGGCCCCATCCAGGACTACACCTGTATCTGTGGAAAGTACAAAGGCACCGAGCACAAAGACCTCACCTGTGAGAAGTGTGGCGTAGAGATTATCTCTCTCAAGGCTCGACAACATCGCTTTGGACACATCAGACTCGCAACACCCATCCTGCGTATGGGCTACATCAAACATCCACTCAAACCCCTTCAGCGCCTCTTGTGTCTTAGCACCAAAGAAGTCCAGGATATCACCTCATCCATCCTCCATGTCGTGACGCGCTCTGAGGACACATCCTATCCAAAAGGCACGACGATCACAGAGGACGCCTTCTACTCGATGTCCGAAACGCAAGACTTTACGATCGAGACTGGCGCCGCAGCCCTCTACACACTCCTGGAAGACTTCGACCTGCGCGCCTTTATGGAGCGTTGTGAGGCGCACATACAAGACGGCACGACACAAAAAGAACAGACATGGGCCAAACGCCTCGCGCTCGCAAAGCAATTTGCAGACAACAACATCTCACCACTCTCGATGTTCACCAGCGTCATCCCTGTCATCCCCCCTGCTCTCAGGACAGAGGATTGGCAAGAACGTGGCACAGAGTGGTTACTCAGCACAAATGATCTGTATCGACGCCTTCTCAATAGAAACAACCGCCTCAAGAGACTGATCGAGCTCAACGCGCCGGAGATTATTATCCGCAACGAGCAGCGTATGCTCCAAGAAGCCTGCGACGCCCTCTTTGACAACGCACGCTGCAAACACACACTCGTCGACAAATCGAAGAGACCGCTCATCTCTCTCACTGACCTCTTACAACGATACAGCAGCCCAGAATCCTCACAGAAAGAGACACGCGCGCTGTTGTCCATCGGCTTCATCGCCTCGCCCTCTTACTCACTTACCACATGTGGTCTCCCCGTACAGGTCGCCGCCACACTGTACGAACAACACCACCCACAAGCCCCCTCATGGTCAGCCTCTTCTCCACAGGAGTGGTCCACACTCGAAGCGTGGCTGCAAGAGCGCGTCATCCTCATACAATCGACCACACACACAGCGACAACGACCCCCATCGCGCTGCGTCCGAGCTTATGTGAAGGACATCAGCTTCGACTTCATCCCCTCACAGCCGCGCTCCTCCATGAACCCGAAGAGATTGAATATCTATATATCCATATGCCTTCCTCGTCACAGGCACAACAAGAAGCTCGCACACAATGCTCGCCCATTCAACAACTATGGTCACAATCAGACCGGACATTGCGCTGGGACGATCAGACAGACCTGTTCACCAGCCTCGCCTATCTCACAGCAGCGCTCGATCCACGACCACCTGTGATGTACACACATCACAAACAAGCCCTGTACGCCTATGAACATGGACAGCTATCTCTTCACAGACGTGTGCACCTCAAACAGGAGCCGCCCTACCATCCTTCTATCGGTCTGCCCGAGCAAGAAACAGATGACTATGTGACGACTGTTGGCCGCCTTCTGTTGATGGAACTGTGGACCCCCTATAAACAAGTCATCTCACTTGCCGACCTTCCGATGTGGTCTCATTGTGCGTCGATGCGTCACATCAAAAGACACGTCTCAGAATGGCTCACAGTAGCACACTCAACGCTCACAGAAGACGCGCTCTCGGCGTTCATTACAGAGCTATACCACATCGCCATCACAGCGTGGAGTCGTTCGGCCTTCTCTCTTGGCCTACAAGATCTGTCTCTACCAGAGGCTTATACACAACAACACGAAAACACACAAAACGCCCTGATCGAGCTTAAGCAACAACAAAAAGAAGCCCTGATCACAGAGCAAGAATACACATCCAAATACTTAGATATCTGGTCCCACCACACAACACAATGTCACGCCCAACTCGTCCATCAATACACGGAGACGATCGACTTCTCTGCGCCAGGGACGTGGCGATTGGGGTTGCTGCTCTCTCTTCACGGTACCTCTTCAGCATACCCGTGGCGGGACCTGCTCATCATGTGTACACACATCCCCCCACAGAGCGAGTATCACGTCGATCTACCTGTCACAAAACACCTGCTTCAAGGATTACGACCCACCGAAAAGAGTCTGTTGGCACACGAACGAAGACTCCAACTCACACACAAAGAACAACAACATCAGGCATACATGGAGCTTGTCTCCTCGCTCTTTACAGCTTTGGAGCCACTTCACTTTGGCGAAGAGGATTGTGGCACCGCTGCGGGGATTGACGTCGAATACGCGAATGTCCACGTCCATTTCCCCACACAGACATCCTTTGTAGAGCGCGTACAAGGGAGACGCTGTGCAGAGGATATTATCGATGATATGGGAGTGTGCCTCGCCAGCGCAGGTGAACGACTGACAGCTTTGACGCTCAAGCGTCTAGAACAATCAGGTATACAGCGCTTCAAGATACGCTCACCGCTGACATGCGACGCCAAAGAAGGAATCTGTCGATATTGCGCTCCTGTGGGAGACGATTCGCAGATAGGACACAGGGCAGCACAAACATATCTGAAGACTTGTCTGGGGCTCACAAGACCTGACATCGGCGAGAGACTTCATCAACAGGTCCGATATACCGAACACACACTCAGCGCAAACATACCAGAAGGCACACGCGCAACGGTCTCATTGGTCGATTGTATCGTCGGAGACAATCTACAAGAGTCCATCGATCCCGAAACAGGTCTGGCGCTCTACAAAGTCTCAGGCCGACACCCCCTGCCCAAGATACGCTTGTCCTTCGAGGACAACACACAACGAGACTACCTACTCTTCGAGGGCTACACTCTTTACGTACAGGATGGAGCGCAGCTCACAAATGGTGATGTGTTGGCGACACTTCCGGACACGGATGAACAACCCAATGCACATTACACACATCCGATGACCTCCGCACAGAAGTGGCTCTCTCCAGCGTCTTCCCCTGACGCAGCGCTCCTCGCCCCTGTCTCTGGTGAGTGGCGATTTTGCCGAAGCACACAACATCACGACATCTTCGAGCTTGTTGAACAAGACGGACGCGCGACCTCCATTCGTATCCCAAGAAAATCCTCCCCACTTTTTCCACATGGTGCCTTTGTCCAGCAAGGTGAAGCGCTCACAACAGGTCTATACTCCGCCTATTCATCGCTCGAAGCGAAAGGAAAG
The DNA here is from genome assembly GCA_002731275.1 of Deltaproteobacteria bacterium. Lineage (GTDB taxonomy): Bacteria > Myxococcota_C > UBA6777 > UBA6777 > UBA6777 > UBA6777. The sequence continues at coordinate 7,443 of PCBK01000133.1, read as the reverse complement.
GCGCGCTTTCTCACAGAGTACCTCAATCGAATGCAACGGGTCTTTACGTATAACAATTGCGTTCTTCAAGATCTCTATCTCGAATGTATCTTAAGACAGCTCTTCTCTCTCGTTGAGGTCGTGGAAAGTGGCGATACGATGTACCATCCAAAGGAAGTCGTCACAGCCCAAGCCATCCAAAGGGCTTCTAAGGATCAGGCGGCTATGGGGGGTTGTCCTGCGGTGTGGAGAGAGACGTTGATGAGCGTAAAAGACATCGCGCTGCGACAAGGCCACTTTCTCTCGTCACTATCGTCCAAACAGGGTGTGGAGAGGCTTTTGGAGATCGCCTTGCGTGGTGAAGCATCGAAGATAGAGAGCACAAAAGAAAAGATATACCTGTAAGTGACACGTGGCAGCCAGCCCAGTCAGTGGCCCCCAGTAAGGGCAAGTGGCAACTTGCCCTATGTGTCCCCTGTGGATGTCCCAGTAGTGGCAAGCGGCAGCCCCCAGTCGGTGGTCCCCAGTAGTGGCACGTGGCAGCCCCCAGTAAGGGCAAGTGGAAACTTGCCCCAAGTAAGTAAGGGCAAGTGGAAACTTGCCCCAAGCAAGTGGCAACTTGCCCGATGTGCCCTATGTGTCCTCTGTGGATGCCCCAGTAGTGGCAAGCGGCAGCCCCCAGTCGGCAGCCCCAGTGAGGGCAAGCGGCAGCCCCCTGTATGGGCAAGTGGCAACTTGCCCTATGTACCCTATGTGCCCTACACGTCCCCTGTGGGTGGTCTCTGCCTGCTCCTCATGAAAAACCAGACCATCAGGCGTAGGAGGCGGGCATGTGTAGCAAGAAGTTTTCTTGGGCGTTTGTGGTGATTGCGTTGGATTGGGCGTAGCGGACTTTATCAATGGCATCGAAGGGAGCGTCACCGTGGGCGATCAGATAGGCGGCGAGGAGTGTGCCAGTCCGACCCCAACCGGCTTGACAGTGGACAAGGACAGCGCCTTTGTCTTTCATGTGCTCATCGGTGAAGGAGACGAACTCTTTGGTTTGTGCGATCGTGGGGGCTGTGCCATCATCAACAGGCAGTGAGAGAGCTTCGTAGCCGTGCCTTTTGTACATATGGACGAGTTCAGGATCTTTGAGCAGACAGACAATCCCGCGAAACCCGATCTGATAGAGGGGTTCGAGTTCGCGCTCCAGGGGCTTGGCCATACCTGCGAGCTTTCCTTTGAGCAGCCACCAGAGCAAGTCAGGTTCATCCAGGCCATCAATGGCATCGAAAGGTTGAGAGGGGGATACGCGCTCATATAAAGAAGATAGCCAATTCCGAATCATCCCTTTGCTCCACAGATAAAGGCACCTGTACCACAAACATCACGCCAGCTCCCGGAGTCTGTCGCACACGTGAAAAGAAAAGTTATGGCGATCAACATCACCACAACGATCAAGTATGTCAAGACAGACGGAGACAACAAGTGGTTTCATGGGAAATCACAACAATGTCACATATTGAGGGGATCTGGTTATTGGCAGGTTGTAAACGCAACGGAGGGATCGTAGCGCACCTTCTCCCACTTGTCGGGGATACCATTTTTGTTTGCGTCAGCGCTCTTACCACCGGCAGGTCCATATGGGTCAAAGGGCTTGCACGACTTGCCTTTGTTGACAGGACGTACAGAGAGGTATTGTTCGACACATTGATTGAAGGTGTTTTTGGAGCACTTGAGCGCGAGACAAAACGAGTCGACATCTGCGTCGCGGTGGAGGAACATCCCCCCAAGCATGGCACCAAATTTGTCGACAGTTCCAGCGGCTGGTCCTTCGGTGATCAAATAGGCGACAGTGTCTCCTTTTTTGCGACGTCCGTAAGTACACTGCTGACCAATCTTGGTGAGCCCTGTATCCTTTTGCTTTTTGGAGGGTTTGGATTGACGCAGCTCAAACTCAGCACCTGGGTGATAGAACTTCAATGTCCCTGATTGGTAGGAGCACCGATATTCGGCTGTGTCAAAGGGGACGTCTTTTTGCACACAGTTGTTGCCTGAGACCTTGATCGTACATGGACAGTCAGGCAAGGCCTTGACCCAAGAGAGATCGACCTTCTCGGCCCGGACCCAGGCGTCAAGGACTGAAGCCGTCTTGCCCATCCATCCGATATGTACCTTCCGAAAGTTGTCCTGCAAACGCGCCGCACTTGGACAACCAGCCAAACACAACAACAGTCCACTTGCGAGCAACCATTTCCATCGTGGCATCGTCACTTTCTTCATGAATCTCACCTCATCATCAAAGCCAGAATCTCAGCATGTCGCGAAAAAAATAGGATATCACATGATACAGTCTTGGCAAGTCACAGACGAGAAAGATACAAACTTATCTCGACAAAAAGTCACAAGTTGTTTACATTCTCGGCCTGAGTGATGAAAGTAACTCCCACATTGATGTAGAGGAAAGAATATGTTGAAGATCTCAAAATGGCTCCTGTTCGCGTTTATCACAAGTCTCAGCCTATATGCCTGTGTGCCTATCGGCACGGACACTGTGATCACGACAAAAGACTACGACAAATCATGCACCAAAGATGAAGACTGTGTCGCTGTCATCGTTGGTGATGTTTGTGGATGCAGTTGTACAATGGAGTTCATCAACACCAACGCCCTGGCGTCCTTCTCTGATGCACGTAATGCCAAACTTCAGAACTGTGTCAACGAAGTCCTCCACTGCGCTCCATGCCAAGAAGTCAAAACAGTCTGTAGTGACAAAGTCTGTGTCCAGGCTCCCTGACGACCACCCCATCATGCTCCCCCTCGCTTCAGAAGTGTAACGCTGTCATCATCCCCTACGACAACCTCTCGATGAGTCCATACTGGACTTTGTGTCTCTACAGGGACATACTCTCGGGCTTGCGACTCTCAGAGGACAGTCCAAGAAAGAGACAACAGTGATTCAGGGCTAAGACGTTATCATCGAAGGAGCGACGCGTTGGCAAACACACGGTACAAAACAACATTCATCTTGCTCATCTCACTCGTGCTCTCCGTCACGCTCTTATGTTGTCACCGTGCCCCCACAACATCGACACAGCTCTCCCACAAACTCAATACACATACGACCCTACCGAACACAACAACATCGACCTCTTCAAAGACCTCGACGACACCTCGCCTCAAAGTCCCAAACAAGCCCTCCATCACACCACTCTCCAAACGCTTCGCGGCCAAACAAACCTTCGCCTTTATTCTCCCGCAGATCAAACCTGTGAAGGGCGTCGGCGGTGTCCGGGCCAAACAGTGCGCGGCCTGCCACACGGACATCTACAAAGAGTGGTCCCAATCCACACATGCCTCTGCGCTCGCTGACATTCAGTACCAGACAGAGCTGGCCAAACCAAGCTCCCCAACGTGGTTATGTCTCAATTGCCACGCTCCCGTACAAAACCAACGCGCGTACATCGTCACAGGTCTCTACGACAACAATGTCCTCAAGCCGGTTCTCACACCCAATCCAGGCTTCGACAAAGAGCTACAAAAAGAAGCGATCACCTGCGCAACCTGTCATATCCGCCGCGACAAAAAGGGCGAGAGTGTTATCATTGGTGCCATTGGAAGCAAGTACGCCCCACACCCGATCAAAAAAGACAAGGCGTCCTTGCGCAATGTCTGTTTGCGATGTCACAACCCACAAGGCAAACGCCTTACACGCCATCTCGTGTGCTGGTTCCACACCAAAAAAGAACACTCCCAAAGCAAATACGATGGGAAGAAAGATTGTGTCGATTGCCATATGCCGACCAAACAACGTCGCCTTGTCCCTTCGATGACACATCTCCCCAAACGATTGAGTCATCGACATCACTGGGTGGGTGGGGGGATTCCCAAATGGTACAAAGGGTACAAAACGCTCCTTCAACGTGGCTACAAACCATCTCTCAAGGTACACACCACGCTTCCAAAGACGCTGACACCAGGAAGCGAGGCGACCTTCTCTATCAGGCTCCACAACGCGAGCGCAGGACACTGGCTCCCGACAGCAGACCCTGAACGCTTTTTACTTATCGATGTCAGCCTCTACACAGCAAAGCAAAAGAGACTGCTTCGCAAAACGTATCGTATCGGGCAGACCTGGAAGTGGGAACCACAAGCCAAAAAGATCGCGGACAATCGACTCAAAGCAGATGAGACACGCACCTGGACGACGACCCTTACGCTTCCAAAACAGCTCAAGGGGCACATTGTCCGCGTAAAAGCGTATCATGTGAGACTCAGCACGAAGACATCTCGCTATATGAAAAAACATGCAACACCTTCTGATAAGTGGCTCAAAAAAGCATCTTATTATGTCAAACATATCGGCAAGTACTACCCACACGCAACGCTGATCCATCAGGAAGATATAGAACTTGAGACACAACAACGCACAAGGCTGAACCTTCACGAGCTCATCAAAGCATCCCAACAAGAACAACACAAACCACTTCATTTACGCGACTATTAGGACGAAGGCTGCTGTAAGACCCCCCTCAGACGGGCTTCGCCCGCCAGCTCCCCCTCCATGACCTGCGCTTCGCTCCGAACAAAAACAGCTTCTCCTACACATCGGTGAACAACATTGGATTGAGAAGCAATGCAGCCCTTCGGAGCGGAGAATCAGCCAGCCCAAAATCCGGAAAACTTGTGTATGTGCCTGACATTTGGTACTTTGCATACTACAACTCTGCCAAAAAGAAATGGGTGTATCTCAAACAAAAAAGGTTGAAACAGGAATGAATGTCAAGGCTTCTCCATAGAGAGATGTTTTTCAGACATCACCGTACAGTTTTCCCTCTCAAAATGAATAACTTGGTGAAATGCACAAAAGCAAAGTTCGACAAACAAGGAAACGTGAGGACATCATGAGAAATATACTTCTTGCATTGCTTTGTGGTTTTGTATTTTGGGGATGCACTTCACCTCCCTCTCAATTCGAACCCTCACAAGAACTCACCTCCGAAAAACATGCTCTCGAACCTGATACTTCAACCAAACCTGAACCTGCACGCGAAAAAGTCGTAGAGCCCAAGACCGAGCCTGTCTTTGAGAAACTCGATGCTGGTCCTCCTGAGCAACCTGATGCTTCCGAACGACCAGACTCCTCGGAGACGATCTCCCCCGATACGCACGAACCGAAACCCGAAAAACGGACGTTCTTCGACGAAAATTACAAGAACTGGGGGCCTCCTTGTGTTCCTCAAAACCCCCCCAAACCCGAGATTTGCAATGGGATCAACGACGATTGCGACGGTGACATCGATGAATCCTGCATAAAACCAGAGTGTGTTCATGTCGAGACCTTTCCGAAAAAGAATGACCAAAACCACTATGCCGACATACTTTACCTTCGATTTGATCCAAAGGGGCACTATTTCTACACAAGCCCGAGGTACCCTAATGAAATCAAAGTATGGGATCGCAAGACGGGAACACTGCTCAGAACGCTGGAGTCTCCAATACATCGAGGTGATATCACACCTGGATTTGATGGAAAAACCCTCTACTCGACAAATTTTTCTCACAATATGCTGGCCTGGGATGTCACAAAAGGAAGGATCAAGGCAGCTTCTTTCGAAGCGCACAGCCGCAAATACCACACGAGTTTGATAGGAAATCTGAGTTTAAGTCGGGATGGCACGATGCTTGCCAAAATGTCACAGATCGACTTCGAAGAACCCATTGGCCCAAGACTCCATGTCTCGTTGTGGAACACCCAAACTCGAAAGTTTTCGAAACTCGAACTTGGGAAAGTCGCCCCCAAAGGAAGAAAGGATTTGCGGGACTGGGTGTATCTGTCCAACGATGCCAAAAAGCTCTACCTGAAGTTGCCTGGACAAATCCTCCGAGGCTATGATCTACAAACAAAAAAACAACTCCCATTGCCCGTGTTTCCACAAGTCAGTCCTGGTCGAGAAATTTTTAGGGAAGCGTTGTTCCCAGCAAACAATGGAAAACACTTGATCTTGATTCACACAGATTTCAAATACACTCCATCCTACGATGTCATCGACTCATTTTCGGAGGTGTATGTTTACGATATCCAAACGAACAAGCAATTGCGAATGTGGAAAACCCATTCGGGGAAAGGGATTACTGGATTTGTGTATTACTTTGCCCAAACACCCGACGGTACAAAGCTGCTCACGGCCTCGGATTCAGAGTTCAAAGTTTGGGAGCTCAGCACGGGAAAACTCATACATTCTATAAACATAGCTCCCGATAAAGCCAGAACGGCTGATCTCAGCCCAGATGGAAAGCAGCTGCTCACAACCTTTGGTTCGGATACATCGGGGTCAAAGATCACGTTGTGGGATCTGGTGACTCAAAAACCAGTGTATACCATCAACAAAGGGATTTCCCTGAACAGACGGATCAAGTATCACTCGCTATCCTCGGACGGTTCGCTGTTGGCGCTCCTCGATAAAAAAGAGGTCTCATTGTGGACGGTCAGTCCCAAAAAGAACTTCGCAAACATTCCAACAACCGACACAATCAAGGTCAAGCTCCAGTCAGACGGAAAACAGTTGGCGCTCTTCAAAAAAGACACGATTGAGTTGTGGGATGTGCAAAGCGCCAAGAAGCTGCACACATGGGCACTGAAAGACCTTAAACAGGGACATTTCCATCCGAATGGCAAAGAGTTTGTCGCTATCTCATCGAGCCTCAAAGGAATCTACGTCTGGTCTCTTACGACAGGAAAACAGCTTCGTGTGGTACATCCAAATACACAATATGAAGAGGTGAGCAACGACCTCAGAACTGGGCTCAAAGGGAAGGAAGTAGCAGAGCTCATAGATCTCCCAACAAACAAGGTCATCTCCAAACATTTTAACGCTGCACAATCGAATGTCTATAATCTGGCTCCCAATGGGCGAACCCTCACCATCGAAACGGAGGAGCTTGGTGGTCACAAAAGTGTCAAATTGGTCACGAGGAGACTCGAAAAACTTTTTGCCTTTTTTTCGGTAGGTGTCGGTCTGGACGGATTCCTGGCTGAGTATGCCCCAAGGATACGTAGATTTGGTGCCTACAGTAGAATGGTTCTCGTAGAATATGAAAACCTTGAACAACTCCATACGACAACTTATCCATCGAAGAAGATAGATTGGTTGCCGGGTTCCCATTATCCTCCCTTCTCGACGAGTTTTCGTGGTGACGTCATTGCAACCACTTCCGCAGAAAGAAACACTGTACGCGTCTGGCGGTGCCTCCCCCCACCCCCCTGACGCTCGATAACAAAACAGGCAAGAAAAAGAATCAAGGATACAACCCAGAATTCAGAATGAAAAAGGAGAAATACGAGATGGCTCCATCAAAGAAGCCACCTACCCATATTCCAGAAACATCGTCGCAGACAATGATGGCAATCTTTACTTTCTAGAACGACGTTCAATACGACGCATCAAAACGAACTGCCAATGCAAGTGAAATAGCAGTCTC
>PCBK01000132.1 GCA_002731275.1 Deltaproteobacteria bacterium | reverse complement strand
TTTGCGTCTTCACTTGCAATCATCCGCCTCAACAAACTCTCCACCCTGAGCCTTCGGCTCTTCCCTCCTCTCAAGCCTTTCGAGAGGAGGGACCATTTAGCCGATGTGTACGGGGTTATAGGTCGGACACAAGGCCCGACCCTACTGACATCCATCCCATATGTACGGAATATTCGTTTGTATTGCGATATATCGTTTGGTATGCATCGCTCCCCTTGCCAACGTAGTTGAATAGCAGGGGGAGCTGCCGACCGCAAGGGAGGCTGAGGGGGTCTTGCATCGCTCCCCTTGCCAACGTAGTTGTGTAGGGGGAGTTGGCGGGAGAAGCCCGTCTGATGGGGTTCTGTTCCTTTTCTCAGCGCTCGCAGAGCGCAACACAGACGATGCGTCAGCATCGTGGGGTCTGGGGTGAAAACCCCAGGTTGTTCTATCAACCAAAACCTGTCTAAAGTGGGGTTTGGGGTGAAAACCCCAGGTTGTTCTATCAACTAAAGCCCGCCTAAAGTGGAGTTTGGGGTGAAAACCCCAGGTTGTTCTATCAACCCAAACCCCGTCTAAAGGAGTCCTTACAACCTTTCCTATATCATCAAGGGAATGGCGTCGGAGGCACAGCACAAGCCCCAGCGTGTGCAATAGAAACCCCAAGACTCTCTGCGTGGCACTCATTATTGTACATTTTCCCATCACAACCACACACGGGTCCATCACGATCAGGACAAGCCTTTGGACCAAGCGGCTTACACACACCTGCCTTTGAACCACATACACCCATCGCGTATTTACAGTATTCACCCTTTTTACAGAGGTAACCACCAGCGCCACACTTTGTACCACACGCCTTCTGCGTACAAGCGACAGATCCTCCTGTCTGACACAGACAATCATTACAACCATCCGTCGACTTGAAGATGTCCCCAATTTTATAAGTCTTTCCATTATATGAACAGGCCATTGGCTTCTTGCACTCACCAATGTGTACAATCGAAACACCTACGGAGTGGGCCGAACAAGCGTTCCCATGAGTCCTACCATCACAACCACAGACAGGCGCATACTCTTCTGTACAGCCCTGGGGCTTGGGCTTACAAACCCCTTCAACACCTTTTGCACCACAACGCGCACCATAATCACAAAAGAAACCACGCTGACAGGAATTGGGGTTCGGATCCATCCCACCACACGAGCGAGCACAACCAACCTTGGTACAGCTTACCCCCCCATCCAAACAAGTACATTTGTTGCATCCATCACTCGCCTCAAATGAATCACCATGTTTGTACGTTTTTCCGTTATAAACACATGATCTCTTTTGAGCCTCACACTTGCCTTGCGCGCGGACAGAGACACCAGACGAATGTGCTGCACACTCATTCCCATAGGTTTTTCCATCGCATCCACACACAGGAGCATAGTTGAGATTGCATGATGTTGGCTTCGCTTTGCATACGCCTGAGCCATCAGCTTCGCCACAATGTGTTCCGAAGAGACAAAACTCCCCTTCACCACACTTGAAACCACCAAAACCACCACACACCTTTTCACAAGCACGTCTGGTACAAACGACCTGACCATCTTCTCGGCAAGTACAGTCGTTACAATCATCCTTGAAGGTCTCACCGACCTTGTATTCTTTGCCAGCATGACGACAGAGCACAGGCGCTTCACATTTACCATCTCGTGCAATCGAGACCCCCTGTGAATGGGCTGAGCAAGCATTCCCGTAGGTCTTTCCATCACATCCACATACAGGTTGGTAGATTTCAACACAATCGACATTCTTGGCAGAGCACGTCCCAGTCGTTACGTTCTGCTTGTCACAAGTCCCAATTGGGTAGATACATACTTCTGATGCCGAACAAACATGGCTGGAGAGCATCCCACATGACTTGCCGGGATTCGGACACGCACGCAACGTACACATCACCGAACCGTTGTCACACGAGCACGTATTGCACCCATCTTCAGAGGAAAATGTTTCACCATGTTGACGAACAGTGTCTCCGTAGGTGCAAGTCTTCCCACCACCCAACACACCCGCGCCACAGCCGATCATCAATAGCCCCAAGAGTGGAACCAAACATATCAAAAACAATGTCTTTTTGTACATCTTCATCACCTGTATACTCCTGTTTATGTCTCCCGACGTCGATGTCGGTTCAATACAAATGGATACAAAAGTCAGGTTACAAATCACATACCACATTCAACAATCCATCAAAAAAGAATACTTTTTCAAAAACTTACCTTCATCAGACTATACAAATACAGCCAGACATGGCATACAATCCCGTAGATTTTTGATGGATTGTTCAGATGTTTGAGCGGCAAAAGGAACCCATGCCTCCAAGACTTCAACGATTACAACAGCTCTGGAATACATGGAGCGAACAAGCTCACCTTACAGACACAACAGCGATAAAGCACTTTTTGGGTCTCGCAGCGCTTACACTCTCTACCTCTGTCCCCTCGACAACATCGTCCCTCCACCAACAATTGGAAGACTGGCTCTCACCAGCTCACACCCACACACATTTCTTGCGATCACTCCACACACATTGGGACATCTACCAAGAGAATCCAAACGACACACTCGATCTCTACGAAGCTCTCCATCATTATATTCACGACACAGATCCCTCCATACCGTTCGAAGAGACGACACAAAAACTCTTCCATCTCGGTCGGTTGTACGAGCACATCCTGGACTGGACACAAACACGAACAAAACTCACACACTACACACATGACGAAGCCCTCTACCACATCGTCCAACACACCATCCAACCCTACCTTCGAGCCTCACCCAAATCACTCCCAACACTCTGTGATCCAACGATGGGGACGGGGTTGTTCTTACTCGCGGCGTGTGAGTCTCTGCACCATCACTTCGGTGAGATTGAAAAAGGTCGCCTGATCGCATCAGCATACGGCGTTGATATCGACCCTATCTCCGTTGAAATTAGCAGGTTCAGTGTGTGGTATTGGGCAGGCCAACAGAGCGAACAATGGGCACAAGTCACGAAGAATATAAGGCACGGTGACGCCCTCTTTGGTGTGCCCTTTGAGCAGGAAAAACGCAAGCAACCAAAGACTTGGCAACAAGCGGACAACACGATCCACAAAGCGCTCTATGGACATGAAAGAGAGACACAATTTTCGCTGTTTGGGGACACAGAACAAATTGATGAATGCTATTTTCATTGGCCATTGGCTTTCCCTGAGATCCAGGAACAACGCCACCCTGGATTTGATATCATCGTCGGCAATCCACCATTTTTGGGAGGACAAAAGGTCTCCGGTTGGCTTGGAAAGGAGCGACGGGAGTACCTCGTCAATCAGCTCGCAGGAGGACAAAAAGGCAGCGCAGATCTTGCGTGTTACTTTTTGCTGAGGAGCGCACAATTACTCAATCGAAATGGATGGATGGGGCTGATCCTCACAGACACCATCGCACAAGGTGACACACGTGAAGTCGGGCTCGACCGCCTGCTCTCTACACAGTGGAAGATCTACAAGGCCGACACACACAAAACATGGCCAGGACAGGCCGCCGTAAGGATCTCTCTGTTGTGGATGACGCAACGAGATGTTCACGGCGCAAAAGAGTTAAATGGCCAAGAGGTCGAACATATCGATTCGTATTTGAGAGCCTCTTCTCACCGCAGCGCTCCTGACACGCTCCAACAAAATCAGGGGATCACCTTTATTGGTTCACAACTGAGCGGTGAAGGGTTCAAACTCCCTCCCGAGCTCGCCCAAGAGTGGATACAAGAAGACCCTCAATACAGAGATATCTTGTTTCCTATCTTACGTGGAGCGGACGTCAATAAACATCCAAGACACCTGGCCAAACAGTGGGTGATTCACTTTGGTGAACGGAGTTATGAAGAAGCCGCACAGCACACAAAGGCGATGGAGTGGGTCCGCAAGCACGTCAAGCCAAAGAGAGACAAGTTAAAGCGGAAAATCAGGCGAGAACAGTGGTGGTTGTTTGCAGAGCGTTGTGTCCAATTGTACGAACAGATCACAGACAAACAGCAGGTCTTCGTGCAACCCTTCACGACAAAGTATATCAACCCCGTGCGGGTCGACGCGGCGCAAGTCTTTTCAGCTCCAATGGTCGTATTCACAAGAGATGATTGGGGATTTTATGCTTGCATCCAGTCCACCTTACACGATCTATGGACACACTGGTACAGCTCGACGATGACAGGTGGTCGAAGATACACACCTTCCGACTGTTTCGAGACCTTTCCGTTCCCAGATGAGACGACCTCCCTCGATCAAATAGGTGAAATGTACCACACCTACAGAGATACATTGCAGCAACAAAGAGAGATTGGATTAACGTCTATATACAACGACTTTCACGCCCCAGACTGTAAAGAAAGTCAGTGGTTGAGGTTGAGGGAACTCCAACAAAAACTGGATACACAGGTCCTGAAAGCGTATGGTTGGGATGATCTTCACATCACATATGAGTTTGTCGAGCGCTCGTACGGGACAAGGCGGACATTTGCAGCCTCCCTACGTGAGCAAATACACCAGCGACTGTACCAAAGGAACCAAATGCTCGCGGCAAAAATCGAGTAAAATCAGAATCAGTATTCACCTTATGGCATCCAAAAAGATGGTTCACCCCAAGACAATAAAGAGCAATCTGGCAAACATGGGTGATGAGTGGCAAACACATTTCGGTTTTGAGAGCGCTTATGGAATCCAGGACCTTTTCAACGCGGGCATGTATTGGTCAATGTGTCCGAAAATACTCGGATTACGTCATCAGGGTATGTAACATAGAGACCTCCAATTTGGAGCCGCAAGAAGAACAACGACTCCGTATGTTGTTGCTCTCTTCTGGGTTTGCGGCAGTCATCAGCTTCCTGATGGGCTCTATCTCGTACAACATCGATACAGCCTTTCGTCCGACACATACAGTGATGTTCGGGGCGAGTGTCATCTACTTGTTCATCCCCATCCTGTTTCGACTCACGAAGGACGTTTTTATCGGCCTGATGGTCTTTGCTGCGTTGAGTTGGGCCGTCGTCTTCTTGATCGCCTTCTACGCATATGGGCTGCCGTCCCCTGTCTTGAGTGGTTTTTTTGTGCTGACGATCATTGGGTTTATCATCGGCAGCAAAAAAGTCGGTTGGTTCTCCGTCCTCTTGTCCATCCTCGGCATCGCCATCTTGTACTTTCTTCACCAATCCAACTACTCATTCCGGAATTTCGCAGAAAATCGCATCATCTCGATTCAATTCTTTAATGAGATCTTCATGTTGTGTATGACTGGAGTGTTGCTGTGGTTTTACGAGCACTCACGGGAACAGTCGGCACAACTCGTCGATCAAACGATGAAGGAGTTGGAGTTGGCACGGGATGAAGCAGAGCTGGCGAGTCAAAGTAAGACACAATTTTTGGCCAAAATGAGCCATGAATTGCGCACACCGTTGAGCGCCATTTTGGGTTACGCGGAGTTGGTCAGAGAAGAACTTGAAGAGCTACCAGCCAACAACCAAGCCCGTGGTCTGGAGAAAGACATGGGCAGGATCGAGCATTCAGCACATCACCTGCTCGAATTGATCAACGAACTACTCGACCTCTCCAAAATCGAAGCTCGTGAGATCGTGATCATGCCAGAACGTATTCAGGTCGATACGTTTTTGCGGGACTTGCAATTTTCCATTGTGCCGATGTTGGAGATACACCAAAATGACTTTGAGCTCACGTTGCCCGAAGACCTTGGAGACATTATCGTTGATCCCTTCCGGCTCAAGCAGATCCTGCTCAATCTTCTCTCCAACGCCTGCAAATTTACAGATCAGGGACTCATCAAGCTGAGCGTTGCACGACAAGGGGACTGTGTCAGCTTTTACGTCGAGGATTCGGGGATTGGTATGACAGAAGAGCAGCTTATAAGAGTGTTCGAACCCTTCAAGCAAGCAGATGACAGTATCCAGCACAAGTACGGCGGGACAGGCTTGGGGCTCTCGATCGCACAAGAACTGGCGATGTTGATGAATGGACAGATCACGGCGACAAGCGAAGCAGGCAAAGGAAGTATCTTCACCCTTGACCTGCCACAAACTCCACCCAAAAAGGTCTAAGCACTCTACACAAGGCTTTCTTTTCATGAAGCGATTCCTCTTGATCATGTTGTTGTGTCTACCTTCGACAAGCTGGGCGGCTAACTTCATCGAGACACCGCTCGAACCCAACGCCGACATCCCCTGGCTTGGATGGCTCTACTCATCCAACGATGGCTTTGGCTACAATTACGGGACAGACGAAGACACACTTCGTACATTTGGACTCCATCTAGGAGGCGTCTTCCTCAACCGTTGGCTTATCGCCCTCAGCCTCGAATCCTTCACAGACCGCCAACAAACAAAAGAACTCGCCAAACGTATAGATCAATTCAAGGGTCTTTTGGGATTTCAAGTGTGGCGCCTGAACAAACCTGACATCTCAGTCTCCTTGCGCACCGGCCTCGGGACACTTTTTTACGGGGATTGGGGTTCATTAGGCATCCAAGAAGGTGCACATGGACAGGATCCCCCTCCTCGCCCAGTACCAACGGCCTACGACAAAGACTCCTTTCATGCCTTTGGTTTCCTGTACGGCGAATTGTACCTCCCCAAGCACTACGTAAACGTCCACCTGTACGCTCACCTCACGCACACACTCGACGCAAACGTCGACATCAGCCTCGCGTATTGGGTGCAAAAGCAGATGACACAGTACAAGTTCACCTTGGGTTACAAATGGAATCACGTCACACACGCCGGACAAGCCGCGCAAACAGTATACACACAGGAAACAGGTCTCTATCTCGCGACCAAAGTCATGATCGGTCCTTTTGTCTTCGAGAGGGGCTTCAATGTACAAACACTCACCCAATTTTCCTACGCGGGGTTACGTTTCCACAATTACAAGAGTCACACCAACCCAACAACACATTACAGGATCAGCTACTCATTGGGTTTTCCCATCGGACACAACTCCTGGATCGAATACTTCCGACTCCACCCCTTCCGTGGGACATCGAGAGTCTCATTCTTTTTGAGGACATACCACACAGAGAATCGCATCGCCAATCAGATCACCAATCAACTCGATGACCGAAAAATGCGGCGCATCCAGGTCACCTCCATCGGCAGCGAGCTGCACTTCCTCGAACCAGACAGCCCGACCTTCTTTAACGCGTTTGTCTTTGCGGGGGCAGGATTTTCGAGGGAGATGCTCACAACACATAACCAATTCGAGGCGCAATTCTTCAATCTCTACACACACCCCATCGTCCACGTGGGGATGGGCGTCCGGATCAAATGCCCCGACTTTATCTTTAAGAAGAAGGGTCGGTATATCGGGGTTGAAATGAGGGTCAATTATCGATACGCGTTTGGGGATGGGTTCAACTACAACAACCCAAACCTGCTCTTCAGTTGGGGGATGATCTTCTCTGAGCGCTAGACCTTCCAGGAAGGCAGCCACTTTTCAAGAGGGATCCGGAGGGATGGGGCGAGGTGGAAGCGAAGCCCAATCGTCAACTGCACGTTGAAGAACAAGTAGGGAAATCCCAGGACGTTGTATTCGACCTTTTGGTAGTCGGTGTTGGACTTTTGCAGAGACGCAGGCAAGTACGAAGGCAGCTCCACAGGCATATTGAGTAAGAGTTCCAGCCGAAAGACGAGGCTCATCAAATCGTTAAGACGCGCCTGATAACCAACGGCAAACACATACCCAAAATACCCTTCGACAGTGAAGGCAGGCTCCAGCCCTGTCACAAAGTTGGTGCGCGTGATGAAAGGACCGAGGCCAAGTTCATAATGAAATGGGCCGATCTGGTGCTCAAAGTAAAACAAGATGGGGAGCGAGAACATCTCACCAAGAGGTTCTCGTTGGATGGCGCCTGAAGAATCTTTTTCATAACGCGCGACATTGTATCTCGCGGAAAACCCGCCATAGACACCAAAGCGAAAGGACTCGCGATAGATATCGAGACCGATCTTCACACCTCCAGAGAGACCCCACTTCTCATCAAAAGAGATCCACTTTTGGATGGCTGGTTCGTTGCTGTCGAGATAACGATAAGGCGAAGAGAAAGAGCCGCCGCCGTGAACGTCGATGTACAGACGTGCAGAAGCATCGAGAGGCAGAAGACAGAATGTGATCAGGAGTAGATAACGCATGAACGCTCGTTGCGTGGTGAGGAGGGAGTTTTGGGAGGACTAGCCTTAACCAACACGGCCTTGGAGACGACGACGGATAAAGACAAAGAAGAACAGGACGCCGAAGAAGAAGATGGGGTTAGAGGGTGCCATGCCGCCAGGCGCGACGAGACAGGCACAAGCTGTTCCGCCACCGACACTGCCGGGAGGGACACAGAAACCGTTGTTACATACATAACCACGACCGTCTGGTGTCTTGCCAGCAGAGGCACAGTCGGGATCTGTTGAACATTGTGCGCCAGAGGTGGGGTTATTGGAGCCGTTGCCTTTGACACACTCTCCCTTCACACATGCCGTCCCAGTGGGACAGTGTGTGCGTTGACAGGGGTTGTCCTGACAGAGCCCTGTTGTGGGATCACAGACCTGCCCAGACGCGCAATTTGCCGCAGCCTGACACTTATTGGACACACAATTGCCGTCCACACAAGCTTGGCCATTGGCACATGTCACACCATAGCAAGGATCAGGAATACAGGCAGCGCGGGGTTTTTTGGGATCAAGAGTCTGACAGACTTGGCCATTGGGGCAAGATTTTTCGGCGCAGGTGTCGAAACATTTCCCATCACGACATCCCTGTCCGGGACCACATTTGACTTTGTAGCAGCTGTCGAGTGTACAGCGACCTTCCAGACAGATCATACCAGGAGCACAAGGTGTCGCAGGATCATAACAGTTGATGCATGTCCCGCTCTTACCACACGTTTGGCCAGCAGGACATTGGACGCCCTGGCAAGGATCGATACAGTCATGTTGGAAGTTCGGTCGGTTTACACACACCTCACCGGCGCGACATGGGTCATTCCGACAGGGCAACTCTTTACATTTTTGTGTCGCGTTGTCGCAGATGAATCCCGAAGGACACTCACCACTTTTACAATCGACATCACACTTAAATGTCCCGGACTCTTCGATACACTTACCACTTGGACAGGCCTGCACAGCGTCGTCAATTTGACCATCACAGTCGTTGTCTTTTCCGTCACAGATCTCTGGCTCAGGTTGGGGTGCGTTACAAAGACTCCAGTCACCGTGGATACAGCTCTGTTTACCGGCACCACATGCGGTTGTACAGTCGCGGATCAAACCTTCGTCGATTTGACCGTTACAATCGTTATCATAACCATCACAGACTTCGGTTTGGGGAGTGGGCGCGTTACATGCGGTCCACTTGCCGTTGTTGCAGATCTCGACGCCCTTTCCACACTGACTGCTACACTCACGTTTGAGGTCTTCGTCGGTCACACCGTCACAGTCATCATCGATACCGTTACAGACTTCGGCGTTGGTGGAGACACTTTGTGAGATGGTTTTGAATACGTCGGCGAGATCTTCTTTGGTGAGTGCCTGATAGAAACTCTTGGTCCCACCAGCTTTCGCATACTCGTGAAGTGTAAAGGGGCGGATATCTTGATCCGTTCCCATCCCTACGACGAATGTTTTGATATCGTAGGAGCGGGAGTCGACGGTCACCTTGCGGAGCTTTGCGATTTCAGCTTTGGGATCACCGTCAGTAGGTTCACCGTCAGTCATCAAGAGGATGTAACAGGGACGGGGAATTTTGGCGTTTGGGTCTTTGTGGATGGGATCGTTGGGGATGATGTCCGTTTTGTACTTATCGAGTGCGAGTCGCATCGCGGCGGTCATCGGTGTATCACCAATCGCCTGAAGATTTTTGGCGGTGGTGATGATCTTTTGAGCGTGCGCCGCAGCTTCTGTCGCGTTTTTCACGTCAGTTGGGCCCACAGGGACGACGTAGTTGGCCTTCCCATTGGAGAAGTGGATCAAGCCAAAGCGCAATTTGGTTTTGAACAAGTTGACGGCCTGTTCGATCGCGGCTTTCAAAGCGTCGATTTTACCGGCCTGTGTCATACTCCCCGAGGTGTCGACCACGAGCAAAAGGTTGGGTGCACGGCAGTGTGCGGGTTGGGTCTGTGCGAACACACTACAAGACCAAAAAATGCCTAAGATGAAAATGAAAACTCCCACCAAGCGGTGCATTATAACCTCCCTGTCAGATGCCATCCTTCAAAAATGACGTCTATCCTTTCGTAAGAAAACTTTACCTTAACATATACCCCGACGCGCTCAAAAGAGTGACAACCCCTGCAAAAAAAAGGAGCAGAGGTTCGAGGCAATGAAAGTACCGCAGACATTCTTGTATTGTTATCCAAAAATACACATTTGAGCAACAATCATTTCAAAAAAAAGAATGTTACCCCAAAAAGGCTTAACAAAGCAATCCCCAGCACAACATCGGCCTACACAGACATTTGGACTTGCATTCACAGGACAACTTCCACAAATTGAGAGGACAAAAAACGACAACCTCCTCACAGACGGAACACAAAAAACACATGAAACATATACACACTCTCCAATACATCGCCCTCTTTCTTTTGTTGTCGCTGCCCTCAGCGAGCCACGCGAAGCGTAAACGTACCGCAAAAAAGCGCGTAGACCCGTTCAAAAAGACGCTCAAAGCGTGGGCGAGCCCCTTCGTCAAAAAGCTCTCAACACATTGGGATGTCGAATGGAAAGAGTCGAACCTTCGCAGTATTCAGTGGAATGGTGGATGGCAAAGAGGTTACAAGCTCCTGTTTGTACACAAACATCTCAAAGTTGCGGTCCCAACCCCCTTCCCAAGTCTCGAACATGCCAGAGATAACACCCTCGTTCTCCCCAAACGATGCTCTCTGCACTTTTACCCCACACGAGGAAGCTACAGCGCCTACGAGAGTCGCTTCGCCAAGATGCACCCGGCAAAGCTGGTGGGGGTCACATCGTGGTCACTGATCTTCCAGCCTGATCGATACATGCACAAAGAGTACCCCTGTCCAAAGATCCTCCAACAGCTCAAAAAGACTTTATCGCCGCGTAAACAAGACCTCAAGAGAGTGCGTCTTCGCTACAAACTCAAACGCGCCAGTCGTTTGAAGCACCACCTGTTGTTGGTTGGGGCGTCCAAAAGACGATTGCCTTGGAGGAGATTGTTCAGAAAATACAGAGTCTTGACGATTGTGAGGATTGTGGAGGGTCAGGGGACGAAAGAGGTGGAGATCAAGAACCGGAGAGCTCTTTGAAGACACTCTCAAAAGCAGGCAACGCACCGTTGATGATACTATCATCCAGACAGTAAGCGATGCGGAAGTATCCCGGCGCACCGAATCCACTCCCAGGAACGACCATCACACCCTGCTCCTTCAGCTTTTGGTAAAAGAGCATGTCATCCCCACCAGGGGCCTTCGGGAAGATGTAGAAGGCACCATTTGGCTCGACAATTTCGTATCCAATCCGCCGAAGTTCACTTAACAAACGCTCGCGTTTTTGGGCATACCAGGAGAGATCGACCATCTCGTTGAGGAGCCTTGGCAGCGCGCGCTGCATCAACGCGGGGGCGTTGACAAAGCCGAGAATGCGAGAACAAAACGCCATCGCTTCGAAGATATCGGGGGCAAATTTACAACGAGGTGAGATCGCGACGTAACCGATACGTTCACCGGGGATGGCGAGATCCTTTGAGTAACTGGTCGCGAGTATCGAGTTGTCGTAATAGCGGAAGGGTTCGGGGGCTGCGTCCATCCCGTAGACCATGCGACGGTATGGGCTGTCGTTGATGATGTAGATGTCCTGACCGTTGCGCTCGGAATAATCGGAGAGCAAGACACCAAGCTGAGACAATTTCTCGGCCTCATACACCACCCCTGTCGGGTTATTGGGTGTATTGAGCAAGATCACTTTGGTGCGGGGTGTCAGCGCATTTTTGATCGCCTCGATGTCCAACTGGAATGAATCATCTGTTGGAACGATCACAGTTTTTCCGTCGTGGTTGTCGATGTAAAAGCCATATTCGACAAAGAACGGAGAGAAGATCATGACCTCATCGCCAGGGTCGAGCAGGGCTTTCAGTGCGGTGTTGATCACACCAGCCGCTCCGACTCCCATCACGATGTGATTTTGTTGGAAGGGCAAATCGTAGTCTTTTTGGAGCTGCTGGGCGATAGCGTCACGGACAAAGTCGTAGCCGTTGTTGGGCATATACCGATGTCCACCGCTGGGCCGCTCCTCAAGCAGCGTTTGCAGTTCGTTGTAAAAAGCATCGGGGGGGTTAATGGTAGGGTTGCCGAGGCTGAGATCAAAGACCTCTCTGCCTTGCTGTCTCATCTTCAGAGCCTCGTCTGCGACGCGACGAATGAGCGACGAGCTGCGCAATGAAGTTTGGATTTTGGTAGCGATTGTCATAGGATTCCTCCCAACTCAACGAACTGAAAAATGCCCTCTGCGCCGAAAGCGAAGCGGACGTCGACATCTCAGAAACTATTTACATGCCTGTAAGGTACGTAGTGCTCGCATGTAACAAGCTCTTCTTTGGTCCCATTTGCGTCGCAAACACTTGCGTTGTTCCTGGTACGCGTCGAAGAGACACTTCAACTCTTGCTTATTCGCTTCTCGAAGACATGTCGTCTGTGCAGCTGCGACTTTGTGTAGGCACGCATACACACGCTTTAATTCTCTGTCTTGCAATCGATATTTGCAATCCCTCTCTTGCTGTAGAGCCTTCCAGCGACAAGTCATCTGTTGATCTTCGATCCCACGTGTACAGGCGAGTTGCTTGTCCCGACAGGTGTTCAGACAAGATGCAAGCTGTTCATCACGACAGGCCCGCTGACATGTGGAAAAAGCACTTTTGCAATTAGAGGTTGCGCGACCTTTCGCATTACATTTTTGTAGTGACGTTGTCTTTTGACTTGTGCAAGCCTGTACGTCACTTGCGGCTGGTGCTTGTTGTTGGCAAGACTTTTTCTCTTGAGCTTGTAGAGTCTTGCATTGCTGTCGTTTTCCAAGAGAGAATCTGCGACAATTGGGTTTTGCATTTCGCAATGAACGGTCACATGAAGATTTGACGCGATTGTATTTGCTGTCACAGGCAGCCGTCATTTGTTTATAGGATGCTTTGCAGGCTTGCTTCGATGCGGACACCGATTGTGGTAACAGCAGCAAACAAAAAGTCAGTAGAGAGAAAAACCCCAATTGATTCAACACAATCTCCTGTAAACAGATAGCTTTTGGGCCAAAAAAGACACTCAGGACTTCTGTATATAGGTCAAATCAGTCGGAAAAGAAAGCCAAAAACCAACGTGTCCCACAACAGGCTCAACACATTCACACAGAAACATGTGTTTTTTAACACCATCTCTCTAGAGGACATTGCACCCTCCCACCCAATCATTATACATAGGTCATCTGTCTTCTGAAACGACATCAAGAAAAGGAACCAGATGTACATAACATACAGAACCATTCACCTCTTTTGGCGCCCGCTCCTCGTTGCGCTTGTGCTCACCGCAGGCATCCCCTCCCACACATCCGCTCACAAGCTCCAACAGGCGCGCATCGTCCATCTCATCCCACATGGCGATCAAATCGAATGCTACATCAACCTGTTACTACCAAAGAGCCCGAAAGTCATCCTGTGGCACAGGCTCTTTGATCAAAACAAAAATCGCAAACTCGAACCCAATGAACGAAAAAAGCTCGGCCTGTATTTGCGCAAGTACCTGACACTTCAACCCACTCTGATCGTCAACGGCAAGACCCAAAAGTGGACCTTCAAAGAAGTACAAAACAGCTCGTACAGAGGCAATCCTCGACAGAAAAAATACAACTGGGATTTCAGGTTCACAGCAAACAAACTCCCCATAAAAAAAGGGAAAAACACGATCCAGATAGGATTTAAACTGCTCTTTCAGACAGAACAAATCCCAACAGCGATGGTGATCCAGGGGACAGAGACACTCAAACGCACAAAAACCTCCATCCCCCTCAAGATGGGGACCAAGGCCATCTGTAAAATCCACGCACAACAAACAACGTGCACGTTCATGTTGATCAAAAAGAAACGCTGAAGGTGGGCTTGAGAGGTTGCCTTGATGTGTCCAATTCTTACCCGTCCAGATCCTGCACAGTGTCCAAGATTTGGACACATCACTTCCATCATGAGACTCCTCAACAGAACAGACAAACAACTGCAAACAAATAAGAAAAACGTCTATCAAGAGAGAACATCAACATGACATAGAGGGCATGGCATCCATTCTGCACAAAGCGGTGACGAGAACAATTTGAGACTTGAAGGTCACCAACAGAAAGGACAATGACATGCAACACCCCATCAAACTTCAGCTCACTCCTGGTTTTCACTCCATCCACAAAGACTCCCCAACAAGAATGCCTGTCCTTCTCGAATGTATCGCTGATACAGACGCACCAGAGACCCGCTCCCCCCTCCACCTGACCTTGTGTATCGACACTTCGAGCTCGATGACAGGCCAACCTCTCGAGCTCGTCTTGCTTGCCATCCAAACCCTCGCCGAGCATCTCACAGAACGAGACAGCCTCGCCCTCGTCAGTTTTGCAAGTGAGACAAGAACATGGCTCCCTCTCTCCACCTTTGACCAAAAAGCCAAAAAGATGCTCAAAAAAGCCCTCAAAGAGATCAAAGCATACGGAGGCACAGGGATGTATGAAGGCCTTCGTACAGCACTCTTCCAGCAGCCAGAGCGATGTGGGAAGGCGTCCAGTCGCGTGCTCTTGCTCAGTGATGGGATGCCTAATGAGGGGCCATCGTCTGCAGAAGATCTGTCACTTCTGGTCCGTGAACTGAAAAGACACACAACAGTCAGCACATTCGGATTTGGCTCGGGACACGATGAGTCCATGCTCAAACAACTCTCTGAAGCTGGAGGGGGCGGATATACTTTCATTGATAGTCCAGAAACAGTCACAAATGCCTTCGCGATGGAGCTTGGTGGACTCTTCAGCACAGTCGCCAAGAGAACACGCTGTTACATTCGTCCAACCAACGGCACGACGATTCTGGGGATTCGAGGAACGTTCGCGACCCGCTACACCCACAAAGGTATTGAGATCCCCTTCTCGGATATGATCGCCGGTCAAGAGACTGCGCTGTTGATGGACATTGAATGTGGAGGGGAGCAGTCGAACATCTCGGGCCCAGCTTGCATTGTCGAGTTGGAGTACACCCCTCCGAATGAAGAGACAAGACAATGTGTAGAAGCCACTCTTACCATCGATACAATGAATGCTCCTCCCAAGACCCTTCACCCAGATGTCTCAAAACAGATCTTGTTGTTGGAGACAGGCATGATCTGGAAACAAGCACAAACACTGGCATCCACAGGAAAATTCATCGAAGCCGCTCGTGCCCTCGAAGGTGTCCTGCAAAGACTTCAGCAACATCGAGACTATGAGGACGAAGAGAGCGAGATCAGAGACTGGTTTGAGCAGTTGACAGATGAATCAGAGAATTACATGAAACATCCAGATCTCAATTGGCACCGAGAATTTCGACAGTTCGCACAAGCAGAGATGCAGATGCCTGGACAACTCGTCGCCTCCGCGCCCTCCTCTCCCATGCAAGGACGGATAAACCAGGCGCAAGAGGCGATGATGCAATCATTTGCGCAAGGGAAAGGACAAAGAGGCAGGATCGACATCTTCGACGCACGTTCAGAGCTCAAGGAATCCATTGAACTTTGCCAGGAGGTCACGATTGGTCGCACGAGAGGCAATCACATCGTGCTGCCCAATGGAAATGTCAGCAAACGCCACACAAAAGTTGTCCCCACAGACGCCGGCTTTGTCGTCATTGACCTCAAATCCACAAACGGCACCTACCTCAACGGCCAAAAAGTCACCGCACCAACCTTGATGAAAGAAGGAGACCAACTGTATATCGGCGACTTCAGGCTCCAGTATCACCACACAGAGCTGTGAATCACATATTTTTCACACAAACACCCGAGAGACTTCATCATCACTTCAAGCAACCCCACGATATCTCCTATGTACAACGAACACAAAGGAGACGACATCATGAAAGGAATCAAGTATATCGTAGCCTTCATGCTTGGGTTGACGAGTTTCGCATGGAACCCCCCACAGAGCCACGCACAGCAGTGCAAGAGCCCCTACACAACGTGTGTCCTGCGTTGCAATCAAAACGGCGTCAAAAAGATACAGGCATGTGAACGCATCCTCATCAAAAACATCCAATCCCGAAGACTCAAAGCACAGTGTGAAAAGGAATTTGACCAACACAATCGCTCATGTGTCCAAGGATGCTTTCAACAACACTGCAAAACCCCCAAACCCTAGTTTTTTCCATTTGATCCGGCGGATGTTGCACTTGTGTCTCCGCAAACTCCCCTGACTCCACCAAACAATCCCCTTCTTCCAGGCGGATATAGCAAGGCCATATCCTTGTAGAGCCCAGTTGCTTTCGAGCTTTCAGTGGGTTTTTTGCGTCTTCACTTGCAATCATCCACCTCAACAAACTCTCCTCCCTGTCACTTCGTGACTTCCCTCCTCTCGAAAGGGTTGAGAGGAGGGACCATTCAACCGATATATACGGTGTTTAGCTTAAAAACTGTTCCGGCGGACGTTGCACTTGCGTCCAAAGCAAGCGCCCTCGTCGGGCTTATTTGCTTCGTGCGCTTGCAATCATCCGCCTCAACAAACCTCATCCCCAACCCTTCTCCAGCCTTGGGAGAAGGGAGGACTTAACCGATGTATACGGAGGATTCTAGGTTTCTGTTCCGGTGGACGTTGCACTTGTGTCTCCGCAAACTCCCCTGACTCCACGAGTTTATCCCCTTCGTGTAGGCGGATATAGCAAGCCATATCCTTGGATTCCTTTTTGCTCGCCTACTTGCAGTGGGTTTTTTGCGTCTTCACTTGCAATCATCCACCTCAACAAACTCTCCTCCCTGTCACTTCGTGACTTCCCTCCTCTCAAGCCTTTCGAGAGGAGGGACCATTCAACCGATAGATACGAAGATTGAGGTCGGACACAAGGCCCGACCCTACTGAATTCCAACCGATATATACCGGCTTATCGGCCACCCAAATTTACTGACATCCATCCGATATACACGGGGTTATAAATCGGACGCGAAGGGCGTTTATGCTGATGTCCGATATACACGGGTTTTTCGTTTGTATCGCGATATATCCTTTGATATGCATCGCTCCCCTTACCAACGAAGTTGAGTAGGCGGATCTGGACGACCGCAGGTCGGACTGAGGGGGTCTTGCATCACTCCCCTTGTCGACCAAAGCAAAGCGCAGGTCACACAGGGGGAGCTGGACGAGCATTCGCTCGGACTGAGAGGGTCTTGCATCGCCCCCCTTGCTTTGAGGGTAGGTCTTTAGACCTGCCCAATTCCGAACGATGCGATGCCGTAGGCATCGCGTACCCTCTCCATAGGCCCAGGTTTTAACCTGGGTGAACGGCCATTGGTATCCCAGGAAGGCCATTGGTATTCCAATATCCGTACATATATGATGTTATTCGTATCCTTTGGGCGCGTTCTCCCAACGAATGTTTCTGGAGACAGATCTTGAATGATCGTGTGGTTGGAATTGTTTGGTTGGTATCACACAAAAAGCCCCCGCGTACACGGTATAACAACCCCCCTTTCCTTCTCCGAAGGGCCAGAGAGGGAAGATAAAGCCCATCAAGGGGGTTTCGCAGCCTTAAAATTGACCCCATACCAAGCATTGGTATAGTGGACAACTCCCCTATACCAATGCTTTCGAGAGCGTACGAAGGAGACTGCGTGTTTGAATTATTCTTCAGAGGAATGTTGCTAGGAGTTCCGGCTGTTTTCTTGATGGGTCCGGTCCTTTTGACGATCCTGCAGGGCGCATTACGACATGGGTTTCTCGCAGGCTTTGCCGCCGCGCTCGGCATCGCAGTAAGCGATATATTGTGCATTTTTCTTTGCTACATCGGATTATCGCAGGTGTTAAAACACCCAAGTAGCCAGTTTTACTTTGGGTGGATTGGGGGTGTGTTGCTCATTGTATTTGGGTTGGCGACACTGCTCAACAACAGTCCCCCCAAAGCGAGCGATGAAGGCATACAAACAAAGGAGTTTATGGGTTGGTTTACAAAGGGATTTTTGGTCAACTTCGTCAACCCCTTTGTGTTTGTGTACTGGATTATGGCGATAGGCTTGCTCGACAACCAGTACGGTGCCACACCTCTGAAAGTGACAGTCTTTTTTGCGGGCAGTATCTTCGTGATTTTCACGACAGACGTCATCAAAGCCTTTCTCGCGAAACAAGTCAGACCCTTCATCAAAACAGAGGTATATCATTGGATAAATCGAATGTTTGGTATCTTACTCTGTGGGATCGGTGGATACTTTATCTGGTACACTATGACAAAATTATGACAAAGTAGACTTGATGGTGTGGTGGGAGTTTGGTACCCTTTCTTGGTGGGTGTGGGGACAAAAACACCACGCTATAAGTAGGACGAAACAAGATAGGAAGAAGACTCATGGTACAAGCCGTCTGTACAGATAGTCAATTCATCGCAGAAGAGCTCTATGCGTTGATCAAACGCCTCGAAACCTCGGGTTGGTCACAAGACGCCGACCAGATTCGAGACAGGCTGCGTCTGCTCAAAGAGAAGCTGATCAAAACACTTCAGGAACTCGACACTGAATCGACCTCGGACTGGTCGCAAACATTAAAAGAGCGCCTTGAACATTTACGACAGCTGATGACATCAGCCCCATCACTTGAGGGCATCTCATCCGATGCGCTCAAACAAGAGTGGCGTGCATTTCGCAAAAAACTCGTCCCTGTCTACGAATCCCTCGCGGCAAATTTACGTATGCAGGACATACACCTGCCAAGCCTTCGTCCCACAAACTACAAGCGCAACCTCTTCCACGTCTCCTCGGGGATCATGGTCCTGATGATTTTACAGCACCTCCTCGCACCAGCGACTCAATTTTGGGTCATGATCGGTGTGACAGCTTGGGCCTGGACGATGGAAGCAACCAGACGCCACAGTGAATTTATCCACAAGACTCTGATGAAGGTCTTTGGTCCCATCGCTCACCCCCACGAGCACTACAGAGTCAACTCTGCGACGTGGTACGCAACAGCCTTGCTTTTATTGACCATCTTTTCACCAAGAATGGCCTCCGCGCTCGCGGTCATTGTCCTCGCTGTAGGTGATCCCTTCGCCGCGCTGATTGGTCGAAAGTTTGGGAAGATCAAGATCAACGCTGGACGCACCCTCGAAGGTATGCTGGCCTTTATCTTCGCAGGCGCTGCCGCCTCCATGCTCGTGATGTGGATCTACGCACCACACATCGCCCTGCCTCACATGCTGCTCCTCGCATTTATCCCGTCTTTTGCAGGCTCACTCGCTGAAATGTACAGCCAACGCATTGACGACAACTTTACGATCCCAATGAGCGTCAGCCTCTGCGCCATTCTTTGTGGCTTCCTCTTCGGTATTCCCCTGACATAATCCCGCGAACCAAGCCCCACAAAAAAAGAAACTCCTTCGATTGCTATTGTCTTTTTGTTACCTTTTTGCGACAGGGAACTTTTTTGATTGACTTCCCGTCAAAAATTGATCAGAACAGGACTCGCAAACAGGACAACGAACAAGGCAGGAAGAGACATGACAGTAGATACAACGTTTCAACTTCTCAAAACGAAACGTACCAAGATCATCGCCACATTGGGGCCAGCAACTTTTGCATCGGA
Source organism: Deltaproteobacteria bacterium (assembly GCA_002731275.1). GTDB lineage: Bacteria > Myxococcota_C > UBA6777 > UBA6777 > UBA6777 > UBA6777. The sequence goes on along the minus strand of PCBK01000132.1, from coordinate 51,205 downwards.
GCGTATTCAGCAGTTGATCGAAGCTGGTGTCAACTTGTTTCGTCTCAACATGTCTCATGGTGATTACGACGGATATATTCAGGCACATACATACATCCGTGAAGCCTCCGACAGGCTCAATACATCAGTCGGTATCATCGCGGATCTATGTGGTCCCAAGATCAGAACCGGACAATTCAAAGATGGCCCCATCACTCTCACACCAGGTCAACAAGTCACCATCACGACAAGAGACGTTGAAGGCGAAGATGGACTGATCCCCTCCCAATATGAACAAATCGCGGACGACCTGAGCCCCGGAGATCGCGTCCTACTCGCCGACGGGACGATGGAGCTGACTGTTGAATCTATCGATGGAACAGAGGTCGAATGTGTCGTCGTCCACGGAGGTGAGCTGGGTAGCCGCAAAGGTATCAACCTCCCAGGAGTCGAGATCTCCGCTCCATCCATGACAGAGAAAGATTTTGAAGACGCAGTCTTTGCGCTGGATCTAGGTGTCGAGTACCTCGCCCTCTCCTTTGTCCGAAAACCCCAAGACCTCGACGAACTTCGTGATTTGATCAAGAAAAAGCGCAAGAGAACGGGAATCATCGCCAAGATAGAGAAGCCGGAAGCGGTTGAAAGAATTGAGGGTATTGTTGATAAGGCTGATGTACTGATGGTCGCACGTGGTGACCTTGGTGTGGAGCTTCCAGTCGAACAAGTCCCACTCATCCAAGACGAGCTCGTCAACTACGCACGCTCACGAAACCGCCCTGTCATCGTCGCCACCCAAATGCTCGAGACGATGATTGAGAACCCAACACCAACACGCGCCGAAGTCGCCGACATATCCCATGCAGTCCGAAGTGGTGTCGACGCGATCATGCTTTCAGGTGAGACCGCGATCGGGAAACACCCCATCAAAGCTGTCCAGTTGATGAGCCGCGTCGCAAAGCAAGCCGAAGGCCACATCTGGAACAAGGCCTACTTTGGTTCACTCGCAACACAAGCCCCCGCCTCGATCACACTGAGCAATCCCCTGCGTGACGCGATCGCCAACGCGACCGCGATGCTGTCCAGAGATCTTCAGGTCCGCGCGATACTCGTCCCCTCCACAACAGGCACAACAGCCAGAGTACTAAGCGCTTCGAGACCGGCAGCACCACTCGTCGCGTTCTCCTCAAATATCCACACCTGCAGAAAACTCTCACTGATGTGGGGTGTGACACCAATCTACTTCGAAGAAGCAGATCTATATCAGCTCGATAAACTCGCGAGACATCTGACCAAGAGATTGGAATTTGCCAATGAAGGCCAATCCATCCTCCTCGTCAAGGGATTCAACCCCGATCCAAGCCAAAACAAACCCTCCATCACAGTCCTTGAGCTCTAAGAGACTTCAACGACCTACTCCTTGGCTTCAAGCCGCTTGAAGGCGTACAATGTCCCACCAGCCCCGTTGATAAAGATCGTACCGTCTTCGTCCATAGTGGGCTTACTCAAAAGCCGCTCGGCAACCCTCGTCCAATACTTGATATCCTGCGTCATCGGCTCGACCCCGACAAGAGTACCATCATTACAACCCCAATAGACAACACCATCGAGAAGATCAGGGGATGAATACATCTTTGATCGTGCATCGTACTTGTAGTGGATCTCACAGGTGTCGAGGTTGATCACGTAAAGTCTTTTCTCCGTAGAAGGACAATACAGAAGGTGATCGACGATTAACGGCGTCGCATAGACGATGTTTCGGGTTTGGAGCTTGAACACTTCTTTGCCGTCTTTGACATCGAGACCATAGATAGAGCCATCAAAAGAGCCAAAATACACCCGCCCGCGCTCTTTGTCGAAAGCGATACCGTGCTTGACCGAACCCTCTGTTTGGTAAGACCACAAACCCTTCCCTGTTTTGGCGTTCAACGCCATCACATATCCTTCATTGGTTCCACACACAACCATATCGTGTTCATCTATATACAATGGTGTTGCGTGCAAGAACTCCTTCACAGGCTTCCACCAATGTTGCTTCCCGGTGTCCGCATCAAGGGCGAGCAGCGCGCCTCTGTGTAATGGGTTTTGGTACTCAGCGCCGATGTAAATCATGTTATGCTTGGCTGAGTAAGCAGGCGATGAGCCGATAAAATCGGACTCTGTGTGACGCCAGACGAGTTTTCCAGTTTTGGCTTGTAAGCAGTATACATTTCCATCGTACGCACCAAAATACACGCGACCATTGTGGAGAAGTGGGCTGGAAAAGATCCCCTTCTTCATCCGACCCGTTTTGTACTCCCAAGAGGTGTATCCGTTCTTTCTGTTGAGCGCGACAAAGTGATCGTCGCTGCCAAAGTAGACATGGTCTTGATCGCAAACAGGCGCAGAGTTCGGAAAGTTAAAGACATAGTTAGGGTCTTTGGCCTGGTAGTACCAGAGACATTCGAGGTTGGGTTGGGGCCATGTCTTGCGATCCGTCGCAGACAACACGAGCGAGAACTCATCGAGCCCAAACAGAGAGCGATATGGAATATTGTGAGTCTCAGACCACTCTCGGGCTCTTTGGACTTGATAGTCGATCAAAAAGAACGCCTCGGTGATCTTTCGCTCCTCTTGCTCAAGTGCCAAACGGACGCGCTCAACAGAGGAGCCACTGTGGATCAGATCATCGACGACGAGAATGGGATGTTCATTGAGCAGACCTTCGATTTGGTTACACAGTCCGGACGTTTTGCGCTCTTTTCGCACGAGAAAGCTGTTTACATTGATCCCACGCTGTGCGGCTTTCATCACGATCGCGGTCACAAGAGGGATCGCCCCCACTTCGAGTCCTCCGACTTGAAAGGGCATTTTCTCTTCATGAATATCCCAGAAGACATCGGTGATACAATCGAGTGTGTCGGAGCGGAGAAACAACCTGCGCAGATCGATGAGCCAACGCGTACTCCCCCCGCTTCTCGCACGCATCGAGCGATGGTAATCCATAGGATGCAACACCGCTAACTCCTCGATCTTATCGAAGATAAATTGTTTTTTTTCCTCAAATGTATCCATGACGATCATCCCTTTGCATTCGCGCTGGTGAAAAAAGGCCTCAAAAGCGAGCAAAACAACACTCTTTTTCGACAAAAAGTACAACCAACAAAAGAACTTACAAACCATCTGAGAAAAGTAAGCAACCCTTTTGCGGTGATGCCGATACTATCAGTGTGACAGAGATCACCAAATGATTCAAAAAACACTCCACTGCGAGTGTAAAAAATATATCACTTTTCGAAACATAAAACTGAGAGGAACGAGTCATGAAAACAAATCAAATCATGAAACACACGACATTCTTTGCCAATGTGATGGAGCAAGCCAACGCAAGAGGTCAAGAGCACTGGTCCGCTTCACAAGAAGAATTGACCAACCGCCTCGAAGGATTCAAAGGTATCGAAAACTCTTTTGAAGCAGCTCCGACAAGCCCCACAGAAAATGGCATGCCTGTTGTCTCTCCAAGAGAGATGCTCAATGAGTTGCGTAGCAATGGCTCTCTCAACCCCCCAGGGTCCGCTGAAGGTTTCGAGCCTCCAGCACTTCCCGAAACATCCGAAGAACTTAACAGACTCCCAAGTGGCCCAGAGAACACCCCCACATTGCCTGAAACAGCAGGGGATCCAGAGACAGCTTCACAGCTCGCTGACATGATGAAATTTCTCAACGAGATGCAAGAGACCGTTGAAGAAGCCATCGTCAACCAAAACGAAGTTGAAGAAGAAGTAGGTAAAGAGCCTGAGTTCCCAGAAGAAAAAGAGCGCCCCACTTTCACACCTGAGTTTGGCTCCCCAAGAGAGCCCGGTGGACCCGGACGTCGATTCGGCGGAGGAGACGGTGGAGATGGCGGTGGATTCTCCGGTGGAGACGGTGGAGATGGTGGAGACGGTGGTGGAGACGGAAGTGGTGACCCACTCGCGTTCGACCTCAACCGCGATGGAAAAATCGGTGTCACAGGTGGTTCGACCGCTGAAAACCGTAACGGAAAGTACGAAATGGGTCGCACTGTCGATTTCGACCTCGACGGTGACGGAAAAATGGATAAAATCGAGTGGATGGCAGGCGACGGAGACGGTATGCTCGTCGACAACTCTGATGGAAAAGCTGCCGAAAACATGGACGGAACACGCCTCTTCGGTGACGAAGGTGGAAAATACCGCGACGGTATCGCCAAATTGAAACTTCGCGACGCCAACAACGACGGCAAGATCAGCGGCGATGAGCTCAAAGGTCTGGAGATGTGGATCGATGACGGTGACGCGAAAGTCGAAGCCGGCGAGATGAAAACACTCGAAGAGTTGGGTATTACTGAGATCAGCGTCAAGCGCGATGTCCAAACCAACGAACGCGGTGAAAAACTCATGCGCTCCTCTGCCAAATTCGCAAACGGCGAAGAGATCATGACTGAAGACGTCTGGTTCGGTGTCGACAAGTGGGGAAAAAATGATCCCACTCAGGACAGCAGCGCACAAGACACCTTCCAACGAGAATTTGAACGCATTATGCGTGAGTTGAACCTCAAACAAAAAGGCTAAGGGATTTTTTCTCCTTACGGCCTGACCATCCATAACACTTCCCAGCCCCTCTGCTCTAGACAATCCATTCACACTGCCTATAATACACTCATTGCAAGACATAAACATCTACATTGCAATACACATTCTTACGCCCACCATAGCCGAAAGGGTGCGAGTGCTTTTCATCGTGTACACCAACACTTCGTCACTCACCTTCGACGCTGATTGGAGAATATCAGTGCCCGGTCGCATATCTTTCATGCTTTGTCTCTTCTTTCTCTTTAGCGTACCCATCGCCTGTACAAATCCAGTCGTCTCCCAAGAGCAGGCAAAAGAGAGCCCTGCTCAAGGCGAACAGCAAAAAGAATCCTCCACACAGGAACAACCAACGCAAGACGATCAAGACGCATCCACACCCGAAGAAAACGTGGCTGATGCCAATGAACCCATCGCCGAAGAGCCGACCCCCGAGCCATCCCCAGAACCACAACCCAAAGACACACCCGACGAAACAAACGACTGTGAAGGGCTTGATGCCATCACTGGAACGAAATTTTGGTCGATCTACCACAACCTCACACCGAGACCATTCACTGTCTACATCCCGCCACAATACAAACCCAACAAGTCGATGCCTGTCGTGCTCAACTTCCACGGGATCGGCTCAAACCCAGCGCAACAACAGATCATCAGTGGCATGGACAGCCTCGCAAAAGAGAAGGGATTTATCACCATTCATCCCCAAGGTGTCGGAAACAGTTGGAATGGTGGCCTTTGCTGTTCCCCTGCGAGCAGCCCAATGTTCGTCAATGATGTCGGTTTTGTACGCGCAATGCTCGATTATGTCGAAAAAAAGTTGTGTGTAGACAAAAAACGCATCTTCGCAACGGGGCTCTCAAATGGTGCCTACATGACTTACAGGCTCGCGTGTGAATTGTCCGATCGTATCGCTGCGGTCGCTCCAGTCGCAGGTCTTCTCGTTGCCTCTTCCTGCAAACCCAAGCGCCCCATCTCGGTCATGGCTTTCCACGGCACAGGTGATGCGATTGTTCCCTACGCAGGATACCCACTGCTCGGGTGGAACTCAGTACAATCGAGTGTTGATCACTTTGTGAAACACAACGAATGCCAAACAGCAGCAAACAGGATCTTCGAGAAGGATGACACGCACTGTGATCAGTACGATGGGTGTAAAGACAACACAGCGGTCACCCTATGTACCACAAAAAATGGGGGGCACACATGGCCCAGCGGCTTCCCAATTCCCGGCTTCGGAATCACGACAAGGGACATTGACGCCACGAAAGAAATGTGGAAGTTCTTTCAAAAACACCCACTTTGATGCTATGATTGCCCTCATATGTTGACAGACATTCCTCAACAAGATGGCAATCAAGATGACAAAGAGATACACCACCCTTCTATCACCCCTCCTCATCGTGCTCATTTCCGGATGTACCGGCACGATTATCCCCAACCAAAGCCAAAAAGATGGACAGGCGTCTTATGAAGCCTCCTTCGAATACACTCGCCCATCAGAATCATCCACAACAAACGAACGCATCATCACACCACAAGAACGTACCACTCCACCCAACGAAAAGACGATCGGGCCAGAGCCGACAGGCCCAGAGCCCACAGGCCCAGAGCCTACGGGACCTGAGCCGACAGGTCCAGAACCCACAGTAAGAGACGCAGGACCCGAACCGACGCTCCCAGACACACCCAAGCAACCTGACCATTCGGTGACTCCTGAACCGACAGTCGAGTTGCCACCAGAGCCTCCTCCCACAGGAAGTTGCAACGCTCTGTCCGCGATAAGCGGATCGAAAAGTTGGACCATCAAACATGATGGAGTGACACGAACGTTCACTGTGTACATCCCCAAATCATACAAGCCGACACAGAGAACCCCCATTGTCTTGAATTTCCACGGCGTCAACTCCAACGCTTGGCAGCAACAATTTATCTCGGACATGAACGCTGTCGCAGACAAAAAGGGATTCATCACTGTCCACCCTGAAGGCCGAAGTAATAGCTGGAATGGCGGTCTGTGTTGTTCTCCGGCGAGTAGTCTGCTCAAATCAAAAGATGTAGACTTTGTGAGAAAAATGCTCGACTACATCGAAGGCAAGCTGTGTATTGACAAAAAGCGAGTGTTTGCGGCAGGCCTGTCAAATGGTGCGTACATGGCGTACAGGCTCGCTTGCGAATTGTCCGATCGTATCGCAGCAGTATCTCCCGTCGCTGGATTGTTGTTGTCGTCCCCTTGTAAACCCGTCCGTCCGATCTCGGTGATAGCCTTCCACGGGACCTCTGACGCGATTGTCCCCTATAATGGCTACCCCCTTATCGGCTGGATCTCCGTCCCAAACAGCGTCAAGCACTTTTACACACACAACAAGTGCAACAGCGCTCCCCAACAAGTCTTCAAAAAAGGTGACACCACTTGTGAAGAGTACAGTGGATGTCAGGCCGGGACAAAGGTGCGCCTGTGCACAACCCAAGGTGGTGGTCACACTTGGCCAGGTGGGTTTCCTGTGCCAGGGTTAGGCAAAACGACCAAGGACATCAACGCAAGCGAAACGATGTGGACATTCTTCCAACAACACCCGCTGCCTTAGAGCCCCCTCAAGGAAAGACTGCTCCCTGCAAAACTCTTCCTCTTTCACGCCTTTCATGATATTCTCGCCACCACAAAGAGCCAGAAACATTCCCCGAGATGGTCCATTGAACCGAGAACAGGACAATCCTATGCACATAAACTTGCACCCCTTATGGCGATTCACAGCACTCATCTTTCTCGCAAGTTTTCCATACCAAGAAGCAAACGCATCTTCACGTAGCGAGTATCGGCAAGCGAAGAAAACCCTCTCAAGTGCGTCAAGTAGAGCAGTGTCAGGCGCAAGACGAGATAGTTGCGGCGCGACAGAGCGACTCAAGGCGTTCCAATCGACACTCAAAGAGACAAACACACAAGCGCGCAAGTGGAGTCGACGGTACAAACGAAAATTCTGGAAGATATACAAGCAATATCGACGATGGGCACGAAAGAAAATTCGTCTGTACGGAACACGGTGTGAGGTCAAAAAAATGGCCAAAGAGGCCGCCGAAAAAGTGCCCGCAGACTACCAAAAAGCCAAAAGCGATGAGGATGCCTGTGTGCGCTACAACCAAACACACAACAACCTCGACTATCTCGAAAAAATTAACAGAAGACGGCTACGCAAAGTCTCCCGACGCACCAAGAGAACGCTCTACAGGCTGAAAAGAAAATACTACAGAAGAAACAAGAGGCTCCGAAAAAGGAATTGGCGCGCCTGTGCAAAGCAGTGGAAAAAACAAGTCTCAAAAGTCAATCGCTTCACTTGCTGGAGAAAATTCCGTCCACGCTCTCGAAGAAAACGAGGAACACTTTGGGTGGGAGGCTCCTACGAGGTCTCCATCAATGGCGTCTCTTGCGGCACATCTCCCTTCAAAGGTCGTCTGCGCCCTGGAAGTTACAATGTAGAACTTCGCAAAGGCGACGCAGTCGTCCAAACCTATAAGATCAATCTCCCAAGGAGACGCCTTGTTGTCTTGCTGCCAAAGAGCGAGAACACAGCGATCGCGGCTGCTCCGACTCCAAGAGCCTCCAATACAAAAAAAACGGATGGAGGTGGAGGGTTAAACCTCAACCTCGGCAATGACAGCACCTCGACACAAGGTAACGGCTCCACTCCTCCCCCAAACAGTCGCCAAAACCAGGCAATGAACAACGGTGGCCAAGTCGACGATCCAGAGACACCAGGAGGATTGAACAAAACGATCCAGCGCAAAGGCGAGACACCTCTTTTCCTCGCAGTAGGGACGAGAATGTATACACGAAGTCTTACATTCCAAGATGATCTCTACGGAAAACTCAACGCCTACAATCTCAACTTTGCCCCCACGATTTCGATCGACCTTGAGTGGTATCCAGCCGCTCACTTTACCAAAGGACCGGCGACTTATGTCGGTCTCTTTGGTGGCGTCCACTATACTGTGGGTGTCCGCTCGGTCCAAGCGACGGCACAAGGTGAGTCCGTCTATGAAGCCAGCGCGCTTAGTTGGAATGTCGGTATCACTGGAAAGATTCCAGTCGGTCCAGTCTTCCTTCAACCACGCGTCGCTTTTGGTGGCCAGAGCTTCGACACAGGCGCAAGCAACAACCCGAATCTGTTGATCCCAGCAGTCGATTACCAAACTGTGAGGCTCGGTGCCGCAGTCAAGTGGAATATCAACTCGACATTTGCTGTACGAGGTTCGGCAAATTACCGCATCCCACTTTCGACAGGTGAGCTTGGTTCTGATACGTACTTCCCCAAAATCTCAGGCGGAGGGTTGGATGTCGGCGCACACCTCTTCATTCGGATCATGCCTTTGCTCGGTGTACAGGTTGGCGCGGAATATGTCAGGTACTTTTTCGCGATGAATGTCGAACAGAATGACCCCTTGATCGTTGGCGGCGCCGTCGATCAGTACATCAACTTCGATTTGCGTGTGTCATTGCACTTCTGAGTGACCAACGAAAGGTTTTCTCGATGAAATTATCTTCCATCCCCCAGCTCTATCGTGACGCAAACAGGCTCACTGAAATTGTCATGATTATGAGCAAATATGGACTCGCTGAATGGATCAGCAAACTGCAACTCGAATTGGCGGACTCCATTCTCAAAACAGCCAACGGCGATATCCTCTCAAAGTACTCCTTTGAAGAGCGCATTAGGATGGTCCTGACAGAGCTCGGTCCCACCTTTATCAAATTGGGACAGGTACTCAGCACCCGCCCTGACTTGCTTGGCGCGGACCTCTCGGATGAGCTCAAAAAGCTTCAGTCCAATGTCCCCGCTGATCCACCGGAATACATCAAACAAACGATAGAAGAAGAACTCGACGCCCCCATTGAAGACCTCTTTGCGTCCCTTGATTTAGAAGCCGTTGCGTCAGCTTCTATCGGCCAAGTCCATTTTGGCAAGCTCCAAACAGGCGAAGATATCGTCATCAAAGTTCGCCATAAAGGCATCTGCCCAAAAATCCAAGAGGATTTGAGCATTCTCGTCAGCCTCGCACAGCTCGCAGAGCGTATCCCGGAGTTTGCGCTTTACCAACCACGTGCGACAGTTGAAGAGTTCAAAAGGACACTGGAACGGGAACTTGATTTTAGCTGGGAGTTGAGAAACATCCAGACCTTCTCACGTAATTTCAGCACAAACCCAAAGGTCAAAATTCCCAAGGCTTACGGTAAGTATTCGACCAACAAGATCCTCACGATGGAACACATCAGGGGACACAAGCTCACGTCCCGAAAAGAACTGGAGGAAGCTGGCTACGATCTCAAAGAGGTCGCGGTGACAGGAGCCAAGATCTTCCTGGAGATGATCTTTAGTTACGGTAGCTTCCACGCAGATCCACACCCCGGTAACTTCTTTCTTTTGGATGACAATGTCGTTGGGCTCATCGATTTCGGAATGGTCGGACGTTTAAGTGAGCGGTTGCGAGAAGATATCGAGGACATGTTGATGAGCCTTGTCCACAAGGACGCAGCATCACTGACAAGCTCGATTATCCGAGTCGGTGAGGTCCCCAAGCATATCAACACAGAAGATCTGAGCGCAGATATCACCGACTTTGTCGCCTACTATGCGACCCAATCTTTGAGCGAGTTTGATATCAGCGGTGCGCTCAATGAGATGATGGAGATCATTCGCCGATATCACATCGTATTGCCTGCACAAATTGGTATGTTGATCAAGGTCTTGATCACCCTCGAAGGGACTTCGCGTTACCTCGACCCAGACTTTAGCCTGATCGAAGTCATGAAGCCCTTCCAACAAGAATTGGTCGCACGTCGCCTCTCACCTGATCGTTACCTGAAAAAACTTCACAGGGTGTACAACGATCTGAGCCGTGTCATTGAGATCCTTCCTGGGCAAATGCTCGATATCACCGAGTCCGTGCAAAAGGGAGATTTCTACATCCCTCTCGATCACCAAGGACTGGAACCATCGGTCAACAGGGTCGTCATAGGACTCGTCACAAGCGCCCTCTTCTTGGGTTCTGCGCTGATGTTGAGCTTGAAGGCTCCACCGCTATGGTCGAGTTTTATAGGAGGTTCGGCGCTAAAAGATCTGTCACTCTTTGGGAGCGTGGGGATGCTCATGAGTGCATATATGGGATTCCGATTGCTTCGGGCGATCAATCGCTCTGGCCATCTCAACAGAGAAGAGAAAAAGCCTCCCTTCCGCTGAGACTATCGCTAGATATCTTCAAGCAATTCGAGGACGAGGGAATGTACAAGGGGCGTGTATGAATCCATGGGGGGTGGTGTATCCGTCGCGTGTTCTCGTGAGTGACGGAAAGAGGGATTTCGAGAGAGCCATGGGAGCTCGTCATCTTCGGCGTGGTCAAGTAACTGTCCAATGATCACAGGGTGGCCGGCTGTTGGCGTCTCAAGTTGTTCGGCTTGCACGAGAAACGCCCGCGCGTGGAGATAGGAGAAGGGAGTCTGTTTCCCTTCACAACGCAACACGAGCACAGTATCGGGCTGTGTTGCATCACCCCAAAAAGCTTTCACATCAAACAATTCAGCACTTCCAAATACACGACTCATCACAAACATCCTCTGTCAAAAAACACATTCCTTGTTCACTTCGCAAGGCTATCCTGCCCACCTCACAAGATCCAATTTTTAACAAAAACAATCGACACTCAAGCTATGATGCAAGCTTCAAAACACGGTTTTTGACCAAACTGTCTATCTTGTTAACGATATGCAACGACATTTCGCTAGAATGCTGATCCAGGGGCAGTTGCACTTGTGCCTTCGCAAAGTGCACCCGAACATACGTTACAATCCCTTACTGCAATACGTATGTCGCAAGCGACATCCTCCACATACTCGATTGCTCGGACAACATATGCGGTTGTCATTTGCTTCATGCACTTTGCAACCACCCCTTCTACAAACCTCTCCATCCCCCTGAGCCTGCCGGCTCTTTCCCCTTCCTCTCCATCCTCTGGAAGAGGAAAGGGGAGCATTCAAACGACATGCACGGGAGTTGGAGCTTGTGAGCGTGAAAAGACCTCCCTCAGCCTCCCTTGTGGTCGGCAGATTCCCCTGCTGTTCAACTTTGTTGGCAAGGGGAGCGATGCAAGACCCCCTCAGACGGGCTTCGCCCGCCAGCTCCCCCTGTGTGACCTGCGCTTTGCTTCGGTCGACAAGGGGAGCGATGCATATCAAACGATATATCGCAATGCAAACGAAACATCCGTGTATATCGGGTAAATGGTCCCTCCTCTCGAAAGGCTTGAGAGGAGGGAAGAGCCGAAGGCTCAGGGTGGAGAGTTTGTCGAGGCGGATGATTGCAAGTGAAGACGCAAAAAACCCACTGCAATGAAGCAAGTAAAGGGGCGATATAAGGATGTCGCCTGCGACATACGTCTACAAGGAGGGGATGAACTCGTGGAATCAGGGGAGTTTGCGGAGACACAAGTGCAACGTCCGCCGGAACAGCATTCAAGCTACCCCCCGTATATACCGGCTAAATGGCCCCTCCTCTCGAAAGGCTTGAGAGGAGGGAGGAGCCGGAGGCTCAGGGTGGAGAGTTTGCTGAGGCGTATGTTGCAAAGCGTACGAGGCAAATAAGCCCGATGAGGGCGCTTGCCTTGGACGCAAGTGCAACGTCCGACGGATCAGAACTCTAATATCCCCCGTATATATCGGTAAAACAGCCCCTCCTCTCGAAAGGGTTGAGAGGAGGGAAGTCACGAAGTGACAGGGTGGAGAGTTTGTCGAGGTGGATGATTGCAAGTGAAGACGCAAAAAACCCACTGCAATCCCGTGAGCAAAAAGGAATCCAAGGATATGGCTTGCTATATCCGCCTGAAAGTGAGGGACGAAATAGTGGAATCAGGGGAGTTTGCGGAGACACGAGTGCAACGTCCACCGGAACAGAAATCTAGAATCCCCCGTATATACCGGCTAAAACCCCCCTTTTTCAAAGGGGCTGGGAGATTGTGAGTTTGTTGAGGCATACGTTGCAAAGCGTACGAAGCAAATAAGCCACGAAGAGAAGCCCCTCCAGAAAGGGTTCTGTCAGTGGTAAAGCCCCAACCCCGCAGGGGTTCAAATCCGGTCCAGCGAGCTGGTGCAACGTCCGCCGGATCAGTTTCCGAGTATCCCTCGTGCATATCGTTTGCCCCATGTGTCGCCAAATCTTCGGATATATCGTACGAACTCTATAGCACCGGATATCAAATCAGCGAAAGTCGGATGAAGGATACGAACACAAATCATTTCAAAACACAGCAATACAACGCTCACATTGTAAGAAAAACAAGAAACCTCACCATTGACATTGGGTTCGGCAATCCCCCTATGATTTCTTTGCTGAATCTGTTGACAAATGTATATATTTTGCTATCTTGTGCGTAGTTCACCATGACAAAAAGAATGACATTTTGAGCAGCCCACAGGCTGTTTTATCGATATATAGAGCATTTGAATCTATTCATTTTTTCTTACAAGGGTTCCAGATATGACCAAACTACACCGACGACATTTTGTCGCAGAACAAGCAGGAAGAAAGATCGATCTCGACAAACTTGAGGGAGACGCTGAGGCGAGAGCACAGATGAGAGAAGCCGGCGTGAGCATGGATCGTCTTCGCCGCTCGGATCTCAACGCAGACGGTGTACTGGAAGCCAAAGAAGCCTTCTGGGCAGCTGACCACTTTGACAGAGACGGTCGACGCGCAAGTCTCGTCGCGACAACGACAGACGCTCAAGGTCAACAAGTCGCAACAAGAGCAGGCAAAACGGCGACAGTTCTCGGTATGCTCCTCCAGAAAGATAGCTTGCAAGATATCCCTTCGAAAAATGATCCACCAACCCCATCAGCATCCGGAAACGATGACATTTTGTTTGTCGGCATGGGCAATGAGACCAAATACAGTGCTGGTGCCAAACACGAGATCCGTGAGCTCGGAAAAAGTGGCGCGAACATCAAGGCGATCACCGATTCGAAGATTGGGGACGACAAAATCCGTGTAGGTGGTGAGACATACGACCTCACAACAGAAGATGGTCGGAGCGGATTTGTTGGAACACTCGGCTTGCCAGCAGAACAAAGTCAACAGATCGCAGATGTGTTGAAAAAGACGGATCGTGATGGACGTGACGAGATGGCACAAATCGCACAAGTTTGGGCCAAAGGTGAGAAAGGTGAATCCATTCCTTCACGAATGGTCGTCTCCGGACACCACGTGGGTTCAGCCGTATGGGGAGATGGAAACGGACGCCTCTCATGGGACGCGCTCGGTGACCTCGCCAAAGCCATGCCCAACGCGGCTTCCCAAGTCGAAGACCTTCACCTCTCGGCATGTTACTCAGGGGGGCAATCAAAACGAGATATGTTCCAAGGGATGTTCCCAAATATCAAGACAATCTGGGCATACAGTGGCTCAGCGCCAGGGACAGGAAGTGGTGCCACGATCCACCAAACATCCTGGGAAAAAGCCACAAGAGGCGAAGGGACAGTCGAGCCAGCGATGCAGAGTCTCCAACGCCGAGGGATCAGAAAAGCCAACAATCTCGACGTCTCAACATACGAACAGAAAGTCGCCTTTGAAGGCCCTGATATCGAAACAGTTCGACAAGGAATTGAGGCTGGTGAGAGTACATTCCAGTCATTCTTCCTTGGACAAGAAGAGGTCGTAAGTAGCCAACGTGGACCACTTCGCGAATACTACAACCAAATCCAAGACGCCCTTCAACACCCCGAATTGACGACAGAAGAACGTACGGCACTGGAAGAACGAAGAGACCAAACGATCCGTGGGCTTTACTACAACTCACACATCAGACATCGCTTTCATGACGCTCACGCCGATAAAATCGCAAGTGGTTTTTCATCACTTGGATTAAAAACCCCGGACTTTGAGCAGCTCTCACGAAGCGAAGCGCTGGAAAAAATCGACTTGTTCCGCAATACATTGCAAGAAAACCCCACACAAGAAGGACAAGACCTTCTCCCCCTCCTCAACGGCTTGTGGAACCTCGATCCACAAACGATCCACGAGACCTGGATCTAATTCAGGCGACAGCGGGAGTCGAACCCACTCCTGGAGGATATGAGCCTCCTGTGCTACCCTTACACCATGTCGCAGTCACTTGTTTTTCAGGCGATATCAGGAGTTGAACCCGCTCCTGAAGCTTATGAGGCTTCCGTGCTACCCTTACACCATATCGCAATCGTCACGATGGCGGGAGTCGAACCCGCACGAAGGGCTTATGAGGCCCCTATGCTGCCTTTACATCACATCGTAGTCGTCACGATGGCAGGAGTCGAACCTGCGACAGGAGGAAATGTGCCTCCTATGTTCCCACAACACCTCACCGTGTATATCGATTCACTATCTTCTCAGGCGATGGAAGGAGTCGAACCTTCTCTCCGAGGTTATGAGCCTCGTGTGCTACCCTTACACCACATCGCAGTCACTGATAAAAGGCGACATCAGGAGTTGAACCTGACCCTGAAGCTTATGAGGCTTCCGTGCTACCCTTACACCATGTCGCAGTCGACACGACGGCAGGATTCGAACCTGCTCGAAGGCTTAAGAGCCTCCATGCTGCCATTACATCACGTCGTGTAATACATCCAAGCGATGGAAGGAGTCGAACCTTCTCCTCAAGGTTATGAGCCTCGCGTGCTACCCTTACACCACATCGCAGTCACCGACAAAAAGGCGACAGCGGGAGTCGAACCCGCTCTTGGAGGATATGAGCCTCCTGTGCTACCCTTACACCATGTCGCAGTCACTTGTTTTTCAGGCGATATCAGGAGTTGAACCCGATCCTGAAGCTTATGAGGCTTCCGTGCTACCCTTACACCATATCGCAATCGTCACGATGGCGGGAGTCGAACCCGCACGAAGGGTTTATGAGACCCCTATGCTGCCCTTACATCACATCGTGTATACCGAAGAATGTACGTCGAGAACGCAATGGCCCCAACAATGTCAAGGCGCATTTATCCCTATATACCTGCCCAAACGAGACATCACTCAAAGTGAGACTGTTGGATGAAGTCAACATTTCATTCGCGCAACAGGGACTCTCCCCGAAGTACGAGAGCAAAATATCAGTCTGCTTGGATAACAGAGAGCACTTCAGTCAGGTACACATCCCCATAGGTGGAAATGCCGACTGAATCGAAAATGTTTGGATTTTATGAAGAGTGTTGCACAGTGGAGAGTGACTCTTTGATGGGGAATTGACCCCGGTGATACGGAGAGTCTTTTGTGCTTGGTATCTGAAGAGGTTTGTTGGGTTGGAAAATGTGAAGTTGTTGAAAGTGAGCCTCCTAAGGCATTGTTTGAAGTTTCAGACTTTATTTCGTCTTTGCATGTTGATACGATGCGCGTGAAAATTGGTTCGAAAAAAAATGATCTTTTGAACATTTTCTTTGAAACACCTGAAAGTAAAGGTACTTTATGCACTCACTGCCCCCCTCACTTCAAGACACGATCATCTCTCGATGCCTTACACAGATCACAGAGCGTCCTAAACACTCCCAACGTTTGTTCCATGGTCGAGGACACCAAATCGAAGACGCGTCCTTTTTGAGCATCGACAAGTATGGAGAGACACTATGGATTCGTTCATACGACCCTGTCGACACGCATGACATTCAACAGCTGGCAGAGGCGCTACGTGACACATTCAGCGCGCTGCCAACGCCGTGTGTGTTGCAAAACGGGTTGTTACAGATGAGGGGAGAACAAGGGACACCAACACATCTACTCTTTGGGCAATTTCCAGAGCATCCCGTCGCGATCGAAGACAGCTTGGGATTTCATATTCAATTCGGACGCTCGCAGAATATCGGATTGTTTTTGGATATGGAGTACGGACGGAGTTGGCTCAAAGCGCGGGCAAAAGGCAAGCGTGTGTTGAATCTCTTCTCTTACACCTGTGCATTTTCAGTCGTTGCCCACGCGGCTGAAGCAACGTCCATCGTCAACATCGATATGAACAAGAATGTACTGCAAACAGGTAGACGCAATCACCAACACAACGCACAGTCGCTGGACAACGTCACCTTCCTCCAACACAACATTTTCAAGTCATGGTCCAAACTTCGTAAATATGGACCTTTCGACATCATCATTATCGATCCCCCCACACGCCAGAGAGGGAGCTTTGTCGCCGAAAAAGACTATGTGCGGGTTGTGCGCAGATTACCTTCGCTGGCAGCAGAACAGTGTGATGTCCTCGCCTGCCTCAACGCAACACACTTGGGGACGTCATTTATCGAGTCGTGTTTTCAGGAGGGATGTCCGGATTGGCGCGCTGTGAGTTGCTTGCTCCCACCTCCTCCATTCGAGGATATCGACCCGGAGAAAGGCTTGAAGATCATGCACTACACAAAGCCCTAACCAAGAAGGGACTGATCAGGCCGCAAGTTCACTCGATTGTTTGTCTGATTCAATCTCGATAGGTTGCTGAAAAGAGGGAGGATTGTCCTTGGGATCAGCTGCACCCAAACCACCGATCTCGATGTTGAGTTTGATCATCTCGCGGTAGACTTTTTCGATCAATTCATCGCGGTCTTCGTATGTATATCCCTCCGTTGGAATGGGTTTTCCAACATTGATTCTAATATCATGAGGGCGGAGACGAAATGAGTTCTTGGGCATGATCAGTCGTGTGCCTTCGATGGCCATAGGGACAACGGGAACACCAGACTCAATCGCGACGATAAAGTTCCCTTTTTTGAGCTTGCGCACCTTCCCGTCATCACTGCGCGTGCCTTCGGGATAACCGATGATACTGGCACCATTACGGATCAACTCACCGGCTCGCTTGAGAGAACGGATGGCACGTTCACTCCGGCCACGGTCGACAAAGATCATCCCTGTCGCGGTCATATACCACCCCAAGAATGGAATGTACTGGAGGACTTTTTTGGCGACAAAGCGCAATGGAACGGGGATGGCGATAAAGCAAGCGGCAATATCGAGTGTAGATTGGTGTGTACAAACGAAGACATGGGGCTTTGTCAAATCAACCTGTTCTATCCCTCGCACCTCAACAATCTGTGAGCCAGTGATCCAGATCAGCGGCGGAGACCACATATTCCTTGCAATCAGTAGAGGAAAAGTTTGATTGCCTGAGAGCAAAAAGATCAGGATAGAGGTGGTTTGCAGAATGAAACTCCAAATGAGAAAAAAGACCACCTGACTGACATTGAGAAAAAACCAAAGAATACTCTTCATAGACACCACTCCATGTAGAAATACCACGATGGCGACTCCAAGGATGTTCCCTAAAGCAGCCTTACAACACACGAAGGACACGCCACTATCTTCATCGTGACCAGGTCAAATGGGCTAACATACAATAGATATCGATGTCAAGAATGAGATCAGCTTACACTCCCCTGCCGATCACTCATTTGGACTTCGCTGCCAGAGTCATGTCAAAGTGTCATCCCCCCTCATGTCTCATCTGAAACTCTCTCACCGCCCCTCTTTTGAATGCTTTTCACCTTGCGGCTTCCCTTTCAAAAAGCGTTCATTCTTAGCGAGATGCCAGATATGTACAAACTTCGAATTCGCCTTTTTAAGGGACTGAAACCACTGAGCGTGTACCTTTTGCAACGCTTTTTGGTGCTTTGTACTTTTTGAGGATGAACGCATCAACTTCGCGACAACCACAAACATCGAGGCATGTGTCGCAAAAGACGCAAACACTTTACGTGCGGACTTCGCCATCACAGGCGCAAGACGCTGGAACACTGTTTGTTGACGTTTCACACCAGCAAGAAAGGCCTTCCAAGTGGTCATCCCCTTGGCCATCGAAGGACGTACGAGCAATGGCTTCCACTGATGCAGTCGATAATACACCAACATCTCATTGCCTGTTCCAGCCCCTTCAATCGCATCGATAAGAGCCTGTACTTTGGCCTGTGTAGACTTGGAGAGGGGCTTTGCCACCCAGGCAACCTTCTTGACCTGCCGGAGCATTTTCAACGTCTCAGACCTCACTTTTCCTCTCACAATCGACTCAGCCAATTGTTCTGCGGCTTCCTCAAGGTGTTTGTTTTGTGTAGACAAGGCATTCCAAAGGTCCTTGTTTTCGGGAAAATGTTTGCGAACGAGGGAGAGAAAATACCTGTACGCACGTGTGACCTGAATTGACATCGACGCGTTCGTCCTGACGCGCAGTCTCTCACCTATCGTTTTTGCGCCCCTTTGTGCCTCACATAACAGTAGATCCCGGCTGGTGAGGATACCCAACACAAAGAGATCATGGAAGGCACGGGAGAGATACAAAAGGGAGGGTTTTGCAGGCGACTTCTTGGTTTTTACACGACGGGAAGGTGGTGACTTGACGGCATGTGACTGGGAACAAGGAGAGAGACACAACACACACAGAAAGATCACAAAACGAACGAACATCACTGACTCCTATCAAAGCTATCGTTTGGAATGATTGTATACGCACACAACTCAATAGAGATCTTTTCAGCCATAAGAGTTCCTTGCGCGATAGAACGCGCTGGAGTACACTCCAACGAGTGCAAGTCAAGACGATGTTGAAGGCCAGGACTGAGAAAAATGGAGCAAAAGTACAAGTGATACAAACACATTCACGCAAGGTAATTGGATGGTTGTGTTGTGTTGTGTTGGCTGGTTTGTCGATGGGATGTGTCAGGAAAAGCTCGACCACCATTGCGAACAAACAAACGGTCAGACGGACAACAAACACAAAAGTTCAGAAGAGCAAAAAGCGAACGTCCCCGATCAAAAGACTCGTCCTCAAACGAGTGATCAAACCACTCGAACCCAAACCAAAAAACCGTTCGCGGTTTAAACTCGTACGCGAAGGCAACTCAATCGCCGCGATTGTCGCCAAGGGCAAAAAAGCGCCTCCCGCTCCAAACGAGAAGCGGTGCAAAATCAACTTCAAGATCACGGGGATGACTTGAAGCTCTAGCTGCCCCCTGCGCGTGACGCAGGCAATTTACGGTGTAAAAGGCGTCCGTGACGTCAAAGTGGTCTACAACACAAAAACAGCACATGTTATCGCGATCGAGAAACTGTGTACTCCCCAAGGGATATTCAATATCCAAAAGGCGTTGAAGAAAAAAGGATATGGTGCCAACCCCATCAAAGGCAAAGGCCAGCCCACAAAACTTTAACCCCCCCACTCTCCCATATTTCCAAGCAAATTGAGAAAACGAATCTTTTTACGCAAGGGATGCCCTTCAGCGTTTGCCACAAACGAGCTGGGGAGCTTGTTATTCGCGAGATTCAGCTCTCCAAATGAGGCACGTTCGGCGAGCTCAAAGAGCGCTCGCCCCCCTTCCTCTCCGATCCGATTACAACACAACCAAAGAATGTGAAGTTGCTGGCTCCAAGACGCCCGACAAAGAGAGAAAATACCGTGATCTCCCACATTACAGGAGGACGCCTGTATACTCCTCAAACGCGGCATCTTTGCCTGTGCCATCGCCAAGAGACCAGCGTCTCCAACCTGGTTATGTTCGATGTAGAGTCTCTCCAGATCGGGAAAATGTCCCTTGACAAAAAACGACTCCATCCCTTGGTCAGTGATGCGATTTTGGGAGACATTCAACATCCGTAGACGCGGTGGTACAGAGCGCCCCATCAGAGAGAAACCATCATCGGAGATGTCGTTGTGTGACAAAAAGATCTCTTCGAGTTGAGGCCAAAATGGGGCCTGCAACAACGCGGCGAGCTGCTCATCACCAAGGCCACAAAAACCCAGCGACAAACGTACCAGAGACGGCAAACTCGCACGTGAAAGAGCTATCGCGCCGACATCTCCCGGGACAGATTGGTGAAGGTGAAGCTCTTGTAGCGCCGGAAACGAGACCTTTGATAACGCACGAATCCCATCCGCACCAATTCCACACTCGGACAATGCCAACGAACGTAACCAAGTGAAATCCGCTCTCTCCGAGAGAATGCGGATACCAGAGTCGAGCAAGGGATTTCCTGAAATAGAAAGAGACTCAAGCCCTGACAAAAGGGATGAAAAAGAGAGGTAGCGAGCTCCCATTTTGCTCAGCCCACAGTAATCCATCTTCAAACATCGAAGCGCGCTCTCACCTTCAAAGTCGGCGAGATACTTCATGCCTTTGTTCCCCAGTCCATTGCGGCTGATGTCAAGAGTGTGAAGAGCTGAAAAGACCGGCGCCTGGAGAAGCTTTTGTAGACCATGTGCGCTCAAATGACAAGCTTCCAGACGCAAACGTTTGACCCCCCCAACAGTTGGATGCTCCAACAACGTCGCGAGCCCATCATCGTGGAGTTGTCTCTCTGAGACATCGAGAGATTCGATCTGTGACAGTAAGGGGTAGGATAACAACTCCAGGAAGGAATCGAGTGTATGTTTCGAACTATTCCAGCGGAATTTTCGTATAGTGAGTCGATGTGCATGCTCTTGAAGGCGCTCAAAAACGTCAGGAGTTGTAAACATATCGAGGCAACGAACGACCTCCCAGTACGGACGAAATCCGTTGGCTTGAAGGTCTGCAACCCATCCGTATCCTGGACGCCTTAAAGTATCTGGCCAGCTCTCTAGATGAGGCAACACATAGTGAACTGCGGCGCTGAGTGTCGAGGCATTGGGCCACTCTAGTAGAATCTGACACAGCTGCTGCCACTGCTCACGTCCCGGCTCTTGTAGCAAAATCGTGCGAAGTTGCGCAATTCCATCATGTTCATCTATCATGCTTTGCGCTTCACTCCATCCCAAATCATATTCATTGAAACCACCCATAGTTCGGACACAAGAAGAGACACACTATCCAAGTCACATAGGAAAGTCAAAATTGAAACACGATTCAAACATCACTTTCAAAAATAGCAAAGAAATCAATCAACAACAACTATTGAATTTGTACAATGCGGTTGGTTGGACCAACTACACCTCCGATCCGGACCTTCTGCCCAACGCGATCACCCACTCGAGCTTTGTGACCACAGCCTGGAAAGAGGATCAACTCATCGGACTCGCGAGGTGTCTCTCTGACGACGCCTATATGATGTACCTCCAAGATATCCTCGTGCTCCCTTCCATGCAGGGGAAAGGACTCGGAGAACAGCTCATGCAACGCTGCCTTGATCGATATGAACACGTCAAACAACGTGTCCTGTTAACGGACAACCGCGAACAACAAGTCGCCTTCTACAAAAAGATGGGTTTTCACAACACAAGAGACCTGCAAAAGTTCCACCTCAACGCCTTTATCCAATACAAAGGTGTTGACCTCATGTGAACCAAAAAACTGCAACTCCTAGGAGTGTGGCACCTGGGGGTTGCAGGTGCGAACCAAAGTTCCCACCCCTGGGGTGGCACTCGTCAGCATATAAAAGCATTTTCTCTGAATATAAAGGGGATTCTTCCAAGTCCAACATTGGCACACTTCCTGCTTAGCCCACAAACCACATCGCGGAACCAATACAGACAAAGGAAAGAGCAATGATGAAATGGACTGGATTTTTACTAGGTATGTGCCTTCTCAGTAGCTTGTGGATGTTCCAACCCACAACGCAAACCACAACATCACACGTCCAAGTCGCCAAGCAACAGGCAACCCATCAGAGCACCTTAAAACGTGCGTACACGACATTTGTCGTCGTCACAACTGCAGGCGTCAGTTACTTGATGGACTGGTCTTTCCTTTCTTTGATGTTTGTCTTCTTCGGTTCCTTTGCGTACTTCTTGTTCCGTCCAGCCAAAGACCAAACACCTCTCTTCAGTCCCCTCCCAGACCACATCGAACACATCTAATATCGACCTCTCCAAAACCTCCTCCACAGCCTTCTCTGCTCTAAAGCCACCCCCTCTACAGAAACACACAGCTCCTTTGTAACGTCCGCATCTGTGTGAACAAATCAAAACCATACCAAGCAGACAAACGGTGTTATTTTCCCCGTCTTGACGCGCCCTTGAACATCGGGTAAGCTCAAGCAAGAAAGAAGCTCAATCTCACACTCTCAGATGGTCTTGAAGAGCAAACATGCAAATCGTGCAATCCATACTCATAGGCAAAGTCATTGCAGGGAAGTATCGCCTTGAAAGGATGCTTGGAACTGGCTCAATGGGCTACGTATTCCTCGCCACACATACATCCCTTGGACGACATCGAGCGATCAAAATCCTCAAAGACGAGCTCATCGCAAATGAGAAGGTACGACAGAGGTTTCTTCGAGAGATCAAACTGACACACGAGATCGCGAGCGCCAATGATCACATCGTCAAGATTTACGACGATTACGGCGTGGAAGAAGGTACATGCTACTACGTAATGGAGTACCTCGAAGGTGAAGAACTCGAAGCACGACTTCAAACGCACCCCGATGGATGCCCCCTCTCCTGGGTCTTGCGGATCACCAAGGACATCTGCGAAGCGATGCAAGTCGTCCACGACGCTGGCATTATTCACAGAGATCTCAAACCATCCAATCTCTTTTTGACCCAACACAACGACGAAGACTTTGTCAAAATCATGGATTTTGGTATCGCACGTCTCGAACACCAGGAAGTCCAGCTCACTAAAACAGGTTCGGCGCTCGGTACGCCTTTGTACATGTCACCCGAACAAATTACAGGCATGAAAGCCGGTAACTCTGTCGATAAAAAGGGTCTTGATCGCAGGACTGACATTTACTCTCTAGGGTGTATCCTCTTCGAGCTGCTGACAGGACGCCCTCCCTTCTTTGTCCCGAACACTGGACCTCTTCGGCAAATCGAAATTTTCCACAAACACCTGACAGAGACCAGCCCCTCGCTGCTTGATATTCGACCGGATCTTCCCATTGAGCTTGATGATATCATCCAAAAAGCGCTGCAAAAAAATCCCGACGAGCGCTACCAATCGATGCAAGATTTCGCGCTCGCCCTCTCCAACGTCCCGACCCCCCAATTTGATGAAGGATACGCACCTTCCACGCAAGTCTTGCCTGCGCTTGACATGACGCCACCTGAAGAGAAGTCAACCCACTCAGATGAAGATGAAGAGGAAGGCGCTTTACCACAGGAAACAACAACCGCACCAGGCTCCCTCCCGGCAGAAACCCCAACACACAACCAATCTTCTTCCTCATGGTCTTCTCCAGTAGAGCTACCCTTCGAGCACCTTGATCTGTCTGTTGATGAAGGAGAGCTTCCACTAGAACATGTCGAAAATCCCGATACATTGAAGCCGCCTCAAGATGCAGGCGAGAGAGTAGAGCACTTTGATCTTTACTCCAGAACACAGGACGACCTGTCCGCATATACAGCTCCAGGAAGCCAATCGAATATGGCCTCTTATGACGAACTGTTTCCCAAGGCTCTTCCTGAGCCAGAGTTCTTACAACAACAAGAGAGTACAAACATTGTCGCGCTCCCGACAGCGACCTCCCTTCTTGGAACGCGTGGTGGACCCGCCTCTCCAAACACAGAATCTTCAAAAAGACAGCAGCTCATCCTGGCGTTGATCATCTTTTCGTCAGTCACCTTGCTGATCGCGAGCCTCTTTTTCTTCTTCAACTGACATTCCTCACATTCTCCCCAAGCAAGCGCTTGACGGACAAAGAAAGCCTTGGTACTCTACGGATTGTGTTCAATAAGGTCATGATTCCATCACACCCCTTCGATTCGCAAAGGATGCGAAGAGAGCATGAGTCAACAACTCATAGAGTCCATTCTTGTCGGAAAAATCGTCGCTGGTAAGTATCAAATCAAAAAGATGCTTGGCGCAGGGGCGATGGGATATGTCTTCCTCGCAGAACACGTCCAACTCAAAAAACCAAGAGCGCTCAAAATCCTACGAGACGAGTACGTCGCCAACAAAGACACTCGTAAAAGATTTCTCAGAGAGATCAGTGTCACACACGCTCTAGGCGGACAGAACGAACACATCATCAAAATTTACGACGATTACGGATACGAAGACGGTGTCGTCTACTACGTGATGGAGTATCTGCAAGGAGATTCCCTCGAAGAGCGTATACAAAAAGCACCAAATGGTCTGCCACTCGCATGGTGTCTGAAAATCGCGAGCGACACATGCGAAGGGATGGAGACCGTCCATAGAGAAGGCGTTATCCACAGGGATCTCAAACCTTCCAATATCCAACTCACAGTCCACCGAGGCGAAGCCGACTTCGTCAAGATCCTCGACTTTGGGATTGCCCACACCCAACAAGCAGGCTCCAATCTCACCAAGACAGGCTCTACGATGGGGACGCCGCTGTACATGTCCCCAGAGCAGATCATGGGGATGGACAGCAAACTCCGCAAAGACCGCCGTCCCATCGATAAACGCGCAGACATTTACGCGCTTGGTTGCATCCTCTTCGAGATGCTCTCGGGGCGCCCCCCTTTTCAAACGGAAAATACAGGTCCTCTCTACCAAATCGAGATCCTCAACCAACACATCAACCAGCAAGCACCACTCATTCGTGAAATTCGCGAAGAGCTCCCCGAGGAGATCGACGAAGTCCTTCAAAAAGCGCTGCAAAAAAACCCCGACGACCGCTATCAGTCGATGGAAGCATTTGCCAAAGCGCTGCTCAACGTCCCCGCCATCGAAAGCACTGCCGTCACAAGCTCTCCCCCCTCACCCGATAAAGGGTATTACGAAAGTGGCGCTCCAACAGTCCTCGACAACCAAGGCAAAGATACGATCGTTCACGATGAGAGTATCAGTATCTCACCACAACCGCTTGGCAAGCAAACCACAGAGCTATCATCCAACGCACCTCCCGCTGACACCGAACAATTACAGTCAACTCCGACACAGCCGTCGACATCACCGATCAAAAGGACATCGGAGTTCTCCAACCTCGAACTTCCACCTCTCGCACATCTCCCTCCCTCCATCGAAAACAGCGAACATGTGCAAACGTCTTTTCCTCGTGGACAAGAAGCAAGAGAGCAAGAAGCAAAAGAACAAGAACAAGAGGCAAAAGAGCAGGCAACCAAAGAGCAAGAATCCAAAGAGCAGCAGGAGACACCTCCCAAGCTTGGGTTTGTTGCGAGTCCCAACGTCGCGTTAACACGAGACGATCTCAAGGCGGTAGAGGCCATTCTTTCACACGCGACCTATCTCAACGGACCTCCTCCCAAAGAGTTCGAGTCGATATCGGCAGCGTCGACCATGATCGCTCCTCCAGCCAAAAATAAGTTGTCTCCTCCGCCGACACTGAAGAACATCGAAGAAAACGATCTCCCCGAAGGAAACTCAGGCATCCTTGAGGCCATCCCAGACGAAAAAACGACCAAGCGTCCATCCGCAGCGGTGACGGACTTTGGTATGAACTTCCCCTACCCACCTCACATGGGCACCCACCACGGTCTCCAGGCTCTTCCGATGCCTGCAGGACTCGACCATATGACCTCATTTCCAGAGCTGACACCTCCCCGCCCCATTTTCAAGGTCAACACACCCACACAATCTTCTCCTCTCATTATGCCTGCGGATGCACCTTCGTTATTTGATCTGGCAGAAGTCCAGACGCTCCCTCCCTCACTTAAACAACCGACGCCCTGGCCTTTGTATTTGTTTATAGGTGTCATCGGTGTTTTCTTGGTGTGGTTCCTACTTAGCAAAAAGACCGAGACCATCGCGACACCTCCCCAGGATTACGCCCACACATCCTCACACAAACAAGACAACGTCCCTCCACCTCCTGCACAATCCCCAACCCAAAAGACACAAAGCTCTCTCTTTCGGGCCATTCGCATCTATCCGACAGGATATACCAAGACATACACGATCCGCCCAGAAAAAGGCGTACGTCTGTTTGGTACACATCTGTTTATCCCAAGAGAACGTAAAAATGTGCTCATTTTGATCGAAAAAAAGAACCACATTCGATGCTTCTTTGCGTTTCGTCCAGAGAAAAAGCAGATGCTGTTGCTGCGACCTTTGCTCAAACGTGGTGTCTCGCTCCCCTCGGATTACTGCTTGCGACAGTAATCTTCACTGCCATGATGGATGTGCAAAAGACATTCTCCCCATCATTGGCATCTTCCAACCACCAAACGCCTCTTCGAGAGCGATCGCAGCTGCGATGGTCAGATGATCGTTTCCAGGCATTGCAGCGACCTGTACACCGACAGGCAAACCATCCTCATCAAACCCCAAAGGAACTTGTGTCACAGGACACTCCAATACATTCAGGATCGCTGTGTATGTCCAGTTAAAGGGCGAGAAGAGCGGACTCGCATGCTCTGGCGCAGGTCCTACGTGAGAGGGGAACAGCATCAACCCATTTTCTCCGAGCGCGTCGAAAATTTGGGCTTTGAGTTCGACCCCTTTGTTGAGAAACTCGGAGGAGAGATCCGGTGCGAGAGACT
The DNA here is from genome assembly GCA_002731275.1 of Deltaproteobacteria bacterium. GTDB lineage: Bacteria > Myxococcota_C > UBA6777 > UBA6777 > UBA6777 > UBA6777. Next base: position 24,272 of record PCBK01000132.1, on the reverse strand, counting down.
CAAGTTTTTCGAGATATGCGAGGGCAAGAGCTGGCAGTGTATGTGGTGATCGACCAAACAGCAATTGCACCGTCTGAAGAAGCAAATCTCCAGTCGACTCGCGCTGTAACATCTCACGAAACTTCCCTTTCTGCCCTTGACCAACAGACGCCCCCCAAATCTCTCCAGAGTACCGCAACAATGGGAAGCGTTTGCGCTGCACAGTGGCCCCTAATGATGCGAGATGGCGGGCAGCACGAGCCTGTGCAATCTGCAAAGAGGGAGCAATTCGCTGGCGCTCGTTGCTCGGGACGTTGATGACATGAAGTCTCGAAAAATCGACCGCGTCAGGATCACCGAGCTTCATCTCCACACACTCCGAATCCGCGCCATCAGGGCCAGCGAGGATCTTTAACAACGGCATCAAATCCTCAGCACGCCGACAAATGGGTCCCGTACAAAGATATCGCAGGACCTCGCCCTCAGCGGAGGGGTACTGGCCTGTCGCGGGGACGAGACGACCACTGGGCTTATGACCAAAGACGCCATTGAAAAACGCCGGCATACGAATGGACCCTCCCGTATCCGACCCCAACCCAAAAGGAGACGCTCCAGCGCCGACGATGGCACCTTCTCCCCCAGAGCTACCTCCGACAATACGCGTGGGTAGGTATGGGTTGTTTGTCCGACCATACACTCGATTGTCACTCTCCATCCACATACACAACTCTGAGAGATTGGTGACCCCCAATGGGATCGCGCCCGCCGCACGCAATCTGGAGACGGTCGTCGCGTCCTCTTCTGCGATAAGCCCTTCCCGCGCGACCAGCCCACTTGTTTGAGGCATTCCCTGTAGCGAAAAACACTCCTTGACCGTGCAAGGAACCCCAAAGAGCGGAGGAAACGAATCATCTGGAGCTGCATCTTTGATCGCTTGGTCTACTTGCTCGGCTTCTTGCCTGGCTTGAGAAAACCGCTGCGCAACCACAGCGTTGAGGTGTGGGTTGACTTTTTGGATTCGATCAATGTGCGTGTCGATGACTTGGCGAGCTGAGACGTCCTGTGCCCGAATCTTTTTGGCGAGCGTTGTTGCGGACATGCGAAGTAATTCTTCCATCAAGAACTCCTGGAGTAACTGAAATCGAAAGAATGAACCTAGCAAGTTTGGCGTCAAATGGGAAGAAGATGGGACAGGAAAACAGTCCGTGTGGGGTGACGAGGGATACAGGGAGAAAGTCGGCGTCAGGGATTTTGATCGGGAGGGAGTCCATAAGCAGCCTGATTGGGCTCGCCAGGCATCGTCTCACGGACAGGCTCAGCAGGTAAGCCGTACATCGCGTTGTTCCCACCATCAGGAGCCTGTTCGGTTGCTGGCTCAGCAGGCAAGCCGTACATCGGCGCGACCCCCGCGTCAGGTGTCGCCTCTTTTGAGACATTCCCATCGTTGTTTCCGGGTCCAGGAGAACAGGCGACCAGACTCGCCCCAAACAATGTCGCAGCCAACAGGCCGGTCTTGCTGCCTGCAAATTTTCGCGCGACCCCCATGACACCCTGTGCTTGATCACGAGCAAGAAGGGATGTCTCACAAAACGGACAGTGTGTCAGTGTGAGTTCTTCTTCCGTTTTGACGTGGGCATGACAACCAGGACATTCAGTCAAACCCTGGCGAGAAACACGAACGATACGCTTCATCTTGGTCACCTCAACAAAATGATGTTCTAATTGATAATTCAAGACGTTACCATAGCACTTTAGTCGAGTCAATAGCACAAACGATCTTCCGTTGTAGGGTCGGACTTGACTTTCAACAAGGGACTCTCTACCATCGCAGCCAATGAAAGAAACCTTTTTGATAGGAGCGATATATGCTTGTAAGAACGACCATGATCCTTTGTTTTTCACTCCTCATCGCGACCCCCTGTTTTGCAAGCGGCGCTGGAGTCTATAACCTCGATAAAACAGCCATGCTCGCAAAAATGAAAAAGAAAATGGCGAAGCTTCCCAAAACCAAAAAACGCTTCGCACAAATGGGCGTCGCCATGCTCAAATCGATGACCATGAGAATGACCTTGAAGAAGGACGGAAAAGCAGAGATGTACGCCAAGGTCGTCTTTATGGGAAAACAACGCGAGCAGTCCGCAACAGGCACGTGGAAGATGGAGAAAGGGAAGCTCCACCTCACAACAACCGCGACATCCAAAAAAACGAAAAAAACAAAGACCTCCAAAATCGAATGCACACCCAACGGCAAACAGATTTACTGCGTCAACCTCTCCACCAAAAGAAAATCCGAGCTGGTTTTCATCAAAACAAAGTAATTGGGTAAACACATGCACTTCATACCATCTTTCCATCCCAAATGGCTCATCATGGGTATCGCCTCATGTGCTTTTTTTCTCCTGACAGCATGTGGACTTGGTCCTATCGGTCTTTGTGAGAATATCCATCGCAACTGGTGCACAAAGATTCACGAATGTACCGCCGAAAGTGACAAACAAAACAGCACCTTCCTCGCGACATGGGGAAAAGATGTTGATGAATGTCTCGACCGCATGAAGAACGGTCGAACATATGGTTCGGGTGGCTTCAAAGTGACCATCGAAGGTGAAAACTGCCAGGAAAAGACCGAGGCAAACTACTGCTCAGGTGAGTCCAAAAAGGTCTACCACCCAGAGCAAGCCCAACAATGTATGAAAGATTGGTCCGAAGCCTCTTGCTCAAAAGCCTTGGAGGCATTCTACCAACCAGACTCCTGCAAAATCATCTGCCAAGATTCCTGAACCAAACCTCCCCCCTCTCCAATTCCAATTATCTCCCAAAAAAAACGAGACTGTTGTATCATGACAAGGTCTTATGACTGAAGTCGTTACACATCAACAAAGCTCCAAACCAATGAGCCAATCCCATGAACAAACAATGGTACCTCCTCGTCGCACTCTTCGCTTTTTCTCTTAGCACAGCCTGCTCTCAGTCGGGATTTGTCACTCCAACAACATGTACACAAGATGCTGACTGTGGAGAGCGTCAGGTCTGCATACAGTCCACATGTATCGTGAAGTACAAAACGGCTGGAGAATTTGCAAAGTCAGGGTACGAAGTCACCAAAGACGCATCAACCGACACGCAACCTCCACAAGAGTGTATCGAAGGTGCCACACAAGCATGCTACACAGGCCCAAAGGACACAGAAAACAAGGGGATCTGCAAGGCAGGAACACAGCTTTGTGAGAATGGAAAATGGGGAGAGTGTACAGGGCAAATCACCCCACAAAAAGAAGAATGCAACGATCAGGACGACGACTGTGACGGAAAAATCGATGACTTTCAAGAGGATTGCTACGAAGGTTCAAAGGAGACCCGTAACGTCGGAGAGTGCAAATCAGGCACAAAACACTGCCAAGCAGGTACGTGGTCAACTTGTGAACAACAAGTACTCCCCAAGAGCCTTGATGACTGCAACGGAAAAGACGACGACTGTGATGGGGTCATCGATAACATCAAAGAAAGAGCTTGCTACACAGGTCCACAAAGCACGAAGGACGTAGGTCAATGTAAACAAGGCACCGAAAAATGTGAAAAAGGAGCCTGGACAGGCACATGTGAAGGGCAAGTCCTCCCTGCAGTACAAGAAGCGTGCAACAACGAAGATGACGACTGCAACGGAAAAATAGATGACCTCCCTCCCAAGGAATGTTACACCGGTCCAGCAGGCACACAAGGAAAAGGAACCTGCAAAGCAGGCTCACAAACATGTACGAAAGGTAAATGGAGCGCCTGCACAGGCGAAATCAAACCAGTCCTCCATAACGATCCCAACAAAGAAACGAGGTGTGACGGCCAGGATGAGGATTGTGATGGAAAAATAGATGAAGGCTGCATCTGCATCGCAAAGGAAACACAACCTTGTGGAAGCGATACAGGCACGTGCAAAAAAGGGACGCAAACATGTGATTCAACGGGTCAATGGGGACCATGCATGAGCCAAGTCACCCCCACCAAGGATACATGCAACGACTTGGACGATGACTGTGATGGGAAAGTCGACGAAGACTTCGGAAACAAAGGCAAGGCATGTGTCGTTGGAACCGGAGCTTGCGAAAAAACAGGCGTCTATGTGTGCACAGCCAACACGCAAGGTACACTATGTAATACAAATCCAGGACAACCCACCAAGGAAACGTGCAACAACATCGACGACAACTGCGACGGAAAAGTCGACAATGATCTCACAGACACAGGAAAAACTTGTACTGTCATAAACAAAAAAGGCCCCTGTGCGACAGGAGAAACTCGCTGCGTCAACCATACACTCACTTGTGTCCAAACCATCCGTCCCCAAACAGAGACCTGCAATGGCAAGGATGATAACTGTGATGGCCAGATCGATGAATCTTACCCAGAAGAGAAGACTTCCTGTCGTGTTTCTGGAGCTTTCGGACCTTGTATTGCAGGACAATTCCTATGTAAGGCTGGTGCACTCCAGTGTGAACCAGTCGTCAAACCCAAGCAAGAAACATGCAATGCGGTAGATGACGATTGTGATGGCAAAGTTGACAATGTCTCCTGCAACACCAACCTCGCATCCCCCTGTGATAAGGGCTTTGGATACTGTATTGGCGGAACACTTATCTGCCTTCCAGCGAGTAAGTCAAACCCCGAGGTATGCAACAATCGCGATGATGATTGCGATGGATTGATCGATGAAGACTTCAAATCCAAAGGCCAATCCTGTACAAGCGGACAAGGAGAATGTCAGTCATCTGGCCAGATCGTATGTAGAAGTGGTGTCACTTTTTGTAAAACAACGCTCAAGAGCGCAACATCCATTGAGAAATGTGATGGGTTCGATAATGACTGTGATGGGCAGGTTGACAACGGAATCTCATGCGGCGCGTGTAAAGACGAAGAGTCAAGACTGTGCTTCACAGGACCACCTGCCTCGCGAAAGGTCGGCAGCTGCGAGGATGGCGTACAGACCTGTAATAGCGGCAGTTGGGGAACATGTGAGAAAGAAATCACACCAAAACCAGAGCTCTGCAACCGCGCAGATGACGACTGTGACGGACGGACGGATGAACTTTGTGGTCCAAGAGATATCCCATTCATAGTAAGATCTGCTCGTAACTCTTACACCAGAGGATACAAATCCACAAACAAAGACATCAATGAATCCTGGTTTATTTTCGACAGCGATGGCACGTACGCTCCTGACTGCCACAATTCTGCGTCCTTTGTCCTGCCAGCGATTCGTTACCCAACAGTCCCAAAAGTTATCACTTCGAGTTATTTTTGTAACCACAGCAAACAAACCAAAATTTACTTTGATGCGATTGGTTCGAGCATCTCCAATCCAAGCAACTTTCACGTGATCACGCCGACAAAGGCCGAGCACGGAGTGTGGGGTGTCACAAAGGGTAAAGTCACAAACAGCAGCCAAAGCGAAAACACACCAGACTGCCCACTCAACAAACCTTGCCCACTCAGAACACACGCACCAACAACCGCAAACCACCCTCATATTCCTTCTGTCACACGCGTAGGCACGGGAGAATACATCATCAATACCCCCGCGTGTCAGAAGAACGTTCCGTTCTTTGTCACGGTCTACGAACGCTATGCGAATATCATCGCTGTTCCTTCAGTAGAGGAGCACAATGGACAACCGTTGTGCAAAGTGTACATCACCAATACTTCTGCAGCGCCAACAAACCGAAGCTTTTCTTTCTGGTTCCCCAACCCCAGTCAATTTGCTTGGGCAGTCATCAGCTCAAATGCGACGATCATGGGAAGCAACGGTTTTGGCGTCCCTGGAGCCTGGTCAACCTCCTTCAATAGCAACACGTACACGCTCACGTATAACGCTTTGGGCACTGGATTCAGTAGCTTACCCGCGATCATGGCGTCACCGTACAAACAAGGTAAACCTGCGCCAACCATCCCGATGGTCCTGAGCTACCCCTCAAAAGGTGTCAACATCGACGTGTACAAACGTTCCAGCAATCGTTTTGGGAAGACAACAAGCGCGCTCAGTGTGCTCTTTCTTCGATAAGGGACACATTTTTGAAATCCAAAGAAGCGATGCATACGTTAAGATTGTAACGTCAGTCCACCCAACGATCAGATAAAGAGTTGATCAATGAATACACTTCAGAAACTTCGATACTTTCTCTTCATATGCGTCTTACTTTCCCCAACTGTCGGATTTGCGAGCGACATCATCCCTCGCCCAACCCGAAAGACACCACAAGACCTCCCTCTTTCACGTATCACACCGTACAAAGGTACCGATACGGACGCAACGTTCGGGTATAATGAGGCAAACAAACGATACGAAGTCAACTACAAGAACGGTAAAGGATATGTGTATCTCAACTTACCGTACATCAAAACCAAACCGGGAAAGTCCTACAAGCTGACCATCTGGTTTCGTGTCACGTCAGCAAAGTATGCAAGCTTCATGAATGTATTTGTTCGCCAACACGCGAGCCTCACATCCCGCGGCACGAATTACGGCCAAATCCACCGAGAAGCCCAAGTCATCCTCCCACACAAAAACAGCCGACAACCCCGCTACGTGTACTTACCAACACTCAACACAACGGAGTATCTGTCCACATCGATCATGATCCAAGGAAACCCCTGTCACATCGAGATCGAGTCCATCCGGTTTGAAGTGCAAAGAAAAGAGAAGCGTAAGCGTATCCCCGGTGGGATGGACACAAGAATGTCAAGACGAAAGATGCTGCGTATACTTAGCCGGCGCAAAGCGTCCTTCGCGCGAGTGGTGAGACGTCCTTCGGCCAGGATCCAGATCAACCACTCCATCGCCCCCCCCATTTGCTACAGGGGGACGTTTTGGCGCCCTAGAAGAGCGATGAACAAGTTGATCTCACAAGCAGGGATCAAGCTCCAAACCGTAAATGTTCGTTTTGGCGTACTCGACATCTACAAACCACTGCGCGTCCCTGTCGAATGGACAGGCCACAGAACGTACGACTTTTCCGCATCGGATAAACGTATTGAGTTGGCGTTACGTGCAGACCCAAAGATCCACCTCATCGTCAAACTCGCCCTCGCGCCTGATCCAGATTGGGGCAAACGACACCCCAGCGAAGTCGCCATGAGTGAAAATGGCAAACTCGCAGTATGTCGGATGTTTCACAACTACGACTACCGAGACAAGACAGCCCCAATCCTCAAGGAGAACGCTGAGTGGTATTGTCCATCGACCTTCTCACAGGTTTTCCAGCGAGACATGAAGCACGCGATCAAGGCATGGTTTCAACACATCAAAAAGAAACCCTACTACAAAGCCATCGTGGGTATTTTCCTCGGCGGTGGTGATGACGGACAATGGGGGATGTGGGATCGCAAAGGGACGGCCAACCTTAGCGACTACAGCCCCGCCGGAAAAACAGCGTTTCGCCTGTGGTTAAAAAAGAAATACAAAACCCTGTCGGCGTTTCAACAAGCCTGGAACACAAACACGACATTCGACGAGGCCTCCATCCCTTCCGTTCAAACCAGACTGGGCCTGCAAAAAAACTACTACCACCCTATCGATGACAGGCCAGCAATTGACTATTTTCACTTTCAAAGTGATGAAACCTCTCGACTCGTCGGAATGTACGCAAAACACGTCAAACAACTCGCAGGCAAGCCGATCATCGTCGGAAGCTACTATGAAGACGGTCTTTACGGACGCCTCAACAACCACTGGCGCACCAGAAAACGCCACACGACCCCATATGTAGACTTGTATGTATCACCTCTTGACTACGGTTTTTACAGAAAACCAGGCTGGGCAGGCGGATACAGCATGATGGTCAACACCCTCCTCATGCACAAAAAGCAACCTTTTTTGGAGCTTGACCTGCGAACCAACGTCTCTTCATATGTGAATGACGCTTACGATTACTTTACGATCGGTAGCCTCCGCAATGAAAAAGACTTCCACTCCGTCCACCGACGAGAAGTCGGTATGGCCCACGTTCTCGGCATGGGAATCTGGTATCACGCGCTGGGTGGCGGGTCGTTCTATACAGACTACGCCCAACGAGGGCTCAAAGAGAGCGTCAAGATCGCAAAATGGGCGCTCAAGCACAACAGACGTCGAATGAAACCAGACGTGGTCGTCTTGGTCGACGAGCCGAGCAGCGCATTCTCTCCCAGATGGATACATGGACACTCACAGTTTGCAGCGACGAGCGTCATACGCTCAGCGCTCTGGACAAGTGGCGTGCCTTTCGATGTGTACAGTATGGAAGATCTCCCCAAAAAGGGATTTCCGGACTACAAAGTCTACATCTTTTTAAACAGCACATACGTCACAAGGGCCACGAGGAAGTACATCGACAGTCAACTCAAACGCAAAAACAAGACGCTTGTATGGTTCTCTGGAGCAGGTTATATCGATGAACGGGGAATGTCCCTTGACAATGCAGAGGGACTGACAGGTTTCACTCTCCAATACGACAAGACGATCCACGTCCTCAACATCGAAGCGATGCCCAACACACTCCAGCACTTTGGAGCACTCAGTCCATGGCAAGGTGCGGCAATGCCGTCGATTATAGGTCCTAAGTTTAGTATCCTTGACGATCAAGCCACAGCGCTTGGAAAATTTTCGACAGGCGGCGAGATCGCTATCGCGCTCAAGTCCTTCAAAGACTGGACCTCTGTCTATATTGCAAAGCCAGGTGGCATGGGTCCCGACTTGATGCACAGCATCGCCAAACATGCAGGCGCGAAAACACTCGCACCTCCTGGCAATCTCATCGCGAGCAACGGATCGATGATCGTCGCGCACGGTGTCATAGGTGGAACACAAACCCTCAACATTCCCCCTCGCTCAACTGTCACCAATCTCATCACAGGACAAATCGTCCCACAACAGTCCTCGACAATCACCATCCAGTTGCAATCCAAAGAGACCCAACTCTACGGCATCGTCCCCAACACAAAAAACGAGCAACAACAACGCCGAAAGCAACTGCGGGAGCAGATGACCCATAGAGAGCTGCTCATCCTACGAGAAAAACGTATCGAGCGCCGACAACAGTGGCGCTGAGTTCCCGAACCGGAGCGACCCCACTGCCAAAAACTACACGCCTGACCTCCCACGTGGTATGAACAAATCAAGACGATTTTCTTCGGCCAACCCCCAAAAAAGGCCATTGGGTGAAAAACAAAGAGGTTCACATGTCCACGCTCTCCATCCCTCCGACACTGCCTGTCTCGTCACAAGTTTCCATGGCTGACAAAACAACCCTTCGGTTAGGTGGTCCGGCACAATTCTTTGCGACCCCAACAACACGTGACGACCTACTTGCCTGTCTTGTATGGGCCGATACACACGCCCTACCTGTCACCATTCTAGGTGGAGGGAGCAACGTCGTCGTCGCTGATAAAGGGATCTCTGGATTGGTCCTTCAATATGCAGCCTCAGACAAACAAATACTGCGAGAAGATCAAGGACATGTGTATGTGCGAGTTGACGCAGGGCACGAGTGGGACGCATTTGTCGAATGGTCTGTAAAACAGGACCTTGCGGGTGTCGAATGCTTGTCTGGCATTCCAGGTCACGTCGGCGCAGCTCCTATTCAAAATATAGGGGCGTACGGTCAAGACGTAAGCGAAACGTTCATGTCTGCCGAAATCTTGGACAGAGAGAGTCATCAAATCCAGACATGGGACAAAGAAGCATGCGCGTTTGGCTACAGAGATTCCCGGCTCAAACAATCACCAAAGGGTCGCTATATCGTGCTCTCTGTCACCTTTTCACTGACCAAAGATGGCCCTCCTACACTTCGTTACCCAGAGCTGCAAAGGAGTGTGCAGGAGCAAACATCACCACAAAGTCTGCAAACAGTCCGACAACAAGTACTTTCCCTGCGCAAGAAGAAGTCGATGGTCATCGATCCAAATGACCCCAATAGCCAGAGCGCGGGGTCATTTTTTGTCAACCCTATCATCTCCGATAAACAGGCTGATCAAGTCGCAGAGAAGATGAAACACACGCTCAAGCAAGGAGAGAAGATGCCTCGATACCCCGCAGGTCCAGGTCAAAGTAAACTCTCAGCGGCGTGGTTAATCGATCGTTCAGGACTGCACAAAGGTTACGGCGATGGTCCCATTGGCCTATCTGACAACCACACCCTCGCGATTGTGCACAAGGGAAATGGCTCGACGCAAGCGCTCATGACCTTCGCTGAGCATATAAGAGAACACGTCCGAAAAGCCGCTGGTGTAGAGCTTGTGCAAGAACCTGTGCTGCTCGGTTTTGAAAACAAATAAAAAAAGAAACGCACTCATCGAGTGACTGGAACGTATTCATCCAAAGAACTGCGAAGCCGCAGTTCGATGTTCACGTTCTTCTCATCACAGCAGGAGACTCCTTTGCGTCATCCACACTTTCCCAGTGGCGAAATCCAGCGTAGCCACACACAACTTTAGACCATTCCAGATCCACTCGTTGGGGACGGTCGTGACGCAAAGGGTGCAAAAACTCACCCTTCATCTGGCAAACAGCGACAGAATATGCTATGAAAGCGAACGCATTTGATGATCTCATCACACCGAGATCTCTCCGAAGCCTGGCACTCCGTACACATCCGTGTATATACAAAAGCCGGGCGTAGGCCCAAGCACGTTTGCAGATCATTGCGCTTGTCGACCTACCCTTTTTCAAACTACCCATTCGCTCGCATGAAGGGAGCAGAAAACGATGAGTAAAACGGAGTCCAAACTCCCCTCAAATTTTGTTCGCGATATCATCGATGAAGACCTCAAAAACAACAAAAACGAAGGCCGTGTCCACACCCGCTTCCCGCCCGAACCGAATGGATACTTGCACATCGGTCACGCCAAGTCGATCTGCCTAAACTTTGGGCTCGCGATCGACTACAACGGAAAATGCAACCTTCGCTTTGATGACACCAACCCCGTCAAAGAAGACACCGAGTATGTCGAAGCGATCCAAAGAGACATCAAATGGCTGGGCTTTGATTGGGGCGAGAAGCCCTTCTTTGCATCGGATTACTTCGAAAAACTATACAACTACGCAATCGACTTGATCAACGCGGGGAAGGCATACGTCTGTGACCTCACCCCCGAAGAGATGCGAGAGTACCGTGGAACACTCACTGAGCCCGGTAAAGCGAGCCCATACAGAGACCGAAGCGTCGAAGAAAACCTCGACTTATTCGAGCGTATGAAGGCTGGCGAGTTCAAGGATGGTGAGCGCGTTTTGCGCGCCAAGATCGACATGACCTCCCCCAATATGAACATGCGTGACCCCATCATCTACCGCATCCGGCACATCCACCACCATCGCACAGGCGACAAGTGGTGCATCTACCCGATGTACGACTTTACGCACGGCCTCTCCGACGCACTCGAACATATCACACACTCTCTATGTTCGCTTGAGTTTGAAAACCACCGTCCGTTGTACGACTGGTTCCTCGAACAAGTGGAAGTCCCTGCCAATCCACAACAAATCGAATTCGCAAGGTTGGCGCTCGATCACACTGTGATGTCCAAAAGAAAGCTGCTCCAACTTGTGACAGAAGGACATGTGACAGGCTGGGACGATCCCCGAATGCCGACACTCAGTGGTCTTCGCAGGAGAGGCTATACACCTGAGTCGATTCGCAACTTCTGTGATCGAATTGGCCTCGCGAGACGCAACAGTGTCGTCAATATCGCACAGCTTGAGCACGCGATCCGCGAGCACCTCAACAAGATCACACACAGGGTGATGGCGGTCCTCGATCCAATCAAAGTCGTCATCGAAAACTATCCGGAAGATCAAGTCGAAGAGCTCGAATTTATCAACAACCCGGAAGATGATGAAGCAGGCACACGCATGGTGCCCTTTTCCAGGGAGCTTTACATCGAGCGTGCAGACTTTATGGAAGATCCACCCAAAAAGTTCTTCCGCCTTGGTCCAGGCCGAGAAGTCCGACTCCGGTACGCATATTACATCACCTGCACAGATGTCATCAAAGATGATGATGGAAATGTTGTGGAGCTGAGATGTACGTACGACCCCGAAACAAAAGGAGGTTCCTCTCCAGACAATCGAAAGGTACGTGGTACACTTCACTGGGTTTCAGCACAACACGCCGAAGTCATCGAGGCGCGACTGTACGATCGACTGTTTACCAAAGCAAACCCCGATGACAACAAAGATGGAGGCTCCTTCCTCGATCACCTCAACCCGGATTCGCTCGTACGTCTCGAGACTTGCTACGCTGAACCCTATGTCAAAACGTTTAAGCCAGGCGATAGGGTCCAGTTTGAACGCAAAGCGTACTTTTGTGTCGATCCTGACTCGACTGATGAGAAAATGGTTTTCAACCGAACCGTCACGCTTCGCGATACATGGGCCAAGAAGAAGAAAAAGTAGCGAATGTCCCGCCTCTTCGCAAGCATCCAAAGCCCCCCTTCTACCTTCCTTCGTCTAACCTCTTGAAAGAAAACTCTTCATTCTATACACTTGATGCAAATGATAATCATCAAGGGTAGCGGAGTATCCGAGAGTCACCTCCCCCCAGTCCCCCTCATCGAGTGGTTGCATCATGCACATATTCAAAAAATTGGCGCGGACACTGTGTATCCTGTCTATCTCACTCACACAAATAGGATGCGTCGGTGATCTTATCAAATGCGACAACGACGATGATTGCTCCTCTTCACAACAGTGCATCCTCTACAACTGTGTCGCCAAACGCACTTTTACAGAGCCATCTACTGAGCCCACTCCAGACATCACTACAACAGACATCCCCACAGCGGACACGCCGCCACCAGAAGAGACAAAACAACTCGAAGAAGAGTGTGTTGCAGGGAGCGTCAAAAAATGCTCCATCGCACAAAGAGAAGGAATCTGTGGGGATGGGGTGATTGTATGTGTGCAAGGACGTTGGACGACGCAGTGCCAAGCCCTCAACGAACCTCAGGCTGAAGAATGTAACGGACTTGATGACAACTGTGACGGAAAAGTCGACAACCTGAACGAACAGGCTTGCTACACCGGACCGCGAGGAACCGAGGGTGTCGGGAGCTGTGTTCCAGGTATCAAAACGTGTGTAGGTGGGCAATGGAGCGCTTGCAACAACGAAGTCACCCCACGCAAAGAAACTTGTGATGGAACGGATGAAAACTGTGACGGAAAAGTCGACCCCATCACGGAGTGCCAGTGTCTCAACGAAGAAAAGCGTGACTGCTTCCCCTCCTCTTCAAATGGGTGTGTCGCAACAGGTGATGTGTTTCTGTGTGAGGGAAACTGCAAGGTCGGTACACAAACATGCAAGGATGGGGTATGGGGTGCATGTACTGGCGCCACAGAACCATCGACAGAATCATGCAATGGGAAAGATGACAACTGTGATGGCAGAACAGACGAAGGCTGTATGTGCATCACTGGCAAAACGCAATCCTGCGGTGTGAGCGATGTTGGTGTTTGCAAAAAAGGAACGCAAACATGCGACAGCAAAGGGCACTGGGGAACATGTGTGGGCGCAGTCTCACCGACAAGCGAAGTGTGCAATGGGCAGGATGACAATTGCGACGGAAAAACCGACGAAACATACCCTGGAAAAGGTGCGAAGTGCGTTGTATCTGGAAAATCGGGTATTTGCATAGAGGGTGTGATCACCTGCAGCGCAGGTAAAAAGTCCTGCAAACAGCTCCGCTTCGCCACAAATGAGTTGTGCAATGGAAAAGACGATGACTGCGATGGAAACATTGATGAAGACTTTGCAAACAAAGGCAAAGATTGCTCCCTTGGGAAAGGACTCTGCAAGAGAAACAGCAAATTCGTATGTACTGCGGATGGAAAAGGCGTCACTTGCCCAGTGACGCCGGGTAAACCAGCAACAGAGGTCTGCAACAATAAAGACGACGATTGCGATGGAATGACTGACGAGGTATGCGGCCCTCAATACGCCTACTTCAACAGAAAAACACAAAGCTCGCGTCATCTGCAGTACATATCTCCAGACAAATTCAAAGATGGTCGCAAAACAGCTATCTTTGATTGCACCAATAGACCTATGTTTCTCAACGCGATCAGATATGGCAATCACCCAAGAATTTCTTACAGCATCAACTGCGAAAGTGGTCACTACAAAATCTACACAAAGGATTTCATCGGCACGACACACAGCGAAAAAAACTACATCGTGATGCTTCCCCACAAATACCCCGATGAATCTTGGGGACAGATCGCTCCCCCCTCATCGACAAGAGCAAAACCAGCTCTTCTTTTCGGGCACAACCACATCACAAACCTTCAGACGCGAAATGAAGGTACGATCTATGCTTTCAAACACCCAAATTGTAACAGTTCTTCTCACGCGCTCTTTGCGACCATTGTCGGGAAAAATCCAGGTCACGTCTCCACCAACATCAACTCATCAGGAGAGTGTATCGTCCGACCGTACAACAACAAAAACCAGCCGACTTTGCTCCCAGTTAATTTCTGGGTCGCTTCGCTCAAAAGAAACGCGAGCATCAAAACGAATACAGCCAAAACGATCAAGTACCAAAACCAGTTCTCAGACCCAAACATGAAGTGGACCTTCACCTCAACTGTCAACTCTGGCGGGTTTCACGAATACTCTGTAGGTAGTACAATTTACAAACAGCAGATGGGTGCCCTGATGTCCATTCGCAGCATAGGCATCCCCTCCATTGAGTTTGGTACAAACAAACTCATCCTCCACCCTCGCTCAAAAGATCCCATGGGACTCTACGTCATCCTTATTCCATAACGAGTAGGCTACAAAGTTAATCTCTGAGAGACAATCCATCGGCGTCTGGAACATCTCCCATGATGATGCGTATGCCATCAATCAGACCCCATACACTGCCGATCATACCAAGACTCAACATCGATGAGATAAACATGGCAATACCGTAACCTGTATACCCCAGGTAAAAGCGCCCCAACCCCATCCATCCAAAGAATATTTGAAGTAGACCCGCGAGGATCTTCGAGCGACTTGAGCGGACCTCTTCGTATACGATGACCTCTTCTTCGACGTAATCCCCAGCGTAGTCGTCGTAGTCATCATACACACCATCATCAAAATGTTCCCTATGTCGACGTCTTCGAGCCATCTAGACCTCCAAATGTATCCAACAAATAGAATTCTTCTTGAACACCAACACACCCCAATTGATTCCCAGCAGACAACTCAAGCACGTCCCCACTCTAATGGCACGGGTTCTTTGTGTGAGGAAGTCACGATTAACTGTTTGGTATCGATCAAGGCAGGCAGGTTTTCACGAAAGTCTTCAAACGTCTTGTCCAGTGGGAAGTCGGGGCCTGGCAGCAAACCAACCCAAGCGTTCTTTGTCGAGCGCTTTGCGGCGTACAAAGCAGCGTCCGCGAGCGCAACACACTCCTCCCAATCGTACAACGAGTATGCACGCCAACAAAACGGGAAAGGAGCGTATCCCAATGAACATGTCATCTTTAGCTCCCCTCCACCCTCAAAAGAGTACGGTTTCTGCTCAACGAGCGAACGAAAACGCTCGGCGAGAATGGACATGTCTTCATTTGGTGTGTTGCGAACCACCACCAAAAACTCCTCCCCTCCCCAACGCACGACAAAGTCGGAAGAGCGACACGCGTGATTGAGCAGCTGGGAGATGTGCAACAACACTTGATCCCCGACACCATGACCATACGTATCATTGATATTCTTGAAGTTGTCGAGATCCAACATGAAGAACCCAAAATGAAAAGGTTTTTGCTTGGTTTCCGCGCCGTGTTTGTCGAGAAAACGTTGCAACAAACCAAGCTCCGACTTCATGTAGTCGATCAGATAGCGACGGTTTCTCAAACCGGTGAGAACGTCTGTAAGGCTTATTTCTTCGAGTTGTTTGTGGGCAACTTTGAGCGCTTCGTGTTTGTTGGCGAGCTCTGCATATGCTTCTTCAAGCTCACGATTTTTTCGTTCGAGTTCTTTGGTGCGCTCTGAGATCTTCTTTTCGAGATCAGACTGGTAGAGCTCAGCCTCACGGGCCGATTCAAATGAACAGATGGCCCGCTCAACGGCTTGCAAGATCTCATCGGAGTCAAAAGGTTTGTGGATAAACTCGAAGATGTGAGAGCGGTTGATCGAATCGATCACTGCGTTGATATCGGAATAACCTGTGAGCATGATTCGAATCGTCTTGGGGCTCAGTTCGATCATCTGTTGTAAGAATTCAGTCCCCTTGATGCCAGGCATTCGCTGATCGGTGATAATCAAACTGATGGGTCGTTTGCTGTTCTTAACGAGACGTAAAGCCTCTTCGCCACCTTCGGCAGTGAGGACGTGAAAGCGCCCTTCGAGCAAAGTCGATAAGACCTGCAGGTTTGAGACCTCGTCATCGACGAGTAGGATCGTATGTCCTGCTTGCTTTTTTTCAGCAGCGCGCAGCTTTTCCAGCTTCTTTTTGTCAAAAATCCCCATAGCACACCAACCCAAGGCAGATTTGTTACACTTTCCAGGCTAACGAGACTGTCACTTCGAGCGTCTGTAGCATTCACGATGCTTGAGCACTCCACAACTCCAATCATTCAGCGAGCGCTGATGACATAACATGATTCTTTGTGAAGTCACATTTTTTCAAGATGCTCAAAACAACCATTGCAAGTTTCAGAGTAACACAGTTGTGTGTACACTCAATGACTTAGATCACGATTTTTTCTCCCTCGACAAGCAAGCGCAGCTCTCGCTCCTCCTGTTCGAAAAAATCGGGGTAGTGAATCAGGTGCATTTTTTCTTTAATGTGCTCAGGGAGGGACATCAACTCTTCGTATGGAGTGTGGGTTCCGAGATTGGTCTCATGAATGATCATATCAGCCTCTTCAAGCCATTCAATCAGTCCAGGATCAAACGCAGTATCGGCGCTGTAACCGAGACACTTGTCGTCCACCCAGATTTTGAGCGCGGTGGTCGGGATGTGATGGATAGTCTCGCGACAAGCGATCGTAAATGGACCTACTTTTGTCGGCTCGGTCATACTAAGAGGATCAAAGTCGAAGAAGTCGTCAAAACTTCGCTGCGTAACAACAACACCTTCTTTTGCTTCTTTATCGATGATTCGGACATTCTCCATCCCTGCAGCGAGGTGTTTGTTCCAAAGATCCTGGACAGCAACAGGCGCCCCTACGAGGTGGACTTTTTTCTTCAGCACAAAAAAGGAGAAGAAGGCAAAACCTTCGACTCCAGAGCAATGATCAGCGTGTAGATGGGTGAGGAGGACAGTGTCAATATCACCAACGTCGACAGGTTCTTCAAGTGATGCAGTTGATTCCTTGAAGATCTTTCTGATGGGATGGGGGCAATCGATCAACATCTTCGTCCCCTTTGCTTCCAACAGCAAGCATGAAGAATAGTACCGTGTGGAGAAAGCATCACCCACACCGAGTGGCACGACAGAAAAGCGCGACATGGTTTCACTCCTTCAAGCCTGGAGGGGCCTGTTTAACGTTTCCAAAAGCTGGGGACCAACAAAATCAAAACAGTGTACAGCTCAAGTCTTCCTAACAACATACAGAAGATCAAGATCCATTTTCCAAGCGCTGGAAAAAAGCTGTAGTTATCGTAGGGTCCAACTTTCCCAAGCCCTGGTCCAATGTTTCCGACTGCCGACACAACAGCGGTAAATGACGTCACGATATCGATATTAAAGTAAGTGAGCGCCAAAGTGCAAATACCTGTACACAACAAGTACAACCCGACAAAGCCAACAACCGAAAACAGGATATCCTCAGAGACGGCACCACCGTCGACTTTAATCGGTCGCACCACACGTGGGTGGATCAAACGCAACAACTCTCGTGAGGCCACCTTAAACAACAACCACACGCGAATACACTTGACACCACCGCCCGTTGAACCGGCACACCCCCCGACAAACATCAACAACACCAACCACGTGATCGCAAAAGTCGAGACACCCTGCCAAAGCTCAAAGTTACACGAGCTAAAGCCCGTTGAAGTCAGTAGCGAGATGGTCTGAAAACTCGTGTAGCGCAACGCTTGGAGGATAGACTTATAGTACCCCGCGAGATGAAGAGTCACCCCCATCGCGACGGTCCAAACGACAAACACAAAACTATAAAATCGCAACTCTTCGTTTTTCCAAAGGGGCTTAAACTTGCCCTTCATCCAAAAGAAGTGCAACGCAAAGTTCATCCCAGCGAGGAACATGAAGAAGGTGATAACCATCTCGATGTAGACGGAGTGAAAACCTTCTACACTGATGTTTTTTGTGGAGAATCCCCCCGTCGCAACAGTCGCAAATGCGTGACACACAGCGTCGAATAAGCTCATACCACCAAACATCAAAAAGACCGTCTCAAGTGCCGTCAGAGTCAGATACACAAACCATAAACTCTTCGCAGTCTCTGCGATCCGGGGTCGCAATTTGTCCGCAGAGGGGCCAGGCACTTCCGCCCGAAACAACTGCATCCCACCAATCCCCAGAAAGGGCAAGATCGCCACCCCAAGCAGGATAATCCCCATCCCACCAAGCCAGTGCGTCATCGAACGCCAAAACAAGAGGCTCGCAGGCAGATCTTCGATGGAAGGCAAAATCGTCGCACCTGTCGTCGTCAGACCACTCATCGACTCAAAATAGGCGGAGGCAAAGTCCGGAAAAAACTTGGCACCGCCGCCAATCCAACCAAACAGCCAATAAGGGACCGCCGCAAGCCCCGCCGCAACGAGCCAACCAGAGGTCACGATCACAAACGCTTCACGGTGCGAAATCTCACCACGATCACTCGAATCAAGGCCAAAGTAAGTCCCTACGCTGATGATAGAGACTCCTAACACAGGGAGCAGAAAGCAGATATGTTCTTTGGATTGCGAGAGGAAGGCCATCAACCAAGACGGCACCATCGCAACACAAATCATCAACAACAACACCGCCAAGAAGCGGACGATCAAACGAGGTCGTATCATGGAATCCTACACTTATGAAGAGAAACGTCGCTCAAGCTCGGCAACTGCATGTTGAAGGGCGAAGACTATCACACGATCATCTGGTTGGATCACTGTATTCCCGCTCGCTACAGAGACTTGATCATCCCTCACAATCGCGCCTACAACAGCATCTTTGGGAAGATTGGCCTCTGCAAGAGGGATACCCACTATGGAGCTCTTTTCATCCGCGACAAACTCAATGGCCTCAGCCTGCTCTTCGCCAAGAGCATCGACCTGTAAGACTTTTCCTCGACGAATAAAGTGCAAGATCATACTCGTCGCGAGGTGACGAGGAGAGATCGCAGCGTCAACCCCAACATTACGGATAAGTGGACCATATGAGAGCTGATTGACGAGCGAAATGACCTTCGGTGTCCCCATCCTCTTGGCGAGCAACGATGACAGGATGTTCGACTCTTCGTCTTCGGTGACAGCGATAAAGGCGTCCATTTTGTGGATGTTTTCTTCTCGCAACAACGTCCGATCCGTCGCATATCCATGAAGCACTACCGAGCGATGGAGGGATTCGGCCATGGCCTGACATTTATCGCGATCAGACTCGATGATACGGACAGAGATCCCTTCTTTCTCAAGACGACTGGCGAGAAAGTGGCCGATACGCGAACCACCATAGATCGCGACGTGTCTCACAGGCTTGTAAGGAATCCCCATACTCTCGATCAACGACTGAAGATTCTTGGGTGGCGTGACCACAAAGAGCGTGTCCCCCTCGTGGAGTCGATTGTCCCCACGTGGAATGATCACACTATCATTCCTCTCAATGGCGACGGCAAGAAAGTGCTTCTCCGAATACATAGAGCCGATCTCTGCGAGCGATTTGCCGAGCAAGGGAGAGTTCTTAGGCATCCCCAACCCAACAACGAGCACACGGCCCTCTGCGAAGGTAAAAATATCCGTGGCTTGTGGTGTATTCAACAGCTTCAAGATCTTCTTGGCCGCGACGGATTCGGGGTTGATGTGAAAGTCAATCCCCCACTGACCACGTCCAAGAAGAGCCTTATCATCGGTATAGTCAGGATTACGAATCCGAGCAATCTTCTGACACGTTTGGGGAGCGTATGCGTTCGCGACCATACAGGCGACGATATTCGTCTCATCGGAGTCAGTCGCAGCGACCAACAGCTCGCTGCGACTGATCCCTGCTTCCTTCAGCACTTGAGGCGAGGAACCATTGCCTTCGACGACTTGCACATCAAGCGTGTTGACAACGCGCTCCAAAAGTCGAGCGTTTTGATCGATGACGGTGACATCCCACTGCTCATGAGATAGACGCTCGGCAGTGTTGTATCCGACCTCGCCGGCACCAACAATGATAATATGTCCCATAATTGTGTCCTATATGTCTCGATAATAGATGGCAAATCGCAGAAGATAAGCCGCTGCAAGGAGAAAAAATACGACGGTGGAAAAAGACCTGTTCCAGTCACTTAAACCGTTGGGCTGGAACATATCCGGGAGATGAGAGAGGGGGCGAGGTGTTTGTGGAGGATGTGTGCACACTGTGAGCATTTATCCACGAAACAGCAAATGCGAACCGCGTGTGTAACCGCGATTGCGACGTGGGTCTGTGTAACGACGAATGCGTTCGAGATTGGCCTTGAATAGTTTATCAACCCACTCCTCCACGTTCTCGCAGTCTTCGGCGCGCAGGTTGGGAGCGGGGGTTTTGAACCAATTGTTCGCTTGCAGTTGGGCGTTTGTGATCTGTGCAGCGAGCAGCGCGATCTCGCGCTCTTTGGCGCTGTTGGTATCAAAATCATAAGGATTGTTTGTGTTCTTTTGACGTAGTGGTTTTCTTCGAGGTGGCTTCATAGCAATCCCTTCTCACTGATATGCAGATATCACAGACGTGACCAACAAAATACACAACACGTAAATGAAAGACGTATCCATGTAAACAAACGCCTTCATTCACCCACACATGCAATGACACATGTGTGAAAGAGGTATGTTGTACCACCTACTTTTGCGTTTGTCCAACCTCTTGTCGAAGCCACTGCAAATAATCGAGATTCCCCTCTCCATCTTCGATGGCGACGGAGACAATCTCTGGAACGCTGTAAGAGTGCGCTTGCTTGATCAACGTCGTCAACTCCTGTAACACAGATGCATCCGTCTTGATCAACAGAAGCGCCTCCTCGTCTTCACAGACATCGCCCTTCCAGTGGTACACGCTTTGTACTTGGGGGACAATTTGCACGCAAGCAGCCACACGGGCCTCGATGATCTTTCGAGCGAGACCTTTGGCCTCACCCACAGGCACACTACAAAACACAACTCGCATCTTTCTCTCTCCTGCTCGGTTGGTGTATACTCCCATCGGATTCCATCCAAATACTTGTACACACGATATACGATAAAGGGCAAACCCATGCAATTAACCGCCGACAAGCTCAAAGAGCACGATAAGTACGCTATCGCATACCACCCAGATGGAGATGGATACGGCACCATCAACATCCTGCTCAACCACATCCCAAACGCACAAACTAGGCTCTACAGCGTTGACAACTCCATGCGGGACTTCTGCCCTTCCCAGTACACGCAGCTCAAAGAAGATATCGCCAACGGATACCGCGTCATCTATCTCGACTTAACCCCGAGCAACATCCCACAGCTCAAAGAGATCAACGGCGCGACCACCCTTCTTTACCTCGACCACCACCAGATCCCACCGGGGTTTATGGAGATGTTTGAAGAAGGCGTTCACCACCACAACCCACGCGTCTACGACCCCGACAACGCAGAACTTTACGCCGCAGGACTGCAAATTTTCAACCTCTTTGGTCAAGCTCCCAAAGATCACCCTTACCTGCTCATTTCGCTGTTTGGGGACGCAAAGTTTGATTCGTGGCCGGACTTTCAAGAGGCTGAAAAAGAACACCAATCCAGGCTCGCAGAGATGGCCAACGCCTTGAGCATCGTTGGTCTGACAAAACCACTCGGTCCCTACAACCCCCAACGAACGGACGACTTGTTCGATGATGTGATTCAACGAACACGTGCAGCTTACGAAGAAAACAAGACCGCAGGGCTCTTGGCCGCCTTCGAAGAGAGTCGCTTACACAGCGAGTATATCGTCCTCAAAAAGCAAATAGAGCTGTACGCAACACAAGTCAAGCGCGACATCGAAGCCCAAACTCGCTTGATCGAGATTGACGACACAAATCACGCTCTCGTCGCGATGTTGCTCAAAGATGCATACAACAAGCTCGACTTCTCGGGCCCATATGTGCTCTACCAAAAAGATGAAAAAGCCGACCTCGTCCACTACGCGGTCATGTCCAAACACTCCACATACAACTGTGCAGGTGTCATTCGCTCTTCACCTTTTGTGACAGGGGGCGGCCACACAGACCGCGCAGGATGCACAAGCTCCCTCACAGAGCTTACAAACGCCCTCAACTACTTCCTGCAAGAGATGGAATCCTAACACTTCTCCCCTATGAACTCCCACTCAATCTCTTCGACGATATCGACGTCGTCGTCTTCCTCTCCGGCGTCCACGTCTTCCTCGTCGCCGTCTATCCGTAAAGAAGAACCCAACCCCCATCGTCAAGGGGATCGTCAAGACAAAGCCAACCCTCGTGTCGACAAAGGTCGAATTGTTGATGAAAATCGCCCCTGATTCGATACTCAACCCAAAGGTCAATTCACCAAACAGAAACCCAAAGTTACAACCATCAAGACCACAGCCCGCAAAGGGATCACCCTTCGTGATAAAGACGAGCTCCCCTGACAGCTTTGCGCTCGCACCAAACCCCATCGTTTGGCGTCCAGCCAGATCACTCATCAAAAAACGCGGCTGGATGTGTAAACCCACACGCCCTCCCCAACGCGAACTGTCAAACAAGAACCCCTGCACCAAGTGCCAACTCAGTTCGAGGTATGGACCGTGCAAGAACATATGACTTGTTTGGGAATCTTCTTCACTGTTATGTGGATACATCAAATACCCAACGCCAATATCGAAAGGACGTCGCTTCAACGAAGGAAACATCCCCAAAGGGTGCACAGCGACAGAGAGGGATACAGCCGAAGGTTGATCATTTTCACCTTTATTTGCCGCAGGGCCCGAAACTTTTGCAGCATGACCGACCGCCAAATGGGTGCGGACTGGAGGCGCGATCCAGGCATATGGAACACAGGCACTCAACAACGTCGCCCCCAGGACGAGTAGACCGTAAAAGACGCGCTCACGCGATGACCTGATGTACTGACTCATTTAAGAGAATCTCCTCATGTATCGGGACGGAAAATGCGGGCTTTGCTTCATCCGTTCGTCACTACTGTAAGCTGGAGGACCGAGGTTCGTCAAGATGAGGAATCAAGAGACCAAGAAGATGGGATGTCGTGGAATGTGGGACAATGTGGTGCGGTATCTTTGGCCAATGCAAAGAAAGTCGCGGCGCGTTCTTCCTCTTGGAGCTGCGTATACCCACACCCAAGCGCCCACCAAATCAATATTTGGGGGAAGATTTGAAGTGAATCAAGATACCCCTCCAAAACATGGAGCACGTCACGCTCAAATTGTTTTGTCAACACCTCACCAACCTTTACATAGGCATCTTGTGTGATCGTAAAGGCATTGGGTGCTGCGTCATCAACGGGGATCATGGCTTTCGCTTGGCGCGCATAACTCAACCCCTCCTGGAAGTTTTCATCGTCGAGATAATGCAACAACGCCAACGCCCGAAACTCCATCACCGCGACCTCTCCAGGTCGATTGGACCAATCAATCGACGCGATGTACATACGCGCCTCGGAAAATTCGCCGTAGTAAGCGTGGATCACGCTCATGTTATATGCTGTAAGAGCGTCAATATGGTCACCCGCAGTCGACGCGACCACAAACGAACGTAAATTGTCGGCCATCCCTTCGAGCAAAGGTTCGGAGGTCTCATACTGAAACAATGAGGCGATACTCGGACGCTTTGAGCGACCAAAGAAGAACAACATCGCAAACGCGACACTCGCCCATATTAATGATGTCCTCGGCGAGATGTAGCCAGACAATGTCCCAAACAACAGGACAACGGCGAGCAACAGGCCCAGCACAAACCAGCCTGAGAGGACGATATGAAAAGATGCGGTGGAGTTTTTATCCGGCATCTACAACTCCTTTCGCTGAGGCCGTCGGATGGAAAAAAGCGAAGACAAGAGGGCAGTAGTGGATGGGGCCTCAGGCAAGGCATGAGGAGAAGGCATAGCATCGCTACGCCGACGACGAATCACAAAGCCTGTGGCTTCAGCAACAACCTTCTGTCTTCGTCTCAT
>PCBK01000131.1 GCA_002731275.1 Deltaproteobacteria bacterium | reverse complement strand
GGATGTCGCTTGCGACATACGTATGATCATGAGGGATTGTGTCGTATGTTCGGGTGCATTTTGCGAAGACACAAGTGCAACTGCCCCTGGATCAGAAATCAAGTAAAGCTCGTACATATCGTTGTGGATGACTTCATGAAATCAGGGGAGTTTGTGAAGATAAAAGTGCAGTTGCGCTTGGAGCAAATGAGTGGGGGGGATTATTTTTCGCCAGGACGGTCGTATTCTACGGCGAGTTTGGCGATGTCGAGTTGGGTGAGGGCTCGCTTTTGAAGAAGATGTGCGCTTTTGTATTCCTGAGAATCGATATCATCTTCAAGGGACTTGAGTGTCTCTTCGGCTTCAGCGAGCATTTTTTTGGCGCTGTCTTCGTCGATGTCAGTCGCTTCGTCGGCTGTTTCAACAAAGACATTGACGTTGTCTTGGAACACTTCCGCGTATCCTTGCCCGAGAGCAAAGTATCGGGTGATCTTTCCAACTTCGAAGGCGGCGGGGCCGACTTCGAGTCCGGACAGGAAGGGGAGGTGTCCGGGGAGGATACCAAATTCACCTTCTACGCCAGTGATGCGAACTGTATCAACTTGCGTTGAGACGACTTCGCCATCAGGTGTAACAATGCGCAGTTGTAAGCTCATGAGGGAGGACTCCTGCGGGTTGATTAGTTATCTTCTTTTGCCATTTCAGCAGCTTTTTCGAGAGCTTCTTCGATGTCTCCGACCATGTAGAAGGCCTGCTCGGGGACTTCATCGTGAACACCGTCACAGATTTCGCGGAAACCGCGGATGGTGTCTTTGAGTTTGACAAAGCGTCCATCTTTACCTGTAAAGGTTTTTGCGACGAAGAAGGGCTGGGACAAGAAGTTTTGCAGGCGACGAGCACGTGCAACAGTCAATTTGTCCTCTTCACTCAATTCGTCCATACCGAGGATGGCGATGATGTCTTGGAGGTCTTTGTACTTTTGGAGAAGCTCCTGAACACGGCGAGCTGTCTCGTAGTGTTCGTCACCAACTGTTCCGGGATCGAGAATACGTGATGTGGAGTCAAGTGGGTCCACAGCAGGATAGATTCCGAGCTCGGAGATGCGACGGGACAAAACGGTCGTTGCATCAAGGTGAGCAAATGTTGTTGCGGGAGCGGGGTCAGTCAAGTCATCCGCAGGGACGTAGATCGCCTGAACGGAGGTAATCGACCCTTTCTTCGTCGAGGTGATGCGTTCTTGGAGCGCGCCCATCTCGGTGGAGAGAGTCGGTTGGTATCCAACCGCGGAGGGCATACGTCCGAGAAGTGCGGACACCTCAGAACCAGCCTGTGTAAAGCGGAAGATGTTGTCGATGAAGAGGAGGACGTCCTGACCTTCTTGGTCACGGAAGTTCTCAGCGATGGTCAAACCGGAGAGTGCGACGCGAGCACGTGCCCCTGGTGGTTCGTTCATCTGACCGTAAACGAGGGCAGCTTTTGAGAGGACAGGCTCTCCACTGGAGAGTTTCATATCCATCATTTCGTGCCAGAGGTCGTTACCTTCACGGGTACGCTCACCAACACCAGCGAAGACGGAGTATCCACCGTGGTGTTGTGCAACGTTGTTGATCAATTCGAGGAGGAGGACAGTTTTACCAACACCTGCACCACCGAACAGACCGATTTTACCACCCTTCATGTAGGGCTCGAGGAGGTCGATCACTTTGATACCAGTTTCGAACATCTCGACGTTGGTGGATTGGTCTTCAAATTTGGGAGCGGGTTGGTGGATGGGGCGGAGTTCACCTTCAACGGGACCGGCTTCATCGATAGGTTGACCGATAACGTTGAGGATGCGTCCGAGAGTGTTGACACCGACGGGGACGCTGATGGGTTTGCCTGTATTTTTGACAGTCATACCGCGAACGAGACCATCAGTTGCGTCCATCGCGATGGTACGGACAACGTTTTCACCGAGGTGTTGTGCGACTTCGACAACGAGGTTGTCTTCGCCTTCACCGAGGCCAGGGTTAGTGATAGTCAAAGCCGTAAGCAGCGCGGGGAGTGCGCCTGCCTCAAAGGCAACGTCGACGACGGGGCCGATGACTTGGACGATCTTTCCTGTCTTTACTTGCGTGTTTTCAGCCATGGTTTACGGATTCTCCTCGTCACGACTTCGTCAGAAGCCAGACCATGTAAAATGCAACAGCGAGCAGTTAGAGAGCTTCTGCGCCGCTGACAATTTCGATAATTTCAGTAGTAATTGCAGCTTGTCGAGCGCGGTTAAACAACAGTGTGAGTTGTTCGATCAAGTCGCGCGCGTTGTTTGTTGCTGCGTCCATTGCGGCCATTCGAGCTCCCATTTCGGAAGCGAATGATTCACGCAGGGCACGTTGAAGGTGCTCGCTGACGTACAATGGTAAGAGCAGCTCAAACAATTTATCCTGGCTCGGCTCGAAGATGTACTCGCTGTTGCCTTCGTTTTCTTCGTCGCCATCGAGCTCAGGAGCTGTGATGGGGAGGAATTGTTCGAGGACAACTTTTTGTGAGATGGTGGACTTAAATTCGTTGAAGAGGAGCATGACGCGGTCATATTCGCCTTCGACAAATTCGTCGATGATGGTGTCACTGATCTCACGGACGGTGTCTGCGTGGAGATTGGTGAAGACCTCTTCGAAGTAGTGAGCGATAGGAGTGCCGAGGCGCTGGCTACGAAGGCGGAAGTAATCACGTCCTTTACGACCGATGAATGCGAGTTTAATGGACTCACATTCGCCGATATTTTCTTTGATGTAACCTTCTGCGGCTCGTTGGATATTGGAGTTAAATGCACCACACAATCCTCGGTCAGAGGTGATCACGAGGACGAGAGTTTTGGTCCCTGTGCGCTCTTGGAGGAGTGGGTGCGTGTCGCTATCAGTGATGCTGGCAAGTCGCTTGACCATATCAGCGATCCCTCTTGCGTAGGGACGACCCTGGAACAGGGCATCCTGGGCGCGGCGCAATTTTGCAGCCGCGACCATTTTCATCGCTTTGGTGATCTGCTGGGTACTTTTGACTGAACCAATCCGGGTGCGGATGGCTTTGAGGTTCGCCATGTTGCTCTTCCTCTGGTCAATTCGAGGTTATTGGTTGCTTACTTCTTGTCTTCGGAGAGACCTTGATCTTGCTTGTAGATGTCTTTGTAAGCGATGATCGCCTTCTCGATGGACGCGTTGAGGTCATCGTTGAGAATCTTTTTCTCTGCGATCTCTTTGAAGATCTCTGGGTGGTTATCTGCGATATACCCGAGGAGAGCTTTCTCGAATGTTTTGACGTGATCAAGGGGAAGATCGTTGAGGAAGCCTTTGGTCCCTGCGTAGAGGGAGACAACTTGTCTTTCGACGGGTTGTGGCTCGTACTGATCTTGCTTCAGGAGCTCGGAGAGGCGGTCACCTTGTGTCAGCTGACGTTGTGTCGCTTTGTCGAGGTCCGAACCAAACTTCGCGAAGGCCTTGACTTCGCGGTACTGAGCGAGGTCGAGGCGAAGTGAACCAGCGAGTTTACGAATCGCCTTGGTCTGTGCTGAACCACCAACACGAGAGACGCTGATACCAACGTTAATCGCGGGACGGAAACCTTGGTTGAAGAGATCCGTTTCCAGGTAGATCTGACCATCGGTGATGGAGATGACGTTTGTGGGGATATAAGCCGAGACGTCACCAGCTTGTGTTTCGATGATGGGCAGCGCAGTCAAGGAACCACCACCAGCGGTGAAGCCTTTTTTCTTCCAGACTTTCTCATCGTTGGTGATCTTCGCAGCGCGCTCGAGGAGGCGGCTGTGGAGGTAGAAGACGTCACCAGGATACGCTTCACGTCCGGGAGGACGACGAAGGAGCAAGGACAACTGACGGTAAGCGACAGCGTGCTTGGAGAGGTCGTCGTAAACACAGAGTGCGTGCTGCCCTGAGTCACGGAAGTACTCTCCGAGGGTGACGCCTGTGTAGGGGGCCATAAACTGAAGGGGAGCGGGGGAGGAAGCTGTCGCCGCGACGACAGTTGTGTATTCCATTGCTCCGTGTTCTTCGAGCTTGGAGACAACCTGTGCAACGGTGGATTGCTTTTGTCCGATAGCGACATACACGCACCAGAGGGGCTCACCGTTTTCGAAGTTTGTACGTTGGTTGATGATGGTGTCGAGTGCGACAGCTGTTTTACCAGTCTGACGGTCACCAATGATCAGCTCGCGTTGACCACGACCGATGGGGATCATGGCGTCGATGCTGATGAGTCCTGTTTGCATCGGTTCGTGAACAGATGTACGTTCGACGATACCAGGTGCTTTCAACTCAAGGCGACGGGTTCCTTCGGCTTCGATGGGGCCTTTTCCGTCGATGGGTTGACCGAGTGCGTTGACAACACGTCCTGCCATCGCGGGACCGACGGGAATCTCAACGATCTTTCCGGTACGCTTAACAGTGTCACCTTCTTGGATCATTGTGTCATCACCGAAGAGGGCAACACCGACGTTGTCTTCTTCGAGGTTGAGGACCATCCCTGTGACGTCGTGAGGGAATTGCAAAAGTTCTCCGGCCATCGCAGATTCGAGGCCGTAGATCCGTGCGATACCATCACCAATAGACAAAACAGTTCCTGTCTCGGCGGTTTCGATGTGTTGATCGTAATTATCGATTTGTTGACGAATGATCTGGCTGATCTCTTCGGCGCGAAGCTCCATATCTATACTTCCTCAACTGTTATATACAGGGTAAATGGAATGACCTTTAAGCAAGCTGCTGGACGAGGTTTTCTTTGAGCTGAGCGAGACGGTTTTCTACACTTCCGTCATAGACTGTATTGCCCACCCAAACCTTGACTCCGCCGATTAGCGCAGGGTCGATCTCTTTATGCATAATGATATCTTGCTGTGTCTTCTTGTGGAAGTGCTCTTCGAGCTGTTTGAGATAATCCTCAGACAACTCTTTGGCAGAGACCACACGAATATGCAGCTGTTTGCGTTTTTCATTCAGGAGTTGTTGGAATGTCTCCTGGATGCTTTGGAACAACTGAGCACGTTTCTTATCGAGCAACAACAAGACGAAGTTCTTGGTGAGTGTCTCCACTCCCAATTTTTCCAGGACCAACTTAACGGTCTGGTGACGTTGATTGTGCTCAAAGCCGGGCACTGTAAAGACGGTCTTGAACTCTTCATTGGATTCTAAGAGTTCGCGGAGAGCGAGGAGCTCTTCGGCGACTTTTGTGCTTTTGCTTGCATCTTCAGTCAGTGACAGGAGTGCTTTGGCGTAACGTTGCGCGAGGTTTTTATGTTTCACGAGCGATTCTCCAACTGTTGAAGGTATTCAGTCTGATGACGATTTTGGTCATCATTTCCGAATGACGTTTTCAAGATCGCTTGCGCTTTGTCGAAGGCTTCCTCAATCATGTCACGTTTGATGTTTTGCTGAAGCTTTCGGGTCTCTTGATCGAGGATATTGGCGCAATCTTTTTCGATGCGCACTGCTTGCTTCTCGGCTTGCTCGATGGTTTTGGTTTTTTCTTCCTCAGCAAGCTTCTCAGCTCGTTGCAACAACTCTTCAATCTCTCCATCGACATTTTCGAGTTTTTCGCGTGTCTCTCTGTATTGCTGTGAGAGAACATCGTTGCGCTCTTCAAAGGTACGGATACCTTCTTTAATGTCGTCGTGTCGCTTACTCAGGCTTTGGACAAGCCCTGGCAGGACGTTGGAGAAGACGAGGTACAACAAGATAAAAAGGTTGGCATAGGGGACCAAAATCTTTCGTCCGAGGACATACTGCCAACTTTCGGGGTGCCCGCTGTTGCTCCAGTACATCAAAAAGCCTACGGCCATGAGTGCGACGCAGAAGACCGGCAACATATCGTGATATTTTGCGATCCATTGTGCCATCCCACCTGAAGGGCGTGAGGCTTGAGAGGCTGTTGGTTGGCTCATTCTCAATCCTTGTTTGGCTTACGTGTGATCAGGAAGAAATAGGTCTACCTAAAATCTTTTCGACGATTTGGTTGGACAATTCGTCCGCCTTCTCGTCAAGTTCTTTTCTTGCTTGTGTGCGTTGCTCTTCGAGCTTCACCTCACCCTCGTAGAGGTATTGTGCAGCTTTCTTTCTCGCTGCTTCGAGGATCTCTCGCTCACGCTCTGCAGAGACTTGGCGATTCTTGTTGTGAATCTCTTGTGCCTGAATACGGGCATCGCGCATTTTGCGATTGTAATCTTCCCGCATTTGTTTGCCTTCTGCGTCCCGGCGTCGGAGTTCTTCGTTTGCTTTCGCGATCATCAGCTCTCTGCGTTTGATCAACGTCAAAACGGGGGGGAAAAGCATCGTTTTCATCACCCAGTAGCTCGCTACAAAGAAAGCCAACTGGAAGAGCATCGTAATGTTCAGATCAATTGTCATCGTATACCGCTCCTTGAAAGTTCGCGCTCATTTAGCACAAAAGATGAAGCACTGTCAAGGGTAATTTGGTCCCGGATGGCTAGGGTGTTTCCATCGGACTTCCCCGGCCTGAGTCGTGCTCTTGTTTGGATGTCTCATTTGAAAAACGTCTCGCTTTCACCTTTCTTTTTTTCTCCACAGACTTTTCCACGCTCTCATGAAATGCTGAAAACGCCTGCACATAGGCTTTTTCTGTTCATCCTTTGCCTCTCCTGACATTCACTCCCTTGCACAAAAGAACAGGACCTCACATGTTGTGATCCTTCCTGTCTGCACCTTCTTTTGATAGATGGATGGACGTGACATTGATTTTTTCTTTTGAGGAGGCATTGGATGGCTGGTTTTCAACTCAAATCTGCATACGAGCCACGCGGCGATCAACCAAAAGCGATCGAGACTCTCGTCGAGGGACTCCGACAACAGGATCAATACCAAACTCTTTACGGTGTGACGGGTTCGGGAAAGACCTTCACAATGGCTTCGATTGTCCAGGAGATGCAACGTCCAACCCTGGTGATCGCACACAACAAGACACTCGCAGCACAGCTGTATGGTGAGTTTCGGGAGCTCTTCCCCAACAACGCTGTCTCGTACTTCGTCTCCTACTATGACTACTACCAGCCCGAAGCCTATGTCCCTTCATCTGATACATATATCGATAAAGATGCACGGATTAACGATCAAATCGACCGTATGAGGCACGCTGCGACCCGCGCGCTGCTCGAACGCCGAGATGTCCTGATCGTTGCGTCTGTCTCGTGTATCTATGGTATCGGTTCTGCCGAGGCATATCACGGTATGCTCGTGCGTTTACAGAGAGGGCAAACGATCAAGAGACGTGATCTATTGAGGCAACTCGTGGACATCCAGTACACCCGAAACGATCTGGATTTTCACCGTGGGACATTTCGGGTTCGTGGTGATGTCGTTGAGATTTTCCCCGCCCACGAAGAAGAACGCGCAATCCGCATCGAGTTCT
The DNA here is from genome assembly GCA_002731275.1 of Deltaproteobacteria bacterium. Classification (GTDB taxonomy): domain Bacteria; phylum Myxococcota_C; class UBA6777; order UBA6777; family UBA6777; genus UBA6777. The sequence continues at coordinate 55,847 of PCBK01000131.1, read as the reverse complement.
GGGATGATGAGATCGACGCGATCAAAGCTGTGGATCCCTTCCGTGGTGAGGTCATCGGTGAATTGGACGGTATCGGGATCTATCCAAACAGCCACTATGTCACGACCCAAGACACACTCAAACACGCCATCAAGATGATCCAAGACGAACTCGTCGAGCGCATCCAATACTTTGAGTCCGAACAAAAATTGATCGAGGCGCAACGCATCAAAGAGCGCACACTTTGTGATATCGAGATGCTTGAACAGCTCGGATATTGTAATGGTGTCGAGAACTATTCTCGTCAGATGTCCGGTCGCAAAGAGGGGGAAGCCCCTCCCTGTTTGCTCGATTACTTCCCTGACGATATGCTCTGTTTCGTCGATGAAAGTCACGTCACGATCCCACAAGTGCGGGCGATGTACCGCGGTGATAGGGCGCGCAAATCCAACCTTGTTGAGTATGGGTTTCGCTTGCCCTCTGCCCTCGATAACCGTCCACTCAAATTTGAGGAATTCGAGGAGACGATCGGCCAAACCGTCTTTGTTTCTGCGACTCCCGCAGCCTACGAGGTCGAAAATTCTTCTCGTATCGCCGAGCAGATCATTCGTCCTACTGGCCTCCTCGATCCCGAAATCGACATCCGCCCAGTGAAAAATCAGGTCGATGATCTGCTCGAAGAGATACGTCAACGTGTCGCTGTTGGTGAGCGTGTCCTGATCACGACCCTCACAAAGCGCATGTCCGAGAAACTGACCGAGTACTATCAGGAGCTTGGGATCAACATTCGATACCTCCACTCAGACATTGACACCATTGAGCGGGTTCAACTGTTGCAGGAGTTGAGGCGGGGAATGATCGATGTCATCGTTGGGATCAACTTGTTACGAGAAGGGCTTGATCTTCCTGAGGTCTCTCTTGTCGCTATCCTCGACGCTGATCAGCAAGGCTTTTTGCGCTCTGCTCGGGCTTTGTTGCAGACAATTGGTCGAGCGGCCCGACACGTCAACGGGCAGGTGATCTTGTATGCTGATCGGATCACTGATGCGATCAACACCTGTGTCGAGGTCACGAAAAAACAGCGCGCGATGCAGATCGCATACAACGATGAGCACGGGATTACACCACAAAGTGCGAAGCGAGAGCTGCCCACTTGGATCCAGGAGCTCGACGCAGAAGATGCTCAAGAGCAGGGCGATACAGAGCTCCAAGCGGCGGAGCCGGAGTCGATTTATGAGTCCCCACAAGCGCTGCAAGAACAGATTGATCAGATCGAAAAAGATATGCTCGCGGCCGCAGAAAAACTCCTCTTTGAAGACGCTGCGAGATTGCGTGATCGGCTCAAATCTCTCAAGCAAGCCCAAAGTCTGCTCTTCGATGGAGGGAGAGCTCCATTTGCGCTGGATGGCGTGATTGAAGAGTCCACAGAATAAAAACAGTGTTTGTTTGTATCTTTATGATTTTATTGGTGAAATAAGTCTCTTGCGTTGGGTTGTCTTTTCTGCTACACTCCTCAAGTCCATAAGAACACATCGTTTCGTACCTTTGTGTCGATACCATTTCCGGTTATCTGGGCAAAGTAGATACTTCTTCTTCATCTCAATGTAGTGAGGGAACCCTTCCATGTTTACGGTAGTGGTCCAAGAAAAGGGCGGTAAAACCCAACGACTACAGTTCAACAAAAACGAAATTACTGTGGGTCGTGTCCAGGGGAATGACATCGTCTTACCAAAAGGTAACGTCTCGAAGAGACACTCAAAAGTTGTCTTCAAAGAAGGCAAATTCATTGTCGTTGACCTCAAAAGTACCAACGGTACTTATGTCAACGGTCACAAAATCGCGTCGCCTCAAGTGATCAAAAACACCGACAAGGTGTTTATTGGTGACTTTGTACTCGAAATAGAAGAGGGCGCCGGTGGCGATCCCATGGGTGGACCGGGCATGGGAGGCCCTGTCCCACCACCAATGCCCGGTGGCCCAGGTGGACCTCCTCCAGGACCTCCAGGACCTCCAGCTTCTGCATCGCCTCGCATGGGTGGCCCCATGGGAGGACCTCCAGGACCTCCATCAGGTGGTCAGCCCCCAATGAATCGCCCAATGGGTGGACCTCCTCCAGGACCACCACCTCTCGGTGGACGTGGCCCAGGCGGACCCGGCGGCCCAGGTGGACCCGGTGGCCCAGGTGGACCCGGTGGCCCACCACCCGCCATGAGTCGCCCAATGGGTGGACCCAGTGGACCGATGTCTGCAGGTGGCAATGCTTCAGGATCCTGGAATGAAGTCTCCATGCAAAATGGTCCTTCATACCACTATCTGTCCGTCCAAGGCGGTTGGATCGTCTCCTCCCCCAACGGACTCCTCTTTATTTCGGATCCAAGCCACCAGTATCCCCCCACCCCCCAATAAACAAATCCTCTCGGTGTAAACCGAAAGTCACACCCAACAGAGAACAAGACTCTTGTTCTCTCCACCTCTCCTCCAAAAGGGGAGAGGTGACGTTTGGGTTGGTTTGATCCTCAGGAGTTGAGTCAATATCCATGACCCTTCGATTGTTGCAAGATGGTGGGGAGCTTACCGTCATTCGTCGACGTGGATGGGGTTGGGGATTGTTGTTCTCTATCGCTGGCGTTGGATTTCTCTTGCTGGGATTTCTCTTCGTCATCAATGGAGAACATTTCCCTCATATGTCTCCTCTCGCGACAGCTGCCTGGTCTTTTGTCTTGGGTGTGATCAGTTCCTTTTTAGGGGTTGGTTTGACACGTCACGGTGAATGGTTTCATTTTACCGGACAGGGCGTGACAATCAGCAGCTTCAAGTGGCGCTTTGTTCGTTGGTCTATCTACTACAAAAGTGCATGGATCAAACACATCCTCATCTCCCCTGAAGACAGCACTTTCCCTCTCTATCAAGTCTCAATCATCGTCAAAAAACGCGCTCCTGTCGTCATTGGCTCCAATCTGCGAATGGACAAGGCGTGGGAACTCGCGACGGCGATGTCTGAGCCCGCAAGACTACCTATCCTCGAATCCTCCTACTAACACCTTCCACAAAAGAAATGTATGCAAGGATGAACAGGAGGCTTACGGCTTCTTGTTTGCCAAATCGCGCAGCTTCTTTAAACAACGTTTTGGAAGTTCGTGATTTTGCAATGCAAGGCGTAAACAATCCTGTTTGCTTGAACGGATTTGTGTGTACGTGTTGTGTTTCTTTTTGAGGGGAGGAGCGTTGCGTTTGATGTGTTTGTCAGTGGTGATTTGTTTGCTTGGGGGAGCATGTGTTGCGGATATCGCGAGTAAAGCGAAGAGCAAGTGCGCGATCACCGCAAAGGACATGATCGGAGCGCTTGTATCCAATCTACGCAGGACAGACATGTGAAAAGGTGCTGTTGGGACGAACCTGAGTTGGATATCCAGTCCCCCAAAGTGTAATTGCACCTGCGTTCCCGGAAGCAGCGGGTAATAACATAGACCACTTCGGGTGAGAAAGTGTGCGCGTCCTTCGTTGACTAGATCAAGGAGCGTCAGACGTTCGCCATTTTGTTCGACGATGCCCTCCATCTCTGGCTCAAAGCAAAGTAGAAATCCCCCTTTGCCCGGTTGTATCAATGGAAATGAGATGGCTTGTTTGGTGTCTGATGCGTCTTCGAGGGGGTAGCAAAAGTCCGTGTGGGTACCGGAGCCGAAGGTTAATTTTCGAGGCGTTGCGTAATGGCAGATGTCGAGTAAGCCACCCTCCCAAGAGACGTGAACTTCGAGGAGGGATTTGGAGGGTTCTGTCAAATCGGGGGTCGCGAACCAAGCTTCGTCATCGAATAATTCGGATTGATCGAAGGTGTCAAGTTCTTGTGATTGAAGTGTTGTTTCATGCATTGGACGACTCATTGACTGTTGAAAATACCAGGAAGATGTCCGCTCATCTCGACTCTTTGAAGAGACAACATGCGCAATAGGGTGTTCCAACAAGTGAATCAAAGAGTCGAAACGGTCTTCATTGATAAAAAGTTCCACAGAAATGACATTTTGTCAAGACTAGAGGACGTGTTATGCAGTGCATTCTTCGGGCTTTATAGGTTTGTATGCTGTAGGGGGGTGTTTTTGTCGTGGGAGATGATATATATTGTTGGGGATTATTTGTGACTCTGCGGGGAGGAAAATTCACCATGGCAGATATGCTTCAAGAAGGTATTTCTCTGCTAAAAACAGGGAATTTAGAAGAAGCCCGGGCTGTCTTTGACAGGCTGATTGGCAAAGAACCAAAAAACGCACCAGCTCACTTGTGGCTTGGGAAATGTCTTGCGCTCGAGGGTGATCTCGATAAAGCGCGCAAGGAGTTTCGCTCTGCAGCTGAGCATGGAGACGATATCGTTCGTGAGACTGCGAAGTTGCAGCTGCGAACCATCATGTACAATGGATTTTTAAAGCATCTCATCCTGGCACCACCCCTTCGGTATGTGTTGTTTGCTGCTGGGATTGGTTATGGTATGGCGTTGATCCTGGTCTCAATGGGATTTGAAGAGATCTCACGGTGGTTTGGTCAAGTCTCCATCTACGGATTGCTACCACTGTTCTTCGTTTGGGTGTTTTTCATCATCGCGTACGTGATGGGGCACCTGGCATTTGATCAGGAGAGCAAGGGACGTCTTGTCCATTTCTCTCGCTCATTTATCGGACTGGCCGGTGTGCTTGTGATCCCGGCAAACTTATTGATTCGTTTCGGGCCGTGGGTCAAAATCCTCGCGATTTTTCTCGACGTGTTTCTCGTCTCGTTATTTTTAAGTCGGGTCTTTAACTGGGTGGGACAGATGATGACAGGAGAAGATACACCGCCGATTATCAGCGCGATGTTCGGTCGGTTTGATGATTTTGACTCGCTGGTCGATGACCAAGAGTAATGCGGGTCTCAGGAGGGGAAGTATCGCTCGTATGTCTTTTTGATGTCGTTTGCGACTGCTTCGCGTAGCTTTTCTGGTTTGAGGACTTGTATCTTTGGACCAAAACCCAGAATCCATGTTTTGATCTCTTTCATCCCACCAGCCTGAAATCTCAGGACAACTGAACCATCTTCATTTTCGATCACTTCTTGTGTTGGGTGCCAGATCTTTTCGGAGGCGACGTGTTTGACCTGTGGGTCGAATAGCAACTCGATCTCCATCACCTCACCTGTCATCGTCCTGAATCCGTCGGCTAAGTAAGCGTCTATATCGAAGTCTGGGACTTCTTCGAAGCTCTCTTCGAGTTTGTCGAGTCGTCTGATCCGCGCGAGGTTAAATGTACGAATACCATCGCGTAAATGGCAATAGCCGGTCAAGTACATCGCGCCGTCTTGGATCCACAGTCTGTAAGGGTCAACCTTCCTCTTGATCTCGGCGTTGTTTCCAGGGCTAAAGTAGAGGATCTCAATACGTGAGTTCTCGTCGATCGCACCGTTAATTTGGTGGATTAAGTCGGAGAATAGCGAGAAGTTTTGTGATGTGCCCGTGCGGACGATCACATTGGATTCGAAGGCTTCGAGGTGTTCAAGGACGCCGGGAGGGAGTGTCGAACGGATCTTTTCAAAGGCTGAACAAATCGAGTCATAGAAGTCCGTGCCTTCGAGAAGACGCATCAGGCCTCGTCCCAAGCAGAGGGCGTAAATCTCGGAGTAAGTGAACGGAACTTGAGGGGAGCCTCTGTGAAAGGCCAGTTTCCACAAAGATCGCTTGCCGCGTTTTTCCTGAATCAGCGGGAAACCTGCTTCTTCGAGGTCTGCGATGTCCCTGTAGATAGTACGCACCGGACAGCCTTCTACCTCTGCAAGATCCGAAGCTGAAAGGCCAAAGTGGTGGGCTTCCAGACGTTTGAGGATTCTCCACTGACGGGGGATCTGCTCAGCTCTCGACATCTCTGGTCCCTTCTTCTGTATGTGTGGGTTGATGATTCATTGTATGCGCGCACCCCGAACTTTGCTTGTTGACCCATATGTGGGGTGATGAAAGACCTTGTTGTATCCTGATTTGAACCATTTGTCTAGGACAACCTCTGTGACCACTTGTTTTTTCTTGTGAATCCAAAACGTTTCCATTTTCGACCCTGTTTATCGTTTTGTGCTACGACGTTCAGCCAATTTGTCCACAACATTGAAGAGGTTATGTACGATACTTTCAATGCCACCATGACGGGGCCTTGTTGTCTTTCGCGGGCTCAACATGTGGGATGACTATGTGCTATTGTAGAATGTAGGTCTTTGTTCTCTGATCACAATGAGGAAATGTATGATGTGGATTCGTTCTTTCGCTTTGGTGCAGGTCGTCTGTCTCCTGCTTGTTTTGGGACTTTCGTTTCCTGGTTGTAGTGGTGGGGTCTGTCAAACAAACGTCGATTGTGGCGGTGGACAGGCTTGTGACCAAGGAAAGTGTGTCGCGGGTGACTTGGACAACGATCGAGATGGTCACCCCAAAAGCACCGACTGCGACGACGATAACCCAAATGTTAACCCTGGCATCAAAGAGGTGTGTGGCAACAACATTGATGATAACTGCGATGGGACGACTGATGAAACACCATGTGGCTGTTTGGTTGGTACACTTCGTCTGTGTGGGATTGAGCGAGGTGCCTGTCAAAAGGGAAAGCAAACTTGTGTTGGTGGTGATTGGTCGGCTTGTCAGGGCGGCGTTGAACCACAACCTGAGATCTGTGATCAAAAAGACAACGACTGTGACGGAACTGTCGATGAAGAGGTCGAAAATTGCTGCGAAAATGGACAGACACAGCCCTGTGGTGTAGATAAAGGTGCCTGTAAAGCGGGTCAGCAAACATGTGAAAACGGCAAGTGGTCTCTTTGTTCTGGCGGGGTTGACCCTAGCGATGAGGTCTGCAATGGGGCCGACGATGATTGTGATGGGAAGGTCGATAACCTGAAGGGAACAGATGATCCCCTCAAGCAAGTTTGTTACAGTGGTGTAGATGGGACACAAGGCAAAGGTGTTTGCAAAGTGGGCGAGCAAGTCTGTCAGGCCGGTCAGTGGGGGAGCTGCGTTGGCGAGGTCATTCCAAAGGATGAGGAGTGCAACGGGGTTGACGATGATTGTGATGGTCGTGTAGACAATCAAAAAGATAGCCCAACCCCACTCTTCGTATCGTGTTACTCAGGTCCTGCTGGAACAGACGGAAAAGGGGATTGTGTCGCAGGGAAAAAAACGTGTCGCGCAGGCAAATGGGGGAGTTGCGAGGGGGAGGTCGTACCAAAGACCGAGACCTGTAACGCTCTCGATGACGATTGTGATGGCAAAGTCGATAATGTCTCCGGCAAAGATGAGAAGCTGTTCAAGAAGTGTTATGGAGGGCAGACGAAATTTGCAGGGATTGGAGAATGTGTACACGGTAAAAATCTTTGCGAACAAGGTCAGTGGACAGCATGTCTGGATTATGGCGAGCCAAAAACGGAGATCTGTGACGGCAAAGATAATGACTGTGACGGTAACGTGGATAATCTTCCAGGTAAACCAAATCTGCTGGAGGTTAAATGTTACAACGGCCCACAAGGGACCAGGAATATAGGCTCTTGTAAGGAGGGAACTGTCATCTGTCAGGGCGGAAAGTGGGGAGCTTGTCTTGGCGAGATCAAACCCACAGCCGAAGTTTGTGATGGAAAAGACAACGACTGCAATGGCCAGACAGACGAAGCTGATCCCAAACTCAGGACATCTTGCACAACAAATTCATCTTCATCTTGTAAAACGGGGAGCTATCAGTGTAAGGGAGGGGCGTTGGTGTGTATCGCTTCGACGACCTCTGTTCCTGAGCTGTGTGATGGCTTGGACAACGATTGTGACGGGCAGACAGACGAAGGAAATCCAGGGGGTGGGAAGACATGCACTACGAGTTTACCCGGTGTGTGCAAGAATGGGCGGACTGTTTGTTCAGCTGGAAAGCTCAGATGTAAAGAAATAACCGCCGCGAGCGACGAAAAATGCAACAATCTTGATGACGATTGTGATGGACAAGTTGATGAAAATGTGACCAAGAGTTGTTACACAAAAGGTGCCGGGTGCGTTGTACGATCAGATGGTACACACTCATGTAAAGGGACATGCCGTGCAGGTACACTCTCTTGTAATAATGGACAGTGGTCAACCTCATGTGTAGGGCAGCTTGGTGGGCAAACGGAGACGTGTGATGATCTCGATAATGACTGCGACGGTCAGGTCGACGAAACGTACGCCAAAAAAGGTCAAACATGCTACGCCGGGACCGGTGGTTGCAGACAAACAGGGAAGATGATCTGTAATAGCGCAGGGAGCGGTGTGAAGTGCTCTGTTGTGGCAGTGACACCCACGACAGAGAAGCCTTGTGATGGCCTGGATAATGATTGTGATGGTCAGGTCGATGAGGCCAAGTGTGCAGCCGGTTCGGAGTGTAAAGTCGGTGCGTGTCAAACTTGTTCGCAACCATCACCTGGTTTTTGTTTGTTTGGTTTTTGCACATGTGATCTCAAGTGCAACTGTGGCTTCACCTGCAAGAAAGAGAACAATCAAAAAATCTGTTTGGCGCCGTGAAAAACCCAAAAAGATACGCCAGATCTCCGTTACCCACTTTGGGGAACACACCAAGAATCAACCCACGAATCTTTTTTTGAGGGGGAATCTACAAAGGATAGATCGGTGTGTGTTTTTGTCGGAGAGGAACGTTTGCACTTTTCAGAGGGGCGGAAATCTATTTATTTGCGATCATGTATGTGGGGGATTCTTTTGTCGAGGCAGGCACGTTCGAAGGGATATATGGGTTGTTCGCTCTTGTCAGGCTTTTGCGTCACACACCCTATGATTTCTTTTGACTCTCTTCGCGTTTTTGCAAGACACGTTTCCAGGCCTCGATTTGTTTTTGCCACATCGGGAATCCGCTGATCTCCAACTCTTTCCCATCAAATGTGATCTCAACTGTGTTGGGTTTCTCCCAATCCTCAGTGTCTTGGTATCGCGATGTCAGAAAGTGAACGCGCTGATTCTCCGAGCCGATCCACCGACGTGATTGGGTGTGTTGTTCCTGGATGTACGGACCATCGACGAGGATGTCACATTGTTCAATCAGCTCTGGTTCTCCATCTGTGCGCATTTCGAGCTCTTCACGCTGGAAGCCAGTAAAGACCATGACAGACAGATCGTGTTGTTTGAGCTGTGTTGTGAGTGCTACGAGAGGACGGGCTTGTGAGAATGGTTCTCCACCAAGAATGGTGACCCCCTCGATATCGCGTTCGTCTTTGGCTGTGAGGATCATGTTGAGTACTTCGTCGATTGGCTTGAGATGTTTGGGAGCATTGGAAAACATCTCAGGATTACAACAGCCTGGACACCTGATGGCGCAACCTTGTACCCATAAGGCGAAGCGTTTTCCCGGTCCTTCTGCTGTTGTGCAATGGATCCATGTGGCGAGATTAAGCATCTGTGACGTCATCGGTCACTCCTGAAGGTGGGGGTTGATGTCTGGATAAGATAGGTCGAGGAGAGGGATGGAACAAGGGGAGTTTGAGGAGTGGTGATGAGAACCTACTCTTTGGGGATCAACTGTGGTTTCAAGATGACCTTGTTGTCTTTGACTGTGACATCGAAGATCACACCACGACAATCGTATCGTTCGATATAGGTCGCGGCATTTTTCTTCAACTTTTCGACAAAGCGGTCCTCTTTGAGTCGGGACGTGTCCTCACCGACTTCTTCTTTGGCGGCGAGATAACGAGCGAAGACTTCGGCGTAGTGAGCTGCCGGGTCTTGGAGGATCAGGTCTTCAGCAGTGGGAGCAGCTGGTGCTTCTGGTGCTGCGGGTGCCTCTGGTGCTTCTGCTGCGGGAGCCTCTGGCGCTGGCGTTGTTTGGACAGCAACAGGCTGCGAATAGTTGGCGAGTGCTTCTTCGAGCTGTCTGGTCGCTGCGTCTGACCAGTTTGCGGCGTCTGCTTCGCGGAGCTGATTGAGCTGTACGACGAATTTATTGAGGCTTGTCGCGAGTGACCCTACAGGTTGGGGAGCGCTCTCGTTGAAGACCGCACTGAGGTTACCTGATTGGTAAAGCTCAAGCACGCGCTCCTCGATCTCTTCGACGTATTTGCCTGCACCACTTGCGCCAGGGAGCAACAAGATAAGCGCCAGCAGGACAACACCAAGCGCGAGTCCGCCGAGATAGATAATTTGTTGTTGCCAGAGCTTGCTCACAGGTTGCAAAGGTCTGATGACCGCCATGCCTGCCTTGAGCTTTTTGATGGAGCCGCTCATCAAGGCAAAGGGTTTGCCATCGATGTCGACTTTGATGAGTTGTCCATCGAATTTGAGGAGGTTGGCGAAGCCTGACTTTTTCTCGGAGATGTTGCTATTGAGTGCGCTTAAAGTTCCGCCACTCACACTACTTCCGAAGAATTTTCCATCTGCATTAAAGAAGGCAATGTCCGTTTGGATAGTCTCTTTGAGACCTGCAGCGAGATCTTTGTCAAGTGCGTATCCGTACACGAGTGTGCCGATAGGACCGGGCTTGGGATCGGCTTTTTTCTCTTCATCCCCGTCAGGTGCATCTTGTGCGTAACGTGTTTTGTTGGTGAGCTGGAGCGAAGAGCGTTTTTTGGGTTTGCGTTTGCGGTAGCAGTCGCATTTACGTTTGCGCTTTACACACTTGCGCTTGACTCTTTTGACACAAATCTTGAGGCAGGCGAAGATAAAGCCAGACTTACACTTTTTCTTTTTTGCCTTTGATTTGGCAGGCGCCTTGCGCTTGGGAGCGGGTTTATCTTCGTCTTTCGCGTCGTCCTTATCATCATCGCCACCTTCTTTGGTCTTGGCTGGGGCCTTTGCGATGCCAACAAGGGGGGCTGCGACGAGAATGTAGGATTTACCGTTCATATCGGCAAATGCTTTGTCCGCTTTTCCCTTCTTTGTGCTCTCAAGCAGATCTTTGTTGGGCCACTCTGCGCCAGCTTCCATGCCTTTTAGGCCTTGTGCTGCGAGGAGTTTTCCATCGTTATCAACGACCGCTGCGAAAGTTGCCTTGGCTTTGTCTTTGAGGCCATTGAGAACTTCTTGGGTGTTGGTTTTGTTTTGTTCGCCGACTGCTTTTGTGAGCTCTGTCGTGTGGGCTTGCTGAGAAACTACCTGGAGTTTTTGCAGCGCGAGCAGCTGTGTGGTTTGCCGTGCAGCGCGCAGATCACGGCTGAGGGCGGGTTGGGTGACTTGTTGGTGGTACGTTGTGATCCAGTTCTGAAACAGGAAAACCGCGCCAGCGGATCCTATCAGTACGGCCAGAAAGAGCATCAAAAAGATCTTGGTTCGAGACATCGCTCCACTCCATCGTAATTCTGCCGTTATGTGGTGATTTGATGAGGTATCAAATGTAGAATACCTCTACGCTACGGAGGCTTCAGCATAGTCTATCCCCTTTAAGGCGTCAACAAAATATGGCAGGTATTTTGTGCATGTGTTGGAAATAATGGGGATTGTGCTTGATGTGTATCTCTGAGGAGGAAGTGCCACTGTGAGAGTTGTATCACAAAATAGCCGAGCCGCACAGTGATTTGGCAGAAGATTTTTTGAAAAGGTATGTTATGCCACTTTGACGCGCTAGCCTTTGCTTTCGGGAGCAGCGACGGGGTCGCTTCCTTGCTGCGCGAGGACAGCGGCTTTGGCTTTGGCTTCCATAAAAGGCTCGATCAAGTCGAGGGGGATGGGGAAGGCCATCGTCGTCGTGTTGTTTTCGCCTGAGATCTCGACGAGCGTTTGGAGGTAACGCAAGGACAAAGACGCAGGATGTTTTGAGAGTGTGTCAGCTGCTTCTGCGAGGCGTGCTGAGGCTTGGAATTCACCTTCAGCGCTGATGATCTTCGCACGACGTTCACGTTCTGCTTCCGCTTGACGTGCCATTGCGCGGACCATTTCAGGTGCAAGGTCGACGTGCTTCAGCTCCACCGCGCTGACCTTGATCCCCCATGGGTCTGTTTGGTCGTCGAGGATCAACTGAAGTCGGTTGTTGATCTCTTCACGATTGGCGAGCAGGTCATCAAGTTCGACTTGGCCGAGGACATCTCGCAGTTTGGTCTGTGCCATTTGGCTCGTCGCGTATTGGTAGCTCTCGACTTCGACGATAGCCTTCATGGGTTCAACAACGCGGAAGTAGATGACAGCGTTCACTTTGACGGAGACGTTGTCACGGGTGATGATGTCCTGTGAGGGGACGTCGTATGTCAATGTCCGCAGATCAACGCGTACCATTTGATCGACACCAGGGATCAGCAGGATAAGCCCCGGACCTTTGACAGAGAGGAAGCGACCAAGCCGAAAGACGACACCGCGCTCATATTCGCGAAGAACCTTGATGAACATGGGAAAGATGACAATGACAGAGACGAGGACGATGATGATCGCCGTCATATTGAGCGAGCTGCCTTGTGCAGCGAAGAGTAAATGTGACATGTGGTTTCTCTCCTTTGGGCTACATGTTCGATGCATGTAGGGGTGAGCGAGGGATGACACAGCGGCAAGAAAGAGAAGCGGCAGTGTCGTCCCTTCGGGGCAAAAGATTGTGTGGGTTATTGCTTCGGTGTGGTTGGTTCGACAAAGAGTTTCAGGCCTTCGATGCGTACGATTTTGACTTGTTGACCTTTTTGGATCTCTGCTCCATCGACACTCTCAGCATTCCATTGTTCGCCAAGTAAACGGACATTTCCGAGGGGAGCGAGGGGCATATTGACCGTCGCAACTTTTCCGATCATGGCTTCTTGCCCTGAGACTTTTGGTTTGGCCAGCGCACGTAAGGCCGCGAACAACGCGATCCCCATCAATGTGCCGATGCCTATGATCACGGGCAGTATTGTGCCCAGAGACAATTGCATTGAAGGATCACTTGAGTCGATCAAAAACAGTGAGCCAACAGTCAGGCTGATCAGTCCTCCAACGAATAATACACCAAAGGTCGGTGTCATCAACTCAGCGAAGAACAAAACCGCGCCGAGCAAGATCATCGCAAGCCCACCGTAGTTGATGGGGATCACTTGCATCGCCAAAAAGCACAAGAACAAGCACACGACACCGACAACACCTGGAAAGAAAGAGCCTGGGTGATACAGCTCCAACGTGATCCCAAGGACACCAAACATCAACAGGTAGTAAAAGACCGATGGGTGCGCCAGAAAATCGATGATCTTCTGTTTCATGTTCATCTTGATAGGTGCGAGACGCATCCCCTTGGTGTGGAGCTTCATGTCCTTGTTGTCACAACGAACTGTTCTACCATCGAGTTTATTGAGCAGATCCATCTTGTTGTTGGCGATGATGTCGATGACTTTGAGTTTGAGGGCTTCATCTGACGTCACGGAGACACTTTTGAGAACGGCGTTGCGGGCCCACTTGATGTTTCGTTTGCGCTGTTTTGCGATGGCTTCGATAAAGGCGACAGTGTCGTTCTCTATTTTTTTGGCGATGTGTTTTCCCAGCTTCTCGGGATCTTTTCCGCCGCCAACGACAGGGTGGGCTGCGCCGATATTTGTGCCTGGACTCATCGCCGCGATATGCCCTGCGAGGGTGATAAAGACGCCAGCGCTGCCGGCGCGTGAGCCTGAAGGTGTGACAAAGACAACGACAGGGACGCGCGCATTCAAAATGGACTTGACCATGCTACGTGTCGCGTTGAGTGCGCCACCAGGGGTGTCCAATTCGAGGATCACGAGATCGGCTTTGCGTTCTTCTGCGTATGCGATACCTTTCTTCAGGTAGTCGGCTGCAGCGTTGTTGATGATGCCGTCGTTGAGGGTGAGGACATACCCAACACGTGCCTTCGTCGAGGGGGGGAGTGAGCTGGGGGTGGATGGTGCCGCTCCCATCAGCAATTGTACTCCGCTCAGGATCATAAAATATGCGAACATTCGTCGCATCCATACGAGGCTTTGTGTCTTGTATCGTTGCAAGAACATGATCACTCCTTTGCCTCATCAGAGGAGCTGAGACGATGCATGACCATCTGTAAGTCGCTCCACGCTTTGGCTTTTTCTTTGGGGTTACGCAAGAGATAGGCAGGGTGGAAGATCGGCAACACCCAAATATGTTTCACCTGTACCCACTTGCTGCGGAGCCGACCAAAAGGCTTGTTGCTCCCAAGAACTGTCTGTGAAGCAGCTGTTCCCATCGTCAAGATGATCTCAGGCTGTACAGCGTCGATTTGTTTCCATAAGAAAGGCACACAGCAATTGACATCGCCGGGTAAAGGGTGTCGATTCTGTGGCGGTCGACATTTGACGATATGTGTGACGTAGACGTCCTCTTTTTGCACGCCAATTGCACGCAACATGTTTTCGATCAGGAGATCTTCTTTTCCGACGAACATAGAGCCTGTTTCGTCGGCTTTGGCTTCGGGAGCTTCTCCAACAAGCATGAGGCGTGTGCGGGCTTTGCCTGCGCCGAAGACGAGGTGTTGACGCTGTTTGCTGAGCTGACAGCGTTGGCAGTCGCCCATTTCTTCGCGCACTTGTTTTAATGAAGTCTCTGCGTCGAGCAGCGCTTTTTCGGTCAGGGATGGACGTACATCGATTTTACGCCAACCCAAGGGCCCCGATGAGTCGACTTTGATCGGCTGGGGGGCTGGGGCTTCCGAAGCAGGAGGCGGTGTGGTCGGTGCTTGTGGCTGTGTCCCCGGAGGTGCCTGTGTTGGAGCTGACTGAGGTGGAGGCGTCGCCTTCGGTGGTGAACCATCGAAGATCTGCATCGCGGAGCGCAACTGTTGAAGCCCTTCCTTCCGTGATATGGGTGCAGGCGTTGGCTCGGCGTGGTGGGATGAGGGGCTTTTTTGCCGGGCTTCTTGGTTGTGCGATTGTTCTGTGCGTAGGAAATAGCGTCCTCTTGATGGATCGAACGGCACACCATCCCAGCCTTGGGACTTTTGCCACAACAACCGCTGTTTGACATCACCGATGAGTTGATTCAATTGTTGTCGAATATCGCTCTGTTCCGTCAACATCCAGACCTCTTTTGTGTGCGTTTTCTCTTGTACTGACTCCAAACACCAGAAGGTTTCTTACCATTCCCTGATATGTGAAGACAAGCATCCTCTGGCGAACTTTTCCTTTGAAAGGACGTCTCTGTTGGGGAAATTGTTCTTATTTACAAACGCAACAGGAGACTCCCATGGATTCGACAGGCTCACCAAGTCCCATTCCCTTCTATGGCGGAAAGCAGCCCGAAATGTTCGAAATTGAACGACGCTGTATGGATCGAGATGGTGTCGTGACTTCTTATCTTCAAGAGCACCTACCCAAAGGTTCGGATTTTACTTTGGCCAAGAGACGGCAGCTTCTCTGACACGAGAGGTGATCGAGTACAAGGTCGCTGTGTACGAGTTGTCTGTCGATTGAGGTTGTTTTTAAGACGTTGTGTCTTTGGAGGGGTGGATGGTGAATGATTGGAGATCCCGGCAGAGGAGAGGGCGTCTTTTTGCTTGTTGTTCAAATCGCCAGATAATCGAGTCCGTGGGTGTGAGCCCTTCTGGTATATCGTCGCCTTGCTGATCGGCTGAGGGTTGAAAGCATTCAGGGTAAAAATGAGTGAGCGCTGTTTGTTTGATGCCTGCTTCTTTTGCGATCTTGCCGCACCACGAGGGGGAAAGGTGTCCTTTTGATTTGTGGCTATCTGGTGTTGAGCATTCCAGGATTGCGAGATCGGCTTGGTCACAACAGGCGATGATCTCTTCGGAGTAATCTGTGTCACCTGAGTAGGCAAACACAGCGCCTGTTTGTTCATCGCGCACCCTGTATGAGACGGCAGCCGTCGAGTCTCCACCATGTGCGGCTTTGAAGGGGGTGATCGTCAAGGTGTCGATGTTGATCTCTGTGCCAGGTGAGAACTCAAAGAGTTGCAGCGCAAAGTGCTCAGCTTGCACCCATTTTCCCCAAAGTTGCTGCATACCCTTGTACAAATCGTGTAATCCGGGAGGACCGTAAAGGAAGAGGGGGCGCTCTCTGTGATAGCCTGGAACCCGTAACCCAAAGAGCAGATGTTGAATGTCACCGATGTGATCGAGATGATAGTGAGACAGAAAGATGTGATCGATGTCTTGTGGTCCAACACCTGCTTGTGCGAGACGACGAAGGTTTCCGGGACCGAGGTCGAAGATCACACGGGATGTTTGTGTGGAGAGGAGATACCCCGAAGGATGTCGTTCGGGGACTGGGATGATAGAGCCTGAACCTAAAACTGTGATTTGCATGTCTCTGTTCCTTTGGACATCTGGTGTTGTGTTTGGATGGTATACACCAATTTACTCAGGCTGGACTTGATTTTTGTCTGATCGTGTTCAGCTTTAGCTTTGTTGTAGATGATGTTTTGGGGATGAGGCCGTATTCTTTTTTGTTTGGCGGTCTGAGGGAGTGGGGATCGATGAAGATGATTCTAGGGATTGATTTAAGTAGCGTACGGCTCGCGGAAAAAGGCAAGACAATGGTCGCTGTGTTAGGTGAAACAGGGACCTCTTTGCGGCTCTTGTCCTTGTTTTCCTTGCGGGATGATCGGGAGTTAGTGTCTTTGTTGAAGACATGTCCATTTGTGATCTGTGGTGTGGATGCGCCCCTGAGCCTTCCGCCGTGTGTGTTGTGTACACATTTTCCGTGCCCGTGTCCCTTTGGCCGATGGACTGAGCTGTTGGGGTTTGCTCCAGAGATGGCATATCACTATCGGATCAGTGATCTTGTGTTGAGGAGAAGTCTCCCCTTCGTCGCTCCTAAGCCACCACTAAGCAACGGTGGGCCTGTCGATATCACACCTTTGACGATGAGGTGGTTACGGATCACGAGACAGCTCGTCGCGGCAGGTGTGCCGCTTCAGCGGATCATCGAAGTGTACGGGAGCGGTGCGATTCAGCTCTATGCGCAATATTTCCAGTTGGCCGCTGAGAGGATCTACCACTACCGGGCTTCCGAACATAACAGAAGGATGTTGCTAGAGCATGTATGTGAGGAGGGGGTGTTGGAGCTGACATCGGTTTTTCGTGCTGAGCTTTGTGAGAACGAGGATGCGTTCGATGCTTTGTTTGTTGCGTTGACAAGTTGGCACACCTTCCATGACAGGTCATACACACCTGACATGCTTTTGTCTTCGGAGAATAAGTTTCTGAAAGAAAAGGGGTTTTGGGGGAAGGTTTGTGGCGAGAAGGAGGCGATGGTGCAATTTTTGTCAAAGAAGCAATGGTCATTTTTGCCTGATCTGGTTGGGGGTTGTGTGGGAGATAACTTGGAAAAGGCGAATGAAAACAAAAACGCGCAAAAAATGGACATGCCCGGTATGGATCATGCAAAAGAGAAATGTGACAAAAGCGAATGAGTCCATCATAGACCTCCTTTCGAAGAGAAAGGGGGTTGTGTTTGTATGGATGGAGTGGTACTTGTGTGCACTCAAAAAAGTGCCCATGGATATAGAATGGTAGATAGAAGAGGTGAAGAATATGTACAACACATACCATGAGGACGACAAAAAGGGGTCCTTGATTGGGCGTGTGCGATCGCTGTTTGGGATGTTGGGAGCGCTTGTTGTGTTGATCATGGCGACTGGCTGTGGTCCTGGTATGATCAAGGGCACAAAGGTGAAAGCCACAAAGCGCAACAAAGATGTGTATGCGTTTATTCAAAAGTACCGCCAATACACGACCAAAGGACAATGGGATCGATTGTTGTCGCTCGTTTCTCCCCGCTTCCATGAGACGCGTGGGACCGCTGACCCTGGCGATGACTACGGGTACAGCGAACTGCAACGCAGTCTCAAATCCGCAACATTTCGCAAGATCAAAGTCTATCGATTTAACTTTTCGGTCGACAAGATCGACTATCCACGCCCTGGTGAAGCGAAGGTCTATCTTCGCACTTGGTATACCTATCGGTATCCTCGTGGAAAATATCACCCAGGGTTTGATACAGGTCCTTTGAGGACTGTTCTTGTCCTGGAGTATTCAGGAAGAGGCTGGTTGATTCGACGTGGCATCTGAGGCCACATTTCGCGCTTGTCTGTAAGGAGGTTTAACCTCCTTTTTTTGTATGCAGTGCTTTTTTGTACTCATGTGACAGGTTGTGACACCAAGAGGGGATATGCTGGTGATTGTCAAGGAGATGGAAATCAAACCAAAGGAGAATTCCATGAGCCAACACAATACACCACAAAAAACAAACACTTCGTCTACTTCTCAAACCACTCATTCCGCTTTTGAACTTCGTCCGGATCTGTGGGATGCAAGATATAATGATAAAGAGCGCGAGACCCTCAAAGCTGTCGCGCTCCAGTATGGTCTTGATCCTCTCACCCGCGAAGTCATGCTCCTCAAAGGAAACATCTACGTCACCGCAAGTGGGTTGCAAAAGCTCGCTGTTCGTGACCCTGATTACGATGGGTGCGAGATCGAAGTTGTCCAGGCTGACTGGAGCAATAACTTCTTCGTGATCAAAGCTCGCGTCTGGAAAAAGAATTGTTCCCACCCCTTTGAGGACTATGGAGATGCTGACCCATCGACATCGAGCCTGACTGGACACGCTCTGTTTCGCCATGCGATCACCCGCGCTCGTGCAAGAGCGATGCGTTCGGCCTTCGCGATTCCCTTCTGCTCACTCGAAGAGCTCGATGATGAAGTGCGTTGGCGAAAAACACAACGCCAACAAAAAAACAACTCCACGTCCAATCGTCGTCCCAGACAATGGGCCGACAAGAAGGAGCCGGCGCAGCTCTCGCTTGCTGACGCTCCCAAGCAAACACAAGAGGCACCCAAGCCCAAGGCCGTCGAGAAAAGCGAACCCAAAGCCGAAGTCGTCCCAGCCCCCAAAAAGGCTGTTGAGGACAGTTTGATCGAGCTGGCGACCTCTGAACAACAAAAAGAGTTGCTCGCATATGCTGAAAAGCTCGACATGACAGCAAAAGAGCTCGCTGACGATCTCATGCAGCAATACGGTGTGCCTTCTTGGGACAAGCTGTCGAACATGCAAGCCCAGCTCTTGTTGGAGCTGCTTAAAGACAGAGTACAACAACATCTCTCTGACAAACAAAACACACCTGTCCCCCAAAACGATCAGGCCGACAACGACAACACACCGCACGATGATGAGCCTACAAAAGCAGAGGCCACGGAGCGCGCCGAGACCAAAGAGGCGATTGAGAATCACGTCCCCACTTTGATGAAGCAACAAGCTGACACAACGCTTCGTGCGCGTAAAACAAATGATCCACGCAGGATGATCCCAAAACCCTCTCGTCTCGAACAAATTCGCCTCACTGATGAATGTGTTCAGCGAATGGAAGACGCGGACTCTCTCCAAGTGCTTCGCGATGAGTGGGAAGATTTCCAGTCTGTTCGGCACCTTCTCTCTGCGGAGTTGATCGACCGCATCTGTAAGGCCAAAAACGAGCGCAAAGTCATGTTGTCTGGTAAAGCTGCCTGATCCCTCTTTTTCTTCCACAATCCCACTCCATTCCACGATCCCTTCCTTCTCTGTCCACTTCCGTCGAATGCCTTTTGTCTTTCCCTTCTGATTGGCTGTTTACAGGTTGTCTTGGATGAAAGGTTGCCCTTTTCTTCGGGATGTGGTGTTATCTCACACCATGGATAATTGGAGTAGTCGTATTCCAGGTGATCGTCTCCTGAGCGCGTCATTTCCTCCTCTATATCCCTATCCTCACAAAACAATCCAGGATTCTGAACGGTGTTTGTACAAAGTTGTGTCGTTTGTGCACCTCTATGTCCCTTATTCTTAAGTGGAAATGTTGTTTTTCTGGAGTGCCTGGTTAGGTTGGCATCAAATTTGCTTTTTGAATTTCTCGGCAGCGTGGGCTGTCGTAGAGTAAAGGAGACGCAGTTGTTGTCCCATTATTCACGTACGAGATATTTGGTTGTTCTGTGTGCTTTGTGGTTTGTGTTTCCGTCTGTAGGGCGAGCAGAGGCCAGTGACAAGTCGGCGACATCGAGCCAGAAGGTCAAAAAGTACACATTGAAACAATTGCTCCAACTGGCATGGAAGAGAAGTCCAATGATCCGATCAGCATTCCACAAACTAGAGGCTATGAAGGCCCGCCAACAAGAGGCGTTTTGGCTTGCGTGGGGTGTACAAGGGACATTGGTTGCGCTCGTTGCACCTGCACCAGAAGCTCGGGGAAACGCCGTCTCTTCCAGCACACCTATCCCTCAATCCTATCTTAACTTCGCAAAATATGGCGTGTGGACAAAGTTTGATCTCAACTTGATCTGGCCGTTGTACACATTTGGAAAACTCTCTTTGATCCAACAAGCAGCCAAAGAAGGCGTCAAGCTCGGTCTTGCGCAGGTCAGGATGGAGAAAGACAAGCTGACCATGTTGCTCAAGCAGGCGTATTATGGGTTACAGTTTGCCGAGAGCAGTCTACTTTTGCTCGAAGAGGCCGAGGGATATCTCGCAGATGCTCGCAAAAAGCTCAAGCGCAAAGACAAGACCGCAAAGCTGAAACTCGCGGTGATTGAGGCTGAGCTGAAGACACGCAAACTCAAAGGTGAAGTTGCTCGTCGTCTCGCTCGTTCAGGTATCTCAAGGCTGACAGGGTTACCTCTCTCACAGAAGCTCAAACTTGTCGACGAAGAGATTGACGAGCCCGAAGTGAAAATGAAGTCGCTTGCCATGTACTACAAGCTCGCAGAAAAACACCGTCCAGAGGTGTTGTTGTTGGCGCGTGTTGTCAAAGCCAAGCAATACTTGACGATGGCGCAACAGAGGGCTTGGGCGCCGGACTTTTTTCTCGGTGGGTTCGCGCGATTTAGCTACAGCAGTGCCGCAGATGATCAGCTCAACCCATTTGTTCGCGATGACTTTCATTACTTTGATGGTGGTGTTGGGTTGGGGATGAGATTTTCTCTCGATTTCCCCATCCAGATGGCGAGGGCACGGCGCGCTGCGTCTGAGCTTGCGTCCTTGAGGAGCCAGAGAAAGATGGCTTTGATCGGCATTCGTATGGATATTGAGCGGCGCTATCGCGAACTCAGAGCCGCTGAAAGTCTCGTGAGTATCCAAAGAAAAGGGCGAAAAGCCGCAAACCAATGGATTTCTCGTACGATGATTTCTTATTCTTCCGGGTTGGTAGAGTTAAAGGAGGTGACAGAGGCCCTTTTGGCGGTGGCCAAGGCGCGCTTTGGATATCTCGACTCTCTTTATCAATTTAACCTCTCCATTGCGCGACTGTCTCGCTCTGTGGGGATCGATATCACTAACATACCAGAGAAAAACAAGACCAAGAAGTGAGCTACGGTTCCCGTTGAGGTCTGCCGAAAGGAGATAAAGTGATGAAAAGGATTCAATTTTCTTTGTGTTTTGTCGTGACTGCGGTGTTTTGTATGGCGGCAAGTGCCTCCTCTTTTGCTGCTGAAAAGGATCCGATGTCTTTGTTGAAAGAGACCCAAAAGAAGGTCCAGTCGATCATCGAACAAAACGAAGGCAAAAGCAAAAAGGCCAGACGAAAGAAAGCCAAAGAGATTCAAAAGTTGATCGAGCCGTTCTTTGACTTCGATCAGCTCGCGAAAAGAGCACTTGGTGATCACTGGGAGAAACGCACGAAGGATGAGCGGACCTCTTATCAGTTTTGGGTCAAAGCGCTGATCAAGAACGCCTACTTTCGTAGCTTGAGCGCAGGCATCCAAAAGAAGCAAGACAAAGACGTTGGGGTGCGCTACAAAAAGCAAAAGATCAAGAAGTCCAAGGCGACTGTCTTCACACGTGTTCGCTACAAAGATCCTCGCAGCAAGAAGATTCGTAAGGTCCGCGTGGAGTGGATTTTTCTCAAGAAAGGTAAGTCATGGCTTGTCGGTGACATCGTGACTAACGACAACAGCCTCGTCGAGACCTATGAGGAACAATTCGACAAGATCATCCGCAAAAAATCGTTCAAAGAGTTGATCAAGCGAATCCAAACCAAGGTCAACGAGATTCGTAAAAAGGAAGGTCTCAAACCCCTCATCGATCCAGTCGCAAAGAAGTAGTCATTCTTCTCTCTCCTGTCTCGCTTCCCACCCTCAATCATTCATCATTTACCAAGCACATTCACACTCTTTACAACGCGACGAGTTTTTGCTCCAGACCTGCAAAGATGCTCTCGAAGACGTCTGAGTCGCTGATGCTTTGAAGTTCGACGAGTCCACCTGGACAAGAGAAGTTGAGCTGTGTGATCAAGCCGTCTGCGACATCCGCAGTTGCGAAGAAGATGCCATTCTCTTTGAGTACGGGGCCGAGGGTGTTGATCAGCTGTTGATCTTGTGCTGTGAGGTCACAGGTTGCGGCCTCAGAACCTCTCTCAAAAGAACCTTTCAGCTCACCGATCGATGGGATCTGAAGTGCAATTCCGAGGTATGTTCCGTCGACAAAGTAGATACGTTTGTCGCCATCAAGTCCTGACTCTGTGACGAGTTTTTGTGCGATCACGTATTGAGATGCGTTTTGTGTGAGCACCTCTGTCAGGATTTTGAGGTTGGGATCACCCTTGCGCAAGATGAAGCTGTTTCTGGAGACAGGCGCGTCGAGTTGGCGGACAACTGTTTTGCCTTTCACTTCGTCCATAAATCCCTGGATTGCGATGGGGTTTTTGGTGACGAGTGTTTGGGGGGACAGTTGGGGGAGTTTGAGCGCAAACAAGTTCTCATTCATGTTACGCAAAGTGCGGGGATCGTTGAGAACGAGGGTCGAGGGTTTGACGAGTTGCAGCGCGTCGAGTGCAAAGAGCAGGTCGAGGTTATATGGGGGCGTTTTTCGCCACCAGATCGCGGCGAGCTCGTTGAGTGAGGCGAGAAAGGACGCGCCAATGGTGAACGGCTCGCTTGCTTGTGGATCAACTGTAATAGAAGACATGTATCCAACAGGATTACCGTGTTGGATATGCACATCTGCGGCTTCCATCCAGAAGACTTGGTAGCCCCGTGTTTGTGCTGCATGCATCAACGCGAAGGTCGAATCTTTTTGGGGGTCAATTTGATCCAGTGGATCTGTGACAAAGGCGATGGTATTGCTCATGTTCACTCCGAGACGATGTGGGGCGCGGTTTTGTGACCGGTATTAACGTCGAGATAATCAGTCATACGATTCGCATAGAGATAAACGCAAACCAACAAACAATGCAAGTGTTTGTTGGTTTGGGGAGTTAACGTCGACCCAACAGTTTCTTGATCCATCCGAGGACACCGCCGCCACTAGGGGCTGGTGTGTCTTCGATGGGGGGGATGTGTGATGTGGGTTGTGTTGGTATTGGAGGGGGGACAGCTTCCGCTGGTGCGGGGGCTGGCATCTCCAATTTTTGGCGAAGATCTTCGGGGGTGTCTCTGGTGGAGAGGACCAACTCTTTGACCAACCCTGTTTGGAGATCTTTTGCGGTAATTTTGAGGATACATTCGTTGTTGAGGTGGAAGGTGATATCGAACTTTGCCTTACCACGAGGTGCTTTTTGGATATTCTGCAACTTCATCGTGCCGAGGTATTCATTGTCCGCGACATTTGAGCTTTCTCCCTGGAACACGACGATTTCGAGCTCTGTTTGATCATCTCGTGTGGTGGAGATGGTGTAGCTTTTCTCGAAGGGGAGTTTGTGGTTGCGTGGCGCGATCACCTTGAATCGTCCACCTGGGAGACCGATACCGATGGACATCGCGAGAACATCAACGAGTTTGATCAGACCACTTTGACCAAATGAGTATGCGAGGATCGCGGTCCCAAGCGCGACGGCTTCATCGGGGTGGACGTTGCGGTGGGGTGGTTTCCCAAAGTGATCCGTCAGGCGTTGGTGGATGAGTGGCATACGGGTTTGTCCACCGACGAGGATCACCTCATCGATCTCTTGTGGTTTGAGATTTTGTGCGCTGAGGACAGCATCACAAACGCGGACGGTCTCTTCTACGAGGTCTTGTACGAGAGAGTTGAGGACCTCTCGATCCAGCGTCAAGTTGATATCGAGTGGGACACCATCCTTCAAGTCGATGTAGGGGATGATCAGGTCCGTTTTGACTTCGTGTGAGAGATCACACTTTGCCTTTTCTACGGCGTCTTTGATGCGCTGCATCTTCACCGCGTCGTGGCGAAGGTTGATTTGGTGTTCTTCGTAGAAACGATCGAGCACATAGTCGATCAGACGACTGTCAAAGTCGACCCCACCAAGGAAGGTGTTCCCACCTGTGGAGATAACCTCGTAGACGTCTTTGTGGATCTGGAGGACTGAGGCGTCGAAGGTGCCTCCACCGAGATCGTAGACGAGCAGTTTTTGGTTGAGTGAGCGTCCGAAGCCGTACGCGAGTGCGGCTGCAGTCGGCTCGTTGACGATCCGTTCTACTTTCAAGCCCGCGAGCAGGCCGGCTTCTCTAACGGCTTGTCTTTGGTTGTCGTTGTAGTAGGCGGGGACACTGATGACGGCGCGATTGATCGGCTGCTCAAGGTAGCTCTGGGCGATCTCTTTGATCTCCGTGAGGATGAGCGCTGAGACCTCTTGCAGTGTAAAGTTCGATTGGTCGATGCGGACACCAGAGTCGCCTTTTTCCGTCTCGATAATTTCGTAGAGGAAACGGTTTTTGATGATCTGGACAATGGGGGAGTGGTACTTGCGCCCTACGAGCCGTTTTGAGCCGTACACAGTGTTATGTGGGTTGAGCATCATTTGGCTTTTGGCAGGGTGTCCGATGAGGAGGTTCCCGCGCTCATCGTATGCGACGATAGAGGGGATTGTGTTGTAACCATAGCGTGATGGGATCACGTGAGGTTTGTTCCCCTCAACGATCGCGCAGCAGCTGTTGGTCGTCCCCAAGTCGATCCCGATGATGGGACCCGTTTCTTCGATCTCGGATTCTTTTCCGTAGAAGAGTGGGAGCTCTTTGGCTGCAGGGGGAGGCGTCGCAGGGGTCTCTGGAGCGTTGGGTTTTCCGACATTCCAAGGCTGTGCTGTGTTGCTCGATGCTACCGGCTGCTGAGTGGGGACCTTGGATGTTCCAGCCGTTGCACGCGCAGGTTGTCGCCCCGTGGCTGTTGGGGGAGGCGCCTGGGTGGCTGGTGCTGCGTCTGAGAGGTCTTGGATGACGCCTGGAGAAAGTTTGGGAACAAGGTCCGAGCGTTGTGTCTGTTGGGCGAGAATCTCCATCAGGAGTTGTTGACTGCGTTGATCCAGTGCTGTAAAACGTATGCCTAGACCTGCAGTGGGATAGCGGTCTGGTGGGTATAATTGTACCACCGTCCCTTCCCCGTAAAAGACTCGCTGATTGTTTGCCAAAAAGAATTCGAAGAACAGTGGAGTTCCTTTGTTCTTGAGATGCCTTGTTGGCAAAAACATCCCGTATTGACTCATGTATGGCGAAAATCGGCGTTGAAACAAGCTCACATCGGAGTATTTCAGTCGAATTTTGATAGAGATGCGTTCTTCACTCACCCTCGCTCTCCTATAGGATGTTGCGCTTTTCTTCATTGCAAAGTGTGAGCTGTCGCGAATCTCACATCTACTGCACTGGTCATTGCATTTACGACAATTCAAGATGAAGAGGCTAATTTGTAGTTGCCTAGTGTAGCACAGAACACCTCCTCTAGCAAACACAGAGAGAAAGTCTTTTTTTCTCCCTTATAAATGGGAGGAATGGAAGGAACACGACCTTGTCAAAAAGCCAACAAAAGAAACGCACATATCAATTTACTGTCAAAGCTGAGGAGGCGGGTACACCCCTTGATCGCTGGTGTGTCATCCATTTCTCTGGATTGACCATCAAGCAAGCACGTCGCGAGCTTCGGATCCGAAACATTCGCGTTGATCAGCGCTCGATACGAGAATTCTCTCGGCCTGTCCGCCAAGGTGAGCGGATCGCTTGGACGACATTTCGTCCACTCGTGACCCCAGAGACTCCCAAGCAAGAGTTACATTGGGATCACGTGGGAGGGCGACCCAATCTGCTCTTCCGAGATCGGCACCTTGCTATCCTTGATAAACCCTCCGATATCCCTGTCGAACCGACTCCCAAAGAAGACAAACGCGTCTGTCTTCGGCAGCTTGAGTTGCTGCTCAAGGAAGAGGGTGTGCATGCCAAAAAGCGGTACGTGACCGCGGCACACCGCCTCGACGCCGGCGCCTCTGGTGTTGTCGCGTTCGCGACCTCCAAATCTGCCGCGAGCTCACTGGGGCGACAATTTCAGGAGCGGACCGCAAAAAGGACATATGAAGTGATCGTCGTTGGAAGTGTCGAAAAAGATAAGGATATTTTACGCGATTATATGGGCAGCGTTGGGAAGGGGTTACAAAGAGGTATCGTCTCATCCTCTCGTGGAAAGCTCGCAATCACACACTACGAGGTGTTGCAAAGGTATAAAGATGTCAGCCATCTCCGCGTGCAAATCGAGACTGGACGTACACATCAAATCCGCGTACACATGGCGCATCTCGGACACCCCATCGTGGGAGACTGGCTGTATTGCCCAAAGGAAAAAGCCGCAGAATGTCCAAAGGCCAAGAGGCTATTCTTGCACGCAAAAGAGTTGACGTTGGTCCACCCCCATACTGACGAAGAGATGACTTTCTCGTCCCCTCTACCTGCACAGATGCAAGCCTATCTCGACGCAATGTGATCTTTCCGAGGTTTCTTGAAGGAGGAGCTTATGGATTGTATTTGACGAGTAATGTCCTGATTGTACCGATCCCCGCGCTGATATATTCACCATCTCGATCCTGGTAACCTTGTTGGCCACCGAATAGCAAGATCGTGTTGTCATCGAGATGGACACCGGCTCCATCTGAGATACCAGCCAAACCTGCCTCAAGTGCACCATTTTCAGGCCGCGAATACAAAAACTGTGGACTGATGTACGCGCCTGTTTTGCGGTTAAAGAACGCCGCAGTGTTCCTGATCTGATCGGCCTTGTCCGCGACTTCGCCTCCCACAAACATGATCAACGGACCGAGATACATACTGAAGTGGTCTTCGCGTGAAAATTGCATATCGTCTCCGTACTCGAAGATCCCTTTCTGTGGTGAGAAGATTTCTGTACTCTTGACAGTCTTTCCACTTCCTACTGTGCCACCTGTGACGAGGATACGCCCGTCCTCAAGCATCGCTGTCGAGTGGTCTTCTCTGGGTTCGAGCATGCGTGGGCCTGGGGTGAGTGTGGCCGTCTTTGAGTCGAGAAAATATGTCGTGCCATACGACTGATTCACACCATCTCCCTCTGGTCCCCAACCCCCGGTGATCAAGACTCTGCCGTCTTGGAGCTGGATCGCATCAAGGCTCGTTCTGCCTGCGTCCATTTTGATACATTTTACCGTGCCCAACGATTGTTTGTTTGTCGGGGGAGTGTATATCTCGATCATATCCCCCACTTGTAAGTGCCATGTTCCTTCTTTGTTGGGACAATCTTTGACCTCATGACAACCGTACTGGAAATTTTCGTCAGCCTTACACGTTCCGTCCAGACAATACACACACTTGCTCTCTTCGCACTTCGCTGTGGGGTTTGGGTCGACATAGTATCCAAATGAGCCCAGTCTCAAGATGGTCCCGTCTTTTAATTGGATGCTCTTGGCAAAAGCACGTTGGACGAGACCAAGGCTCCCTTTCAGAGGTGCGCCACACGGCGTGTTGTCTTTGGGTCTGTAAATGGGAGTGACGCTGCCTGCGTCGAGATCGATGATGACGGCTGAAACAGGACCTGCGTCCGGTGCGTTCGGGTTATTTGGGTCTTGTCCTACTTCTGTGCGTGTGCTCTTTGGATTGAACGCAAAGATCGAGGCATAGACGAGGACACGACCGTCAGGGAGGATATATGCGTTACCTGCGAGTGGGTAGGGGACGGAGATGTTGCTGAATTCCCATTTGGTGTAGGGAGGACGGAGGACTTCGATAGCATTGGTGCCTGTGTGTGGGACGAAGTTTTGCTCGGAGGGTGCGCCGCCGATGACGTAAATGTTGCCATTGGGTCGCTTGATCGAGGCAAGTGTCGCGGACATTCGACCTTTGTTGAGTCGAGGTCCCTCTGTGATCTCGATCTGCTTTGTCTGGTGTCCCGAGACACAGTGAAACAACACAAATGCGCACAACAAAAGACTTACGAATAGGCGTTCCATCTGTTGAAAACTCCACGCTCACACAATCATTTGGGCAATATTCAGTTGGCTTGTAACCATTGTGTAACGTATCGAGTCAACTTGGACTTGTCAACGCCGAGAGATCGCGAAGAGTGGTTCTTCGATCGATTGACATTTACACGCAGGACATCGACTTGGCTTCTTCAACTTCTTTCTCGTCTCGAAGATATAGTCACACTGTCGGCACTCTGCGGCTTCAACTTTAAACGTGTGTGTCTTGCTCTTTTCGAGAGTGCGCTGGATATGTTCGAGGTGGGTGTACACTTCTTTTTCAGAGACGTGGCTGCGTTTGGAGATGGCCTTTGCGCTTAGTGCGGCACTTTCTTCTTCCAGTAATTGCAGGATCTTTCGACGGATGGTTTGTTGGCGTTCGGCGGGGTGACGAGGTTGTTTCATCTTGGCTCCAGTGTAGGTGATCCAAAAAGCACTTTTTGTGCTGTATGTGGATTACATACCTGGATAGAGCCGTTTGAGTTCGATTCCTTCTCGAAGATCTTGTGGGCAGGTGTATTGTTTGGAGAGATCAACTCGCAGGTAGTACTTGTTTTCGTTGTGGATTCCGTAAGATGTCGAGAGGCAGATCTGGTGAGGGGTGCGGACGTCGTAACCATGTTCGACGATCTCATGTCCGTGAAGGACCATGTGGTTCGTCGCTCCTTCTGGAGCCGTTGCTTTCAGGAGAGCCTTGGCTTGTTCATCGCTCGCGTATCGTGCCCAGAGGAGGTAGCCGACAGTGTTGGGGTGATAGAAGATGCTCGATGGCTCGGGGAGTGTTGGCTCGTAGGTCAACGCTTCAAAGGCGTCGAGACTTTCTTCTGTGCCGGCTGGCGAGGCGTGGGTAAAGACGAGACCACAGTGTGTCACGGCGAGCAAAGGGTAACGCGCAATGAAGTCACGGAATGGTTGGCGCATGTCACCTAACTGATGCTCCAGTACACCCCCTTCGTCTTCGTGGAATTTACTCAGTCGGGGGCCGCCTGCATGGGCGTGTTCGTGATTGCCCATCAAGCAAGTTGTGCGAGCCTTTTTTGCGAACTTCATGTAGTCGAGAATCAACGCAGCAGATTCGTCTCTGTACTCCGTCCCTAGATACTCTGGCCAGGCTCCCGGCTCGTTGAGCAGTGGGTTGGGGCCATGGACCATATCCCCACAAAAAAGCAAAAATGGATCGTTTCCCATACGCTCTTCGGCGATATAGAGCTCCTTCATCATTTGATAGTCGCTCATGTTTCCGTGAAGATCTGTCGACACCAACAAGATCCCCTTTTTGGGTAAACGTGCGACCATCCTATCCCACCAACGGGGATTCAGATCGTTTGTGTGTTTTTGAAGAGGCTGTGTGTTAGGGGCGTTGAACTCTGGAATCTGTTCGATTACGTTCATGTTGCGGTCTCGCTCCGTTCGTCCCAGTTCGTGTGGAATCATTCCCGGCTGTGTAGCATATCGGCCTTCCGTTGCACAGACTTTCCAAGATAGCAAAGACATCGTGAATAGGAAAGCCAAAAATCCCAGCTCATCTTCTCCGTGAAAAAAAGTGAACATGTTCTAGGATGATACATCTATCAAGTCCCTGATGACGTCCACATGATAAGACGACATGTGCTATAGGAAGCTTGAGCGCGATCTTGCATGTCGACAAGTGGTGTCTCACATTTAAGATACATAGATGTCCTTGTCGTTTCGTAAAGTAGGAGTTTTTTATGAGAAAATGTCTTGTGTTGACTCTCTTGTGTGGGCTCTTTTGTCTCGGAGGAGGTGTCTCTTTCGCAAAAAATTCCAAAACATTACGCAATACAACGCGCCCCTCCAAGAAGCCACTCGCCACATTCGCGAGCTTGAAGGCTCACTTCTCCCAAAAGCAGTACTTCTCCTTTATGACCGCACCTGTGATCAGTACAGGCGAGATCTACCTGTCCAAAAAGCGCATGGCATGGATTACATTGCAGCCTTCTGAGAGTTGGATCGTCATGGACGGCGCCTCGACAAAGCTCTTCTATCCGGCGCTCAAAAAACAACAGGTCCTCTCCAAACAAAATCCGATGATGTCGGCTGTTGCAAAGAATCTCTCGATGCTGACGCGTGCTGATCTGAAGGGCTTGCAGCGCTTCTATGTGGTGAAAAAGCAGGCCGAGATCTGGACGATGACGCCGAAGATCAACGCGCTCAAAAAAGTGATCTCTTCTTTGCGTTTGAAACTCGACCCGAAAGGTTTCGCCCGCTGGGTTGAGGTGAAAGCCCCTGATGGTGATCGGATGGAGGTCTCCTTCTCCAAAGTCCAACTCAACGTCCCCGCTCCCAAAAAGTACTTCGGCAAATCATGACACCTACACGTCTTATTGTGCTCGCTTCGCTACTCCTGTTCGCCTGTGTTGGAGGTGGATGTGGACCTTCCTACCAAGTGCTGAAGCAAGATGTCCGCCTCAAAGGGAAAACCTCCAAGAAACCGATAAAAGTCAAGCAATGGAATCTTCAGATGCTCGTGAAGAGGGGGGGCAAAGAGTTTGTCTTTCGGGGCGTTCTCTTGTGGGAGAGGGGCTGGATGTACCTACTCGCCTATGAAGGTCCGGTGAAGATGTTTTCGGTGCAATGGGGGCATTTTCACTTGGGCGGGACGATCCTTTTTCCGCCTCTCAAGAGGATGTTTCGGGCGGACAAGCTCGCAGTCGATCTGTGGAGCATCTTTGGGAAGTCAAAAGCGTTTCCAAAGTGCCCTACGCCCAATGGGATCAGGGTGCGTGTGCAGAGAGTGAGTAAAGACACGATCAAAAGAGATTTCCGAGGTTGTCGTGAGAAGCGCGTTGTGGTGCTGAAAAGTCGCGGTGATCAGCCTGTCGAAGGAAGCGTAAAGAGGGGGAACTTGACGATAAAGGTGATGTTGTTGGGGCAGCCTCGAAGCATGCAAGTGCCTGTGGAGACGTTTTTGTTGAAAAAGGGCAGCTCGATGGCACTTCATTGTGGGCAGTGTTCGGAGCCATCCAACTGGCTGTGAGTGACAGAGGGAGATCAAGAGGGGCGTTTGATGCCGTAGCGTTTCATCCGTTCGTAGAGCCATGCCTTCGAGATTTTCAAGTACTTGGCTGTTTGGATCACATTCCACTCGTTTTTTTGTAGGGCCAGTTCGATCAGTCGGGCCTCTGTATCGTTGAGGACTTCTTTGAGAGGGAGTGGCTCATCTGTCAGCTCTGGCAGCGCAGTTGGGTGTGTGGGTCGAAGGTGAGTGGGGGAGGCGTTTTCGAAGTTGGACATCTCCATTTCAGGGAGATAGAGGTCGTCAATATCGATGATATTGTTATCCGCGAGGGCGACAGTGCTCTCAATCGCGTGCTTGAGTTGTCTTACATTACCGGGCCAGAGCTGTTTTTGGAGGATGCTTTGGGCAGCTTCTGTGAATCGAGAGTTGGGCAACGTACCACGTGTGTCGTGTAAGATCATATCCGCGAGCAATGGGATGTCTTCGGGGCGTGTGCGGAGTGGTGGAAGCTCGATCTCGACGACGGATATTCTGTAGTAGAGATCCTCTCGAAAGCTTCCTTTTTTCACCTCTTGGGAGAGCTGTTTGTTGGTCGCGGCGAGTAGCTGAAAGTCTACATTGATCTCTTGCGTACCACCAATGCGCCGTACTTTTTGACGCTCAATCGTGTCGAGCAGTTTGGGTTGGAGTTCGAGGGGTAATTCTCCGATCTCGTCGAGAAAGAGTGTGCCACCGTCGGCCTGTTCGAAATAGCCTGGGCGTTGCTGGTCGGCTCCTGTAAAGGCACCTTTTTCGTGACCGAACAGCAGCGCTTCGATCATGGAGGGGGAGAGAGTGCCACAGTTGACGTAGATGAAGGGGCCTTTGGTTCGCGCACTTTGGGCATGGATGGCCTGCGCGACGTGGGATTTTCCTGTACCTGTCTCGCCTGTCAATAGGATTGGGAGGTCTCGTGGCGCGACGCGTTCGATGAGGGAGAAGATCTTCCTCATTTGGTGGCTTTTACCGACGAGTGTACCACTTCCATCGAAGTAATTGACGTCGATCTCTTTCTTGGTTTCGTGGGATTGGAGCTGCAGGATCGACTCACCAATTTGCAGTTTGGCGCCGGGGGACATGTAGGCGTCGAGGACACGTTGGCCTTCGAGGAAGACGCCGTTGAGGCTTCCTTGGTCGAGGACACGAAGGCCACGTGTGTCAAAGCGCAACATACAGTGGTGGTTGCTGACGCGTAGATCGGCATCAAAGACGATGTCACACCACTCTGCGCGGCCGATGTAGTGGATTTCTTTGTCGAGTTGGAACACACGTCCCTTCTCTGGACCGCTGATCGCGACGAGGGAGTAATCATTGACCGCGAGTTTGGACGACTTCAGAAGATGACCAAGGAGGCTCTCATCAAAGGCTATCGTTGCGGGAGGATCGGATGGATTGCCACGATTGTGATCTGCGGCCATGTGAGCTGCTCCTATGATGTCTGTTGTTGCCTGTTTTGTTTGTACGCTTCAAAGTACTCTAAGAATTGCTGCATATGATCGTCTTCTGGTGGAAGCTCATTTTGGTGGGCCCATCGAATGTATGGCACGAGGAATGGGCTCGCGTGCTCAAGCTCCAGACAGAGGAGCTGTGCTGTGATCCCTGCTTCCTCCAGAAAACCTGTGCGCTCGTAGTCTGTGACGGTCTCTTGTCGATCGTATGCAACTTGCCGGAACTCGACCTCTACATCGTCATCTTCTATGTGAAAGAGCACATACTGGGCTCTTGGGTCATTGTTAAAGGGGAGGCCCACCGAGCCAATATTCACGATCAGACCGTCGTCGTATCGTTCGAGAAGGGGTCGGTGTGTGTGGCTACAGACGAGGATGGATTCATCGATATTGTCGAAGTGTTCTCGTCTCTTCTCTGGTGGGGTCCATGTCCCGATGCCGTCGTCATTGGCAGAAGGGCTTGCGTGAAAGACTCGCAGGTGTGGGGCGAGGGTTGAGGTGACGGAGAAAGGGAGTTGATCGATATAGTCGAGCGCGTCTAAGGTTAACTCGTTGGCCATCCAGCGCGCGGCGGCCCACTCTTTGCTTGTGTGCCATTCTTCGGGGACGCGCCGTTTACGAAAGTTGATCATGTAGTCTTCGTGGTTGCCGCGTGCACTCTTCCAACCAAGCTGCGCGATGCGATCGACGACCGCAGTCCCTCGTGGTCCACGGCCTACAAGATCACCCCCAACGAGCACTTCGTCTGGACGTTGTGCTTCGATATCCTCGATAACAGCTTCGAGGGCCGGTATGTTTGCGTGAATGTCGGCCAGAACTGCGACTTTGATCATAAACACTCCATGTGCTGATGGTGACTATCCCGAGCTACGTTATGTTTTGAGCCACCTATCATAACCAATTCGCGTCTTTTTGGGAAAGCCTCTTTTTCGCAAAAGGGGGAGTTGTGGGCTTATTTGTAGAGCTGTTGTGCGAGGAGGGAGCGGTAAGTCGCAGTGATCTCGTGTTGCATTCCGAGGACCTGAAAGATCTCGACCATCGATTTCCGCGCGGCTTCAGCAAGTGGTTCACTCGCTGAGGGGCTCTTCTCGATGACAGTCAACAGCGCCCGTAAAGCCTCTTCTGGTTGTGTTCCAGCGAGCGCTTGTCCTAGCGAGAGGTATGCTTGAAGATCGTCTGGATTGTCTTGTGTCTGTTTACGCAGCGACGCAACGTCTCCGCCACCTGCGTGCATGACGAGTTTGAACGCCGCGATCTCTTGTTGGAGCGCTTCATCTTCGATATGTGCGAGGCTGTTCAGATGGCGCTCTGCTTCTTCGAGCTTTTCCTCTGCAAATTCGAGCTTGGCGAGGACAAACGTACCACGCTGATGTCTGGGCTTGTGTGAGAAAACCTCGTCGAGCGACGCTCTGGCCGCTTGTGTATCACCGGACTTTAGGTGAGCTTCGGCTTGTTTGATCAGATCATCTGCTGGACCATCGACGAAGCCATCGAGCCACATGGCGATCTGACCTTCAGGCATCGCACCGACAAATTCGTCACAAACGTGCCCATTTTTGAACGCCTTCACCGCAGGGATCCCCTGCACGGAGTAACGCATACCGATGTCTTGGCGATCGTCGACGTTGATCTTGACGAGCAGCCAACTCCCTTGCCCTTCTTCTGCAAGCTTCTCCATCGTCGGGCCAAGCGCCTGACATGGGCCACACCAAGGAGCCCAAAAGTCGACAACAACAGGTCGATTGTGACTCTCCTCTAGCACCAACTTCTCAAAGTTTTGCTCACCAAGCTCGATGACATTGACTGATGACTGACTTGTACCCATCTGCGGACTCCTGACAAATCGAATGAAAATGGTTTTTCTCGTCCAAGCAAGTGTGGCAGTCTATGACTTGACTTCCTCGATTGAACCGCCAATGTTGTTCATCAACGTGATGAACGGATCACGTCGCTGACAGGACAAAATAACCTCGACCTGTCGAATCGTCAATCAACGACAAAGGATGTTCGATGGAAAAGAAAACATACACCGTGAATGACCCCGAATTTTGGTCCTCTCACTACCAAGATGAGAATCATCCTTGGGATCTGGGTGGTTCCAATCCTGTCTTCTCAGGCTTACTCGCAAAAGAACAATTCCCGATCATGCCGAGTGAAAGTTACGCTCCCTCGTTGATGATTCCCGGTTGTGGTTTGGGACACGATGCCATTCACTTTGCGAAAGAGGGTTTTGCGGTGACTGCCATTGACTTCGCAAAAGAGCCCATTGAGCAGTTGAAAACGCGCGCAGAGGAAGAGGGTGTGTCCGTCGACGCGAGGGTGTTGGATGTGTTCTCTTTGCCTGAGACCTTGAAGGACACACAAGATATCATCCTCGAATACACCTGTTTTTGTGCGATCGATCCATCGAGGCGAGATGAGTATGTTGGTGTGTTGTCTTCGACTTTGCGGAAGGGAGGGCACTTGTTGGCGTTGGTCTTCCCTATTTGGGACCGCAAGGAGGGACCACCATACGCTGTGTGTCCTGATCAGTGGGAGGAGGCGGCGAAGAGACACGGTCTACAAGTGAAGCAGAGAGGTCCGTCGGAAGATTCACATCCGGCACGTGCGGCACATGAGACGTTGATCATCTTCCAAAAGGAATAGCTCACACATAAGAGCTAGTCTTGTTGTTGTTCAACGGGGTAGTTGATCGACCAGTCCTGTTTTCTTTCATCTTGAAGGGCGATCTGACGTTGGTGATGTGTCCATCGAAGCATCTTGTGTTTTGGATGGTTTTGTTCACACCCTCGTTGTCGATGTTGGGCTGTCCACAGTGCGAGGGTGTTGTGGATCTGTCTACGTATACCGAGCGAGGGGTGTTCTTTGGCTTCGTACAAGACAGGGAGCGCTTGTGTGCCCATCTGCTTCAGGAGCTTGAGGGACTGACGACGAACAGGGGCGGCTTTATCGTACAATGTTTTTGAGAGGAGGGCTGTGATCGTGTCGTCCTTTTGGGCGATATGTGAGAGCACTTCGAGGGACCAGTAGCGGACGTTTGTGTCCTGATGTGTGGTCAACTCTTTGACCTCTTGAAGAGCTTGCTTTGTCTTACCTTTCCATTTGCTCATCACAAAAAGCAATGTGTACTGCAGCTCTGCGTCGTGAAAGAGCAGGCTCTGTTTGACTGCGGGCATAGCTCTTTTGACAAACGCAGTGTTCCCGAGGGCATACGCGATACTGGGGCGAATCTTTGGAGGACTTGATGTTAAAGCACGACTTAAAATGTCGGTGGCTTCGATGTGCTCTTTCGCGAGTGCTCCGAGTTGGCGCGCTGCAATGTACCGTATGTAGAGGTCTGTGTCGTACGAGAGGTGGTGCTTGAGCATCTTCATCAACTGTCTGAATTGCCGACTGTGCTGGTAGATGTGGGAGAGTTGTTTGATCGCAGCGCGTCTGATCTGTGGTTGTGGGTCTCGAAGCGCACAGCGCTTCAAAAAACGAATGCTTTTGGGACGTTGATGTTTTTTGAGCGCAAATGTCCGCTCGCTCCAGTGCTGTTTTCTCCACTGCCGACAGGATTGTTCGAGCTGCTGGACGACTTTTGTGGTGGGTGCTGGGAGCATTGTTGTCGACATCTTCGCGGGCATCATCGAGAGTGTACCCATGAACGCGATGGTGATGATCGTCGTGTGTGTTTGCATTGTCTCGCTCCTTTGCCGTAGCAGTAGGTGATTGTGAGGGACAATGCCATCATGTCCTGTGTCGATGAATCCCCAATGTGATGTGCATGAATTGATTGTGAAAGTTGTGTGCAGGAGGAAAGGAGAGCGGGGTTGGGAGGTGGATCAGTGACGGCGGTGTCTGACAAATCGAAGCCCAAAGAGCAGCAAGAACAACAACCATATACGACTGTGTCCCATCGATGTCTCTTGAAGATTACATCCACATCCCGGTGGAATCGCTGGATTGACACATTTGTTCTCGAAACAGATCTCTTGCGCTCCCTTACAATCTCCATCACTCCCACATGAACCGTTTGTACGTGTGATGATTTGCACACATTGTTTGGTATTGGGATCACATTCTGTGCCGTTGGTGCAGGATTGTGGCGTACAATCGACGACACACTGGTATCGTCCACTCTTGGACTTCAAACATTGCCCACCTGGACAAAGCTCTCCGTCGTCGATTTTTCCGTTGCAATCGTTGTCTTTTCCGTCGCAAACTTCTTTGTTTGTGGTGGAGATGTTACAGGCGCTCCATTCTCCCTGTGAACATGTCGATGTCCCTTTGCCACAATCATTGCTGCAGCTACTTCGGACGTCTTCGTCGATTTGACCGTCACAATTGTCATCGATGTTGTTACAGGACTCTGCTGTGAGGGAGCGAGTCAGATCTGTAAGAGTCGAGGTCAGAGTGTCGAGTTTTTCGATGAGCGAAAAAGGTTCTGTGCCGCCAACAACAGCCATTGCCTGCAGCTTTGAAGTGTCCATCGAGGTGCGATTACCAAGACCAATCACGAATGTCTTGATATCGTACTTTTGTAGACCTGCATAGTAACCTCTCAGACGTTGGACTTCGACAACTGGGTCGAAACCTCCGCTGCTATCGTAGCCATCAGTCAACAGAAACAAGAACGTTCGTCGTTTGGATTCGGGGTTTGTGTCGTTGTATTCGGGGAATTGATGGAGCATTTTGCTGAAGTGGGCTTTGGCTTCTTTGAGCGCGACATTGAGGGGGGTCTCGCCGCTCGCTTTGAGTGCGTTTAGTTTTGCTTTCATGGCGTTGATGTGTGCGTTACTCGAAGCCTGATCGGCGGGATTCAGTGGACCCAACGGGGCTTGCAAGATCGCGCTCTTTCCTGAGAATGTCATGAGTCCTATGCGCAAGCGACCTTTGAATTGATCGAGGACGACGTTCATCGCACGTTTGAGCGCTGGCAACTTATCATTGTCGTTCATACTGCCCGATGTATCAACGAGAAAGAGGGCGTTTACAGGGCGACAGATCGTTTGTGCGTGTGTGGGAGAAGGGGCAAAGAGTTGGCCTATGAACACAGCGAAGAGCATGCACATCCAGGCAAATATTCGAGGATGTGGTGAGTGTGCGTTTGACATCTTTTCGACTGCTGTGGTCGTCTCTCGTTTTGTCATTGATCGCCCCTTGGTCCAAATGTAAGGAATCCAACGTTCTTTTTTGTCTTTGACATATTAGTCTGGTTTTTGGTTGCAATTTATCAACAAAATATCCCTTTTTTCCATCCGATGGCCTTAAGGGTCGATACGTGGATAACCGGCTTTGCGAAGGAGTGTGACAAAGCGCTTTCGGAGCTCGTAGGCGTACGGGCTGAACAATCCCCTCAACAAGTAGAGATCATGTCTTGAAGGCTGTGGTGGGAGGGCGTAGGATGTGTTGTTTGCCTGGGCCACGAGCGCTTCGATCGCCCGGAGTGTGGCGGCTGCATTGCTCTTTGGGCGCAAGCGCGTAGACCAGCCGGCTGGATAAAAACGTTTCTTCTTCGTTCGGAATTGCTGCATCCATGTCTTCGCTTGTTTGGGCTTGTTGTTGGCGAGATAGAAGAGCGCAGTGGAGGCCACGTATCGAATGATCGCGCGGTGCATATCCTGCGCTCTCCAGGTTCGTTTCGGGCGTCGTTTGGAGGGGCGTTTATGGGCAAATGTGCCAGCACGCGAGGCATGTTGATATAGCGATGGGAGCGTCTGGTAGAGCGCTTGTGCGAACGATGAAAGTGTGCTCATCGTGAGCGCATGTTGGTATGTCTGTAACCAATATTCGACGGTCTTTGTCTTGTCTCTGTAAGCGACACCAGGGAATGACAAGAGCACCCTTTTGAATTCTTTGGGACCCCAACTGACCGCGCTCTTTGTATGAGCGATTTTGTATAGAGAGCGCAACGCCATACCCGCTTGATGCGGAAGGTTCCCTGTCTTAAATGTATGAACAAGTCGAGCTTGCAGTGCCTTCAACATCCGCTTTTTGGCGCGATACGAGAAGCTTCCTCGCCTGCCTTTCAAGGACAATCGACCTTGTGCAAGTCGAGGCTGGAAGGGGAAGGTTTGTGCGTGTGGACCGCGACTTACGTACTGAATACGCAGGCCAATCGTCAGTTTCTTGCGTTGTTTGGGGGTGATCTCTGCGTAAAACCAACTAGATGGATTGAGCAACAGCACGTAATATCGTCTGTTTTTGGATGCTATATCGACGACATATGCATCTTTTTGTGCGTCGACATTTGTGTAGACTTTTTGGATAAAAGGCGCGAGCGATGGGTGATGTTTTGTGAGGAGCTGCCACATCGCTCTGTTGTGAAGATCCTGTCGTTGCTGAAAGGGACCATGCCGTTCCCATCTGTAGGGAGGACAGCTGTTCCATTGTGGATAACGAACGGCCTTTTGTGGAGGGGGACGATGAGGAAGTCCGTGCTGGAGAAAGTATTTGTTGAAGAATTGAATGGCGTTCGGTTTCGTCGCGTATCGGGCGTAGAGTGGGAGTAGATCTGTCCAGTGATATGAGCTGCTTGTGGCTTGTTTTCCGAGTTGTTTCGTCGAGAGGGTCTTCATCAAACACAGCGTGTACAAGTATGCGCCTCCAATATCCCTGTACATGTGGCCTTTGACCCTCTTACACGCTTTGGCGGTGGTGAGGGTGTAAAGGATGCCGAGCGTTTGACGGTTTTGGGCACGTCGTTGGTGAGGTTTGAGGCGGGCATGTTGGGTCCAGGAGGTCCAACCATACCGGCCAATGAACAAGCCCATGACAAAGGGATCGCGGACATTCTTGATGAATGGTTTGATGTCCAGGACACGCTTGAGGCTGCGAAAACGTCCATAGAACCCATAAGTAGGGACTTTTTTGATGCGTTTGTGTCCGAGATACAGATAGTCGAGGAAGCCAACTGTGCCGGCTTTGAGGTGTTTGGGGGCTGGTCCTGGGCGACGCACTCTGTTCGGTGGCTGTGCGAAGCGCTGGTGATCAAGTGGACCAATAAGTTGTGCGCGGCGTGTGTCCCAAAAATAGGAGGCTTTGTGTCCGAGTAAATCCTGAAAGGTCCCAAGGTAGACCGCTTTGCTTCGCTGATTGCGCAATCTGTAGAAGTTGGGCGGACATTGCCATGCCATTGTGTCTGATGTCCAAAGCAGACAACACGTGCAAAAGAGGGCGAGTAATGGGAGACGTGATGTGTGCAAGAGACCTCCTCCGGTGGTATGAGATGGAGATGATTTTTCTGAGTATATCATGGGCGTAATCTCTTCTGTTTTGGGAAGATTGACGTGCTTTGTCAACATACTCAAGTGACAAATGTGTCAAAGTCGATTAGGGTATCGACTCTATTTTGGGCTCCAACATGTGAGGAATCGTGATGCAAAAGTCGTTTCAATCTCTATGTGTATTTTGTGGTTCTCGAAGTGGCGCGCGGCCACTGTATATCGAACAGGCGCGTGTGCTTGGAGAGGCGATGGCGGCGCGCAAGATCGAGCTGATTTACGGAGGCGGAAGCATTGGCTTGATGGGGACGATCGCCGAAGCTGTTCTCGCTGATGGTGGTGTCGTAAAGGGCGTGATCCCAGAGGCGCTCAACAAAAAAGAGATCGCACACATGGGACTGCAAGAGCTTCATGTCGTCAAAAATATGCACGAACGAAAAGCTATGATGGCCGAGCTTACAGAGGGATTCATCGCGATGCCCGGTGGCTTTGGCACGCTCGAAGAGTTGTTTGAGGTGATGACGTGGAGTCAATTGCGCTTTCACACCAAGCCCATCGGGATCTTGAACGTCGATCATTACTACGATCCATTCTTGCAGATGATCGATCACACTATCGAAGAAGGATTTGTGTCCGCTAAAGATCGTGAGCTGCTCGTCGTGCGAGATGAACCTATCGCGTTGCTCGACGCGATGACCGAGAAGTTGGTGTCCCAGGACGAGACAGCTTCCACCAGGTACGACCTCGTGTAAGGCATCTCTTCGCGTCTTTGGGTTTCCCCATCGCCTTGTACACCTGTGCGAGGGCATTCCACCCATAGTGATAGCGTTCGATGATACTCGCAGGCCAGGGGGCATCTTCTTCTTTGGGGAGCGGTGTTTGTGTGTGCAGTCGTCGGAAACGTGAGAGTAAACCCTTCTCGACAGCCTTTGGGGGACGGGGTTGTTTCACCATTTTCCAGCTAAGTCCATAGGGTTCCCACATAAAATATCGTCTGATCGAATGGCTGTACAATGTCGCGACGTGGACGTCACGTCCGAGGTCGCCGTAGTGTTTGATCAGATGAAGTGTGGAGATCCGCTTGGGGTGCCAGGGGTACTTGAACTCAGGCCAGCGTCTTCGTAACTTTTCGACATACCAACGCCGCGAGAGGTGAGGAGCGCAGATAAAGCGTACATCTTGTCGGAGCTTCAGAGTATATTGAAGGTAGGCAATACCGTAACAAGTCGCTTCATCTTTGGCCTCAATGAGCAGCGCACCCTTGGGCATCTCCTGTAGAAGATCACGACCATAAGTCTCCAGCCAATTGCGCTGCTTCGCGCTGCCGTGGGGGTACTGAAGGAGCGCGCTGACGAGACATAGCAACGTCAACCCACCCAACAACCACTGTCGTTGTTCCGTGAGCGCTTCGTAGAGTGTGTGGATGCCAAGGCCCGCAAACAGAATCAGGAAGATGTCAGGGAGCAAAAAGAAACGCGCCGCGACGTATTGTTCGAGAGGAGACGTCCCCATCATGAGCTGTGTAGGGAAGAGCAAGGCTGCAAGACACCAGGACGCCAAAAGCGTCCAGGTGATTGGGGCGCGAAGTGTCTTCCAGATGCCGAGCAGCCAGAGGGCGGAGAGCCCCATCATAAACGTCCCGAGTGGCCACAATGCTTGTTTGAGATACGCGACAGAGTGGAACCAAAAAGGACGTTTGGCTTTGTAGATTCCGCTCTTAAACGTCCCAAACTCTTTGCGAAGAAAGTGATCCCAGACGTCTGAGAGATGTGGAAAGGCGCCCCATGAACCAGGCGGTGTTGTCTTTTGGAAGGCGATATGCAGGTAAGGCGCAAAGCCGACGAGGAAGAGTCCACAACCGACCAAAAAGTGAGGCAGTATGCGCTGTGTTTTGGTGTCTTCGTGAAAAAACGTGTAGTACAAGGCGTACACACCAAAGGGCGCTGTGAGGATAATCGACTGATGGTGTGCGGACGCTAGGCCCGTGAAGAGCGCATACATCCACCACGCATTGCGTCGCTGTGTGTCAGAGATGTCCTGTCGAGAGGTCTGTGTGGCGAAGTAGATCATCCACACTGCGAAGAATCCGAGCAAGGCAAAGACCTCTGGGTGTGTCGCGTGTTTCCAAAGGTGCAGGGTTGTGGCGCCGACAGACGCGCCGAGTAACGCGACGCTCGCCTTGTTGGTCCATGCCTTGAGGGTCTTGTAGAGACCGATGAGTGTGCCAAGGGTGATGAAGGCCGCGAGCAGGCTGAGGCGAAAGGGGATGGGGCCTGGAAAGAGGGTGTTGGCGAGTATTCCGAGAAGTGTGTAGAGGGGATAGCCCGGAGGGTGTGCGACACCACCGAGCGCCGCGACGGACAAAAATTCCGCGCTGTCTGCCGGTTGGTAAGTTGTCGCGGCGCCTGTGATGTACACCACACACCACAAAGCCAATACGAAACCAGCTACAAGATCTTCTCGAAGGGATTGTCGCACACGATTCTCCTTTGTCACGTCCGTATCAGAGAGATGGAGCCTGCTCCAGAAAAAAGGTATCGGAAAATGCGATTGGAGTATAGATCAACCTGGAAAAAAAGGTGGCTGTGTGCGATATTGCTCCCACACTTGACGAACTGAGGAGACTGAGATGGCGTTTTTTCAACGCAAAAAAGAAGACCTGTCCGATCATCTCTCTGGAGGTGGACAGGCCGGCTTACTCGATGCTGCTTCTTCTGATGAAGAGGAGTTCGATGTCGCTGAGACCATCCGACGGCTTGAGATTGTCGCCAAAAAACAGGTGCAAGATCTGTTCGCTGGTGAGTACCAATCAGCCTTCAAGGGTCGCGGTATGGCCTTTTTGGAGCACCGTCAGTACCAGCCTGGGGATGAAGTTCGTTGGATCGATTGGAAGGTCTCGGCCCGGATGGGAGAGACATATGTCAAGCAATTCATGGAGGAACGCGAGCGCACGGTGATGTTGTTGTGGGATGCGTCTTCTTCGATGGATCTCGGTACACAAGGCCGCAGTAAGCGAGAGGTCAGCGCAGAGATCTGTATGTTGCTTGCGTTGAGTGCTGTACAGAACAACGATCGCATCGGTCTGATCATCTTTGGAGATGACGTCGAGAAGTTTGTCGTGCCCAAAAAGGGACGCAATCACGTCATGCGGCTGATCAAAGACATGTTGCGTTATCGTTCACCATCAAGCTCGTCAGGTTCGGAACGTGGGTTGTCTCTGGCGCTACAATTTATGCAACAGACCGCTCCTCGTCACACGATTGGCTTCGTCGTCTCGGACTTTCTTTACACTCTGGACACGACCAATCTGCGCTTGCTCGCGCGAAAACACGATATCGTCGCTGTCACTGTTCACGATCCACTCGAAGTCTTTTTACCCCACACAGACCACTCCCTGCTTGACGAGACAGAACTCGAACTGATCGACACCTCTGAAACCACACCTTCTTCGTTGTATCAAAACGCGATGTGGTTCTCTTGGCTGCTCGCCGTGGTGTTTGCCTTGGTCGGTGTCCTTTGGGGCGGGATGTATCTCTGGGTGGGCGTGTCTTCTGCGCTTCTTGTCGCTGTGATGGGTACGTATCTCATGAACGTGGGACCTGGTGGTGTGTGGACATTTGAAGATCTGGAGACTGGTGAGGTCTGCTCGTTGGATATGAGTTCGACAGCTTTTACGCGCACCTACTTGGAGAGCAATCGAGCGAGAAGAGAAGCATTCTCCGATGTGTGTAAGCAACTTCAGATGGAACATATCGACGTCTCGACAGGCGAAGACGTCATGCCTGCGTTGCTTGCCTTTTTTCACGCGCGTCGCAAACGCGCTCATGGGTGAGCTGTTGTGAGCCATGACGCAAGATACGATTCGATGTGGTGGAGAGTCCGCTGGATGATCGCTGTTGGGGTCGTTCTTGTGCTCGGCGCGCTTGCTATTTATACCTACACACCTGGATGGCGTCCGCCTTTCGCCCAAGAACCCTTTACGTCTGTGAACGCCCCCTCTCAAATAAGCCAGACTCCGACAACATTGACCCTCGCGGGCTCTGGAAGCAATTTACCCCTCACGCGTCTTTTGTTTCGAAGGTTTTTGCGTACACACACTTCTTGTGTTGGGTGCAAGGTTCATCGAAGTATCGGCTCAAAGGGGGGAATCAGAGCCGTGAACGATGGCGCTGTTGGGCTCGGCTTGATCTCACGTGCCCTGAGAGCCAATGAGCGAGCGCTTGGGCTCCAAACGTTCTTATATGCACGAGTCTCCGTCGTCTTCGCAGCACATCCATCAGTTCCTTTGAAGGCGCTGGATCGAGCTTCTCTTTTGTCGTTGTATGGAGGCCGCACAAAGCGTTGGTCCAACGGACTTCCTGTTGTGGTCTTTCAGAGGGAGAAAGGGGACTCAGGACATCGACTCTTGGAGCGTGGTATCCCCGGCTTTGCCCGTGTGAATCGAGCTGCATATCGACGTGGACTGTGGCGGGTGATGTACCGCGATCAGGACATGCAGGAGGCGTTGATGTATACGCCTGGAGCGATTGGGGTTTTTGACAAAGGGGCGATCGTCTCTCAATCACTTCCCTTGCGGATCTTTCCGTTGGCGAAGGACGTCTCTGCCCATCTGCACAAAAAGAACGCCTTATACAAACCGTTGTCCTTTGTCAGCCGCGTACAACCTTCTGGTAGGGCGAAAGAATTTTTGGACTTTACCTACTCTCCTGAAGGGCAAAAGCTGATCTGTCGGGCCGGATATATTGCGATCTCACGAGACGGAGAGGAGGGCTGTCGATGAATCCACCTCTTGGGCGCGTTCTCTCGCGACGCTTGTTTCCGTTGTCTTTGTTGTTGCTGGTGCTCGTCTCTCTTGGCGCGCCGTGTGCCTACTTTCTTGTGCAGACACGCGAGCTTCACAAACAGGCCGCGCAGATCGCGCAACAATTTGCCCGAAAGGCGGAAAAGCAAGCCGCACAACAACCGGTGCTTTGGTGGTACGACACGCTCAAGCTCGTCGAGCACTTTCGCAAGATCCAACAACAGCAGGATATCCTCGCTGTGGAGGTGCTTCGGCGGCAGAGAAATCAGTTTCAAGGGATCTCCACATCACAGGAGCTAAAGCTCGCGTTGCGGGAAGGATTGTGGGCGAAAGCGGATATTAAACTCGACCAACACAAGCACGGAGAGGTCTGGGTCGCGATCTCAATGACCACAGTCCGAAGGTACACACTTTTTCTA
Source organism: Deltaproteobacteria bacterium (assembly GCA_002731275.1). GTDB lineage: Bacteria > Myxococcota_C > UBA6777 > UBA6777 > UBA6777 > UBA6777. The sequence continues at coordinate 10,910 of PCBK01000131.1, read as the reverse complement.
CTGTTGGCGTTTTTTGGATTGGGCAGCGTGTTGGCCTCTTTGCTCTATATGCTCCCCATGAGAGTCGTGCTGGGGGCGCAATGTCAGATCGATTCGTTGCTTGGTGAACTCCGTGGCACACAACGCCACCTCGAAGAGTTGAACTTGGATCTCGAAGAGAAGGTGAAGACGCGCTCTCTTGAGTTGAGTACGGCGTATGACGAGCTACAAGAGAAAGAGCGTTCATTGCGTTTGTTATCCGCCCAGATGATGACCCTTCAAGAGGAGGAGCGGAGAGGCATCGCGCGGGAACTACACGACTCAGCAGGGCAGGCGTTGACTGCGATTCGCATCCATCTACAACTGATCCCCCAACAATTGGCGCAGCCAAAGAGGGTCGAAGAGATCGTCGAACAGACGATCACAATGACCGATCAGACACTGCAAGAGATCCGTCACGCGGTGATGATGTTGAGCTCTTCTGTGCTCGACGACTTTGGCCTGAAGGTCGCGCTCGAGCGGGCTTGTGAGGATCTTTCGGAGCGCTCAAAGCTCGACGTATACACGGAGCTGGAGGCGTTACCTGAGGTGTTATCCCAAGGGGCAGAGAACGCTTGTTATCGTTTGGTACAGGAGGCGTTCACCAATATCAGTCGACATGCAGACGCCTCCGAGGTGACGTTGCGTGTCTACGACGTGGAGGACACACTGCACATCGAGATTACGGACGATGGCGTCGGATTTGATGTCGCACAGGTCAAGAGAGGACATCGAGGGGTTCGAGGGATGAGGGAGCGCGTTGCGTTGCTCGGTGGAGAGTTTTCATTGACATCAAAGCGAGGGGGTGGGACACAGATACACTTGTTTTTTCCCTTCTGAAGGCGTTACACTGCTTGGCGATGTTGTGTATGAGAAGAGAGGTTGGTATGCAAAAAAAATCCACGCTGCGGGTGTTATTGGTCGAAGATCACATGATTGTGCGTCAGGGATTGCGGGCTTTGTTGGAGGGACAAGAAGATATCGAGGTGGTGGCTGAAGCGGCTGATGGTTTTGAGGGCGTTCAAAAAGTCGAAGAGCACAAGCCTGACGTTGTGGTGATGGATCTGGCGATGCCTCGTCTGAATGGTGTCGATGCGACAAAGCAATTGTTAAAAATACATCCCGACGCGAAGGTCCTGATCTTGTCGATGCATGCCGGAGAAGAGTACGTTCGCCCTGTCTTACGTGCGGGGGCGAGTGGTTTTTTGTTGAAGGGTTCGGGACTCTCCGATCTGGTGAAGGCGATTCGTGCGATTGCAGAAGGGGAAGCGTTTTTTAGTCCAGCGGTCGCGAAGATCCTGCTGAAAGATGCGCAGTCTGGCACACAAACCACCCACAAAAAGCAAAAGGGCGAGTTGACCCATCGGGAGCGGGAGATCTTACAGCTCCTTGCAGAGGGCTATTCGGGGCCACAGATCGCCGAAACACTTCACATCAGCAGCAAGACCGTCGAGTCTCACCGCGGTCGCATGATGAAGAAACTCGACATTCACAATCTCGCCGGTTTGGTTCGTTACGCCATTCGTATTGGTTTGGTCTCTTCTGATATGTAGTTAAAATAGGGGGGATTTCCTATCCTAAATGAGGGGGATCACCTGATAGAGTTTCTTGCCTTTTTGTGGTGATATGTGATGCGTCGTATTGTATCAAGTAGACTGTTCACAAAAGGGAATCTGAAATGTACGAGAACGCACTTCGCTATCTCATGTTGTCGTTGATCTTGTGTTATCCCACCGCGTCCTTTGCGAAGGCTGCAAAGGAATCGAAAGCCACCAAAAAAGAAACACGCGCGAAAAAGCGCGCAAAAAAACGCAAGAACAAACCTCCTGTGTTTCAATCTGTTACGGTTGGTCAGAGGGCTCCCGAAGATCCATTTCGAAGCGCGCGCTCGATCAGCGTCCTGGATCGAAAGACGATCGAAGAGCGCCGCCCACGCACCACACCTGAAGCTCTTCAAGAGACGCCTGGTGTCTTCCTTCAAAAAACCAACCACGGCGGCGGCGCGCCGATTATTCGTGGTGGAGTGGGTCCACAAGTCTTGATCTTGATCGACGGTGTGCGTCTCAATTCATCGACCTTTCGTTCCGGTCCCAACCAATACTTGAACCTACTCGACCCCTGGTCTATCGGTGCGCTTGAAGTTCTAAAAGGACCGGGCTCGTTGATGTACGGTAGCTACGCTTTTGGTGGTGTGCTCAATATCCGGACACAAAACCCCGAGATGAGCTATTCAAAGGAGTGGAAAGTTGGCGCTCGCTTGGTCGGTAAGTACGCAAGCTCTGATCAGGAGCGTTCTGGATATCTTGCGCTGACAGGGAGTGTGATGGGCGTCGCGATCCAGGCGAACGTCGCCTATGGTTCCTTTGGGGATCTTCGTCCTGGACAGCCTACCTTTGACTCGACAAACAAGATCCTCCTGAGAGGCAAAGAGAATGTCCTCTACCAGCCTACGACGTATGGTGATCTGGTGATCGACCCGGCGACGGGAGGGCAGGCTTTTAGTGGATATGAGAATCTGTATGTCGGCGTGAAAGCCAAGTGGCGTATCGCCCCTGGATGGAAGTTGGAAGCGCTCTACAGACACACACAGCTCCTCAATCAGGGACGTTCGGACCAGTTTGCCGCAAAACGTAGCATGCGCTACTACGACAACTGGATGCATTTTGGTTATCTTCGCCTCAAGACAAAGTTCTCCAAGACACGCCTCCGCGTGACGCTCTCTGCGCAAGAACAACGCGAAAAAGTCTACCGTCGTCGCTTCGACGCAGGTGAACCCTACACCCTAAGTCGCGAGTCCATCAACCGAGACGCGACGATGGTGATCGGCGCGTCCATCGATGGTTACACCAAGGCGACACCTTGGCTGAAGCTCAGCTACGGTGTCGATGTCTACAGAGATGTCGTCGAGTCCGAGGCCGAACAACGCCGTGGTGAGGGTTCATATCAAACAAGCACACCAACCTATCCTGAAGGTGTCGATTACATGACAGTGGGTGGACATATCTCGGCCAAATTCCGTCTTTTGCGTGGAAAGGAAGGATGGGGACTCTACCTCAACGTCGGTGATCGTTTGAATGGCTTTATGGCCAACGCACCTGCACGTGATTCCTTCGAAGCCGTCTCATTTGCACAGCTTGGTAATGCTCTTTATGGTTCGTTGCAATTTTTGATGAACCGCAATCTCAACGTGAGCTTCTCATATTCAGAGGGTTTCAGGGCACCAAACCTCCAGGAGTCTGCCTTTATTGGTGACGCGGGCAATAACTTCGAGATCCCCAATCCCGATTTGCGTCCGGAGATTTCGCGGACACTTGAGTTGACATTGCGTGCGCGAAATAAGCGGTTTTTTGGTTGGGTGACAGGCTATGTCAGCTTCTGGAATGACCTGATCGTGTCGGCTTCTGCGCAGTACAACGGACAGGACACTGTGGATGGTAAGGCTGTAAAGCAACGTGTCAACAAAGCGAACGCACGTGTTCTTGGTGTCGAAGTGGGGGCTGGGATTCGTTTGTGGCGCTCATTGCGTCTGACTGGACATGCGACCTGGACAGAAGGTCGGGCGATTGACGATGGTGGGATTGAGACGCCTCTCTCGCGGATTCCTCCGCTGTTTGGGAAGGTCTCTTTGCGATATGACTTCAAAAGACGTGGCTTCTTGGAGATCTACACATTGTTTGCGGACCAACAAACTGCGCTTTCACAGCGTGACCGCGATGATCCACGTGTTCCCGTTTGTGGGGAGAATGCCAAGGATGGATGTGTAGATGGTACGCCTGGTTGGATTACGTTGAATATTCGAGGTGGGGTCCGTTTGCATCGTCATGTTCAATTGTTGATGAGTGTGGAGAACGTGTTCAACACGTTGTACAAACCCCACGCATCTGGTGTGTTCGCCGCTGGTCTGAACGCTCGTGCGACGCTTGATCTGAAGTTTTAGCAGGAACGTTGTGAAACCCCTCCAGGCTCCTCTGCGGTCGCCTGTTTTTCCCACTCAAGTCTCAATGCATGCATTCGGTCCGATAAGGGGAACGGTGCATACCATAAGGAAAGAGAGCATCCAATGATCTGAGTGGTCCTCTCGCCAAAAGGACATACAACATAAAGGTTGGGCACAAAGTCCGACTCTACTATGTGATATGCAACATCGTGTTCATGCGCTTACTCCGCGAGAGGACCACTTCGTTTTTCTCTGGGTTGTCAGGGAAACTGTTTTCAAAGGTGAAGTTGAGGGGAAGGGGAGGGATTCACTTGGCTTTTTGTGTTTTCCAGGTCAGGAATTGTTTGAGGAATTGGAGGCGGTGTTCTTGTTCGGCGGTTCGTTTTTGGAGTCGTCGAAGATCCCAATATTCGAGCAATTCGCTCTTGAGGTCCTGGCCGAGGGGGTTGAGTTTTTGTTTGGAGAAGACCCTCGTGTCTGGTGCTGCTTTGGACCAATCGATGGGGCGATGGGTGGCTTTTTCGATCATAGAGCCAAAGAACTTCATGAAGTTACGTAACAAGAAGTAGTCGTAGAGATCGGAGTAGTGTCGCTTCATAAACGCGAGCGCTTCACTTGGTCGCATTTTTGGGCGGAAGGGGCGCTGGGTACACAAGGAGTCAAAGATCGCACACAGCCCGATAATCCGACTAAACAGTGGTGGGCCATTGGATGAGATCAGCGCCTCTTTGTTTTCATCTGGTTCGATGGGCGAGTTGATGCCTGAGGCGATGATGGCCTGACGCATTCGCTTCCAGTTAAAGGATTGTTCGAGGATGTGTTGGACGGTGTAGACGGTAATTCGTCGGATCTCTTGTTGTTCGTCTTTTGTAAGAGAGCCATCCTTATTGAGGATATGTTGTGGGATGTCTTTTTTTCCGATGTTATGGCTGAGGGCTGCCATACCGAGCTGGAGCAGTTGAAGTCGTTTGAGTCCCAGGTATTGACCAAAGAGGAGCGCACAGACGGTGACGTTGCAAACATGAAAGGCTTCGTAAGTCTCGCTGTCGTGGTCATTTGAGTAGCCCAGGAATTCGACTTTTCGTTTGAAGATCAAGTCGATGAATTCTTGGAGCGTACGTGTTGCGATATTGGCCTTGGGTTTGGGTGAGTTTGTGTCCCACTCGCGTTGGACAAAGTGTACGAGTCGACAGTAGAGGATGACCGCGTATTTGTTGGCATCTGCCTTGAGCGCGACCTCCGACTGGATCTCGCGAAACGCTAACTCTTTGAGTCGTTCGCGTATGGATGCGAGAGATTGGACCTGGATACCTTCTCCATTGATTGGAGCGTCGTATTCTTCTTCTTCGCTGGGGGCAAATTGCTGCAAGAACTCCGTCAACATCCCCGCAGTGACAGGGTGTTCGATCATCAACCCGCCCATCCCACGCTCTTCAAATGCCTGAAGTAGGAAGTTTACATTCTCCAGGCCCGACGCGGCAAAGGGCAAAAGCGTCCCGTTGAGATACATGGTCGACATGTTTCCGTAGAGTTCGACTTTTTCCTCTCTTACGAGGATACCATTGATGATCTCCTCCATCGTGTGGAGGGGGCGTAAAAAGACCTTGTTGTTTTTGTCGTACATTTGCAAAGAGCGGATGTACATATAGATGCTATTGACGAGCTGTAGACCGAGCTGTTGGAGCTTCTTGCCGCTCTGCTCTTTTCCAGAATCTTGTTCTTCGTCAAGCTCTGCGAGGTGAGATAATCTTGCTTTGGCCATGATTCCCTCGTTGTATCAGTGTCTGGAGATTGTGAACCGTTGGATAGCGTGTTCAATTTCTTTTTTGATTTTGGGTGGTTGCTCAAACTTCTCGAGATGCTCTTCCATGCGCGTTCTGACCTCATACAGACCGGTCGTATCGAGCGCATCAAGGACGAGCACCTTCTCTTTGTTGAGACCAAAGCTGAACATCGTGCTGGGTGTTTCGAGGATTTGAAAGCACCAATCGATCAGCTTAGGATTTTGTGTTTGACCGAGGAGTTTGTAAATCTCGGACTTCTTTGCAGCAGAGAGTCGCTTAAACGATTTGGATTGCAGGTGGTCAAAGATGATCTGGATACCTGTCTCACCGATACGGCAAAGGACCTCAAGGGTTGCTTTTTGCAGCTCTGGTTTGGCGTTTGAGAGGAAGGATTTGGAGACCTCGGCGATTTGTTCGGGGGCTTGGTGAGCGAGGAGGACGAGCGCTTCTGTTTGGAGGGGGATATGTTTGGTCGACAAGAACTCCTGAATCAGCTCCATATCGAGCAGATCGGGGACATCTCTTGCGACGATCACCATATCGAGCAGGAAGTCTTTATTGGATTTTTGTTTGGCGTACAATTGCTTGAAGAGTTTTGCGCCCTTTGCGTGTTCACCGATGGCACCGAGGAGGATGCGTCGTGTACCGGAGCTGACTTTGGGGAGCTTTTGCATGATGATATCGTGTAGCTTTGTCCCAAACAGTGTGAGGAAGATACGGATATCACTTCGATCATTTGCAGAGAGACGTGCGGCTTCTTCGATATATTCGAGAAGTTGCTCGATCCGCTCGATCGTCCCGAGTTTGTCTTGGAGTTGGTTGAAGATCGTCTTGTAGGCAGAGAATAACTCTTTGCTGCCTAGCTCCATGGCCCAAAAGACTTCTTCCATGAGGAGGCTCAGGTGGTAGAAGCTGTGGTTATTGAAGAGGGTCTCTGCGAGGCGCAAGATGTGTTCAGAGAGCTGTTCGAGTTCGTTGCGTTTGTGGACGTGTTTGAGGAGGAAGAACATCAACTCGCTGGCCATATCGGGGAGAGTTTCGCGTTCTTTGGCTAGGATGTCTTGGAGGGCTTTGAGCTCGTTATCGGAGAGTGGGGAAGCGTGCCGCGTCAGCTCGCGTTGGTGTGCGGCTGAGTCGATCGTCTTTCTGGCGTCGAGGTCTGCGGTGGAGAGGCTTCTGAAGTTGATCTTATGGCGTTCATCGCGTGATCCGAGGTCTTGTTTGATCGCTTTGAGGAGTCTTTGGAAGTCCTCTGTATCGTCTTCACTTTCGACCTCTGCTCCGTCACCTGTGCTTTGGAGTTGGAGGTAGGAGAAGTGTTCAATTTCAGCTTCCCAGAGGAGGGATGCGAGGTCGGTCTGTGCGAGCTCCATCGGAGGTTTGACGAGGAGCGAACCGACTTGTACGAGGCTAGGAATCTTGATCTTTTGTTCGAAAGTGATGGTACGGATGCCCACCCGGTAGAGTTTGTAGGTGATGCTGTTTTCCTGACCATCGTCGTGATAGACAGAGTCCCCTTCGAGTACAAAGTCGAATGGTTTGACGGAGAGGGTCAGATCACTTTTTGTGTCTTTGAGGATGGTGGTGAGTGTTTGGTGTGTGGGTTCGAAAAACTCTTCGAATCCTTCGCTTTGGTGTCCATAAAGGGACAGTTTTTTGCTCGCCTTTCCAAAGCTTAGTAGGAATTCCTTTGTTTTTGCGATGATCTCATCTGAGATGGGGGGTTTTTGTGCTGTGTTTACCATCGAGCGGGGCTCCGTGTCTCATGAAACCGGTTCAAATCATGGGTTCACTTTATACTAGCACAAAATATAGCAAATCCTCTCGGTTGTTGGGGGATTTTTCCTGTAAACTTTTCCATCATTGTGATTCGTGGTATGATTTTTGTTTCGATATGCAGCCATGTTTCTAGCAAGAGAGGTGTTTGATGTGCCGACTATTTGGTTTTCGTTCTGTGATTCCCAGCCAGGTTCACACAAGTCTCATGAGCGCTGACAATGCTTTGATGGTTCAATCCGAGCGCCACCCTGACGGTTGGGGCGTGGCCTATTACGTCGCAGGTGCGCCTCACTTGATCAAGTCTGCTTCGACAGCGATTCAGGACTCATTGTTCCAACACGTTTCAGGTGTTGTGTCGTCAGAGACGGTGATTGCGCACCTTCGTAAAGCGACACAAGGGGAGCTGTCGATCATCAACACACACCCCTTTCAGTACGGCTCTTGGGTCTTTGCTCACAATGGGAACTTGCGTAACTTCTCTGAACATCGGGACGAATTGCGTGCCAAGATTGCGCCCAAGTTGAAGCGTTTTATTCTCGGCGGGACAGACAGTGAGGTGTTATTTTATTTGATCTTGACGCACTTGGAACGGCGTGTGGAACTGCACAGAGCGGGTGTGAGCATTGAGGATGCTGTCGCGGCGATTCAGGAAACGGTTGAAGAGGTGTGTGAGATTGTGGGGGATTATTCTCATGATGACTCGTGTGGGCCGTATGAGACGTATCTTTCCTTTATCTTGAGCAATGGTCAGATGATGCTCGCTCATCAAGGGGGGCAGCAGCTCTTTTACAGTACATACAAGCACAAGTGTTCGGTGAGTCACATGTGTCCGAGTTATGGCAAGGAGTGTGAGAGTCCGACAGAGAAGGGCTTTATCAACCACATGATCTTTTCAAGTGAGCCATTACAAGGAGAGAATGTCTGGGTGAGGATGGTGCCTGGTCAGATCATTGGTGTGGATTGGAGGATGCAGGTGGGGAGGTTTGGGACGGAGGTTCCGATGGGCGAGAACATTGTCTCTTTTGCGGACGCCCAGAGTGAGATCCGGTGATCATTTGCAGGGGCTGGGTTTCCACTTCATAGGCATGTTGTAGCCGGGTTTATCCCAGCCTTTTTTGGGTCGCCATTTCCCTTCTGGGGCTTCATAACATCCGTAGGGGACATCTCTTCTTTTTGTGCCTTTCATGGGGTATCGGAAGTGCCACCATTCTTTGTAGTATGGGCGAAAACCTTGTTTTCTCATCTCGCGTTTCAGGAGATAGCGATTTTTGAGGGCTTTGCCTTTGGCATTTCGCGTGTGTGACTTGGTGGTCAGTGTGTCCCAAGGGGTTCCCATGTCGAGGGGTTTTCCAGTCTTCAAGTTGACGATGGTCAGGTCAACAGTGTGTCCGTGGTTGTGTCCGGAGTAGCGCGCGATGTAGCCTTGTTTGAATAAGTGTAGTTTTTGTGTACGCTTGGCCCAAGCGACCATGCCGAGTGTGCCACGGATGGGTCTGTAGGCGTCGTATACGAGCAGGCCGAGTCCTTTTTTCTTGAGGGACATGTGGACACGTTTGAGGGCCTTGGCTGCTTTTTCAACCATCCACGCGCCAGGTGCGCCATAGCCGGGGAGTGGGGCTTCTGTGAAGTTGCGTGGTGTGTGGTAGCGGATACTCAAGCGTATGCCTGGGATGTACTCTTTGAGCGCGACAAATCCTTTGGGTGGCTTGTTGAGATAATCATTGAAGTCGATTTTGCGTGGCTTGGGAGGTGCTTTACGGACGACTTTCTTGGGGGGGATGACTTTCTTTTTCAGTTCTTTTTTGACTTTGGGCTTCGTGGGCTTTGAGGTTGAACGCTTTATTGGACGGGGGGTTGGTTTGATATCTTTTTTGCAGCCTGAGAGCAAGGTCATTGTGATGAAGCAGGAAAGACTATAAATCCATATCTTGGTCATGGATGGAAAGTTCATGGTGACTCCTTTGTGTCTGTGGGACGGCGCAGAGGAAGCTCCCCCTGTGTTCGATGGAACATATATATTGTATCTCCAACACAAAGCGCAAGATGGAAAGGAACACAGTCACCAACGCCAAGCGTTGGATCTTCCTTGAAAACCTATCGGTTTTCTTGGATAGAATGGCTGATGACAGCCATTCTCCACGGAGCCACCGAGGGAGTTGGTTGCAAAAAGAAAAAGGGATGGTTGCTGTTTGCATGGGGTTTTGGGATGATTGTTGTTTGCGTCGAGGAAAAGGGATGGTTGTTATCTGCATGGGGTTTTAGGGCGGGTCTTTAGACCTGCCCAATTCTGAATGATGCGATGCCAAAGGCATCGTGTACGCTCTCTATAGGCCCAGGTTTTAACCTGGGTGGACGGCCATCCGTATCCTGATCACCATCCATATGTGGTTGTGTTCGTATCCTGAACACCGTCCATATGTGGTTGTATTTGTTTGGTGTGTCTTTGTGGATGGTTTTCGATAGCGGGAACATGGGTTGAATGATTGGATAGAGGGATTTGTTTGGTTGGTATCACCGGGTTGAAACCCGGGTGGACGGCCATTCGTATCCCAATATCCGTGCGTACGTGGGTTGTTTGGTGGTTATGCGTTGAGGTTTTGGATGTCTTGGATGGAGACGTCAAGGATGTTAGCGACTTCTTGAGGTGTCATGCCAGCTTCGAGCATTTTCTTTGCGCTCTTGAGCAAGCCGATTTGCTCGCCTGTTTGCATTCCTTTTTCGAGGCCTGCTTGTTCTCCCTGTGAAAAACCCTTTTGGAGTCCTTTTTCAAGGCCAATCTGTTCGCCTTCTTGGAGTCCCTCCTGTCGGCCTTCTTGAAGTCCCTCTTGTCGACCTTCTTGAAGTCCTTTCTGGAGACCTTCGCGGAACTTGCTCTTGAGGCCGCTGTAGTAATCGAGGATGCCTTTGAGGCGGTCTTCGTAGACCCAGCGGAACTTCTCGTCCCTGCTCAGGTGTTCGATCTCTTCGAGGGCTTTCTTGCATTCCTCGTCCCACTTTTGGATTTGGTCGTGTTGCATGTCCTTTCCATCCTTCAAGAAACTCAGCCATTGCTCGATTGGTGTTTGCGCATCCTCAAGCGCCTTTTTGTATTTTGGCAACTCCAAGACGTGAATTTCAAGTGCCTTGCACAACAAAAAGTGTTGCTGCTCTTCCATCACCCGGAATGTCGAGTGATAATGCTCACTCTCTTGGAGCAACTCGAAGTCCGTGATGGCGATCGAGATGGTCTTTTGTAGTTCGTCGTATTCACGACCACGAACGAGTTGGCTGCCAAAGAGTCTCGACCAGTAAAACAAAATCCTCCATGTGAACGATGTCTCTGGTCCGATCTGCATTTCAATGTTGTACAGATGACCTTTTTCATCCTTGGCCTTCACGTCCAGAATGGTCAT
>PCBK01000130.1 GCA_002731275.1 Deltaproteobacteria bacterium | reverse complement strand
CTGCTCCGGCAGACGTTGCACTTGCGTCCAAAGCAAAGCGTCCTATGAGGACGTTTGCTCCGTACGCTTTGCAACATATGCCTCAACAAACTCTCCACCCTGAGCCTCCGGCTCATCCCTCCTCTCAACCCTTTCGAAAGGAGGGACAAACCAACCGATATACACGGATTTTTCGTTTGTATCGCGATATATCGTTTGATGTGCATCGCTCCCCTTGCTGACAGGAGCGGAGCGCAAGTCGCGTAGGGGGAACTGGACGAGCGATAGGTCGGACTGAGAGGGGCTTTCGTCGCTCCCTTTGTGATAGGAACGGAGCGAAAATCGCGTAGGAGGAGCTGGCGGGCGAAGCCCGTCTGAGGGGGTCTTGTATCGCTCCCCTCGCCAACGAAGTTGAACAACAGGGGGAGCTGGACGAACGTTCACTCGGACTGATGGGGTCTTTCATCGCTCCCCTTGCCAACGAAGTTGCGTAGGGGGAACTGTCGACTACAAGGGAGGCTGAGGGGTTTCTTTTCTCTTCGTCGGGCTTGTCGAAATTAGGGGGTGCAGACTTTGCTATCGGAGCCTTCGCAGCAGATGGGGTCTGGGCGTGTGCAGACATCTTTCATCTCCACACCATCGAGTCGGTCTTTTACCCACTCTAGTTGAGATTTAAGTGACCACGTCGCGCCTTTGGAGTGGCTGGCACCTTTGCACTCGATATAATTCATCTTATACCCTTGTTTACAAAGTGTGTCATAGCTCTTGCGTTGGATCTCTGGATTGACCAGGGCATCTTTTTCGGAAACAATAAACAAGAAAGGTACGTCAGTTATACGTTTGACGGAGGTGTGGTTGACGGAGTTCTCAGCCATGATACAGCGCCACTTTTCGAATCCTTCCCAGCTCTTTTTCTCTGTAATCGTTTTGTACAGTGTCTCTGTGAAGATATCTGTGGTCTTGGTGAATTTGTATTCTTTGGTGTCCACATCACACTTCGTGTCCATCAAATTGGCGAGCGTGCTGGCGATGTTGTAGGGGTCGCCATCAGTCAGGATCTCTTTGAGTTTGTCATCAAAACCATACCAGCGACTCATCGCCGTCGCGCCTGCCGCGAGGGTGATGCTGGCGTCGCCAAGCGTGCTGATCGCAGCTTCTGACTGGGCGATCAGGTCGACTGGTGGGATCATCGCGACCCCTGCGACGAGTTTGTATGATGGTGCATAGTAAGGGGCGTACAACGCAGAGAAGAGCGCCGCATGACCACCTTGAGAACCACCCACAATGACGAGGCGACCGTCGTGTTCGACGTCTGTTGTCACCTCTTTTAGCAGCGCATCTGTGCCGCGCAGGGAGTCCAAAGAACCGAGCGCGACAGCTTCACCGACGAGGTATGCGTGGTGTGTGGTTGAAGCCTCACCTGTCCCATTCATGCCGATGTAGTCTGGGGCGATGGCGATATAGCCTTGGGATGCGAGGAGCGCGACGGATAAGACTCCATCCTGGCTACCGCTGGGGGCACACTTGTCCATAAAGCCTGTTGTACCGTGCAAAAACAGTGTGTAGGGTGCTTTCAACGCGACCCCTTCACTGTCTGGAATCCCTACAACACCTGTCGCTTCGATTTTTTTCCCACGATCTTGTGTGGTGTACCGAAATGTGTAGACCTTCACGCCGTACTTGATGGCCACAAGATCTTTGTACTGTGTGGTTTTCAATAGGCTGGTGAGCAGCTCCTTACTCATATTTCCGAGAGAGGGTTGGTCCTTGCTAATAAGTTTTCCGACCTCGGAGGTGGGCAGCCATTTGTGTGGAGTACTTCCACAAACAGTCGGATCAAAGGTCGGTGGAGCTGGAGCGTCTGCTGTACCGCCGTCCTGCGTTTGCTCAGGGCTGGGCTCTGATGATGCCGTCTCTTTGTTCGATTGCTCTGTGTTTGTCGATTCGCCATTGGTTGTCTGCTCTGGTCCACAGTTCATGACAAAGCCTGAACCGAACATCAACGCGATGACAAGTAGCCAGTGGGATATTTTCATGTGCGTTTCTCTTGCTGTGAGGGGTCATTGTTACCAAATGATGGTACGTGTAAGTCTGGAAAGATAGTGGGTTGTCTCTCTGGCGTCAAGAGAGCCGTGGGTCAGTAAAGACATGAGAGCGCAAAGCCAAAACGATCAGGGCCAAGCATTGGAGCAAGAGAGACTCGAAGGCGACGCTTTGGGGTGCCGCTTTTTCTGGACCATGGCGCTGGAAAGTGAAGGTGGTAGGTCAGCCATGAGAACCCCATCCCAATGAACGCGCCGACGAGGACGTCTTCCCAGTGATGTCGATTGTCTACGATTCGTGAAACGCCCATCATCGTCGCGCCAAAGAGAGGAGAGAGGCTGAGGAGCAACTTCCAGAACGTACCACGAGCTGAAAGAGGTTGCAGCTTCCCCCACAAGTACAAAGATAAGAACATTCCACCTGCGAAAGCCGCGGAAGAGTGACCTGATGGAAAGGAGCGTCTCCCTGTCCTGATCAGCTCAGGATCACCTGTGCAAGACAACTGGCTATCGGGCTGACAACGAGCGATAAAGTCGGGGCGGAGCCGTCCTATTGTGACTTTGAGCAGCGTCGTCGTGAAGAACGTCAGTGAGATTCCCTCAAAGAGTCCGAGCGCTGCGTGATGAAAGTCGTGACCACTCCGCACCCATATCTGTGAGAGGCCAAACAACGCGAGCGGAATACCCGCTGAGAGTCCTGCTGCGAGGCCTGTCGAGATCGTGTTGTCGTGGTAAGGGTTGGAGATGGAGGGATCGCCTACTCTAAAGGGACGCGTTGGAGGTTCGATTTGAAGGAGCGCCAGACCTGCTCCCGCGACGCCCAAAGAGAGCCCCCAGTCGATGAGATAGGATGGCTCAAACCACTTGTTCGTATTGGGTCTTGTTGTATTGGTTTTGGGTGTTTGTACTGAGGATTCTGTTGCGTACGTTCTCGTGGAGGCCATACACAGGATCAATCCGAAGGTGAGGATAAACGTTGAGCAGCGCAAGGATAGCTCCTCCTGTCAGAGTGGTTGGTTGAGATATGTTGAAGAGGGGATGATGATGGATGGTTTGGGCAGGAAAAGCAAGTACGTTATCGCTGCAGATGGGGGTAATAATGCTGCGAGATAGGAGCGTGAGGGGGTCTTCGATCACGAATGCGTTCATCAAGGCCCGTGTGGGGGGTCGGGCCGGCGTGGATCTCATCATCAAATCCTAGTGGATGTCCCACCTGGAATGTCAGCCTCGACATATACTTTCCATCTGCGACCAACGCCGCTGCGTCCCGATCAGGCATGTGTTCGGCGACGAGGTCTTGGATCAGCTCGGCGGCAAACTCGATCGTCCCTTCTTTAATGATGGACGTCAGACCACGTGCGCGGCAGATCAACGACAGCGCAAAAGACATCCTTCCCAACGTCTTGAAGGTCAACGCTGTATCAGGTTCGTCTTCTTTACTGAGGAGGATTGTGGTGATCGGATGCGTGTTCTGGAATCGCAGAAAGAAAGAACCAAAACCGTGCAACATATGGCGCACAATGCGTTGGAACATCGCGATGCTGAGAGGTCGTTCTCTTCGTCCCATCAATACATTCTCTGCGGCGGCATAACGTCCTCCTTGGATCAAGAAGTGTTCGAGGAGGGAGGGGATGGCAAAGCGGGGCATGGGTGTGTCTTGAACGAGCTCCAGGCGCTCTTCTGGCGAGGCCTGCAAGATCTGTTGAATGTCTTCTGGGAGTGTCTCTGTTTGTTGTGATATCCAGGTCAACAAGTTGTCGAGGTTGGCGGCGGAGAGGTAGCCACCTTCACCACCACGACCGGTCTCTGGATCGGCACCTTTGCCGTAGAGCCCTTCAAACATCCCTTCGCCGATTTGGCGGGGCATATCCTGGTGCCAGGTGAAGGCTGTGTAGTCAATTCGTTTCGCTTCTCGTCCTATGAGCGGGAGGGCTTCTCGCCAGATCTCATCGAACTCTTCGAGAGTGACGTCTTGTTTTGGGGCGGCGACACGTTGGCTTGAGCGGGCTTCGATCAGCCGGTCAAAGGGGGTCTTCTTGGATAGATCTGGACGCCACGTTTGATCGGGGGGGATCACACTGAAGAGGGTGTCGATAAAAGCCTTATCTTCTCTCAATAGCTCGATCAATTGCGCCAGTTTTTCTTGCTCCGAGGCCGCGTGTTCGCTGTCTTCTTGTTGGACTTTGTTTTGCCGTTCGAGCAAGAAGTCGATCAAGACTTCGTTGGTTGCGGCTTGCTTGTCTGTTGGGATCGTCTCTGTGTGCGGTTTTGCGCCGTAGGCAAAGGCGGTCAATTCACAGGTGAGCAAGTAAATCCCAATGTCGATGACGTCGGCTCTTGTGCGTGGTGTGTACAAACAGATATGGGCGATATCACTGAGAACGGAGCTGTAGGTTCTGCGGCCAATGATCGCGGCACCAGGAGGTGCGTGTTCGGAGGTGAGACCTGCAGCGTCACGAAGTGTTCTCATCTCAGCAGCGGAGAGCTCGACCATACGCATCGGCTGCCAGTTGGTCCCAGAGGGCGACCAGAGACCGTTGTACGCGACCCGTAACAGTAACTCTCGTAACCATGTTGGAGGCGGCTGGTCTGCTGGTTCGGTCCACGGAGCGTAAGGTTGCTGGCTGTCAAAGGCCATGTGGCTCTGGCTATAGGCGTGGAGCAATTCACGCGCAGAAGGGTAGGGGAGCAGCTCTCGTGTTGTCGACTGCGTCGTTGGATCGACGTGCAGGAGGTCGCCTTCGTTGACGCCTGACATGTGGGAGATGTCGATGCTTTCGGCTTTGGAGCCTGCGAGTGCTCGTTGGATGTCTTCTTTGAGCGCCTGTGAGAGGGCTTGAAAGTGTTGATCGCGTTTACTTTGTGTGATGCCACTTAACGTCCCAAGGATACCATTTTGGTTGTAGGTGTTTGCGTGTTCGTAAAAGACATCAAGTGGGGAGGGGGGGGGACTTGTTTGTTTCACGGATATCTCGCTTTTGGGACGATTCAATGGACTGGTTATCTAGCTCATAGTGATGGCTTTTTGGGACGAATCCATCGCCACATTCGTTGCCAAAGGTTACCCAGGACGTAGAAGATCATGTTGGGATTTTCTGCCATCCTGCGCCGCAAGTAAGCGAGCGCATGATCCCAGGTTGTTGCGTATGGAACGTACAGGCGAACAGGTATGCCGCTCTTGACGATCTCTTGTTGAATGGCCTTACGTGGCACACCCAACAACATCTGCACCTCGTACTGTTCTTTAGGGATATTTCGTTCTTTTGCAAGTGCCAGGCAACGACGAAGCAGCGCCTCATCATGTGTCGCGATCCCCACAAAGTGTCCTTTTTCCCAAAGAATCCCCAACAATTTGAAGAGATTGTCTTTGATCTCCGGCTTCTTCTGAAGGGCGATATTGGCGGGCTCATTGTAGATCCCAATACACAGGCGGATGTGGGCTTTCAGCCCATCAAGGTGCTTGTGGATATCTTCTTCGGTGCGAAAGAGCCTGGATTGCAAGACAGTCCCGACGTTGTCGAACTCCTCACGAAGAGAGCGATGTAGCACGAGTGTACTCTCTGTGTAGTCCGACTCTTCCATGTCGATGGTGACCTGAATGTTGTGTGTTTGTGCACGTTTGAGGATACGAGCGATATTGTCTCGACAAAAGGCGGGGTCGATATTGAGTCCCATCTGTGTGGGTTTGAGGGATATGGTGATGTAGGATTTGTCGCCAATCGCGTCGATGACTCTGAGGTATTCATCGACCTCGTGTGTGATATCTTCTCGCTCCTTGATCCCTTCGCCTAGAAGGTCGAGGGTGGTTTGTAATTGTTGTGTTTGCCAGAGTCTGTCTGCTTTTTCGATCGCTGCATTTAGGGAATTGCCTGCAACGTAGGGCGCGGAAAACAACCTGACTAACGGAGACGGGGTCAATTGGATCATGGATTCCTTGATGCCCATCTTGTACTCCATATGCTGGATGTCCAGCGACAAGGGGTGCGTAAGCGTCGCCACACACCACTTTGAAGTGATCTATACCTTGTGCGTTTTTCTCTTCATATGACGAACATATCGTGCGAAACATCTGTGGTAATCACCATAACGCGCACGACCCCCTGTGTAAAGAGCCAAATCCCGCTTTTTGCCCCGTCCAGTTGTCTGTTGTGTCGCTCCCATCCTGCCGGCAGGATCATGTTTTGTCTCTAGTTGAGCAGCGCGCTCTCGTCCTCCGGCTCGTCATCTTCGTGGTGTGTGTGATCGATGGGGGTCTCTGGGGAGAGCAACTTTAGGATGTCGAGGTCTTCAAACATGTACCCGGCATCTTCGAAGTAGTAACCGTTTTGACCGTGGGGAAGTTTCTTGGCGGGGAACAAGATCGGGTTACCATCTCTGTTGTAACCGAGCTGTACCATCGTAAACTCTGGATACACTCCATCAGGTGTGTGGATATGTTCGTTAAGAAAGTAGACCCCTTGGTCTCTTAGTGGCTCAAGGGCGTCGAGGAAGGCTTGATCGTTCTCGATACCTGGGCCTGTTTCGGAGAAGGACCAGCGGTTATTTACGTTCTCTTCGGGGAATTGGACAAAAGGCATATTTCTGTTGGAGTGGTTGTGGAACATCACGAGGGCGCCTGCGTGAATATGTACATCATCATCGTTGTGTTCACGACCTGTGCGGTACAATCCACATGGTGGAAGTTCATTCTCTGTTTTCTTCTCAGACATCATATTTTCCTTTGCTTGGACCCGAAAGGTCCAGATATATGTGATCCTTTTGTGGATGTTGTTCTCTTAATCGTATAACCACGATTTCGGAATGTGCAAATCAAAGCGCGCAAGCCAATAAGCTCGAAAGAGGTTGGTGGTGGAGCTGCTGGCAATGTGTCGCGAATCTATCAGGATGTGTCTTCGCGAGTTGGATCAATCGACCCTGTGGGAATCCGTTGACTTCGATCAGCCACAGTCTCTTGTGTTCGTCGAGGACATAGTCAAGACCAAGCTCGATCAGGCCATATCTAGGGCTTGTGAGTGTCTTGAGCATCGCCTCACAGATGCGTTCATTTTGCGCCTGGATCGTGGCGATGAGTTGTCGTGAGGTGTGGACGCCCCAGCGCTCTTGGAGAAGATCTTCCAGAGGGATGGCGTTGGCGCCGCGCGCGACATTGGCGATGGGGTCATCTTTTGAGACACGTGCGACGGGGGGGGCGTGGGACCAACTCCCTGATGGGGTTTGCTGTGTGAGCGCGCGGATACTTAGCCCCTGCATGTCGTGAAATGGTGAAGGGACAGATGTTTGGAGAATGATCGGGTGTTGTGCTGCCTGCGCCTCCAACCACGTCTCCAGCGCTTGCGCTTCCATTTTGACAGGCGCCGCAGGTGGCCGTCTCAGGATGTAGTGTGTGTCTATGCTCTCGATTTTGTAAATACCTTCGCCAAATGCGCCATCCTGTGGCTTGAGAAAGAACGCCCCTGTCTCTGACAAAAGGCCTCTCCAATCTTTCCACTTATTGGACGTTTTTGGCATCTGAATGTCTGCGCCTTCAAGGAGCTGTTGTGTGCGCCACTTGTCTTGTGCGAGTGTCCGGACCTCAAGTGTGTTCCCAAAAGGAAGCTGGTGTTGTCGAGCGATCGACTGTAATTCTTTCAGTTTCTTTGGAGCGAGGGAGGTGGGACATCTATTGTAGATGGCTTTGATCGGGTGGAGGGTGGAGGGCTGCCACGTGTTTGTATCGAGGTCTGGGATGTAGCCTGTCATACGCAGCCCATTTTGTGACTCAAATGCTGCGAGAGGCGATGTGTAGAGTAGAGAGAGGCCGTGTTGTTTGGTGCATTCAGCGAACCATTTTGTGCTCATCATCGTGGCTGGAGGGGGAGGTGTGCCTTCACCCATTCGGACGAGCAGCGCGAGCGCTGGTGTTGATTGGTGGGTCATGTGGTGAGATTATTCTTCCTGAAGATTGTATTTTTTGATGCGATTGTACAGCCACCCCCTCGAAATACTGAGGTGATTGGCGGCTGCTGGGATGTTCCAGTGTTTCTCTTTGAGGACTTTGCGCAGGATAAACTGTTCCGTACTCTCCATCATGTCCTTGAGGGGATACATCTCGTCTTCAAAGTCCTTCGGGAGGGGGGATTCAAAGACAGAGGGGAGTTTACTTGGGACGTGCTCTGGTTGTTCATCGTCTTCGACGACAGGGAGGTAGAGATCATCGGCGTCGATACTGTTGCCTAGCATAAAGGCGACGCTACGTTCGAGGGTGTTGTGGAGCTGTCTCACGTTGCCGGGCCAGATGTACTGCTGGAGTGCTTGTACAGCGCTTGAGGTCAGTTGGATCGCGCGGTCCTTACACAGTTTCTGAAGGAAGAGGTGGATCAGCAGTGGGATATCTTCTGGGCGTTGTCGCAGAGAGGGGATCTCAATATCGACGACGGAGAGGCGATAAAACAGGTCTTTTCTGAAGGTGCCTTTTTCGCAGGCTTTGGAGAGATCGTTGTGTGTGGCTGTGATCAGGCGAAAATCGACATCGATTTCCTTGGTTCCTCCGAGGCGCCGTATCTTTTTGCGTTCGAGGACGTCGAGCAGCTTGGGTTGGAGTTCGAGGGGAAGCTCTGCGATCTCATCGAGGAAGAGTGTCCCCTCGTGAGCCTGTTCAAAGTATCCCTTTCGTTGATGATCTGCGCCTGTGAAGGCACCTTTTTCGTGGCCAAAGAGTTCGGATTCGATCAGTCCGGCGGGCAAGGCGCCACAGTTGACGTGGATGAATGGCTTGTCAATACGGGCACTTTGTAGGTGAAGGGCTTTGGCGATGCTGCTCTTTCCGGTCCCTGTTTCACCGGTCAGCAAGACAGGAGTGTCGCGTTTTGAGAGGTGAGAGAGCAGGGAGAAGACTTGTCTCATCTCCTTGCTCTTCCCGACAAGGGTCCCGCTGTCATCGAAGAAGTGGATGTCGAACTCTTTGCGATTGTCCGTGGCACGTAGCTCGATAACGGATTCACCTATCTGGAATTGTGCGCCGCCTGTGAGGCAGGCTTCGTAGATACGTTGTCCTGCGAGGAAGACGCCGTTGCGAGAGCGACAGTCGCGCAATTGGACACCTTCATGTGTGAGCTGAAGTTCGCAGTGTCGGGTGCTGATCCAGCGGTCCTCGGCGAGACAAAGATCACACCATTCAGCGCGCCCTATATGAATGATCTCTTTATCGAGAGGGAGGACGTGGCCTTTGAGCGGACCTTCGAGGAGGACGAGTTGGAACTCTTGCGTCGCGACTTTCGCGGAGTGATAAGGATTGCTCGCGGAGTCCATCCCCATCGTGAGGGTTTTGAGATCATCTGCGCTTTTGTGGTGGTGTGACACTGTAGACTCACCTTTTTGGTTATGTGGAACACAATTGCTGATACGATACAAAAGACGAAGACTCGTTGCAATGATTCTTGTCTTGTGACACATACGAAAGTTTGCAAGAGCTTGCATCCATCGGACAGTCAAACTACAGTGTAGGGTGGACTTAAGTTCACTTATGGAGAGCATGATGCTTTGCCCACAATGCCAGGCGTCCAATCTGGCGCAAGACAAATACTGTCGAGAGTGTGCCCTATATTTAGGAAGCTTGGGGGTTTTTTCTCTCCAGCGTTCGATCAAAGAGGGTGGCTTTGGTGCTGTATACAGAGGTCGCAATCGTCGCACAGGGTATCCTGTGGCGATCAAAGTGATGCACAAACATATCATGTCCCAGGAGCGCGCCAAAGAGCGTTTTCTTCGTGAAATTGAAGTCCTACAAACACTGCAACATCCTCACATCGTGCGGATCTTCGATCACGGGTATTGTGAGAGGTTGGGCTTTTACATCGTGATGGAGTGGCTCGAAGGGGAAGATCTCAACCACCTGCTGCTCAAACATCCCGAGACGACATTCCCCATCAAACGTTGGCTTCCGCTCTTCTTGCAACTCTTGGATGCGCTTGATTCCGTTCATCAAAGTGGAATCGTCCACCGTGATCTCAAGCCCCAAAATTTGCGCGTTGTCCAGGAACACGATGCCGAAGTGCTCAAGCTCCTCGACTTTGGGATCGCCTGGTCTGAAGGGAATGAACAGCTTACGCACACAGGCATTGCGATGGGGACGCCCCATTTTATGTCCCCCGAACAGATCGAGTGTAAGCGCGATCAGATTGGTCCTCACTCAGATCTTTACGCTGCAGGGGTTATCCTCGCGTGGTTGTTGACAGGCGAGTACCTGTTTGACGGTGAAAACTCACAAGAGATCTGCTTCAAACAATGTTACATGGCGGCACCTTCCCTCAAAGAGTTGCGGCCTGATCTTGATTTCTCACCAGAGATCCAGGCGCTTGTTGAGCGGGCTGTGCAAAAAGATAGCGCCGAGAGATTTTCCAAGGCCTCCGACTTTATCGACGAGATCCACAAGGTCTTTGCCCCTGTGCTTCAGGATGTTGGGTTCTTTCCGCTCCACTCTTCTGATGCTCATGTCGCCGTTGTACAAGACGTTTCCCGCCACAAAGAGACACCCAGCCAGCCAGTCAGTGAGAGAGTCGTAAAAGAAGATGTCGCCGGGCATACACAAGAAGAGAGTCCTCACGCTAGACCCACAGACGCCTTTCTCACACCGGCGTTCCCAGACAAACCTCCACTCTACGTGCCCACGCCTTCCTCGACACCAGCACCTGT
Organism: Deltaproteobacteria bacterium; assembly: GCA_002731275.1. Lineage (GTDB taxonomy): Bacteria > Myxococcota_C > UBA6777 > UBA6777 > UBA6777 > UBA6777. The sequence goes on along the minus strand of PCBK01000130.1, from coordinate 60,660 downwards.
TGTCGACACAACACCGTCGCAGGAGGAGCTTCAAATGACTCCTGACCACAGCAGCCAAGCGGTCAGACATGATGCTTTGACACTCGCGCACACTGTGGGGCAGGAGACCTCTTCGGAGGCGAGGTCTTTGTTTTTTGTGCTGATCGGTTTGCTGGTGTTGATGAGTGGCTTTGGTGTGGCTTGGCTTTGGAATCGGCTCTCCCACCAACATACATTCGTGAACCAACGACTCTCCCACGCCTCAACTCGTGGACGGAACAACACGAAGGCACCTGCGCGTAAAGTCAAGCGCTCAAGTGTGCCTCTACGCCGCGTGATCACACGTGTGGTTGGAAAGAGCGTTGTGCTTCCTGTTCGCCGTGTGGTCGCGCGGCGTGTTGAGAGGACTCTTCCTGACAAGCGCGCGCTGATCGAACCTGTTGTGATGACTGTGAGACCACAGCCTCGTCGTCGTGCCAAAGTTCCAGGTCGGGCGCTCTTGGCGTTGAACAAGATCAAGGCGTCCGAGATCTTCTTGAAGGGCGTGAGAGCCGAAGAGAATCAGGCGTATAACAAAGCGATTCGCTTGTTTCAACGGACCATCCAGTTGTCACCTCATCACGCCGGAGGTCACTATAGGTTGGGGCACTTGTTGATGAAAAACATGAGCTGCTTGAAAATGCGGATGCCGTCTTCGATTGGTGCGTGTCAGAGGGCAGCGCTGCACCTTCAGATGTATCTCGATATTGAGAAAGACATGTCTGCGCCTGAGCGGATCAGAGCAGTCCACTTCCTGAAGAAGCTGACAAAGGTGCAATTACGTCTGTATTCGAGTCCGTCATCTGTGGTCGTGTATGCAGGGCAACAGCGTGTGGGGACGACGCCTTTGCGCGTGTGGAGAAAGTGGAAAACGGAGTCGAGCTTTGTGTTGCGGCGAAAAGGCTACCAGCCCTGTCGACTCAAGTGGCAGGCGTTAGAGCATGGGCGTTGGTGGGTACCGATGATGCCGAAGCTCGAAGGACGCGAGGGACACATTCTTCCCTGTCGAGTTCGATTTTACCAGTGAATGCAAGTGGGTGAGAGGGGAGTTTAGCTCTCTTCATTTTTGATCAGGCGGAGGGTCGGTCTCTTTGGGGCTGGTTTTTGTGGTGTCTCGTCAGTTGGTGGTGGGGTGTCGACTTCGCTCGTCACGAGACGCAGCGCGGGTTTACTCTTTTGTACTGGTTGTGAATCGATGGGTTCAGCCGCGAGCTGTGGGGCGACTGCGAGCTGAGGAGAGGGTGTTGTTGTGTCTGTTTCTTCAGCAGCTTCATCTTCGGAGAGTGTTCGCTCGAAGAGCAGGGAGAGGAGGTACTCTTTGGGTGCAGAGTCGATAAACAGACGCTGCTCTGATGTGCTGGGAAAGGAGAGAGCCCAGATCGCGTCGAAGGGGATGTAACAATGAAAAGGGATTTGTTGGAAGCTGAGGGTGGCGCTGACACCTTCTTCGTCGATGTGGAGGTCAGGGAGTCGAAAGCGATAACTGAGATTGATACAGAGATTGGGATTGCCGAGGAGGTGATCGGGGACACGGACCTCAGGGCGACGGGCATCAATGTGGAGCATGGTCAACTGCTGTTCGAGCATTTCGAGGAGGATGGTCATTTTCTCAGAGGATGATGTCATGTGCTTTAGTGCGCTCCTATCGTGAATCTTTCGATTTTTTTGGTTTGGAGGTGGAGGTGAGGATTGTTTCAGCAGAGTCGAAGTCGCCGCGAGATACGGCTTTGATCATATTGAGGAAGTCTGGGCGTGGCTGCGTTGGGGCTTGTGGGCGTTTGTCGCTTCTCTTTTGTTTCCACAGGATACTTTGGCTCTCTTCTCGTGAGAGTCCGTAGACACGACTTCGAACGCTCCAATGATGGCGCAAGAGGCCGATCTCAAGATCGATAAAGTCAAACACGCGTGGTGTCGGTTTGTTGGGCCAGGGACGCAGGATACGTCCGAGTGCCTGTGTTGTTTTGGTGCGATTGCCGTTGGGGACGGTGAGGTAGAGTGTGTCGAGAGGGGGGTGGTCCCATCCCTCACCGATCAATGAAAGCGTCGCGACGAGTAACTCGGCCTCTTGTTCCTTGAGTTTTTCGAGCGTCTCCGTGCGGATTTTGCTGCTGAGTTGACCATGCAGCATCACGACAGGGAGCTGCTGTTTTTCCAACGCAGCGGTGAGCTTTTTGCAGTGTTCGACGCGCTCTGTGAGGACGAGTGAGCAACCGCCAGGGCGGTGTGTGTTGACGATCGTTTCGAGGACGAGGCGTTGACGCGCGGGGTTGCGGCATAGGGCAGAGATCATCGCGGGGAAATCGTCTTTGTAATCGTAGGTAAACTTCGTCTTGATCGGGAAGAAGGTGGGGGTGAGCAGGTTACCGTGCTCTTCGAGGTCGTGTTTGTGGATGCGGTAGACAATCTCGCCGAATTGCAGCCAGAGCATGTGGTGCATACCATCTTTTCTGTAAGGGGTCGCTGTGAGCGCGACGCGGTGGCGTGCAGGGAAGTTTGGTAGGACATCGAAGTACGATTGTGCAGGGGCGTGATGGGCCTCATCGACGATCACGAGACCAAAACGATCACTGATCTCTTCGAGGTCTCGACGTGCGAGCGTCTGGATCAAGGCGACAGTAAAGGGCGCAGGGGACCACTTGCCCGCGCCGATAATTCCCGGCTCCACACCGAGGAATTTCTTCGCGGATTCAACGGTTTGGCGTAGCAGTTCGCGGGTGTGTACGATAAACAAGGTTTCCGTTTGTAGGGCTGCTGCGAGGCCGAAGGCGATGACCGTTTTTCCACCGCCTGTCGGGACCACTATTACGCCGCCTCGCGAGGCGATCGCGGCCTGGACAGCGCCCTCTTGGTAAGGACGTAAGGTCGCTTTAAAGTCAAATGTCGCGGGACGTTCCTCTGAAGAAAGTACACGTGCGTCCCAATCGATCTCGACATTGTGTTCTTTGGCGATCTCTTGGAGAATCCGCCATGCACCTCTTGCGATCCGGATGCCGCCAGTCGATAAACGCTTGAATGCGTGGCGGTGTCGGGGTGTGTTGTCCAACGCATGTCCGCGTGTCATCTTCTTTTTCCACGCCGCATTTTCAAACGTCAGCTTCCCAAGAAGATCCCGGCGTATGCGACCGAGAGCTGGCGCTGGAGGTAATTCAATTTCCCCCTCAATGATGGCAGATAACCGCTGTACCGGGCGTTGACTCATGTTGACTTGCTTTCTTTTCGGGTGCGCTTTGTGTGGCTATATTGCATTCTCATCCTGAGAATAAGTATAGTAAAGACTGTCAGTCCTGCAAGCACCCACCCACGACAACCTTTGATCGACCGTCAATGGCTCTGCTCCTGTGGGACTCCAGCGAGATTGATTTTCTTTCGTTGGAGCTGACGTGATGCTTCGATCGTTTCTTTTGATGCCCGACACGATGGGGAATCGTATGAGTACCATTCAAAAAATAGAGCTCTTTTACGTGAGCATTCCATTACCCAACCCTATCTCCCCAGCTTGGTATCGGGGATATACACAAACCCACCAACGCATGAGTCTGATCCGTTTGACCACCGATGATGGTCTCGAAGGCATCTCGGCTGGCTGGGTGATGGGAGAAGAGCGAAACGCGCTCGGTCCCTGGCTCGAAGAGTCTTTTCTCGGGGTCGATCCTCTCGACTTGGGGACGATCCACAGGCGACTCAAAGAGATCGCGTGGAGAGGAATGCCTGCCTACTGGATCGAGCCTGCCTTTTGGGATCTTCGGGGTAAGATCGAGCAAAAACCAGTCTACCAACTTTTGGACTTTGGTGCCTCCAATACCACTGTCGAATCCGTCCCTGTCTATTGTTCAACGATCCAACATCTCCCCACCGACGAGCGACTACGTTCTTTGGAGACCATCCAGGAGAAGGGCTTCAACGCGATGAAGCTGCGTCTTGGTGGCGAGCTCAAAGAGGATCGCAAGTTGTGTCGCGAGGTGCGCCTGTGTGCTGGTCCAGGGTTGGCTTTGATGCTCGACGCCGATCAAGGACGTCGCTTTTGGAAGGGTGACAAAGAGCCGCCATTGTGGAAGCTCCCCCAAGCTCTTGGTGAACTTGCTGCCATGCAAGAGCTCGTGATCGAGTGGTTGGAAGAACCTGTTGATATGCACGCGTATGACGACTTTGCGGTGCTTCGCAGTGAGTCACCGATCCCCATCGCAGGTGGCGAGATGAACGCTGGGTGGCATGAGTTCAAAGTCTTTATCGACAAAGGTTCACTCGATATCTTCCAACCTGACGCGACCATCGCCGGAGGGATCTCTACAGCGGTGCAGGTGATGGACGCTTGTTGGAGAAGAGAGCTTCACTTTACGCCAAGTAGTGGGCATAATGGATTGTCCTTGTTGGTGAACCTGCATGTATACGCAGCGTGGCCGTCAAAGTTTTTCTATGAATTTCCGTTTGAACCAGGTATCTGGACGCCTGAGATTCGTGACGCGCTCTTGCTATCTCCCATCGAGATCCAAGACGACGGCTCCTTGTTGGTCCCCCAAACTCCTGGCTTGGGGATCGCACTTGACCCTGAAGTGATGGCCAACTACGCGACTCTCTGTTACGAAGCAAATGCCTAATCGTTCGCTGTTTTGCTGAAAGGAACGCTCGCCGATGACGATAGATACGCAACCTGGAAACATACCACCTCGATACCGAGACGACCTGGATTTTCAGCCTGTCGATCTCGAAGGAGATTCGTTCATTTTGGTCAACGATCCCTTGCAGATCCAAGAGGAGCCGATGGTCCTCTCGCAAGGGGCATTTATGATTTTGCAGCTCCTCGATGGAGAGCGCTCTGTGGAGAATATTCTCGATATCCTCAGGCAACAATACCGCGCTGTTGGGGTTGAAATCTCTCAAATCCTCGAAGTGATCCAGACCTTTCGTCAGTCTCACTTGCTCGAAGATGAGCGTTACTTGGCTTTTGTCGAGGAGATGATCCAGCGCTTCGAAGATGCGCCAACAAGGCTGCCTTTCCACGCTGGTGTTTCATATCCCGAAGACAAAGAGGAGCTCACGCGCTGGGTCGATTCACTGTTGGAACAAGTGGATCCGCCCACTGTTGAAGCTGATTCACTCGTCGCTGTCGTCGCGCCCCATTTGGATCTGCGTGTGGAGAGCAAGTCCTATGCCCTCACTTACAAGGCATTACAAGGGCTTGATGTCGAGAGAGTGATCATCCTCGGGACAGGTCACCAGCTCCGGCAGGGGATGTTCTCTCTAACGAATAAAGACTATGAAACACCGCTTGGGACGATGCCATGCGATACTGAAGCGGTTGCTGTTTTGCGAGAGGCTGCGGGAGCGCTTCTTGATGACAGGGATTTTGCACATAGCCGCGAACATTCCATCGAGTTTCAAATTCCTTTCTTACAGCGTGTCCTTCAGAATCCAGAGACACCTATCGTTCCTGTGCTGTGTGGGTCGATGAGTGCACATCTAGAAGATTGCCAAGTCCCGACAGATATCGAGGGAGTCGAACCTTTTTTGAAGGCGCTGTCGAGTCTCTTGACGCCCAAAACGCTTGTAGTGGCGGCGGTTGACTTTTGCCACGTTGGGCTCAAGTTTGGTCATCCTTACACAGGTGAGATGATGGAGAATGCAGCGCGCGCACACGATACCAACCTGCTCAAAGCGCTTGAGGTCGGCAGTTTGGACGCATTATGGAAGGAAAGTCGCCGCGTGATGGACTTTTACAACGTGTGTGGTTTCTCTTCGATGTCTTGTTTACTCGGTGCGTTACCTGATATTAAAGGTCACGTCGCGCGGTATGGCGTGTGGCATGAGGCAGAAACGGGCTCCGCTGTCAGCTTTGCTTCTATCCTGTTTCAGGGGGCCGAAGCGGCTGCTTGAGGCGAAGTCGAGACTGTTGTTTTGGGTTGAATGGGGAGAAAAGGGGATCGAGGGGAATTATGAGTGTGTACCAGTGCTTCCAAAGCCACCTTCACCGCGTTTGGTTTCGTCGAGTGTCTCGACAGGCTCCCATTCAAATTGTGTAACAGGTGCGACGACGAGTTGGGCGATGCGTGTGTTTGGCGTGATCGTATAGGGGGTCTCACTGAGGTTGATCAGGATGACCTTGATCTCTCCGCGATAATCGGCATCGATGGTACCTGGTGCGTTGAGCACGGTCAGGCCATGCTTCCACGCGAGTCCACTGCGTGGTCGCACTTGCGCTTCGAAACCATTGGGGAGCGCGAGCGCGATCCCTGTGGGGATGAGTTTGCGTTCCATGGGTTGAAGTGTCATCGGTGCTTGTATGTGTGCGAGAAGATCGACACCTGCCGATTGTGGTGTTTGGAATGAAGGGTAAAGGGGAGGCTCGTCACCGAGCCATTTGATGGGGATACGGAGGGTGTGTTTCATGGGAGATGTTATGCAGTCGCTTCTGAAGCTTCGCTTTCTTCGTCAACTTCGACAGGGATTTCAGGTTGTTCTTGCTCTGCGATGCGAGCTGATTGTTCCTGAATCGCCTCTTTACGGCTGAGTCGGATTTTTCCTTGGGAATCGATCTCAAGGACTTTGACGAGGACTTCATCACCTTCTTGGAGGATGTCAGTGACACGTTCGACACGATCACTGTGAAGTTGCGAGATGTGAAGGAGTCCTTCTTGTCCGGGGAGGATCTCGACGAAGGCGCCAAATTCTTTGATGGACTTGACGGTTCCGAGGTAGATCTTTCCGATCTCGACTTCACGCGTGAGCGCTTTGATGAGGTCGATCGCGTGTTGACAAGCTTTCTCGTCGGGGGAAGCGATATTGACACGACCAGAGTCTTCGATGTTGATGCTGACACCTGTTTGCTCGGTGAGGCTCTTGATCATCTTTCCGCCGGGCCCGATGATGTCGCGGATACGATCTGGTTTGACCCAGATGCTGACGATACGCGGTGCGAAGGTGGACAGCTCTGGACGTGAGGCGGTGATGGCTTTGGCCATCTCGTTGAGCACGTGGAGACGTGCATCGCGAGCTTGGTTAAGCGCGCGGCTCCAGACTTCTCTGGTGAGTCCTTCGATCTTGATGTCCATCTGGATAGCGCAGACACCTTGTTCGGTCCCTGTGACTTTAAAGTCCATGTCACCGAGGTGGTCTTCGTCACCGAGGATGTCCGTGAGGATCGCGATGTCGTCGCCTTCTTGGATGAGACCCATCGCGACACCTGCGATAGGTGCGGTGATGGGAACACCTGCGTCCATCAGCGCGAGGGATGCACCACAAACGGACGCCATAGAGGACGAACCGTTGGATTCTGTGATGTCCGAGACGACGCGGATGGTGTAGGGGAAGGTTTCAAAATCAGGAACGACGCGTTCGACGGAGCGTGCAGCGAGGTTTCCGTGTCCGATCTCGCGGCGACCAGGTCCACGGATGGGGCGTGCTTCACCGACACTGTATGGGGGGAAGTTGTAGTGAAGCATGAAGCGTCTGTAATGGGAGCCCATGACAAAGTCTTCGATCTTCTGCTCATCTTCTTGTGTCCCGAGGGTGACAGTGACAGACGCTTGGGTCTCACCACGTGTGAAGAGAGATGTACCGTGAACACGGGGGAGCCAGCCAAGGTTGATGTCGATGGGGCGGACCGTTGTAAGGTCACGTCCATCGATCCGCGCGCCATCTTTGAGGATGCGTGTGCGGACAAACTCTTTGCGTGATTTTTCGATGGCCCAAGAGATATCATCGTATGCTGCGGAGTATGCGTCCTCATCACCATCGAAGTGGTCATTGAGGAAGAATTCACGAACTTCTTCTTTGAATTCACGTGCTGCTGCATTGCGCTCTTGTTTGTCGGCAGTTGTGCAAACGGTTTCGATCTCGTTGGCGAACTGTTTTTTGACGATCTTGAGGAATGATTCGTCGTGTTCGGGTGGGACAAATTCGAATTTGTCTTTACCGACTTTTTTGACGAGTGATTCTTGGATGTCGATGAGCGGGATGATTGCGTCGTGTGCAAAGAGGAGCGCTTCGATGACTTCGGGCTCGGGGACTTCGTTTGCTTCACCTTCGACCATGACGATCGCGTCACGTGATGCGACGACGATGAGGTTGAGGTCAGCTTTTTCGGTTTGCTCTTTGGCAGGGTTTGTGATCAACTCTCCGTCAACGCGGACGACACGGACACCGGCGACGGGACCAGCCCATGGGATGTCGGAGATGGAGAGGGCCGCAGAGGCTCCAGTGATCGCGAGGACGTCGGGGTCACAAGCGGGGTCAATGGAGAGGGGTTGTGCGTAGATTTGGACCTCGTTGAGGTATCCTTTGGGGAAGAGGGGGCGCATGGGACGGTCGATACATCGTGCCGTCAGGATCTCTTTTTCGCCGGGGCGTCCTTCGCGTTTGAAGAATCCACCGGGGATTTTCCCTGCGGAGAATGCGCTCTCACGGTACTCAACGGTCAATGGAAAGAAGGACATTCCTGGCCTGGGAGAGCGTGTCCCCGTGACGGTGACAAGTACAACAGTGTCGGCGCTTCTTACGACAACTGCGCCGGCAGCTTGGCGAGCAACGGCGCCTGTCTCGATCGACAGCTCGTTGGCTCCCACGCGTGCTTTTTCAATGGTGACGTTCATCAGATTCAGCCTTTCGTTTTGGCCAGGCATGGAAGCCCGCCTCGACAGAGGTAGGAAGAAATGCCCGTTACGTGTTTGAGCCTGTTCTGGCTCGTGGTCCTACACGACTCACGCACTCCCCACATGGAGCGTTTCAAGGATGGTTGTGAGTGCAAGTGAGAAGAGAGAGGAGCGAAGCGGGAAAAGAGTTGGAAGTGCTTACTTACGCAAGCCGAGTTCTTTGATCAGGCTCTGGTAACGACCGAGGTCTTTGCTCTTGAGGTAGTTGAGCAGGCGACGGCGCTGTCCAACGAGTTTGAGCAATCCACGACGTGAGTGGTGATCTTTTTTGTGTGTTTTGAAGTGCTCGGTCAAGTAAGTGATACGAGCTGTCAAAAGCGCAACTTGCACCTCGGGGGATCCTGTGTCGCCTTCGCTTTTTTGGAATTTTTTGATCAAGTCTTGTTTATTTTCAACTGTCAAAGCCATTTGTATTGCCTCTTCATTTGCTTCGAAAATGGTCTATCTATTCGGTATATATGGGACACTTGTGGCGAAGTGTTATACACATTGGAAGCGGAAGTGTACTCATCTCGCTTCAAGATGTCAACAACAATTTAACCCTGCGGATCAATGCGTATCTTTGTGCTCAAATGGGGTCGTTCACTCTTTGTTGATCGTGATCTTGACTTTGCTGCCTTTCTCGACCATCCTGCCTGCTCGTGGGGACTGTCGCAGCACCCAGTTGGGGGAGATGTCTTCATCGTATCCATAAATGATACGCCCAACGATCAATCCTGCATCCTTCACCTTTTGTTTGGCTTTCCGGATGTGCATGTTGCGCACTGAGGGGACCTTTACTTTTTGTGGGGCTGGTGGTGTCTCTGGTCTCTTCTTTGGGGCTTTGGGGCCTAAGCTGATCACGACCTTGACCTCACCACCTCGCTTGATAGGGCTACCTTGCTCAGGCATGTGAGACAGGATGGTCCCCGCTGGCTTGGGGCCATTTTTTTGCCCCGCAAGTCCTAGCTGTAAGTTCATACCTTTTAACAGCAATTTGGCTTGTGATAGCTGTAATCCTTCCAACTTGGGAACAGTTTGTTGACTGACGGTGTTGGACTTCATGCGACTGTATGGTGCCAATCTTGGCAACACGACAAAATACATGACCAATGTTGTCCCAATTGAAACGATCAAAGATGTCAGAAAAGCCACAAAAAAGCTGTTATCTTGGCGTGCCATCGCGAGTGCTCCTGCGCTGAGTATGAGCGTTGCATGCTTGTTTTGCACACAAGATACTCGCACCACGCACGGATGACAAGCCATTTGTACCAAAGAGCCTACCTCTTTTCTCTGAGGAGGCAGAGGATACTTGCTGCATATCCCAAGAGCTTGCTTTTTGGACTGGCTTTTCGTACCTTGGGTCGTAATTTTCCACAAGTTGTGAGCCGGCCGTTCTTTTTGCGATACACGCAAAGTTCACTGGAGCACACTTATATACTGTTCATACAAAGGAGGAATCCATGAGTGGAAAAAAAGGTCATCGTTCACCCAGGCCTGAGGTTGATACCCAGAATGGTTTAGGGTTTTTTCAGATTGCGGGTCTCATCCTTCTCGGTGCCGCAGTGGTTATCGGTCTTTTCACTGTGATTGAGTCCGTTGGACCCAACAAACCTTTCATCAAAGCGTTGACCAAAATCCTTGGTTCGATCGCGACAGTCTTCACAACCTACTTCTTGATCAACCGCGCGATGCGTGTCCGCGAACGTGAGAGTGACGCGATCGTCGTGTCCTTTGTCGGGTATATCGACTATCTGATCCAAACCTACGGACTCTCCTACGGAAATGGACCCGAAGATGACGACGAAGCGAACGGCCTCCTCAACGCTGTCCGTGGTAAGGATTGGCAGTACATCGAAGAGTACGCAGAGAGAATGGGTGTCTCCGCCCCCGAGCTGCCCCGCTTTTTGATGGACGCGATCTGCTGGCCGAGTTATCTTCGCACCTCCGAAGAGCGCATGATCGATATCCACGAATCCACACAACAAATCACTGCATTGCTCGGTGTGTGCTCTCCCAAAATGGCGACCGCTGCGATGGAAATCGTCGACTGCTACAGCGATCTTTACCGCGATGACCTGCCTGTGATTCGCCGTGGATTGCGTGCATTCCGTAAGTTGGAGTGGATTGCTAAGTACGGTGCTATGGTCCAAGGCGGACATCAGCACGGTGCCATGCAAGAAGACATCGCTGAATCTCTCTCCGCGATCCTCGAAGCGATGCAATACGTCTTCCAAAAATTGCCCGGCTCTCTCGAAGACGAACTGCGTGCGAACCTGAACAAGTTTCGCTCAAAGTTGCACAAACGTTACCATGAAGCGTATGATCGTGAATTGGAAGCGGTTGGTGAAGTGCTCGATATCGATTAAAAGAGAACGTCCCCACAAACGCTCCTCCCTTCTCATCCCTTTTTATCCCCATCATGACAGAGCCCTTCTCAGGGTTTGATCTGCCAACCTGTGATCAGGTACTTGCCTTTGAGCTGTTGGAACGCAAACTGGATCGTCATGGGTTTGTTGACCTGCTTGCTAAAGACCCCTTTATAACGAAGCACCAAGATCTTGGCGAGCGCCAGACGTGACGCTTTAAAGAAGGCGTAACGCTTCACCTTGCCGTAGCGGTTGTGAAAGACCTTGATCAGGTTTTGAAAGCGGGGGGGCTTCAACAGGACCTTCATGACCGAATTACAATCTTTGCAAAAGATCTTCCATTGGCCAGCGTTGTATCCGTTCATCAAGTTCTTTACGAGTTTCGCGAGTTTGGCGAGCTGTGCCTTTTTGAGCGTTGTGGGTTGTTCCTGTCTGATCTTGCGCAATAGTGTCGGACTTTGGATGATAAATCCAGCGACTTGTTGCTGTGAGTCGAGCAGCAATAAAACAGTCCCTTTTTCCTTCGCGAAGGTTCCCTGCCAAATAAAACGCGTGTGCTTTGCCTGCGTGACTTGCGAGCGTAAGTTTAATGTACCTGCTTTGTAAGGACCGATTGTCGAGAGGGTCATGGAGAGTTGTTGCTTGAGTTGTGTCACACTGATCGTCTTTTGGATCAGCGGACTCATCAAGCCAAGGACTTGTTTGAATTGCTTTTTGTTGCTCAACAAGAGAATCTTCTCTGCGAGCGCTTGTGCCTGCTTTGGGGTCATCGGCTTGGCGGATGTCTTTTTGGTAACCGTGGCGGGCTTTTTGGACTTTGCAGCCCAACTGTGTGCAGGAAGACCCCACAAAATGAGCGCAAAACACAAGATGTGTGTTTGAAATGAACGCATAAAATTTCTCCTTCTTCAAAGGGGCGTTACCAATCGTAATCGGATGGTTCTGCTTCGGGCTTCTCAGCGTCTACATTCTCATAGACGTTATGTTTTGTCTTTGATTCTCATGTTGTCGAATTTTAAATGATGAAGCTTGCGATGTCTCAGTCGATATACCACAGACCATGCACGGAGAAAACCCTTGCGGGATGGATTCTTTATTGCACAGTGGGTGCAGGTGATTTTGTTGTCAGAAAGTGTCTTGTCTTGCATCCCGAATGTGGCTATTGGAAACACGAGAGGGGAGAAGGTTGACATGATATGGGAAACGCGATATCCTTCATAGGATTGCTGGAGATACCATCACTTTCGTTTGAGATTTGTGGGAGTGCTGGCTACTTGAGGGATGTATTTTGTGATATGTCCTCACACATCAATGAGGAGTCCACCTTTTATGGCTACAATCAAAGATCCATTGATCGGTAAAGAGATCAAAGATTATCGTTTTACCGATAAACTTGGTGGTGGAGCATTTGGTGCGGTGTACCGTGCTGAACACACCCGTTTACAGAAGTCTTTTGCCATAAAGGTTCTCCACCCGCATATCGCAAGTGACGAAGGGATCGTCGAACGATTCCGTCGCGAAGCCAAAAGTCTCGCGACACTCAATCACCCTAACATCGTTCAGATCGTTGACTTTGACTTTAATCCGGAGTTTGGCTTCTATTTGATTCTAGAGTGGATCAAGGGAGACCCTCTCAGTCGGATGATCAAGCAGCAAAAACGTCTGTCACTCGACACTGTCGTGGATTTATTCTCACAGATGCTCTCCGCGCTCTCCGAAGCTCACGAATACGGTATTGTCCACCGTGATTTGAAACCTGCAAACTTGATGATCACGCCAACTGGTCGAAGAAATGTCTTAAAGATTCTCGACTTTGGTATCGCCTCTCTTGGCGATGACGATCACGGTCTGACCATGACCGGGACGGCCATGGGGAGCGCAAACTACATGTCCCCAGAGCAGGCCCTTGGGAACATTCGGGACATTGACACTCGCTCCGACCTTTACTCCTGTGGGATTATCCTCGGAAAATGTCTGACCGGTACCAACGTCTTTAAAGCCGAATCTCCCACACAAATTCTCTGGAAACACATCTACGATCCGGCGCCGACACTCGCGTCACTTTATCCCGAAGGACGCTTCTCTCCTGAGCTGGAGGCCGTCTTTGCCAAATCACTTGCCAAGCAAAAAGATGATCGTTTTCCCGACGCTTTGACCTTTCTTGAGGCGCTTCAAGACGCAGCTGCAGCACCTGCACCTTCAGTCTCTGCGCGTACACGGACGCCTGCGCCGCAACATTCTGTGGGCGCACATGTCCGGACACCCGCTACGGGAATGATCTCACCCTCTACACGTGGTGATATCTCTCACTCTGGCACTGGACTGCGGACCCCCTCGCAAGTTGGAACACGTGTCCCGACAGGTACACTCCAACGACCTATCACGCGTTCGAAGAGTGGAGGTTACAGTCGTGTCGGCAATCGCGCATCATCAGGTGCGTTACGTGGAATCCGGCCCACCAAAATCCGCGACGCCAATATGGGAGAGCAATCCGAACCTTCCTTCTCCGCTTCAAGCAGTAACTCATCGATGCGTAAACCCCCTCCACAGCGCATGGCTTCGATGGGGGCGCTTAAGACCTCGACCCCAGAACCTGAGTCCTCAAACCCCTGGCAAAAGTATGCGATCGTCGCGGGGGTTGTTTTCTTTGCGTTGATCGGATTTTTTGTCTTTGGCAATCGAGACAAACCCAAAAACAACAAGCCCACAGTGTCTCGCACGGATGACGATGATATGGGAGGGCTCGACCTGATCCGAGATGTGCAGGAGGAACAAAAGCGCAAAGCCGCTGCAAAACGCAAGAAAGAACAGGCTGCGCTCAAAGCTGCACAGGAAGAAGAGAACAAAGCCAAAGAGAAAGACAACAAAAAGGTCGCTCCCCGACCTGTTGTGCGTAAGGTCAGACGTCGAACAGTACGCAAAGTGCGCAAGCGACGCATCCGAAAAGCCGTTCGTCGACGTGTGGTTCGTCGTCGTGTTGTTCGTCGTCGTGTCGTCGCAAAGGCCACATTTTATACTCTGAAAGTCCGCTCGATTCCTTCAGGTGCGTCCATCTCTAAAAATGGTGTCTCCCTCGGACGATTGACACCCACAACGCTTCGAATTCGGGCAGGAAGCACTGTCCGCATCAGGCTTACAAAGTGCGAACGAATGGCTCGTTCGTTCTCATGGAGCGCGACCAAAAATGCTTCACGCTCCGTTCGGTTGCCCACAGATCTTCTTCGTCGAAATCGTTGCCCTTGAGCCTGTCTCTCCCTCCCGTACAAAGTGTCGGAGCTAAAAAGAATGCCTTCTAGCAAATATCTCACACCTCTCCTCGTTGGTTTTCTTCTCTTTGCAGGACTCTTCACGCTCCCCAAGACTGGAGAATGTGCAAATCTGCAAAAAATGCAGGCAGCCTACCAAAAAGCCAACGACTTGTACGACCAAAAAAAGTACAAAAGTGCCCTGCGTTACTTTGAAATTGCTTACAAAAATCTTCCCAAAAAGGGACTTGATTTTGCCCGTAATGAGCTGCGTTACTTTTTGGGACTGTGTCATTACAAGCTAAACCACTACGCAAAAGCCAAGATTTTTCTGCAACAACACCTCCTCAATAACCCCAAACCTGAGCGCAAAAAAGAACTCAAGGCTATCATCGCAAAGATCGATGAAAAGCTCCCCAAGAAGCGTCGGGTCGTTGAGGTCATCAAAAAGAAAAAGAAAGCACCTGCCTATCGTCCTCCCGTTGGCTCCTTTGTGCTCCTCGCTTCTGGCGCAGCCTTGTTGATAGGTGGAGCGATTTTGGGTTCGATGGCCAACGAGAGCGTTACGGCCTTCAAAGAAAAATCCGACAACCAACAGTTCGGCGACAAGGCAAGTGAAGTCAAAGCGCTCGTACAACAAGCCGAAGGACAGGCTACATTCGCGAATGTTTTATGGGGAGCAGGTGGTGCAGCCCTCTTTACTGGAGGGGCCATGTTGCTCAGCAAAACTCCCAAGAAGATCAAAAAATTTAAGCCTATATGGCTTGGGGCCTCTGGGAATGTTGGTGTGCCTCTTATCTCCGAAACTGTGAGCTTTCGTGCGTCTTTGTTTGGTGGATATCGCTTCATGCCACTCTTCTCCGAAGAGAGCGGTCTTGGGATTGGTCTCCAAGCTGCAGTTGCTTTTGGTGACAACTTGTTGCACGTCGACGCTTTGCCGACCCTCCGCCTCGATGTCCCCATGAATCTCTTGGGGGTTCCGCTCGGAGCGTTTGCACGCATCGGCGCAGGTGTGCAATACGTCCAAACACAAACTTGCTCTTCCGACGAAGCGACGTACTGTACTTCCGAAAACGGTATTCGCTTTGCTGCCCGTATCTCAGGTGGGTTTCGCTATACAGTGAACCGCTCTTTGAACATTCTCTTTGAACCTCTTGGCTTCTCGCTCGCTTGGGGCAACATCCAATCCGTCTCTTACAGCGTCCTTCTTGGAGCAGAGATTCTTTTATGATGACAGAAATTGCGTGTCCTTATTGCTACACCCCCCTCACAGAAAAAACGGAATTTTGTCCTCACTGCTTCCGCTATATCGCTCCTAGCCAAAGTTTGAGTGTCGGTGAACTCGAACTTCCAGAAGAAACCATCTACCCCACCATGCAGGTCCAGCCCCCCGAAACATCTGTGCAATTTGAGGAGGATGAGCCAGGTTTTGAGCACAACGATCTGCCATTCGATCAGTTGATGATCTCCGAAGGCGAAGGGGAAGGCGAACACACCATGATGTTCTCTGGTGGCATGGACCGATTGTCCTCAGGGGACGCACCGGACGATGATGTCGATCCTGGAGACCAAACAACGATGCTTCCTTCTGGTCTTCAGCAGCCCGCAAAGGGACTCCAAACGATGACAGGCGGAGTTGATTTGTTGGCGGACTTAGCGCTGGATTTTGATTTTCCTATGGAGGAGTTGGCGCTCGAAGAAAAAGAACCGACTCCTCCGGCTGATGATCTTTTCGGTGCGTCTGATGCCTCCGTGTACGGAGATAGCTCACGTGACGCACAACAAACTGGATTCGAGGACTTCGGTTCATACAGCCCGTTTGAAGATGACGAAACTGAAATGGCCAAGCCTGAAAGTCGACTCGTCGAGGAAGATGAGGACGAAGCCGACGCGACAATGATGGCGCATCAGGTGATGCCTGGAGAGCTGTCTATCGGTCCTGCATACAATGGGGGAAGGATGGATGAAACCTACCTGCCTCCCCAGCAAAGACAACAGGAAGCGCCAATGGAAGCGCCTTCTCATGCGCTTGACTCGACCTACATTCCTCCCTCACAGCGCAAGATCCCCTATAGCTCACAGTCCAACTTGCCTGCTGTCAATCGCGCGGCAACTTCCGAGCCTTCATTTGACTTTGTTGAAGATCTTTACAACGATATTCGCGGTGATGCTGAGCCTTCGCAGGATGCGCTTCAAGAGCGTGAGCTAGAGGATATCCCCTTCGAGGACGCTGAGATCGACTTCTTGGACGAAGTTGGAGAGGCCTCAGCGAGTTCGTCTTCTGTTGGCGAGTCTTCCGCTTCAATGTCCGACAGTATCGAACTCATGTCTAACGCATTTGGTTCCTCTGCTGAGCGGACAGGGTTGGGGCGCAAAAATAAGAAGGTCGAGGAAGTTGGGGAGTCTTCTGCGTCTGTCAGCGATCTTGAGTTGACAAACGGTCCCATTTTTTCATCCAGACAACAGGATAATCTGGGATCGTATATGAAAGTTGCCGGACACACCGAGGTGGAGTCTGAGCCACGTACGTTCTCAATGGATGACTATAGGCCCCCCAAGCCGAAAGCGAAACCTTCTGTTCCACGAGCCCACGAACCTGTTCGGCGTCCTCCTCCTCGTCAAGTGTCGCGAAGAGGTGCGTTCAAAGAGGGAAGTATGCCGATGGATAAGAGCATTCCTTTGACCCCATCCGATGGATCTTCCGGTATCATCTTGGGGTTGTTGTGGGGGATCTTGTTTTGTATCGTGCTGATGGGGGGGATGTTTGTCACTTATCAGCTCCTCAAGGAGCCCATTGGCGGGAGTACACTTGAGCCATCCTCTGTTCCCTACTTGGAGCTTACAAAAGGCGAAAGCGAGGGACTTTAAAGTCCATTTGTCTTCAGCTCATTCCTTTTCTTACCAAAATATCTCTTTCTCTTCCATCTACGAAATAAAAATCGCTAAAGTACAAATCGCTGCTTGATTTTTTTGGGTGCTTTGGTTAGCCTGAACGGTGTATTCGTATATGTAATCGTCCTGTCTTTCTAAGATGGTACCCTCGCTTGTGGTATGAGCACATGAGGGTGTGGATAGAAGGGACACGTTGATTCCTGGGCTTGCTTTTGTGCGGGTGTTGGAGGCTAGAATGAAGGTCTGTGTTGTTCGTCGTTCGTCACTTTGTGTGGGAATATTTTTTCTTCTTTTGTTGATACTTGGTCCGTTTGCTGGATGTTCTGAGACGGGGGTTGGGGCTGCACGAGATTGCGCAGAAGGCGAAATCGTCGGATGTCTTTGTGGTACAACGCCTGGCGTACAGACGTGTGGACAGGGCGGCGCGTGGGGGACATGTGCGTGTGGTGCCCAAGCCACATGTACAGATGGTCGCAATGCCTCATGTGTCTGTGGAACAGCACCCGGTGTACAGGCTTGTACTGGAGGCCAGTGGGGAGCATGTGACTGTACCGCAGGCTCTTGTAAAGATGGTGCAATTTTACCGTGTAAGTGTTCGGATAATAAAGTCGCGACCCAAACCTGTAGCGCTGGTGCGTGGGGTGCTTGTGCTGGTTGTGGAAATACCACAACGTCCTGTGAGTCTGGACAGACCCAAAGCTGTCAATGTCCAAACGGTGGAGCGAGTCAGCAAACTTGTAACAACGGACAATGGGGAGCGTGTGCAGGTTGTACAGCTTGCACTGACGGAGCCCAACGTTCTTGTACATGTGGTTCCACGCCGGGGACCAGTGTCTGTGCAGGTGGGACGTGGGGCAGCTGTCAATGCACGACAGGCCCATGCACAAATGGCGCAACACAAGCATGCAAGTGTACCGACGGCAAGGACGGACAACAAAGCTGCTCAGGCGGTCAATGGCTCGCCTGTGTCTGTGGCTCTGGTGGCTGTGGTGTTTCAGGCTCCAAGCGCGAATGTCTCTGTAACGATAAAGAGATCGGCGAGCAGGTTTGTAAGTCCGATGGTTCGTGGGGAGACTGTGCCAATTGTAAGCGCACCGGACAACCTGATTGTAAATCTGGTGACACACAATCCTGTCGTTGTCCGTCAGGTGGTCTCTCTCGGATGGATTGTCCTACGAGTGGTTACTGGGATGATGGTGTTTGTAATTGTCCGACGTGTACGATTGGGCAGGAACAAAAGGATATTTGTTTATGTCCATCAGGAGTCAAAGGGGATCGCAAATGTGAGAAGGACGCGACGACTGGCAAGGGCAAATGGAGCGCTTGCTTGTGTTCATGTAAGCAGTCCGAGA
The DNA here is from genome assembly GCA_002731275.1 of Deltaproteobacteria bacterium. Classification (GTDB taxonomy): domain Bacteria; phylum Myxococcota_C; class UBA6777; order UBA6777; family UBA6777; genus UBA6777. The sequence goes on along the minus strand of PCBK01000130.1, from coordinate 42,160 downwards.
CCAAAGAGTGCGATTGTCCCGGTGGAGAAAAGGGAAGTCGTAGTTGCAATGTCAAGACTGGAGATACAGGGACGTGGGGGGCCTGTAAATGCCCAAGCTGTAAGTCCGATGCTGAGTGTGCGAGCAGCCCGGTTGGCAAGATCTGTTTGCTTCAATACTCCCGTTGTGCGGAGTGTAAAGAGGACAAAGACTGCGCGACCAACGCGACCAAAAAGAAGTGTTCAACGGCACTCTACACATGCGTAGAGTGTACCGAAGATGCGGACTGCACAGGCGGAAAATCTTGTGATTACACGGACAACACGTGCAAAGTGTTGCAAAAAGGCTCTCTTGAAGGGGTCATTCGTCGTTGTAAACATGGCGCGACGACAGGTGCGTGTCGTGGAGGTGTAGCCGCTGGCGATCTGAAGGGTCCAATCATCTTCATGTTCTTCCAGGAAAAGTCACCCTCGGAGTTGAACAACGGGAGCCGTCCAGTCTTTTATCACAAGATGGCAGTTGTTGACTTTACCGATGCTGCTAAGGAGATCAAATTCAGCGTCCCTGGTATCCCACCTGGAGAGTGGCTGATTTATGTGCTCCTCGATGATGCAGATGATTGGAAGGTTCAAAACCCACTCCCCAACAAAGGTGACCTTGTCGGATTCGTCAACGCTGTGAAGGTGACGAGTGGGCAAGCAACCACACAAGATTTTTACTTGCTCGACCAATACTAGAGGGTGTGGGAAGATCTTATTGGTGTTGTTCGGGGCAATTAGGGGCGTGAGGTGGGTTTGGAGGTGGTCTTCTTCGTCGTGGGGGAAGGCTTTTTGATGGCTTTGAGGAGGACCTTTTTGGGGACACTTGGGGGGACGGGGACGCTTCTGGGGAGTGGGGTTGAAGATGGCTGCTTGGGAGCCAGCCTATGAGGTGTCGGTACCATCGCTTTATTCTTGATCTCAACACCTTTTGTTCCACGCTTTTTGGGAGGACACTTGTAGGTCTTGGGAGGCTTGGGCACAGCCCCTTTTTGTTGGAAGCGTAACACACCTGTCCGATGTTTAAAGCGCAAAACGGGTGGTCTCAACGGGAGTATCACCGTGCGTTTTTTTACGACACTTGGTTGTTTGACGCGCAGGTGTTTGGGCGCGAGGAGCGCTTTGGGACGAACGGGTTTCTTTTTGATGACGTTCATACGGGGAGTTGGAGGGGCTTTGTGTTGGTGTGCTTTCTTCGCGTGAGCGTGTCCACCAGCCACCTTTGTCGAGAAGCGGAGTGTCCCGTATCGACTGATCTGGTGATAATCACCACCTCGACCGAGCGTGACAGGTGACCACGCGTGGTCTTGTGCGCCTGTGTATCGCGAACGTTCGAGGCGGAACATGTTGATCAGCCATTCATCTCCGTCCTTCGGGGGAAGATGACGTGCTGGGCCGAGTTTGCTGAAGGGCAAACGAAACTCGACACTCCAACCTTTATCTCGGTCGTCTCTTTTGTTGAGTGTTCCTCTCAAGTGGACCCCAACTTCCATACCACTGTTATAGCTCAAATCACCCCAAGGACGAGGATATCGATAACGTTGGAAAAAAGAGTCAAAGATCACACCAGCAGGTGAGACTTGCAGCTCGATGTAGTCTTTTCTGTTGCGGTTGGCGTCGATAAAGAATTCGACGTTCTCTTGTTTGAAGAGTGGGTCATCGCGTTTCTTGTATTTGCTGTAGATGTCATTGTCATCGAGATCGTAGGAGACGTAGAGGTGTGTTTTGTCCCAGGCGATCTTGGCCTCTGTGCGAAAGCGCGCTTTGCGGTTGTTGTAGGTGCGGAAGCGACCTGTCGATGGGATATGTTTCCAGGCATGGTCATCGAGCTTTCCATCAATTTTGATGGGAGAATCGATGCGGTAGGCGATGTACAGTGGTGCTTCGAGACCTGCGCCGCTGACTGCGGCTTTTGCGAGGAGCATTCTATTGCGACCGTCATTGGAGACGGTGTTGGGAATGACCATGCGCTGGTTGCCTTTCCAAAATCCCGTGTAAAAGTAGGCTTGTTTTCCTGGAAAGTCCTTGGGCATCACAAAGCTATATGTGCTCTTGAAGATCTGGTTCTTTCGCCAACGTTGTGTGTGGTACAAACCACCGACGGGATGGTGATCCAGGTTTTTGACGATCCCTGCACGTCCTGAAGAGGCTTGCAAGTGCAGAAAGATCCCCCAGCGCGAGCGGAATCGACGCAACGCTTTGAGGTAGTAAGTCAATGTTACTTTCTTACCTCGTTGGATTGGGTAGGGGGAGATGTCCAGACCGTAGACCAGCACAGAGGGGGTCCTACCTGCACGTAGGAGCGCGTTGAGGCGGAACCGGGGAGAAGGTGCACGTCTCAACATCGCACGTTGGATACGTGCTTTCTCGCTTCTGTTGAGTGGGCGAGTGATCGCTGAGCGGTTGCTCTTGCGGTTATCGATACAACCTGCAATCACAACGACGCAAAGGAGGCATAGCAGACCAAGAATACGGTAGGCTCCTGTGGGAGCGTTCCTTGTAGCTTGTGTGTGTGGGAATTTTGTCGACATCTCGACAACCTCTCTACAAAATTGTTGGGGGTGATTGTTGTGTTTTACAATCCAACGGCTTGTGGTTGTTGACTTGTTGTACAGGGTTGGGGCCGTTGGATGAAAAAAGAATATGGTCTTACAAAGAAGTCTTCTCGACGTCGATGCTCGCGTCGACCATGGCGTTGTGCTTAGTGGCCACTGGTTGTCTCTTTTGATGGGGTATGTTCTTCTGTGCCTCGGAATTGTGTTCCGATGATGTAGATCTCAGAGGACGTTTTGCGAGTGGCTTCAGGTCTTGTCGTGCGGACTTTTCGGAAGGAATGTTTCATCTCTTTGCGGAAGTCCTCAAGGTCGTCGCCAGGAAAAATCTTCACGACAAACGCACCACCTGTACGGAGGCAGCGTCTCGCGACATTCAACGCTATCATCGCGAGCTCGTGGGAGCGTGCACAATCCGTTAATCGGATCCCCGTGATATTCGGAGCCATGTCGGATAGCACACAATCTGCCGGTCCATTCATCTCTTTGAGTGCCTGCTCCTGTACGATAGGATCGAGAAGATCCCCCAGGAGAATGGTCGCCTGCGAGAAGGGCAGGGGGTCCATCTCCAGTCGGTCGATACCAACGACGCGACCATGACGGCCGACGGCTTTGGCGGCGACTTGCATCCAGCCACCTGGCGCTGCGCCCAGGTCTAGCACCTTTCCGTTCTGTTTAAATAGATGAAATCGTTTATTTAATTCTTCCAACTTGTAGGCCGCACGAGAACGCAATCCCGCTTGTTTTGCCTTTTTGTGGAAGTGATCTTTTCTCACAAATGCCATGGTTGTGCCATCCAGGTTTGATGTTTCCAGTTGTTGTCGCACATAAAGCGCAATATCTTGAACGTAACACACCTATTTTTCAATAGAACACATGATCAGGTCATGTTACGACGGTATCAGGCATTATCATCAAAACGTTCCAAAAAGAAAGCCTTCCTTGTGTATCTCTCCGAGAAACACCTGATTTTCTCAAGTTTGTTCTGCTCATGGCGCATGCAAAACATTGATATCGGTCTGAGGGTGCTCTATTTTGGAGGGATAAGGTTGTTGCAAGAAAAATGCTCAACGCCACCACAGCGATTGATATTGCTGTGGTCTCTGTCGATGCCGCTTTCGCACGTGTTGTGGAAAGCATCTGCCGCACCAAAGCCAGCGAGGTACCAATATGTTTGGATGGATAGGTCGTCTGTTTCGTTCGCAAGAAAAAGAATACGATACATTTCTGCCACCCTTTACAGTCGATGCGATCGCCCCTCAAGAGGTCAATGAGGTGATCGACTGGGGATTGCAAGCGCTGGGGATTCCGGATATATGGAAGAAGACCCAAGGCGAAGGGGTCAAGGTCGCGGTCCTCGATACGGGTATCGCCACATCACACCCTGACCTCAAGAGCGCAATCGTCGCGAGCAAGGATTTTACCAAAGACGGTGTTGAGGACAAACAAGGTCACGGTACACACTGTGCCGGTATCGTCGCCGCGAGACACAACGATGTTGGGGTCATTGGGGTCGCGCCCAAAGCCGATTTGATGATCGGAAAGGTCCTCAACAACTATGGCTCTGGTCGTTTTGAGTGGATTATCGACGGTATGAAGTGGGCCGTTGATGAAGGAGCTGACATTATCTCGATGAGCCTCGGCGCAAGCCAGGGTTCCGATGCTCTCGAACAAGCTGTTAAGGATGTCATCGCCGCTGGCAAGATCCTGATCGTCGCCGCTGGCAACTCGGGTGAAGGTTCAGACACGATCAAATACCCAGGACATTACGAAGATGTCATCTGTGTTGGCTCGATCGACAGCTCTCTTGAGCGCTCAGACTTCTCCTCAACAGGTCCAAATATCGTGATTATGGCACCTGGAGAGGGTGTCTTCTCTTGCTATCCCCCCGACAAGTTTGCGCGGCTCAGTGGCACATCGATGGCGACACCATTTGTCGCTGGTGTCGCGGCGTTGATCCTCTCCAAACACAGAAAATCCGGTGGAAAGACCCCCTGTAGTACCCAACATGAGATGCTCGAACACCTCACAAAGGTAGCCATCGACATGGAGGATGATGGCCGTGACCATCGGACTGGATGGGGAATCATCAACCCCAAAAAGAGCATGGACGAGAAGCACGCCAAAGCCTCACAATACAGAAAATGAGGTTGGGTCGTACATTCCCACACAGACAATTCTATCTGTCTCTCTTCGTCACAGACATCGGCAACCCACCGAGAGGGCGCAGCGTGATCACTGGTTCCTCGACGATATCGTCCGGTGCTTCACAGTGAAAATGAAGCCTCTGGCAAAGTGACGCCAACATCAAAAGCATCTCTGTCATCGCGAAGTGTTTCCCAATACACATCCTCATCCCACCTCCAAAAGGGAAGTAGCTGTATTTATGGTGAGTTGCGTCCATAAATCGCTCGGGCTTGAATGTATCAGGTTCCTCCCAATATCGATAGCTTCGTTGCGTTGCGTAGGGGGAGATGATGACGACTGAATTGGCTGGGATGTGGTGGCCGAGGACAACGTCATCTTCTTCTGTCTGTCTGGAGATTCCCCACGCTGGTGGGTGTAGTCGCATCGATTCTTCCAGGACCATGTTGCAGTAAGTGAGTTTGGGGAGGTCTTCGATGGTTGGAGAACGTCCTGCGAGGACCTCATCCAACTCTGCTTGGACTCTCTCCGTGACCTCTGGATGACGACTTAGCTCATAAAGTGTCCATGCCATCGCATTAGAAGTCGTCTCGTGTCCTGCGAGGACGAGCGTCATCACCTCGTCGCGTACCTGCTGTGGGGACATCAGCTCACCTGTCTCCTCATCACGCGCACACAAGAGCAACGTCAATAGATCTTCAATCTCTTTTGGGGGATGGGCTTTGTCGAGCTGTTTTTGCCTCGAAGCGATCATCTCCAGCACGAGTTGATCGAGTTGTTTTTGGTAACGTCTGGCTTTGCGATTGCGTGTGGTGGGTAACCAACCGAACAACATCATCCACAGGTCGATGCTTCCATAGTACTCGTTGAGATAGCGAAAGGAGTGTCCGACTGTCGCAGCTGTCCCGAGAAGATCGAGTCCAAATAACGTCTTTCCTGCGATGTTGAGCGTTGTCTTCATCAACTCTTCGGCGAGATCAAAGCTCTCACCGGTCTCTATCCATGGCTGCCATCTCGTCTGCATGGCTTCGACTTCTTCGAGCATTTGGGTGGCATAGCTGGCGATCCTTTGTCTCGTGAAGATCGTCTGGATCATTCGTCTTTGTCGCCGCCAAAAGGCCCCTTCACTTGTAAGCAGACCTTCTCCAAGGATGCGTTTGAGGATCTGGTAGTCGATGTTCTTTTTTGTATAATTGTTTACGTTGTCGACGAGGACGCGCTTAATTCCTTCGGGGGCGTTGATGATAAAGACATTCCAGAAGGCGACACGATACTTGACCACTTCACCGTACTCTCGTTCGAGTCGTAGCAAGAGCCCGAGTGGGTCGTGTTCAATTTCGCGTGTGTGTTGGTAAGGCCAGTGTTGTTTGGGGCCTGGTGTCTCGATAACGTTGGTCATGTCAGGTGTCGTGGGTGTGTTGACTGGTTGCATGGTCGATCTCCGAATTTGTGAAACAACTTCCTCAGAGTATTCTGACACCTTGCTAAGCGTCAATACTTTTTTTGATCATGTGATGTGTAATGTTTTTTGTGTAAAATGGTAGTACATGATGTGGGTGGCTGGTAGGTCTATTACATCTCTTCTGTAAAGGAAGTCAAACATGAACACTCCCAAACGAACCAATTGGGCGTGGTATACCCTGGGTATGCTCGCGCTCTTGTTTGTTGCTTGCGCTGGTGAGCCAACTGTCGAAGCTCCTTCTGAACCACCTATACTTACGGATTCTTTTCAAGTCCTTGGGGTGTTCTCTCCTGCTGGAGGTGTGCTGTGTGATAAGGACAAAAAGGTTTGCCTTGTTGCAGCTCAAGGTGCATTCGAGAGGTCAGTCCATGTGAAGATTCGCGCAGAGGCGTCAACGGAGGAGCGAGTTGTCACAGATGTGTATACGATCGAGTTAGAGGCCACACCTAAGGTTCCCTTGCGTATCTTGATCGCGCCATCTGAGACCTCTAAGACGCAGAAGCTTGCCTATTGGCGGGATAACATGTGGGACGATATCACTTCGACCTTTGATGAACAAAAGAAGATGTGGGGAGGTGTTTTTCAAACTCCTGGAAAGTGGACGCTTGTGAAGGAGGGCGATGTCGTTTCATGTACGTCAGGTGAAGAGAAGACATGTACAGGAGAGGGAACTTGCCAACAAACCGTAAAGGTCTGCCAACAGGGGAAATGGACGGAGTGCACACCCCTCGCCGTCAAAAAAGAAGAAGAGTGTAATGGGAAAGATGATGATTGTGACGGTGTTGTCGACAATATCGAACCTGTCTTTTGCTACAATGGTCCAAAAGATTCGGCGTTTGTGGGATTGTGTCGCCCTGGACAATCTGCTTGTGTCAACGGTAAGTGGGGAGAGTGTAAAGGCGAAACCCTTCCTGCGACAGAAGCCTGCAACAGAATAGATGATAATTGCGACGGTCAGGTTGATGAAGGGTGTTCTTGTGTCGATGGGACCACACAGTCTTGTGGGGGAGGGACTGGGGCGTGTCTTCCTGGAACGCAACGCTGTCAAAATGGTCGTTGGGGTGAGTGTACTGGCGAAGGCAAGCCAAAAGCCGAGATCTGCAATGGGAAAGATGATGATTGCGATGGGGAGATCGATAATAACCTTTCGTCTGTTTGTTTTACTGGCCCTCCTGGAACGGAAGGTGTTGGGGAGTGTCGGAAGGGGAAGCGCACTTGCGTAGCGGGGGCATGGACTGCATGTGTTGGTAGTATCGTCCCTGTAAATGAAGTATGTAATGGAAAAGATGATGATTGTGACGGGACGATAGATGAGTCTTTTCCTGGGACGGGACAGTCGTGTGATTCTGGGCTCCTCGGACCTTGCTTGGTCGGCACGCAAGCCTGTCGTAGTGGGTATACTGTATGTGTGCCCGTCGTCAAACCCATTCCCGAAGCGTGTGATGGCAAAGACAACGATTGTGATGGAAAAGTCGACAACACATGCATCTGCACACCTGGCGAAGTCAGAGTATGCAGCAGCGACGTTGGAGCCTGTAAAAAAGGAAAGCAAACCTGTCAGGCTGGGACCTCGTGGGGTCCTTGTATCGGAGGCGTTGAGCCTGTGGCTGAGACCTGTAATGGTGTTGATGATGATTGTGATGGACAAGTCGATGATCTCCCTACTGATTGTTATGTCGGCGATCCTGCCTATGAGGGGGTTGGTGAGTGCAACAAGGGGACGCGGAGTTGCACCAATGGTGTGTGGACAGCTTGTATTGGAAGTGGACAGCCCTCTGTCGATATATGCAACGGGAAAGACGACGATTGCGATGGAAAAGTCGATGAGGCGTTCAGCCGCTTAGGTACACCTTGCTCCCAAACAAATGGTGCCTGCAAAAATACAGGAGAATATGTTTGCTTGTCCGACGGAAGTGGGACTGTGTGCAATGCTCCAATGCCGCTCGCCCCCCAAACAGAAGTGTGCAATTGGAAAGATGATGACTGTGATGGACGAATCGATGAGTTTACGTCGTGCTCTTATCTATGTGACAGTCCGTTGAAGTTGGCGTCTCCCAAACATGCGGTCCTGTTTATGGATTATCTTCCTTCTGGAGAGCGTATCGTCGTTGGGTTTTTCCAAACGTCACTGACCTACAATGGCTCTGTTACCATCCAGCCGAAAATACAAAAGCCAGGGCTGTACCATATCTACGTACTTCGTGCGGACTTCTATGGAACAGTTTCCTGGATCAAGACTTTTATGTCCAACTCTCTCAATGATATCTCTGGTGCTGTTATCGGAAAAGACATCTATGTCAGGATCAAACTATCACCTCTCTCGCGTTTGCAGTTGGGGGTTCCACATCCTTTTGTGGCTGGAAACACAAACGAGGCATTGCTCACATTTGATCCCCAAGGCAATTTGCTCTCTGCAAGAAGGGATACTCATGCCAAAGCGTCCTTTTTGCGCGCTGCGCGCTTGCAACAGCGAAAAAACATGTATATGCAACAGTACGGCGGGTGGTTCGATGATGGACATGTTCGCTACACGAAGAAATCCATCAAAGTGAAGCTGTTGAAAACGTGTACAAACACCAACAACACATTCACAGATTCACTATACTCTTACAAAGATGAGATTTATCAGACAGATCTTCGCACAGGGCAGACAAAGTTGTTATTGACCGTTCCCAGAAAGGTCCTTCACATGGCAAAAGATGGTCGTGGGGATTACATCTTTTTGACTGTGTCCTCTGAATCGGCAGTGTGTGAATGTGGCGCAACAAAATGTTACACGAAAATCAATCGCGCCGAGTTGTCTATTGAAAAGTATAATGCTGCTGGAAAACATATACAGACGGTGTCTTTTGGTGCATCCTATGTCGCGCCGTCTGGAAGTATCGGTGTGTACCGTCCACCCTGGTCCACAATGCTGAGATGGTTTATGGATAAACAAAGGCGGATTCATATCTTATATGCGCAAGGAGCCTATAAAGGATACACTCTCTTTGATCCGCTCTCGATGAAAAAGCAGAACATTGTACAAGTATATGCTCCCTTTGTGGAGCAGGTCACACTCGATCCAAAAGGACATCTTCAATTATGGCCGAGTCGTATCGCGAATCAGTGGACGTCTTGCCAAAGCGACTTATCATATTGCTTCTTCCAGTCGTCTCGTTGTAATGGGAGGTGTGTGGACGTCCTCACAGATGTGAAGAACTGCGGAGGATGTGGTCTCGCCTGTGAACCTGGAGAGACATGCTTTGATGGGGTTTGTGGTCCCACGCTCTGTGCCGCAGGTAAGATAAGGTGTGCTGATGGTTGTGTCGATATAACAAGCGATCGGGTCCACTGTGGTGCGTGTGGCAATATTTGCGATACTGGCTTCACTTGCCAGCAAGGTGTGTGCAAACAGACTTGTACCGCGGGGCAAACGATGTGTGGCAACACATGTCATGATTTACAAACAGATGATGAACACTGCAGCGCTTGTGGGACGGCTTGTTTAAACGGCAGCGTTTGTGTGGGGGGAGCCTGTCAGTGTCCTGCTTCGACGACGAAGTGTGGCAACCAATGTGCAAATACACAGCAAGACGCGAACAACTGCGGTGGGTGTGGGGTCGCTTGTCAAGCCAACGAAATCTGCTACTATGGGAAGTGTCAATCACCATAGGCCGGGCACGAAAAGACGGCCGTTGTAGGAGGTCAAAATGGTCCGCTTTTTCAAACGCCATCTCTTGTGGGTTGTGTACTTTGTGCTTGTATTGATCGCCCTCATCTGGATGAGGCGAGAGCCACTTTTTGCCAGCCGTGGGGCGTATCCATTCGGAAAATATGTCGTGTGGGCGATGTATCTGGGGTTTTTGGGGTATTCGCTGTACATCCATCCAAAAGAGAACTTTTTCAGAACTGTTAAAACGATCTATCCGTACCTTTGGTTTCGTCAGATTAGCGCCGACCTCTACTTAGGTTTGGTTCTTTCGATGTTCATCGTGTATCTCAATGAGTCGTCCATTTGGGTCTTCTTGTTTTGGTGTTTGCCGACAATCTTCTACGCCAATCTGATGACCTTGCTGTATGTCGCGATGCACTATGATCAATTGATCGCTCGCTTGCTCTCCACTTGACGATTGTTTGAGGGGTTTCTACGATAAGACCGTCTTATTGTGTTTTTGTCTTGACGATAGGACCGTCTCGTTGTGTTTTTGATGTACGGAAGGTGTATGAATATATGGCGAATGAAGCTGTCTTTGAGCGGTTGATCGACTTGTCGTATCTGGAAGATATCCTATCTGCTGATGGTGTGAAGGGGCTTTGTGAGGCTTTTGATGGAGGCATGGCACAGGTTGTCAGGTCTTCTCCTGAGTGGCATGTGTTGTCTCTCTTCAAAGAGGCTGTTCAACTCGACGCTGCGTTTTTGTGTTTGTATCCCCATGCGTTGCTCCAATGTCTGTGGTATCGATGCTGGTGGTACGATTGTCCCAATGTCGAGAAATTCGAGCGCTATATCGGAAACAGCACTCATCGCTATTGGGAGACGACGCAACAATACCCACTGCATAAAATTTTGGAGCGGTGGTGGGAAGTGCGGCGCTCATTTGAGCCTGATTTTACATGGCTTCGTGCGCTTCGTCCGCCAGCTGTTCCTTTGGGGCACGGTCTGCTCGCACAAACATTTCTCACGATGTCAGGTTATGCGGATGGTGATATCGAGTTTTCCAGCGCGCAGACGTCGATGTTGTTCACCATTCGACGATGGCAGTCTGGACAGTTGATGCGCCGCTCGTTTGCGTGGTCGTGGGCTGACGGTTCCATCGAAGAGTATTCCGGCACGCTCTCCTATCAACGCCACCAAACACCCGATCGACGTTGGTCGCTGCGCTCACTTGGATTTGATGGCGTTGCGATCGAGGATGCAGAAACACATACAGATGTCGTGACCATCGCGAGCGCTGAGATTTCAGAGGATGCGGGGACGATGAACGCGCTCTTTTCTCCCTCTGGTCAATGGCTTGTGATGTACGGTTGGGAGTTTGATTACGATGGTGTTCTCGGTGTCTGGCGTGTCGATTATACCGAAGCGATTCCTCGTTGTACGTTGGCATTTCAGCTTCATGAACACAGTACATACGACTTTGTGGGCTTCTCCTCCGACGAAGCGTTGCTTCTATTAGGAAGAGGGCCGGCGACGACCTGTTTGGAGGTGGGGACATGGGATGAGGCATGGCGCCTGGAGGGTTTATGTCACTCTCCACAGGCGCTTGCACTCTCTGAAGATCGTTCAAAGCTGGCGGGGGTCGATGGGAGGGGCTTGTTCACGATCTGGGATATCTCCAAGGTTCAGTCACTCAATCCGAGACTTCATCGGAACACTGGAGTGGTTCGGTTTTCTCCTGATGGGAGGCGTTTGTACACACGCCCATGGTTGTTTGATGGAGAGAGCGGCGAGCTGATCTCTATCCTCGATGACCCCGTGATCCACTACCTTGAAGGTGGTCCTCCACAACACAACTATATGCTCACAAACGAACGGCTACTCAAGGTCGAGCGTGGGATACATTGTTGGGAGGTGGAGCGAGGACAGAAGCTCTCAACACATAAGACAAGATTGCGTCCAGGTGCGAGCGATGAGATCGCCTTCTCAAAGGACGGGAATATGATCGCCGTCTGGTCTCGTGCGCGTGATGGTTTGTTTGTGTACGAGATTGGTGGGGAGGAGACGTTCTTGTACGGGAAGGTTGAATACAGCAAGCTTTTGTTTTCTTGGGACCATCGATATCTCTTCGCGGGGCAGGCCGAGCGACCGCATATTATCCATGTCTTTGATGTGGAGACGGGGCGATTGTTGCATCGCTTGCGTGGACATAAAGCGGAGATTCATTCGATGTTTGTGTCATTGGATGGTCGCATGTTGGCGTCCTCTGGAGCGGGGGAGGCGTTGATTCTCTGGAACATTGAGAGGGGGGAGCAGATCGCCTCTCGTGAGCTCGATAAGGACGATCCATTCACTTCTTGGATTACGATTGATGTCGAGGGAGAATCGCAGACGACCAAGCGATATTTTTGGGAGCCAACGCCGATGGCACTTGAACGTCTTCATGGTTGGCATGATTTCCAGGCGCTTGATGATCCCAAGCCCTGGTGGTCGCTCGTTCGTGGAAATACCCTTCATATCAGGATGAAGGGCTCCCAACAGTCGATCGCTTCTTTCCCCTCGAATGAGCACCCCAAGGCCCACCCCAATGGGCGGATCTGGGCCAATCGACATGTTCATCTGAGACTCGAAGGTGAACCCATCCCACAGACTGATGATGAGACACTCGATCAGGCTCAGCGCGACCTCGAAGAGGCTATGTTTTTTGGTTGATTTGTTTGCATTTTTACGCGACAATCTTGCGAAATGTGAGATTGATTCGTGTCTCTGTTGTCGCTTCTTTTGGCACCTTGTGGACGTGCGTATGTTGAAGGTCGCCTCGCATAATCACGCCATCACCGTGATGAATACGCAGGTGTAATTTTTCTTTCTTGTCGTCTTTTGCACGGAACACAAAGTCTCTTGATGCACCAAAAGAGAACGAGACGATAGTGGGATTTGTGCCAACACATGGATCGTCATCGGAGTGCCAATTCACCCTGTCCTGTCCATCGCGGTATTGTTGTAAGATGAGCGCGTTGAAGGTCTCGCCAGAGAGAGCTTCGGCGTTCTGTTTGAGCTGTTTGAGTTGAGGTGTCCAGGGTTTTGGGGTGAAGGTCAGTCCTGAGTAGTTATAGGAGGCTTCACCGTAGTTGGCAGTGAGACGAGGGATGTAGACTCTTCTTTCGTCGGCATTGTCGTAGTATGGATGTAGCCATTCGATCTGGTCATGTAGCGTCTCAAAGAGCGCGTCAGCGCTGTCTACATCGTACAAACCGCGAAAAATCAACAGACGATCATGAAGGTAAGACTCACTTGGGGACACCATTGTTTTTCTCCTTGGTATCGATTGGAAGGTCTTTTTGCTTGGCACTGCTAGAGTATGTGCTAGGTACTGTGACGTGTCATTTCAGGGGCGGGTTCATTTTGGTGTGAGTGAATGGGGCAAAAAAAGATTTCACATGAGCAGAAAGATTTCTCCTTCAATTCATACAAAGTTCATGTTGCGTTCATGCAAAGGCTTATGATGTATGAAGAAAAAACGTGTTTGAGTATGTTTATTGGTAGATCTTAGATGTCTACTGATGGGAGAGGAGTGCGTCCGATGAAGGTGAAGTTTATCCTGCCCGCTTTGACTGAAGCAAAGAGTCCATATTGGCGGCCTATCAAGTATTCGTTGTTTCCTCCTTTGGGACTCGCGACGCTCGCCGCGTATCTTTCGGAGGAGGACGAGGCTGTGCTCGAAGACGAACACGTGCAGACGTTAGAGCTCTCTGATCGACCTGATCTCGTTGTGATTCAGGTGTACATTACAAACGCATATCGGGCCTATGAGATCGCCGATATGTATCGAAAGAGAGGTTGTTTTGTGGCGCTCGGTGGTTTGCATGTCACTTCCCTTCCAGAAGAAGCTGCACCCCACGCTGACGCGATCTTTCTCGGTCCAGGAGAAGAGACTTTTCCTGCGTTCTTAGAGGACTTTCGCAACAAACAACCGAAGGCTAGTTACTTCTCAAGTGTCAGGACACTCAAACATATCCCCAAAGTACGCAGAGATTTGATCCACCGTTCACGATACTTGGTGCCTAACTCGATTGTTGTGACGAGAGGATGTCCTCATCATTGTGACTTCTGTTATAAGGATGCTTTCTTCGAGGGCGGGAAGTCCTTTTACGTGCAACAAGTTGACGATGCGCTCCATGAGATCGAACGTCTGCCAGGAAAGCATCTGTACTTTCTCGACGATCATCTCTTAGGACACAGACGTTTTGCGTCAGAGCTGTTCGAGGGGATGAAGGGGATGGGACGTCTCTTTCAAGGGGCTGCGACGATCGATTCCATCTTGCGCGGGGATTTGATCGAGCAGGCTGCTGAAGCTGGTCTGAGGAGTCTGTTTGTCGGGTTTGAAACACTCAACCCAAAAAATCTCGAAGCGAGCAACAAAAAGCAAAATCTCGGACGAGATTATCAGCGAGCCATTCAACGACTCCATGACTTAGGCATTATGATCAACGGCAGCTTTGTCTTTGGACTCGACGATGATGACGAGGATGTGTTCAAGAGGACTGTTGACTGGGCGGTCTCATCTGGAATCACAACCGCGACGTTTCATATCCTGACCCCTTACCCTGGGACGGCGTTATTCCGCAGGATGGAGGAGGAGGGGCGTATTTTGACGAAGAATTGGGACCTTTACGACACGCGACATGTGGTCTACGAGACCAAGAAGCTCTCTGCTGAACAGCTAAAGCGAGGGTATGATTGGGCGTATCAAGCTTTTTACAGTTGGCCTTCTATCTTAAAGGCGAGCCTCCAACATGATGCACACAAACACAAACTCAAGCACTTTGCGTATGCCGGTGGCTGGAAGAAGTTCGAGCCCTTGTGGAACTTTATGATCAAATCAGAGCAGCTTAACAAGATGAGGCCTTTGCTGGAGGGAATCCTCTCAAAGGTGCGCTATGACGACACTCCACTTGAGGAGTCAGGCTATGCTAAGGAAAAAAGGGGACAAAAGAGGGTCGTCGACGGATGAGCGTTTGAGAGGATGGACTGAGGGGGTATTATTCGATTGTGATCTCTTTGGTGAGCCAGTCAACGCCGCCGCGTCCATCCCGTACAAGTAAGAAGATCGTCACAGGTTTGCCGGGCGCTTCTTTGGGGGAGATGTAGGTGTTTTGTGGGTCGGGTGACTGACTGAGATATCCTTTGCTGTAAGAACCTTTACTCGTATACCAAGAGTAAAACAAAACCTCTTTGTCTTGCTTTTTCTCGTTTTGTGCGGTCACACGAGTGTAACTCTCTTGACTGTCCGCTGTGACCTTTGGAAGCAGTGTGTACGAAGTCTCCAGCTTGCCTTTGTATGGCTCTGTGAGGGGCGTGGTCTCACCTTCTGGAGTGAGTGTCAGACCGGTGATCGTCGGGTTGTTGTTTTGTTGATTAGTCGAAACGACGATGCGCTTCGTCGCGATGACTTCTTTCTCTGTACCTTTGGCGACGAGCGTCACGATGAGATAGCGCCCTCGGAGGGTCTCGACTTCATCGAGATTGTCGAGAGCGTTTTGTGGGATGTCGAGCGTTGTGTCTTTTGTCGTCCCAAGTTTTGTCGCCGCGCTGTCTTCATGACATCCTGTAGAGGCCTGCTCAGGGGAGGTACACAAGAACCACTGATAGGTCACTGTCTGTTGGTCTGGTGATGTCGTCAGGACGTCGAGCTTGACCTTGTCACCGGGTTTGGCTGTGGGAGGTTCTGCGCGGATCGCGAGGACGCGAAGTTCATTGATCTCTTCACGAGGTTCTGGTGGGCCTTGGCAGGCAAAGAGCGTCCACAACCCAAGGAGTATTGTGCAGAGTATCTTCTTCATCAGAATGTCCCCCTTACACCAAAGGCCGGGAAGAATGGCAATCCGTTGATCGGCCGACGCTCCGTGTAATTGTAGTTGTAGCGGAATTCTTCAGCGTTTCTAGCGTTGTACAGGTTGTGAAGATCCAGATAAAAACTGAGCACCCAGTGTTGGAATACCCAACGTTTTTCCACGCGGACATCGAGCTGGTGGAAGGTCGGTAGACGATCGTCATTCTCCAGACTCAAGGTCGCTTTGTAATCATCCGTATCAGCGTCGTAGATCACCCTCTGTAAGGAAGGTGTGGGGCTACCACTCGCCATACGGAAGCGAGCGTTGATGAACCAGCCTCCTCCAATGCGCCACATGACCATCAAGTTGAGGATGTGTGGTTGGTCAAATTCGTAGAGAGTGTATGTCTCTGAGGGGCGTACACCCCGCTCTGCATGAGAGAATGTGTATGTGACCCATGCCGAAAGATTTTGCAGAGGGTGCAGTCTTGCCTGAAGTTCGAGTCCGTACCCTCGACCAAACCCTTGATTGGTATAGTTCTGAATCAGGAAGGCACCTTCGTTGGAGATCGGGGCACCTGAGGGGGTGATCAGGTCGTACATGTGATTGTAAAAGCCTTGCATTCGTAGCTTAAATTGTCGAAGTGGTCGAAATTCAAAACCACCAGCGACTTGAAAGGCTTTTTGTAGATCGAGCGTCGGTGTACCTTGCTCAGTAGACCATTGCTCGATCGATGGGGCACGGTTGTAAAGACCTGTTGCGAGGAGAAGTCGCCACTTGGGGTGGACCTTCACACTTGCAGACAGTCGGGGGGAGATGCCAAAACGCATCCTTCCTTCTGTCATGAACATATCACCTCGCACACCAGCTTGTAACACGATATCTTTTGCGGGTTCCCAACGCGTCGAAAGATAGAGGGCTGGGGCGGTGAGGATTTTCTGGTTGGTATCTTCGAGATACGTTGGGTTGGGGGCTGGGGATGGGAAACTTGTGACGTCTGTTTGTGGTGTCTTTACATCAAAGTGATGAAGGCTCCACACACCATCAAGCCCAAAGCTCAAACGAAAGGTCTTGTGCAGTTGGAGCAGAGTGTCAATACGTAGCTCGACAGGCCACTCCCAATTGTTTCGTCGTTGAAGAGAGTCCTCTTTGCCATCTTGGTTGAAGCCAAATGCCAGACTTGCGCGGAAGGTCAAGATCTTTCGTGTGTAAATATATTTGCTAATCAGTCGGACAAATCGGAGATCTGTGACGTTTTTGTCTCGTCCGATGACAGGGACTTCGCCACCTTCTTTGAGTCCTTCGTAGTTGAGGACATCATCAGAGCCAAGCAAGAAGAAGGAGAGGGAGTGGTGCTTGTTGCGCCAACTGAGCTTGGCTTGGTAGTCCCAAAAGTGTCCTGTGAGTGTGTCCGGCGTAAAGAGCGAGAAGAAGGCGTCGATGTACGAGCGATTCATCGCGGCGCTGAGGGTCCAGCCTGCGCCAAGTGGCAGCTCTAGGTAGAAGCCTGCGCCTGCGAAGCTGATGTACGCCTCGCCGTGGACGGTCTTGGGTTGTGCGCTGCGACTCTCGATCGATACGAGTCCAGCTGTCAGTCGACCGTAACGAAGAGGTGCGCCACCAGGAAAGAACTCAATACGCTGAAGAAAGCGTCTGTTCATGACTGTGAGGCCGGCACCAAAGTGGTAGAGGATGGGGAGTTTGTGTCCATCTACATAAAAGCCCGTGTCCGCGAAGGAAGCGCCACGGACGATGATGTCACCATTTGTCCGACTGGCACGTGCGATCCCTGGGAAGTTCTGAATCCCCCGGAGTGGATCGCCACCGAGACCACCTGCCATCCTCGCGAGCTGTTTGCGATTCATGCTTTGTTGTTGGGAGCTTTCTTTGAATCGGCGCTCTTTGGTGGAGGATTGAAAGCGCGTGTTGGGGTCAGGCTCGATGTAGTAGGTCTTGTTGGTGGATGTGGTGAGCGTGATCTTCTTTTTGAAGGCGACGAAGCCGAGGGGCTTAATCAACAGTGTATAGGTTCCAGGAGGGAGTGTGTGGACAAACTTACCGTTGGCGTCTGTGTAGGCACCTCTGCGTAGTTCTTTAATGAAGACACCTGCAGCTTCGATAGGCTCACGACGACCTTTTTCCAGGACGGTGCCTTCGAAGCGAAGAGTCTTTTTCTTGGCGTATGTTGTGTGGCTCGTCCCCAGCAAAGTGAGCATCAACAGCAAAAGGAAGCACACGTTGTGAAGGGGGGTTGAATATCTCGCTCTATGTTCTTGCATGTACCCGTTACCGGTATGTCTGGTGTTGGTGTGTTGTTCTTGTTTTTGACACCGACTGTCAAAGATCTGCGTGAATACCTCTATTGATGCGCGATTGTCAAGTCTGAAAGACAGGGAGATCAGGGTGTCCTTCTTTTTGCTTGACTTTGATGCGGTGTGCATATATATGAATTGCATATATGTGTTGTGCATATATCTATCATGAACAGGAGATGCTGTGATGTATTCCCGATGTATACGAGGTTATTCATTGTTGAAATGCATGAATGACAGGCGAAGACGAGTGAGCGTGAAACGAGAGAATCATGTTGTTCGTGGGGCTGTGGTGTGTATACGGGAAGGGCGAGCATCGAAGGAGAAGACCAATGGCTGATATGACCCGTTTGATATTTTGGCGACATCTTCGTGCGGAGACGAGCTCGTATGTGTTGTTTTCACGTGCTGGTCAGTTGACAAAGAAGGGACGCGGGTTGGCGTTTTGGTTTTTGCCACTCTCTTCCAGTGTTGCGGAGTTACCGATGGACGATCGAGAGCTTCCTATATTGTTTCATGGGCGTTCACAGGATTTTCAGGAGGTGACGATCCAGGCTGTGGTGACGTGGCGTGTACATGAGCCTGAGACGCTCGCGAGCCGTGTCGATTTTAGTGTGGATCTTGATACGGGGCAGTGGCGCAAGCAGCCATTGGAGCAAATGTCTCAGTTGTTGACAGAGCTGGCACAGCAGCTCGCATGGGAGTATCTGACACAGACATCACTGCAAGAGATCCTCGTCTCCGGTGTGGAGGCGTTACGAGAGCGCATTGGCAATGGTTTGGGGGACGATCAGAGCCTGTCCGAAATGGGGATTGAGATTGTATCTTTGCGGATTGCAGGGATTCGTCCGACAGCCGAGGTGGAGAAGGCGCTTCAAATGCCGACGAGAGAGTCGATCCAGCAAGAGGCCGACAAGGCGACCTTTGAGCGTCGTGCGTTGGCTGTTGAGCGAGAGCGTGCGATCGCGGAGAATGAGCTACAAAACCGCATCGAGTTGGCACGTCGTCAAGAAGACTTGATCGGTCAGGAAGGTCAAAATGAGCGCAAACGGATGCAAGAGCAAGCGGAGTCGATGAAGATCGAAGCGCTCGCCCACGCACAGCGGCGCAAGTTGGAGAGCGAATCTGAGGCAGAGAGTATTCGTTTGGTCTCCGACGCACAGATGGACTCCGAGAAAGAACGTGTGCAGCTATACAAAGGTCTACCAGCGCAGGTGTTGATTGGTTTGACAGTTCGTGAGTTTGCCGGTCAATTACCTGATGTTGAACACCTGACGATCAGCCCTGAGATGTTGGGTCCAATCCTTACGCGTCTGGCTGATGCGGGCACCAAACATCTCGAACGGGAGGTGTAAGATGGTCCCCCGAGTGGTCGTGCTGTATCGTCCGAGTGAGTACGAGGAGTTGTTGGCAACACACGGGACACACGGGCAAGCGGCGTTTTATTTGAAGCACCGAGGGCGCGACATTGAGGACGTCCTCATGAGGGAGAAAGAACAGGCCCAGGCGATTGACAGGGTGTTACGTGCGATCCCGCGCAAGTGGCGTCGTATGAAAATATCCCGTCGCGATCTGGATCGCTTTCTATTTGAACCAGAAGATCTCGTCGTGGCTGTCGGACAGGATGGACTTGTCGCCAACGCAGCCAAGTATCTAGAAGGTCAATCTGTTATTGGTATCAATCCGAACTTTCGGCGTTTTGATGGTGTCCTGGTCAAGCATCGACCTGACGTCGCAGAGACATTGTTGCAACAAACAGCCGCAAGGCGCGTTCGTTTGGAGTCTCGTGCGATGGTTGAAGCGCGGACCGATGATGGTCAATGTTTGTACGCCCTCAACGAGATCTTTATGGGACATCGCTCTCACCAGTCCGCGCGGTATGTGATCGAGTGGGGAGAGTCGAAGGAACGTCATTCTTCTTCGGGGGTGATCGTCTCAACAGGGACTGGCGCGACAGGGTGGGCGCAGTCCATCCATCGGGCGAGGCGTTGTCGACTGCCACTGCCTGCTCCAGAGTCTCCTCGCTTGATCTTCTTTGTGCGTGAAGCTTTTCCGAGTGTTGCGACACAAACGGAGTTGACAGAGGGCATCTTACAAAGGGAAGAAGCGCTGACACTGACGAGTGAGATGAATGTCGGTGGAGTGGTGTTTGGTGATGGTCTGGAGGCCGATCGAATCGATCTCCGCTGGTCACAAAAGATCACGATTCGTCAAGCTGACAAGCGACTCAGGCTGGTCGCGTAGAAGGGTTATCTTTTTGGCCTACTGAGGGGTGACTTTTTTTATCTGAACGGATCCTATTTGTAAGTGAAGTATGTTCGATGCTGTCGGGATGTTTAGGGGATGATTGGACGGGAGCTATATGGCTTGACGAGTGGATCGGTGGGTGCTACGCTACGAAAGAGCAAAACTTCCCTCTTTCCAAAGGTCATTCATAGTGTTGGGTGTCCTTCAGACGTCAACAAGGATCCACTGTGCAGCGCAATTTGATCGAAAAGTTAACTTCATTCTCTCCTGAGTCATTGATAGGCGCCGTTGCATCGGAACGTTATCTCATCGAAGAGTTTGTTGGGAAGGGAGGGACTTCGTGGGTATACCGTGTTCGAAGACTCGAAGACAACACTCATTTTGCCATGAAGATCCTCTTGCCTACCCTCGACAAAGAACAAATCGCTCACGTCCGAGAGAGATTTCATCACGAAGCCTATTTGCAGGCTCGCTTGCGACATCAACATATCGTTCGCCTTGTCGATGTCGTCGAAGAAGACATGTTGACAGGGTTGATCTTGGAGTGGGTTGGGGGGCAAGATCTCAAGAAGCTGCTTAAACAGGCGAATGCACCTCTTTCACTCGACGCTATCATTGAGCTTATGCTCCCTATCCTCGACGCGATAGGGTACGCTCATAAGCAAGGGATCGTGCACCGAGATCTGAAGCCTGACAACATTCTCCTGCAACTCGAAGGAGAGAAGATTGTCCCTAAACTCACGGACTTTGGGATCGCGAAAGCGTTAGAAGAAGGTGAGGTCGGGATGACACAGACGGGCTCTGTGATGGGGACGGTTCGCTACACAGCGCCTGAGCAACTGTTGGACAGCAAAAGAGTCGATCATCGTGCGGATATCTACAGTTTAGGGGTCATTTTGTACGTGATGGCGACAGCGCGATTTCCATTCTCTGGTAAGGAGAGCGCGCTTATTTACTCCCATATCCGCGAACCTGCGCCTTCACCACTCCAGTATGTGCCAGAGCTCTCAATTGTCCTCGAACAGATCATTCTCAGGTGTCTCGAAAAAGAACCCGAGGCGCGCTTTGATTCGTGTGAGGAGCTGCTTGAGGCGTTATTGCACGCAGAGGATGCGACCGTCTCTGAGTCTGAGGCGAGTTTTTTGTCTGGCGCGCAGCTGGGAAAGACACTCGAAGATCTCTTTGAAGACCAAAACAGTCAACCTGAGCGGCCTCGAGTGCAGGCGACTCATGATCTCTCTTCGTTGCGCAACTCAATCCTTGAAATGGCCGCAATGGAAGAGCCTTTATCACTCCAAGAGACTGCCGACCTAGAGCCCATTTTGTTGTCCGAGGTGATCGAGACCAAAAGACAATCGTTACCGACAGGAGAGAGTATGAGCACACCAAAAAACGAGTGGGGTAGTTGGGATGATCTCCCTGAATCGTCGCCTCCGAGCGGGAGTGTCCCACCACACGCCCGAAGAGAGCAAACGCCAGCGCAGCAGGCACCAGCTCCCCAACAGCAACCAGCGTCTGTGTTTGGTGGCATTCTTCCGAGTGATGATGAGCTTGGGCTTGGGAGAAAACCTGCAAGGGAGGCGGAGATTCGAGCGCCCAGGATCACAACGCCGCCGCCCACACAGCAAGCACCTTCTAACCGGAAAAAAAGAGGAAAGAAGAAGCCCAAATCGACTGTATGGCTAGGGGTCTTTGGTTGGTCTCTTCAGTTTATGTGGGTGCTGCTTGGACTCGCTGCGTTGGTCGCTGTGTTTTACTTTTTGACGGAACCAGAAGGCAACGCTCCTGAACCCGTCGAGCGTGAGAAACTGATCATGAAAGATCCTGACCCACCTTCTCGCACGAAGCCTTCTGCACGAAGGACGTACAAGAAGCTCGGTAAAGGCAAATGGGTCCGACAGTATCGCCTCGTATGGGAGTGGAGCAAGAGCCGTAAAAAGTGGGTGAAGCGCCGACGCTGGAAAAAGGTGTGGAAGCCCGCTAGGCGTTGAGGTCGCTCTTTCCACTTGTCCACGAATGATTCGATCTGCTGTTGGGGAGGGATGGTTGGGAGTGACAAATGTGTATCTATCTAGAATCGAATATGATTCGGTGTTTTATGCAAGTTTTTTCTTGACAATTATGTGATCCAGACACAGATATGCACCAGTCTATGAAAAGACATTCGAAATGGGGACACCCCCCATGACTCACTAGATACATCAGTTCAGATGAGGAGAAACGAACATGGCTCAGGTCGGACAACAAGCTCCAGAATGGAAATCCGTTGCATACGTGAATGGCGAAGAAAAAGTTGTAAGCAGCAGTGACTACGCAGGTAAATGGCACGTCATCTACTGGTATCCACTCGACTTCACTTTCGTTTGTCCCACAGAAATCCGCGGATTCCAAGAATTGGTCGACGATTTTGATGATGATGGTGTCGCAGTCATTGGTGCATCCACTGACTCCTTCTTCAGCCACAAAGCATGGTTCGAAGATGGTAAAACCTTCGCAAACAAAATCACTCACCCCGTCTTGGCTGATACCAACCACAGCGTAAGCCGTGCTTTTGGTGTCTTGAAAGAAGACGCTGGTATCGCTTTCCGCGGCACTGTCATCATCGATGACAAAGGCGTTGTGCGCTCCGTCGTCGTCAACGACCTCGACGCAGGCCGTAGCCCCAAAGAAACTCTCCGCACAGTCCAGGCTCTCCAAAGTGGTGGTCTCTGCGGCGCTGACTGGAACAAAGGCGATGATTTCGCTGGCTAATCCAATCGCAAGATACCCTCTGTAAAAAGGGCGTCGAGTCATCGACGCCCTTTTTGCGTTTGGGCCCTTGCGTCCCGGTTTGCCTATGGCCATCTTGGCCTGCTGTGGGGCATCCTGAGGCCCCTTTAAATGAACTGAATCACAAGGAGATATCTTATGAGTCAACTTGAAATGCTCGATAGAAAAAACCTCGACGATTTTCTCGCGGCACCTCGTGTTGTGTTGATGCTTGGCAAAAAAGACTGTGCTGCGTGCAATGCTTGGACTGAGGAGCTCAACACCTTCCTCGCAGAGGACGAGACGTGGTCCCACGTGCGCTTTGGGAAGCTCTTGATCGATCAACCAGGATTGATCAAGTTCAAGCGCGACAACCCCTGGCTCGCCGAAGTCACTGACTTGCCTTACAATGTCATTTATAAAGATGGTGAGATCCAGAAGAAGTTTGCTGGCGCAGGACTCGAACGATTAACCCGTCGTATGGAGAAGACCATCGCTGCTGACTGATCCTCTCCACTCCCCTCTAAAACTTTCCTTGTACCCAACGACCTTATGCTTGCGCTTCTTTTGCGATGGACTTGATCCTGTTGAGCATCGACTGAAACCCATTCCTTCTGTTGACTGTCAGGTGCTCGTCTAAGCCCAAGCGCTCGAACAAGTTGCTGATGTCCAACGCCAGAATTTCCTCAGGCGTTTTATCCGAGTAGAGCATCAACGCGATCCCAATCAATCCTTTGACGATGAATGCGTCACTGTCCGCGATAAACTCGATTCTTGTAGGCTCTTGGTCATCGTGGACGTTGGCTGTCATCCAGACTTTGCTGATACAGCCTTGCACAAGATTCTCTTCAGTCTTGGCCTCTTCGGGCATAGGGGGGAGTTTCTTGCCCAAATCGATGATGTATCGATAGCGCTCTTCCCAATCTCCCAAGAACTCGAAATTGTCGACCAATTCATCCAATGTCATTCGGTACTCTCCTTCTTCCTCTATGTGCAAAACGCCTGTGCAGGGTTTTGTTCTTTTTGGTGGAGCAGCTCGTGCTGCGTGCGTTGAGATAGATAGCGCTTCTTAGGTACAATAGCAAGCCTGTGGCTTTTTGTGGTATGTTGGGTTTCCGCCTTCGCACAAAATGACTTCTGCTGTGAGGGGAGTGTTCACTTGTCGTATTTGAGGAAGCTATGATGTATTTTCGATTGGTTTTGTTCGCCTTTACAGTGTGTTGTGTCTCTTTGTTCCAACTCCAAGCCTGCTCTGATCTTGCGGATTGTGACGACGCAAAGGATCAAGCGAGCGCGCAGCTCCTCGATCCTGCCAATAGCCCTTGTACACAGAATTGTGAGTGTAACAACCAACGGTATCGGGGAGTATGTCAGAAGGTCGACGGACAGGCACAGGGTGTTTGTGTCTCTTTTGCGCGAGAAGAGTGCAAAGCGAAAGGGGCACAGAAGATATGTGTGATCGAACAGCCATTTGGTGGCACATGTCGAACCGGGATTTCAACATGTCAGCCTGATTATCTCAAGGCGATGTACTGGGGAGATTGTGAACCCAACTGCACCGACTGCAAAGAAGGAGACGTGCGTGCTTGTTACACTGGCCCTGAGGGGACTTCCAAGATGGGTGTGTGTCGCGCTGGAGAGAAGAAATGTGATGCACAAGGACGCTGGGGAACCTGTCAATCACAGATCGTTCCCTCTAAAGAGGTGTGCAATCAAAAGGACGATGACTGTAATGGTCAGGTCGATGACAACTGCGAGACCTCTGAGTCTACCCAAGAGCAGAAGGTGGAGCCAACACAAGAGCCAGTTGTCGACGACGCTGTTGATGCGGGGGCTGAAAGACAGCCGGAGAGTCGTGTCGAGACATCGCCTGAGCCAACAACACCAGAAGTGGCTGTTGAAAAGACACCCGATGTAACGTGTAGCGGTTGTGTGTTCGTCTCTACTATTGCCGGAAGTGTCTTTGGTTACAAAGATGGGCAAGGAACGCTGGCAAAATTTAACGCACCTCATAATCTGATCGCTGACACCTCTGGAAACATCTACATCTCCGATACAAACAACCACGTCATCCGGAAGATGACCTTACAAGGCAACGTTGCAACCCTTGCAGGCGGTGGTGTTCCTGGGATGAAGGACGATCTTGGGTCGAAAGCATGGTTCTATGAACCACAAGGACTTGCATTGAATGGGAATGGGAGCTTGTTTGTTGCGGATACAAAGAATAACCGTATTCGCGAGGTGAACCTCTCAAGCCAAATGGTCTCTACCTTTGCAGGGAGTGGAGCAAGCACAGGTGCCCTCGTTGAAGGACCTGTGAGTGCGTCCAAAACTGCCATCATAGCACCGACTGGATTGGCATATGACACCCAAGACGATCGATTGTATGTGACGCAGCAGTCCAAACACGCTGTGCGCTTGGTTAAGAGTGGACAAATCACCACGTTGATCGGAATGAAGGGGAGAGGTTTTATTGATGGCTCACTTGCGGATGCCTTGTGTTCAGGTCCAATGGGGATATTGTTGAATGGTAAGGATTTGTATTTTGCTGATAGCCAAAACAGCAAGATTCGCCTTGTCGATACGACATCCACAGTCTCAACTTTTGCAGGCAGCGGCGGCATCGGTTATATAGATGGTACCTCATTACAGGCGGAATTTAGAAGCCCACGAGGGATTGCCAGCGATGGGAACGGCAATATGTATGTCGCAGATACAGGAAATCATTGTATCCGCAAAATCAGCAATGGCAACGTCACGACCTTCGCTGGAAAGTGTGGAACGCCCGGAGATGTTGATGGGAAAGCCGATGATGCACGTTTCCGCTCCCCAAATGATCTTATCTACGTCAAAGGTACAGGTCTCTTTGTTGCAGACACTGGAAACCACCGTATCCGCCTCATTACGCTCCCCTGACAATCACTGTATCCTGTCCCCCTGGCAACTGCTCAACCGCTATATCCTGAAAAATTGAACACGAGCCAACGTGCTCACGTCCCAAGATTCGTGAATGACGTCTATCTCGATATGTACAAGAAGTCGTTTCAAACTGTCTAATGGAACAAAAGGAGCGAAGATGAGAGCGCTTGTTGTGATCGATATGCAAAATGAATTTCTCAGTCCTGGTGGGATGTTTGGTGCCAAATTCATTCCTTCCAGTCATTTGATATCGAATCTCGCGCGCATCGT
The DNA here is from genome assembly GCA_002731275.1 of Deltaproteobacteria bacterium. Lineage (GTDB taxonomy): Bacteria > Myxococcota_C > UBA6777 > UBA6777 > UBA6777 > UBA6777. The sequence continues at coordinate 16,017 of PCBK01000130.1, read as the reverse complement.
GCACGCCTTTCGAGAGACCTCACAACCAATCGTGTGGGTCCGTTCTGTCTACAGTGATTGGAAAGAAAAGCCTGCGCCACGGCCAGTGATGCCTTCCGATGAAGCCAAACAAGGTGTCCCCCCTAACAACGATTTTCTCGCGAGCACTCATTTTGGCAAAGAAGCCTGTTGTGTCCGAGGTGAAGAGGGAGCGGCCTTTTTCCCTCTCGTCGAAGGGATGATCGACTCCTCACAAGATGTGGTCGTCGAGAAACGATGGTACTCGGCCTTTACAGAGACTGCTCTCAAGGAAGAATTGGACCGCCGAGAGGTGGACTCACTCGTCATCTGTGGTGTGGCGACCAATGTATGTGTGACTGCGACCTCTGCGGACGCATTCTTCCTCGGTTTTGACGTAAGTGTCCTCTCCGATGTGACCAACGGGACGAGCCCCAAGCGACACAAAAGAGGGCTCGACTTTATCGGTAAGTGGTACGCCCAAACACCCACCGCGAACACATTATTGCAGGACCTCGAAGCGGAAGCCAAACGACCACTTCGTGGCGCGAGGTTAGAGGGCGTCGCGGCAGGAGACAGCTATGTCATCTACGATATCTTGCCAGAGGCTTTGCAAGGATGTTTTCCCGATGTGAAGGAGGAGATCGAGTGGCATGAGATGAATCTTCGTGGCAATCCCGTCTCACGTTTGATCGCGCTCCAGGGGACGATTGAGGATGGTGCGAAGCCTATCTATCGTCACCCTGCCGATACGCAACCCGATCTTGTCGAGTGGACACCTTTCTCTTTGCGTGCCAAAGGCTGGCTCGAAGCACATTGTGGACAGACATTCAATCACGCGCTGATCCAATACTACAAGGACGGACACGCCTGGATCAGCCCGCATACGGACAAGACCCTCGATATCAAGAGGGATACATTGATCGCCAATTTGAGCCTCGGGGCGACGAGGACGATGAGCCTGCGTAACAAAGAGGACAAGCACGCCTACCAGGAGATTGCGCTCCCCCACGGCTCGATCTTTGTCTTGGGGAGTGAGAGCAATACCCGGTGGTTTCACAGTATCAAGCGCGATCGTCGACCCATCACCCAAAAAACGCCCGATGAGCGTTTGTACGATGAACAACGTATCAGCTTCACTTTCCGAGACATCAGCACCTTCCAGGCACCTGATGGGTCTGTCTTTGGGCAGGGTGCCAAGCGCAAAAGTCTGAAGGATACAACGCCCTCTATACGTGAAGAGACCCCTTATGAGCAGGCACAGAGGATGCTCTCGGCGTTTGGTCTGGAGAATCGCTCCGCACACTTCGATTGGGAGGCCGAGTACGGTGAAGGCTTTGACCTACTCTACCTGCAAGGGCTCCGCAAAAAACCGCGAACGTTATATTGGGTGAATGGTTCGATCCCAAGCTGGCGTGTGATGATCGCGCTCGGAGAAAAGGACCTACCCTTTGAAGGCCATCGATTGCGCGTGATGTCTCAACCCAAAGAGACCAAAAGCCCGGAGTTCTTGGCGATCAATCCACGTGGCACGACGCCTGTCTTGATCGAGCCTGACGCGCTTGTGTTGACGGAGTCATTGGGGATCTTAATGTATCTGGAGACGTACTACCCAGAACATCCCTTGTTGCCCAACAAGGACGAGAAGGTGGTGATGGCGAAAGTCCTCGCACGTATGCATGAGACTGACACTCTTCGCAAGGTCTACAGCCCCATCGAGAGGCTCTTTTTGTATCCCCACAACGAGGCGCTTCCTCAGCCCGAAAAGGAGACCATTGTTTCGGCATATGAGGCTGTTTTACGAGAACTCCAATGTTGGGAGAGATACGCTGCCGAAGCTGAATATATCGCCGGAGAGCGATTCTCCCTTGCGGATTGTGCATTTTTCCCGGCGTTGGCGTATCAAGTGCGCAGGGGGTTACCATTGGAGCGGCTTTTTCCTGCGTTGTTTGCGTATCACAACAGGATGTTAGAGCGTCCAAGTGTACGCGCTGCACAACCTGTTGGTTGGGAACCTGGAAAGGTTGGAAAAAATCTATTTGCCCGTGTCAGAGGGATGTTGGGCAGCACCAGCAAGTGAGAAGAAAAACGTCAATCACTCGACAAGAGCGCGTGGAGGAGGGTGGTTTTATTCATCGAGCGGGGATTGCGAAGACCTTTCCTGTCCGCTTCCTTTAGTAGATCATCTCTGGCGACGAAGCCGATATACTCTCTTCTGACTTCGGCAGAGAGCGTCTCGGAGAAGGCGATGGCCTTGAAACCCTCTTCGCCAAGGGCATTCCCTGAGAGCACAAGTGTCTTGAGCTGACTGAGATAACTCGACTCCGCGAGTCGCTTGGCCCCAAAGTCACCGATCTCATTTTGGTGGAGGTCGAGTGTTCGCAGATGTTGCGTATTTGGGCTACTCGCGAGATAGCTCGCGCCTTCGTCGTGGATGTGGTTATGTGCGAGGGAGAGGTGTTGGAGTTGTCGGATTTTTCGCGAGTCCGCGAAGCTGGCGATCCCTTCGGGGGTGATATGGTTGGCGTCGAGTTCGAGTCTTTGCAGTTGTTTGAGCGGTGTGCCATTGGAGAGCCTCTCCAAAAGGACATCGCTTCCGTAGAGACCATTGAGTTTGAGTTGTGTCAATTGTGTCCAGGAGGTGGGGGCTGTGAGGATACCCGCAAAGGGGTGTGGATAGCGGGTGTGGTAGGACAGATCCAGACATTGCAGTCCTGATAGAGATGAGGATGAAGCGAGGGCTTCAAGGGCACGTGGGCTGATGTGGTGACCTGCGAAACCAAGCTCTCGAAGATGGCTTAGGTAGGGAGATGAGGCGATCGCCATCGCTCCTTTATCTCCGATAGTCTGCCAGTTCGAACGAGGTTCATTGAGACGAAGTGTTGTGAGCGCGTGCATATAACTTGATTGTGCGATCGCGCAGGCGCTTTTGTCCGTTGGAGCGTTGTGACTGAGATCGAGTGATTGGAGTCCCTGTAGTATGGGGGCGTGCGCGATGAAGGTGATCCCGTCCTCTCCAAGGCGGTTGTGTGGGAGCGCGAGGTGACGAAGCTGGTGGAGGTAGGGAGAGCTGACAAGGATGGCCGCGTCTGTCCTCGTCAGTTGACTTTTGTGGATGCTGAGCTGTTGGAGTTGGGAGAGATGACGCGCCTGTGTGAGTAATTCCATGCCTATTTTTGTGTGCATGTGCTTGATACGAAGGATGCGAAGTTCTCGTGCAAAAGGGGGAAGCGTGATGGCTTTGAGCGCGAGCGGCCTTGTGATCGGTTCGGTGATGTCGAGCCCTCTCAGGAGGTTGATCATCGCGGGAGGTGGTGCGTGTGGGAATCTAGGCCAGATGTCTTTTGGCTCAGCGATCCTGAATGTGTCTGGCCATGTCGCTAGGTGTTCTTGGGCATAAGTCAGCGCGAGGTCTTGTGTGTCAGAATGTGTCCAGGACGCAAAGAGCGCAAGCAGCGCAACAAACCCTTCCTTTGACGGTGCTGATGCTAAGATGCTGCGAAGCTTCGCAAAGTCCTCGTGTGTTGTCTCTACCATAGCAAATACACTCATTCCTCTCGTCTTTGTCCAAGTGTATTCTTTGAAGGAGTGGCCGACTTGTCAATAGAGTGTGGTCCCAATCTTGGGATGCAATGGTGTGGTGTTTGTGGTATGTGTGGGGGGGATGAACGATGCACCGAGCCTCGTGCTGGTGATTTGGAGAGAGTATGGAAAAAAGGAGTTCGTTGATGACACGGTTGGTATGGTTGGTTTCGTTGTGTATCTCTTTGTTTGCGCCGTCGCTAGCGTTGGCATGTGCGCCGGTCCCACCTCCTGGGTATCAGATCAAGATTGAGAAAGAGCAGGCGATTATCATCTGGGATCAAAAGCGCGGTGTAGAACACTTTATCAGACGTGCGTCTTTTGAGACGGGCGCGATGAACTTCGGTTTTTTGGTCCCAACACCTACAGTCCCTGAGCTTGCGGAAGTGCCTGATGTCGTTTTCCAGGAGCTACACGCGCTGACCAAACCAAAGCGAAAGGTGCAGGAAAAGGTCAAGCTCCAGTGGGGAATGTGGCTCTTCAGTCGAGGAGATCTCAAAGCGGTCCCACGTAGCGCCGTCAAAGTGCTCGTGCGCAAAAAGATTGCAGGCTATAACGCCGTTGTACTTGAGGCAACAGACGCAAAGGCGATGGCAGATTGGATCAACAAAAACGGTTACATGCTCAACCCTGAGCTGCAAACATGGTTGGCGCCGTATATCAAAATGGGCTGGAAGATAACGGCCTTCAAGATTGAAAACAAAGCAGCCGCGCAGGCTCCGTCGACATCGGCTGTGAGGATGTCATTTAAGACCAAGCGTCCATTTTATCCTTACAGAGAGCCCGCTTCTATGCAAAAGGTCAGTGGGAAAACACCTCGTTCACTGCGCGTATATGTGCTGAGTGAGACCCGGATGAAGGGGACACTTGGGGACGGAAAGAAGCCGTGGCCCGCCGTTGAAGGATACAGCAACGAGGTCGACGAACAGGCGTGGAAGAAGTTGTCATTGTTGCCCAAAAAGTGGTCGTCTTCTTTGGGGTCGTTGTGGTTGACCACCTTTGTCGATCGCTCCTCTCCTCGACCGGGCATCGCTGAGGTCTTTTTCTCTTCCGTCAAGAACGTCGTCAAAGCGCCACCTCCGATCATCGATATCAAATACACAACGATACCCATACCGATTGAATTGCTCCCTGTCTTGCTGTTGTTTGTTGGTTTGTGGTTTGGTGTGCGCCGGATGAAAAAAGATTGATGGGCTACGACGAGGGGCGGTTTTGTAGGCTTGACATTGGGTGTTGACCGTGTACAACGTCCTCTGTTGTCGAATGTAGCCCCTTGAGGGTGTGTTATGTGCATGGAGATTGTTATGCAACAAGATGTGATCGTCATTGGGGCTGGGGTGCTCGGTGTTTCTGTCGCTTATCATTTGGGGCAGCGAGGCAAGCGTGTGCTTGTGTTGGAGAAGGAGATGATGCCAGCAGTTCACTCTTCGGGGAAGAACGCAGGTATGATTCGCCAACTGTATCGAAACCCGCAACTGACAGAGTGGACGTATCGTTCCATTCGTTCGTGGCCTCAGGATATCAAAGAGGTCTGCTTTCGCGAGACGGGTTCGATCGTCGTGGGGCGAACACCACCTGCGCATCATCCCGACATCTTTGAGCTGCGTCAGTTGACGACGCGATACCAGGGAAAAGAAAAGCAAACGCCATGTGTGTATACGCCGACTGATGGTCTGTTGGATTCTGGTGGATATGTTCAGCAGTTGATGCAGGCCGTCGATCGTACCCACGTATCCTTTCAATTTCGAACGCGGGTTGTCGACGTCCGGCAGGATGATCAGCGCTGGTGTGTGACGACTGATGATGGGACCAAGCACCATGCATCTTGGGTCATCAACGCTGGTGGGGCTTGGTTAAACGAGTATTTGAACGCTGATCCGTTGATGCAGGTGGAGGCTTCGCCATATGCGAGGCATTTGTTTGTGACGTCGGGCTGGCGAGAAGATTTTATGCCATCGAGTGATTGTGGTTTTTACTGGGAGGAGGAGGCGGGCTGGTACATGCGTTTGTGGGATCCAGAGACACGCCTCGTCTCTGTCTGTGAACGTATTCCGGCGTCTGATCCTGATGTGTTTGAACCTCATCCTGAGATTGCTGAGGAGATTGCAGTGAAGTTACTCGACTCGCTGCCTGATGTCGCTGATTCGTTGGGGTTATCTCGTTCATGGCACTGTTTCCGTACGTACACGGACGATCAATCGCCGATATGGGGAGAGGATCCTGATTTTCCCGGATTGTTTTGGCTCGCGGCATTTGGTGGGTTTGGTATGTCGACGTCGTTTGCTGCGACAGAGGACGCGGCGCGTGCGATCTGTGGAGAGCAGGTCGATGTTCCCTCTGCGTTCTCACCTACACGGGTCAGAACGCCGAAAGAAGAGAAGTAAGCATCGAAGGTCTGGTGGTCTTCTCATCAAGTGCTACGTATGACAGCGTTTGTATCTGACTTTTTGGTCACACATGGTGTCACTTTGTAGCTTTGGTGTTTTCTTTTTTGACGTTTTCTTCTTTGGGGGTCTCTTTTGGTTTGGTGTCTGTCTTCGCCTTGTCGACCTTCGCGTCACGTTTTTTGGGGGGATTGAGTTGGGAGTGGGTCCATTTTTTGATGACGAGGCGTTCTTTTTTGGTGAGGAGCGCTTCGGGGTGTGTGACGATGTAGAGAGGCATGGGCATTTTTCTCTCTTCGACTTCTTCCCAGATCTCTTCGATCTTCTTTCTACGTCTTCTCTCCGAGTATTTCCCCCACTCGGAGAAGTTCAACTCTCTTCGGCCCTCATTGACGTCATGTGCGACAGTCCAAGAGACGGGCGCGATATAGCTGTACCAGGGCCACTTTGTCTCGTTAGAGTGGCAATCATAACAGGCTTTCTTGACGATTTTTTCCATCTCAGGGGGGAGTTTGATCTCTGAGGTCACAGGCGGATTGGTCCGTTTGACTGGGACGAGCTGGATCAATACGAAGATACCAAGAAGGGACAACAAGATGTACATGATAATTTTGAGAATGTTTTTCATCGATCAAAAGCCTCCATTTTGCCAAGGCGTGGAGACCCCCTTCTTAAGAGGGGGGAGGAAACGCCCATGCGATTGTTGTAATTGTATCCATCTATTTTTTGTACCATTTTGCAGTATTTTGCTGCGATGCCTTGTGTCGTCTTTTTTCCTTCTTTGATGTTGAAATTCCCGCTGCTTCGGACTGCCACTCGACCCACATACGTTCCTTTCTTTTTTCCCTTTGTCACGATTGCCTTGACGATGTCTCCCGTCTGAAATCCATCCACTCTTTTTTCTTTCTTTTTTGCTCCCGTTCTCGGGAATCCAAAACGATCCACCCGACACATTTGTCGAGTACCCCTTCCCATCGCCTTTATCTCCAGAACTTCGTGGCACTTTTCGACGAAGACATGTCTTCCACTGTCACCAACACACATTGCATCAATCCAATGCTCTTTCGCATAACCCTGTTGACTTCGGTTGAATTTCGTCTGTCCACCGCTGCCTGTCTCCACCGAAAGACCCGTACTTTTGAGCACCTCAAGAATCGCTGGTCGGGTCGAATTCACAACTGCCACCGCTCTCAAGGGCCTGTCCGCCTTTTTGCAAAGTCCTGGGAATCCGAACCCGCCGGCTGTTTTGCTTCCTTTTTTCTGATTGCACATCTCGCAGGCCAGAGTTAAGTTGTCAACTCTGTTGGAGCCTCCCCTGCTTTTGGGGGTCATGTGCTCCACCTGCAAAGGTACGTTCTGTTTGCCGCAGTACGCGCACTTTCGACCCCACTTTTCGAGGAGATATTCCCTGACCTGGTAGCCAAAGAGCGTTCCCTGTTGGTATTCGACCCCCTGAACCTCGGGATTGACGAGTTTGTGCGTATCAAAACGAACGTTCTCTACCGAAAGGCTTGAGACCGGTATCAATGCCCGAAACTTCCGTGTCCAGGACTCGATGTTATCCACTCTGCTTTGTAGTGACGGAGCCAACCACCCCTTGGGTTTTCTTCGGTTCTCGAAGCGTGCTTTGCGATAGCGGGTCTTTCGACTTCTGCGAGAACGACGGATGTTTCGTCGCTTTTCGAGCGCTTTTTTGATCTGCTCTCCACGATGCTCGAGTTCAGCGGCGAAGATGCAACGCTTCCCACGTTGAAAGTCAGCAACGACGGCGATGCCGGTCTTTTTGGAGCCAGGGTCGAACTTGAGGACTGTCGGTTGTGTGGCTCCACCCTCGCGGTCTTTGATGATGATCGTGAACGGAAATCGTCTGTAGACGGCAGCACGTCCTTTTCTGAGGAGTTCTCTGGCTCTGGCCGGGTGGCAGGGCATCAGAGGCTGTTTGTTCTTGTCGAGAACCAGGACTCTGTTTTGAGCAGGCCTGGCTTTTGGGTCTTGTAAGGTATTTTGTATCAATCGAGTTACCTCGTGTTCTGGGAGTCGATCCGGAGCTCTTGTCCAGTGATGGTCTCCTCGCCAATGTTACAGAGCGGTTTTGATGCAGGTCACACAGTTTCTACCTCCAAAAAACATTTAACAACCATGCCGCAGAGCCCAGGACTGGAGAAGCATCCGGGAGTGCCTATGTATTCGCTCCTAACGTAGTTTGAATGCCTCCTTTCGAGTGTTTTCACAAAGGCTGGTCAACATAGAGGCTCTTTCAAGCCTCTCCCTTTAGGGGGAGGTTCTTGACCGGCTCTCAGGCAGTTATGTCGAGGGTTACGTGAACCTTGTGGAAACTGCCAACTCCTTTCGTTTACAGTTTAGCAGATGGTGTCACTGCTTGCATATATACAGAGACAGCGTCGTCGATGCAACTTGCTTTGTGAGCGGGTCGAGTGCCTGGGGTTATTTGTGTGTGTGGAATCTTGCATGACGATGTGGTAAGGTGCATCTTTAGAAAGAAGCCCGTCTTACTGTCTCGTAAGGAGTATATTTGATGGAAAGATATATACCATTTGATGCTCGTGTGACTCGGTCGTTGCGAATGGTTTCGTTGGTTGTTGGATGTTTGCTTTGTCTTGTCTCCACTGCAAACGCGACGCCTTTGTCTTTTGGAACACCTTTTTCTCAACAACTCACCCCTCTTGCGCAGTCGTCCGACACTGTACTCGCGCTCAAGGCACCCTCGACACAATTCAAGACAGAGGCTGCTCCCAAAGGAATGCTCTCCCACGTGTCGACACTCGGTGTGCTCGTGCAAATGCAGAGCTCCGCAGACGATCTGAAGGTCCCTTTTTGGATCATTGGTATCCCATTGTTGATCGCTGATGTGACTTCGATTGGTGGGAACTTGTTTTCTCTGTTCACTGGACGCAATCGTTTTGCGTGGGGCGTCATTGGTACAGTCGCAGGTGGTCTCTCGATGTTTTGGGGCTTCTTGCCACTCTTTATCAGCGACTATGGTCCAGTGTTCTCGGTCACGATATGGGGGATCGCTGGCGCAGCTTTGGCGCTCGGACTCGTGAATATGTTCTTTCGATCGAGGCGAGGTTTTCGACGACGACGCTACAGACGCCGCTACCGAAGACGCTTTGATGTCTTGCCGTGGTTCAACGCGACGCGTGATGGCAACAAGATGGGTGGATTAGCGCTACACACACGTTGGTAGGCTATCGACCGATAAGGAAAGCATCAAGGATGGCTGCTGTTTGTGCGGGGGCTTCGACTTGAGGGTAATGTCCTGGTCCTGGAAGATGGACGAGCGAGGCGTTGGGGATCGGGTCGACGACGGCCTGTGTGAGAAAGTCAGGTGGTAGGAAGGGATCATCTGTCGCCAACACCAACGTCGGCGCGTGAATGTTTCCGATGATATCTGCAAAACCACCTGCTGTCCAAGCATCGAAATTCTCTTCAATACAAGCACCCGAAATACTTCCTGCGTCTGCAAGGAGCGACGCAAGCGCTTCATCTGTGAGCGTTTTGCAAGCCATGTTCAGGATCGCCGTTTGGCTCTCTTTAGAACCTGCGGAGTGTCTGAATAATTGCGTCGCTTCTTCTGGTAAGGGGATGCCCGAAGCTGGAACACTGTTGAGTAAGGCGAGCGCGTTGACTCGTGTGGAGTGTGTTGCGGCGATTTGTTGGGCAATTTGTCCGCCCATACTGTGGCCTACAAGTGCAAAGTTCCCGACGCCAAGGTGATCCACGACAGACATTACGTCTTTTGCATGGCGTGCGAGTGTGTACCCGCTCTTCGGTTTGTCAGAGTCGCCTGTGCCTCTCAAATCGGGAACGATCCAAGTCACCTCTGTACGTAGATATGGGAGTAGGGAAGAAAAAACCTCACCTGAGACCATCCATCCATGCACGAGAACGACATAACGCTCACCTTGGCCAAACAATTTGTAAGCCACCTGTACCTGGTCATCTGTGACGCAAACACCCATGCGTTCCTCCTTTACGTGGTATCCAAAGTATGCCATGTCGGGATGGCCACCGAAAAAGTTGAGCCTTCCCCATACTTGCTCTTGACTGAAATACGACCACCCATCAAGCGAGTGTATTCTTGTGCAATGGCGAGTCCCAACCCCGCACCTTCAAAGCGCCTCGTCGCTGAACCATCAGCCTGCCAAAATGCAGAGAAGAGCGCATCAATATCGTCTTCATGGATGCCTATTCCTGTGTCTTCGACGTCGAAGATGATGTGGGCTTGGTCTACGTCGTGTCGGACCCGCAAGCAAATACTACCTGTCAGTGTGAACTTGACCGCGTTGCTCAAGAAGTTGAAAATGATCTGCCGTAGCTTTCCTCGATCCGCAATAAAGCTCATCGTGTCGAGCTGTTGTTCGACGATAAAGAGAAGCTCGCTTTGCTGTAGCATGTCTTCCATCATCATACGCAGCTCGCTTAGGAACTCATCGAGATAGATCTCTTCGGACTGAAGCTCCATCCTCCCTGCTTCGATGTTTGAAAGGTCGAGTATGCTGCTGATCAACTGTAACAAATGTTGTGCAGATGAGTGGATACATTCGATGTCTTGTTGGAAGTCATCGACACCTGCCGACTGCATCTCTTCTTCCAAAATCTCTGAGTACCCGATGATCGCGTTGAGAGGGGTGCGTAATTCGTGGCTCATGTTTGCCAGGAACTGACTCTTTGCGCGGCTGGCGAGGATAGCTCTTTTCTCTGCGCTCTTGCGCTCCTCGACTTCCTTCTTCAGCTCGGAGTTGGCGCGTGTCAGGAGCTTGGTCCTTTCCTGTACACGTTGCTCAAGCTCGTTGAGGAGCACTTGGAGGTCTTGCTCTGCTTTTTTTCGCGCGGAGATGTCGGAGATGGACACGAGTGAACCCATATGACGTTCATCATCATCGACCAAGGGTTTGGCAGAGACGCGTGTCCAGACATGAGCACCGTTGCGGTGGACAAAACGAAAGTCGAAGACCTCCTCTGTGCCACTGATACGCTCAGAGAGTCGTTTTTTGGTGAGCTGTATGCCTTCTTCGTCCATGACATCGAACAGGTGTTTCCCCAAAAGCTCCCCTGGAGAGTAACCCAAAAGTTTTGCAAGATTTTCATTCATGTATAGGATTTGACCATTCGGATCGTTGACGAGAATACCATCGTTGACCGAACCCACAACCCTCTCATAAAAACCCGGCTCCTCCCACACTTTTGGGAAGCTCAATGCACCACAGTCTTTCGAGCGTGTCTCGTAGGAGCTTTCGAGCGCTTTGATGTAGTCGAGCAGCTCAAGCCCTACGAATCTCACGAAGATATCGATGTATTTGAAGGCGTCAGAGCCCTGCATGGGGGCGTAAACAAATGTATGACAGGCTTCGACTTTGTGTCCGTCTGTGTGGTTCCAGTAGAGTGTTTGTGTCAGTGGTTGGTCTTTTGTCAGCTTAACGAGGGTCAGACAAAATGCGTCGTAATCATCGATCAGTTTCCCCCATATCCCCGCCGTGAGGTTGAGCGCATCGGTGCTCATACCGCAGAGCCATTGCAGATCACCTGACAGACATTCCAGATGAATGTCACCGGTCGGGACGTGCAATGCAGCCCTGAGGAAAGCCGGAGCAAGCGTGGTAGGTGACGCTGGCGTTCTTGAATTCACAGCTCTTAACCTCAACGTAACAACACTATCAACATGTGGAGACTCACTAAGTCTACCTTTCCCATAGGATTTGTCAACTATCCAGTGGGGTTCTATGGCGAGCTGTCTTCCGTTTTGACCGCAGGTTGTAAGCTCATGAACAAAAATATCGATGGGGTCGAGATGTCTTCATTATGTGTTTGAATCATTCTTCATGAATGTAAGAAAAAGATTACAAAGGTAGAGAGACATCGACTCGCGAAGAGGAGAGGTCGTGACAGAGATGAAAGGGATTCCCTTTGGACTGTTTTCGCAGATGTTGAAGAAGGTGCGGAAGAAGGATGTCGTTGCGGGGGAGCCGACCGAAAGGCCTGTCCCAAGAGAAGTTACGTGTTCACGAATCAGGCCGCTACGGGTAAGAGATGGTCACAAAAGAGGGAGCTGATGATCAAGCAACTCGTTCGTATCGTCAAAGAACAAAAGAAGTAGGGACACTTGTTCCTTTTTTTGTCCTATCGCTCCTCACTTTGGCCGGCCTTTGTGGCGATCGTGTAGCTCATGTAATTTTCGTCGCCTGTGACCTCTCTTTCGATCTCCAAAAAGTCCGGCAAAAGCGTCTCACTAAACTGTTTGTACTCGACGTTGAGGATACACAACCCCTCTTGTGGCTCGATAAATGTGTCCAGCTCGTAGTACTGGTTATTCCACAAGAAACAGCGTCGACTTTTGCGGATCACAGCCTTCGTAGGATCGGCTTGATCGAGCAACCCAAGATATTCTCGTCCTGCGATCTGCCTTTTTAGCTCCACATGTTCGCCGTCTCTCATCGGTTGGCGGATCGTACGTGTGTAAGTAAACGCGCCATTCGCCCCTCGTCGTCTGAGGCGAATTTGGTTGTTGTCCTGGCTGAGTAGATATGTTTGTTCGATCGTAAAGGTCTTAAAGTGGATGGGAAACTCCGACGATCTGGGCGTGCGCTTGAGCAAGAATTTGCGCTCGATTTTTTTGGGCACAGGGGTGTCGGTGATCTTACTGACGGCCATGATCGCGCGGTGGATCTTTTCGGCGAACCCTGTACTGTTGTCGATGATACGAAGGTGAGGGTGTCCCACCCAGGCGTCTCGGAGCTGTTTGTCGAGCACACGGGCTTGCTCGGCGGGCTCTTTGCGCGCTGGGTTGTTTTCGTGTGTGTAAAATGGCTCCGCACCATCTGCCGCTGTCACGAGGTGAATGACCGCGTCATATCGCCGATCTCGGAGTCCGACCTCTGTCCATCCTTGTTCATCGAGGAGCGCCTGCCACATCTCAGGAGCGATGTAAGCCGAAGCGTCCATCGTCCCCCGATCACATAGGAGCACGCAGGGTTTTCCTGTGGAGAGCGCGAGATCGTAAAAGGTGTCTTCGAGCGCCATCTGTAGGCTGACGAGGTTGGCTTCAAAGCGCACCTCTTGCTCGATGTTCACGTTGGAGAGATTGACGCCGCCTGTGAACAAGATGGTCGCAGCTTCTGGGACCTGGAAGGTCCGAAACCCGACGGACTCAAGGCGCTCTGTGATATGAGACAGGGAGGTGGTTTTTCCTCCACATGGGCCGCCTGTCAAGACGATACGGTAGATGGGTGGTGTATCTGGAGGAGGTGTTTGAGGAGGTGTCGCTCTCATATTTTTTTCGAACCATATTTTGGGTGAAGCCCTGTGTCTATCGGGCAATGTGGCGATATTTGAGACTGCATGTTCCATGCATTTGTATTAGGATGCACGGGGGGCGAAGACGTAACGGATCATAGAGTATCTTTGTCGAAATTCCAAAATAACTGGAGAAAGAAATCGCGATGGAGGCGGAACGCCAGAAGGAGAGGAGACTTTTGCCGGATGATCTGATTTGTGGAACTATGCAGTGATAGGTGCGTCGACTGAAGCTTCTTGTTCTGCGAGTGGGGAAGTCTCTGGAGACTGAAGCGCTGAGGACGGGGTGTGCTCTTCATAAGAAGGCAGTGAGGTCGGCGCTGCGTCTTGTGGCTCTTCTTCGAACTCTTCGACAAACGCGGACAATTTTTGCAAAAGCTCCTGACCTGTCGCGATGTTTTCGAGCACTTCAGTGGTGCGAGAGGAAGGACAGTCCGGTTTTTGCTTGAGGATACGTCCACACAATCGGTAGGCTTTACTCGCGGCCGTCAGGAAATCCGCGTATATTTTGGGCATCGCCTCTTCACTGAGGATACGTTCGATCGTGGCGTCTGCGCCGTTTTCCTGCACTTCTTTGACGATCTTTTTGACCTCTTTTGTGGGGAGGTTTTTGACGACCGAGAGGATCTTGTCTTGTTCATCTTCTTCGAGTTTGATGATCTCGTTGGTCTGTGCTGCACCTAGCTCACCGTGATCTCTGGCCTCTTTGACCCTCGGAGAGGATTTGACTTCACGCACGATCGCGCTGCGGATGGTGCCCTCTGAGAGACCTGTTTTTTGTGCCGTCACTTCGACAAAAGAAGCCTTCCCATCGACCTTATCTTCCATCATGTCTTCAGGTGTCGCGGACGCCTCTGATGGCTCGGGTTTGGTCTTAACGACAGGTGTGAGCTCGACTTTTTTGGCCTCTGGATAGAGGGCTTCGTAGATCTCGCGGCCTCTGTTGAGGGCTTTTTCGAGCAGCAATCCTTTCAAGGGCAGCCGCATCAAGTTCTCATCGATCGAGATGAGCTCTTGTTCACGTCGATCTTGATCGACGACGACGACAGGGACCTGCTCAAAGCCAAGCTCTTTGAGCGCCGAATAGCGTCGGCCACCGGCGATGAGTTCATTCTCTTGGTTGATGATCAGAGGGTGGATCAGCCCGATCGCCTTGATGCTTTTCTTGAGCTCTTCGATTTTTGTGTCGAGACGAAGGTATTCATTTTCAATGAGGATGTCTGATATCGGGACAAAGCGGACTTGGTTCATTGAAGGTGCCTTTCTTGTTGGGAAAAATGTAAATTACGAAGCGTCATCTGGCGATTGTGCACTATCTGCGTTCTTCCCCTTTAGGACAAGAGGTGTTGGATGGACAACTGTACACGATGAGTCCTTCTGTAGCCGGACGTACCCGTCACGGGACATCTCTTGTAAGGAGGTCACGTGTACAATGTCCCCACGTTCCAATTGGACGAGCTGTTTTTGTGTGGGTTTGTCGAGGCATCGTTTGAGCCACTCGAACTCTCTCTTGCATCCATCTGTACAACACCCGGTCATTTGGGCGTGAGCTTTGTTATTTTGCAATGGCGCGATCATCCGAAAGAGCGCCTGACCTTCTGGCTGGGAGAAGGCTGGAGCTGGCTGCTTGCCCAGCGCGAGGAAGCTGTATTTGAGCGAGGTGATGTGCCGAAACAATCTGCGATTGAGGAAGGTCATCGAGTCTGGAGGCTCCCACTGTCGGACCTCGTGACACTGTCTTTTTCCCTCTTGCCTGAGTGGACATGGATGTTCGTGAAGACAGGGGCTCCAGACGTGGTATCGGGCGTGATCGGCGAAGTGATCTCTGTACTGCTCAAAGCGGTGTGTTTTTTCCTGACTGGCGGGGTCGAGGATGAGGAACACCCCCGTTTTCTGCAGCGCACGAGTCAGGACGAGCTCGGTCCATTTGATCTGTTCATCGAGGGCACCGTAAAAAGCCTCGTTAAGTGAGAAGCTCGCGATGATCAGGTCCCAGTGAGGCGAAGAGGTCGGCAGCCAGCTCTCCGTCTTGCGGAGATCTGCGTTGCGAATGTCCCAAGACACATTGGGCCATTGTGCGCTCTGTTCTTTGGTGAGTTTGCGAAAGTACTGCAAGCTCTGTCGCGAAGAATCGAGCGCTGTGATCTCGATCTCTTGAAGCGTTGGGTGGGAGGCAAAGAGGTGCGCAAAGCTGATACTCGCAGCACCCAAACCTGCTCCCAGATCCAGGATGCGAAGGGGACGCTCGAGGGGCGGTGACCATTTGCGGTGGGCGAGCAATTCGAGCAGCGGATAACGCACCCGGGCAAAGGTTTGTGGGAAGTAAAACAGTCCATACGCCAACAACATCGACGTTTGCTGCTGGTAGGCGTCAAAGCCTTCTTTGCGCTCTGTCGTGAAGGTATCACTGAGCTGGCGAACTTCTGTCTCAAATGATCGTAACATCTCGTGGGGATCCTGTTGCTTGCTCTGTTGGCAGGCAAGCTCCATCCACCATGACTCCAACCAATGAGGATACGTGATGTTCGTTGTCAAAGTTGACGGCTCCAGCCAGGAGCCACCGTTCTGGTCTTGAGTAAAGGTCTCAATCATTCTCATCGAATTAAAACCTTTCGTTCAGCTGAGGCGTGGAGACCCCCTTCTTTAGATGGGGGGAGGAAACGCCCATTCGATTTTTGTAAGTGTAGCCATCCACTGCTTGAATGAGGTGACAGTTCTTCCATCCTATCCCTTGCACTGT
>PCBK01000129.1 GCA_002731275.1 Deltaproteobacteria bacterium | reverse complement strand
TTTGCGAGGCCACTTTGCAACGACCCCTTCAACAAACCTCTCCATCCCCCTGGCCTCCGGCCTTCCCCCTTCCTCTCCATCCTCTGGAGAATGGAAGGGGGAGCAGTCAAACCATATATACGTGACTTCGGAGCCCCCCTCAGTCCGACCTACGGTCAGCCAGCTCCCCCCACTCAACTACGTTGGCAAGGGGAGCGATGCATATCAAACCGTATATCGCGATATAAACGAACATTCCGTGTAGAACGGTAGAATGTCAGTAGGGTCGAGCCTCGTGTTCGACCCATCACCTCGTGCATATCGGTTGAATGGTCCCTCCTCTCGAAAGGCTTGAGAGGAGGGAAGAGCCGGAGGCTCAGGGTGGTGAGTTTGTTGAGGCGGATGATTGCAAAGCGTACGAGGCAAATAAGCCCGATGAGGGCGCTTGCCTTGGACGCAAGTGCAACGTCCGACGGATCAGCACTATGGCCAAATCTTCGTGTATATCGGGTAAATGTTCCCTCCTCTCGAAAGGTTTGAGAGGAGGGAAGAGCCGAAGGCTCAGGGTGGAGAGTTTGTCGAGGCGTATGTTGCAAGTGAAGACGCAAAAAACCCACTGCAAATACGCAAGCAAAAAGGAATCCAAGGATGTCGCCTGCGACATCCGTCTACAAGATGGAGAGAATATGGTGGAATCGGGGGAGTTTGCGGAGACACAAGTGCAACGTCCGCCGGATCAACATTCAAGCTAAACCCCGTATATGTCGTCGAAAACCCCCCTTTTTCTCCAAAGGCTGGAGAGAAAGGGGTTGGGGGATTGTGAGGTTTGTCGAGGCGGATGATTGCAAGTGAAGACGCAAAAAACCCACTGCAAATACGCAAGCAAAGGAGCCTTATAAGGATGTCGCCTGCGACATACGTCTGGAAGGAGGGGATGAAATGGTGGAATCAGGGGAGTTTGCGGAGACACAAGTGCAACGTCCGCCGGAACAGAAATCTGGTAAACACCGTGTATATCGTTTGTCCCAGATATCGCCAAATCTTCGAATATATCGTTTGATCTCAGTAGCGTCGGGCCTTGTGTCCGACCTCAAGCAACGTCCGCCGGCTCAGGCAGGGCTTGGGATGTCAGGGTTTCATGATCTGACCCATGAACATGATGTTTCCTGTCGTGTTGTCACGAATCATCAAGATAAAGGGACGATTTGCATTGAAAACAGGCGCGTTGGGATCATATCCGCCTTTGACGACGACTGCCGTCGCTGCTGCTGCCTCACTGCCTTCCTCATTGACCTCAATGAACGCTTTGTGGAGGACGTCAGAAATACCAAGCTGTTCTTTGTCTGTAATGCCTGAGAAGTCCGCGTTCAAAAAAGCATCTTTCATACCAAGCGCTTGTAACGACTCACTCAAAGAAATACTCTCTGTTGTCAGTTTGAACTTGGGCAGGTAAATGGGAACAGAGCGCTCTGTCATAGAACCAATCCATTTGTTGAGCTTTTCGACGTTCAACATCGCGCCCATATCTTTTAACGCTGTGGTGTCTTTGGGGAGCATCAACACCATTGAGATGTCTTTGTTTTTGAATGGTAACGAGACGAGCTTCCAACCCTCTTGTTCTGTGTAGAGGACATCATCAGTCTTTCTCATCATGTCCACTTCATGCTGGCTACCGTCTGCGAGGGTGAAGGTCTTTTTGGAGGTGTCTTTGCTGTCAAAAGGCTTCTCCCACAACCCTTTGAAGTAGATGGCGTTGGTCAACACCAATCGTGTATCTGGACTGATACTGCCTGGTTTGAGGAGTTCTTTGATCCGATCCTTGGTCTTTTGTTCAACCCAGGTGTTGATCGTCTTACGAGCTTCTTCGGTGTTGCCAAAATCCAACTCTTCGAGTGGCGCATTGTAGTGTTTGGATTGTGCGTCGAGGAACTCTTGCAGGAATGGGTATCCCTTCTGACCCCACAGACGATTGGCTACGGAGATCTCATGCGCTCCTTTGAAACCACGGTTGTTCAGGTCTTTTTGTAGCCACTCTAGGGATGTGTGTAGCTGCTCTGTCGGTAGAGAGAAGTGCAACACGTCGGCCATCTCTTTCGCTGTATTTCCACGTGCGCCAAGCTGCGCCATCGCAAGCGCCGTCGAGATACTGTAAGGAGAGAAGAAGATGTTTTGTGTTTCTTTGCCTTTGCGTAGCTGGTGGTACAAGTCAAAGGCAAATTGACTGTTGCCATCTGTGAGCTTTTTGATGTCAGACGATTCAACTTCTGGAAGCTGTTGACTCCAAAGTGCTTCATCCGACATGCCAAGGCTGCATCCTGTCATCCACACACTGATCACAACAAACAACAACACCAACAAGATACTTCTTTTTGTCTCTTTCATCGTTCTATCCTTTCTTTGAGCATACACACAATGTGTTCTGACTGGCATTGTAAAGAGCAGCGTGTGCAAAAGCGTTTGCAAGCAAATGTCCATTGATAAGTGATTGTTGGCTTGGATCGAGTATGGTACACTCTTTGGGAGTTTGCGAATGTTGACTGGGACGTGTGATTCTCTCAAAGGGAGCGTATCTTATGGTGTCCGAGCCTGTACCCAATGCTTCATCTTCTCCTCCACCCAAAGGCATCTCTGTCAGAGATCCTGTACACGGGACCATCGCGCTCGAAGACTGGGAGGCTGAGATCCTCGAACACGCAGCGCTTCGTCGCTTGCGTCACATCAAGCAACTCGGCTTCGCAGACGTCTCCTACCCAGGCGCCACACATAGTCGCTTCATCCACAGTGTCGGCGCGATGTTCGTCGCCACGAGGATGTGGGACGCGCTCCAAGAACAACTCGCGCTCTCTCCTGACGTTATCTCCCAACTGCGTCGCAGCCTTCGTATGGCCGTGCTGCTACACGACCTCGGACATGCCCCGATGAGCCATGTCTCCGAAGCCCTCATGCCACCTCTCGCTGATTTACAGCTCCCTTCATGGATCGATGGGTATGACTCACCACGACAGGCCATGCATGAGGATTACAGCCTCAAACTTGTCCTCGACTCACCACTCACACCAGTCTTGCAACAATGTGATGTCGACCCCATCGCGATCGCACAATTGATTAGCGGACAACGACACCCCCATTCACAACACTTCCTCATCGATGGACAAGACTACTTCCCTCTCATGCGTCAGATCGTCAGCTCCGAATTGGACGCCGATCGGATGGATTATCTACTGCGAGACGCCCTCTATACTGGTGTGAGCTACGGTCACTACGATCTCGACTGGCTGATCCGCAACTTGTGCCCTGTCCATAAAGACAATCAAGTCTTTTTGGGGCTCAATGGACGCGCACTCTTCACCTTTGAAGACTTCCTCCTGTCTCGCTACCATATGTTCTGGTCCGTCTATTACCATCACAACTCTGTGTGTTATCAAGAGATGTTGTTGCGGTACGCTGAGAGTCTTGAGGTCCCCTATCAATTTCCATCCGATCCCGAAGCGTACATGTTGACGGATGATATCCAACTCCTTCACCAATTACGTCAGTCCAACAACGAATGGGCACAGCGCATTGTCCAACGTAAAGCTTACCGCATGTTGCTCTCCACGCTCGTCCCCTCCAACGATGAACTGAAAGAGCTACAAGCGCTCGATGAAGACAGTCACAAAGTCACCACAATGTTTCCTCAACAGCTCGAACTCTTCGATACAATGACGCCGATTCCATCGAATGTTGACTCTCTAAAGATGTCGGCCTTGTCCGTCGCGCTCTGTGACGCACTCGAAGAATCTGAGATTCCTTTCTTCCGTACTGAGTCTAAATGGGTGCTGTCACGATATTTTCGCCAAAAGAAGAGCGACGTCCCCCCCATCTTTGTGTTTGATGAGTCTCTTCAACGTGCGATCCCTATCGAGCGATACAGTTCGTTGTTTCGACGATATGCAGACGTGAGTTGGTTGGTGCGTGTGTATTGTGAGCCTACAAAGACCGAAGAAGCACGCAGCATCCTCAAGGAGCTTGGAGGAAATCTGTCTTGAACAAGGTCGTTTGTGCATATTGCCAGGAAGAAGTCTTGCCCGGTGCGTTTTGTCGCTCATGTGGGGCTCCACTCGAAGTTGTACGTGGCGATCTTGTCGGAACGGATATCCACGCCTACCACATCGAACATCTACTCGCAGAAGGTGGAAGCGGTCGTGTTTACCAGGCTCGCCATCGAGGAACTGGGGCCGCCGTCGCTCTCAAAGTGCTGTTACCTGAGCTCGCTGGCTCTCCCAAAGCGATTCGACGCTTTCGCCGAGAAGCCGAAGTCGGTATCCGTCTCCAACACCCCCATGCTGTCAAACTCTTCGAGTTTGGAATCGATCGCGAGATTGGTCTCTTCCTTGTGATGGAGCTGATCAATGGCCCCAACCTCTCCGATGAACTCGAAAAAACAGGCCCCTTTCATCCTTCTCGCGCGATCCCACTCGTCCTCCAGCTCTGTAGCGTCCTCGAAAAGGCACACGACCTCAATATCCTACATCGTGACCTGAAACCTGCGAATGTCATGCTTCAAACCCACTCATCAGGCAAAGAGTGGGTCAAGATCTGCGACTTTGGGACCGCCAAGTTGGAGATCGAGACGGGGGCTTATGACACTGTCCTGACACTTCCTGGTACACTCTGCGGTACACCGGGCTACATGTCTCCTGAACAGTGTCGTGGAGATACACCTGACGCGCGCAGCGATCTCTACTCTGTTGGTGTCTTGCTCTTCGAGATGTTGGCGGGTGAACAGCCCTTTGAAGGTGGTGACACACTCGTCGAGATGTTGATGAGGACCATCGAAAATCGTCCCCGCACGCTCCTCGAAGTCCATCCCGCGCTCAAAACTTATCCCTACCTCAAACGATTGCAGCACGTGATCGATACCTGTATGCAGCCTCATCCCGATGATCGCTACCAAAACGCTACCGCGCTCATGGCCGAGTTGTACGATACGCTCCCCACTGCGACGCTCGACCAACCCTCTTTCTCCGTCTCCGCGACCGAAGAGAGAGAGCTGCTCTTACCAGTCCCACCCGCTTCTTATCCCTGGACTCCTGTTCGTCTCGATGGGATCGAGCTACAAGAGATTCGGAATCTTGCCCAGCAGCTTCAGCCAAGAGAGTTCGTCCCTGGCCAAGCACTCTATCAACCCGGCCAACACACAGAAGACTTTCACCTTATCCTCGAAGGCGAGATCCGTGTCCTCGTCCAATCTGAACACCAGATCGTCGAAGTGGATCGCCTCGGGCCAGATGATTTTGTCGGTGTCAGCGCTTTTTTTGCGCGCGCACCGTATCCCTTCGTCGCAGAAGCTGCCCGGATGTCAAAGCTCTACAGTATCGCTCGCACGACCTTTGCGCGCTGGGTCTCACAAAGCCGACACCACCAAGACCTGTTCCGCGAGTTCTACTATGAGTTCTTGCTACAAGAGGTGATGCGTTACTCTGCGTTCTTTGACTCGATCCCTTCACAACAACGTGTGGAGCTGATGAGAGAGTTTGAGATTATGCCTGTGGGGCGCGGTCAACAGATCCTACGAGAGGGGCAAAGGGGCGAGGAACTCTACTTGATCGCCTCTGGACAGGTCGAGATTTACTGGCAGGGAGAAGGGGAGGAGAAACGACGGCGTTCGAGATACTTGTCTCCTGGTCACTTCTTCGGTGAGATCGCGCTGCTCACCGAACAGCCTGTCTCCGCATCTGTCCGGGCTCATACAAACACTGTCCTGCTGAAACTCCCCAAAGAAGCGCTCCTTGAGTTACTCAAACCATACCCCAAAGTTCTCCATCTCATGAACCGAATCGCCCGCACACGTATGGAAGAGAATGACTTCGCAAACACAAACGATCGACTCCTCCATCTTTGACACGCCTTGGTGTTCCGCTCCTTGTTGTTTGTCTAAGTTGGGGGAGCCGGGAAGAGTCTCTTTGTGACCTCCGGAGCATCTTCCTTGAATGGGGGCTGGTGATGTGTATGTTTCTATGCGATCTTCTGTCGTGAACGGACTCACCTCTCGAAGTCGCGAGTCCGTTGTCAACATGTATACCACAAAGGAGAAGAGAACGTGTCGGAACAATGGG
Organism: Deltaproteobacteria bacterium; assembly: GCA_002731275.1. Lineage (GTDB taxonomy): Bacteria > Myxococcota_C > UBA6777 > UBA6777 > UBA6777 > UBA6777. The sequence goes on along the minus strand of PCBK01000129.1, from coordinate 17,529 downwards.
AAGATATAGAGTGGTTGGCCGCGCTCAGACAGTCCATGCTAGATTGGTTCACTCATCAACAACGAGACCTTCCGTGGCGACGAACAAATGACCCTTACGCGATCTGGCTCTCTGAGATTATGTTGCAGCAGACACGCGTTGAGACTGTCATTCCATACTACCACCGTTTCCTTGAGCGCTTTCCCACCGTTTGTGACCTCGCTGAAGCCTCACAAGAAGATGTGCTCGCGCAGTGGTCTGGACTTGGTTACTACAGAAGAGCACGGATGCTTCATGCTGCCGCGCAAAGTGTGGTCGCTGAACATGACTGTGTGTTCCCTTCGACGTTTGAAAGTATCCTCTCACTCAAAGGTGTCGGACGGTATACAGCAGGCGCTATCTCCAGTATCGCATTTGGTCTCGAAAAAGCCGTTGTCGATGGGAACGTTCATAGGGTGCTCGCCCGGATCTTCGAGATCCCCCATCCAAGAGGCTCCAAGCAGCTCGATCAAAAGTGTTGGCAGATCGCCGATACGCTCGTCAAAGGTGACGCTCCTGGTGATCTCAATCAGTCTCTGATGGAGCTTGGGGCGATGGTCTGTACGCCGCGCAATCCGACGTGTATGCTGTGCCCCGCGCGCGAATTCTGTCAGGCACAGACCAACGGCACACAAGAGACCTACCCTCACCCCAAAGTGAAGAAGGCCGTCAAGCAATTGCAGGTGATGTGGGGGGTCACACGAAGGCGTGGCAAGATCTTGTTGATTCGTCGCCCTCAAAAAGGACTCTTTGCCGGGTTGTGGGAGCTTCCAGGTGTCTATCTGGACGCAGGAGAGACGCCCTCTACGGAGAAACTTCAGGATGTATTCGCGCAAATGGGCTTGGAGGTCGATGTGGATGAATCATTTACATCACACGCTCATACGCTGACACATCGACAGATGACGATCCATCTACACAAGTGCAAGCGACCCAAAGGGAAGATCTCTTTGCCCCGGAAGGAGTGGTGTTGGGTCACTGTTGAAGAGGCGATGGAGCTGGGAGTCTCATCGATTTCACGGAAGGTTCTTTTGCAGATGAAGAAGGCGACTTGAAAGGGGAGTGGTAGAGGAGGGGTTATTTTTTGTCGACTTCTGGGAAGAGGGAGTCGAGGGCGCTTTGGCTTTGTGAGGGCTTCTCTGCTTTGGGGGTCGGTGCCTCCATGTGAAAGGCTGCCTTCTCTATTTCTTTTGGAGGGGTCGTTTTTTGGGGCTCTTTGGGCTGCTTGACCGCAGTTGGTGTCTCTTTCACAGGCGCAGGTGTCTGCTTGGCCATTGATTGCTGAATGGGGGCTGAGAGTTGAGGTTGTGGGACATCTTGGAAAGCCTTGGAGAGAGAGTCAGTGAACTCTGCGTCGAGATTGATGTCCCTCTGTGGAAAAGGCATTTCGAGGCCTCGCTCTTGGAAGAGTCGATCGATCTCGAAACGCAGCTCACTGCTGATATCCCAACGTTCACCAGGGTTTTTAATGGCAAAGCGCAGGATAAAGTCGAGAGAGCTATCCCCAAAGTTGCTAAAACGAACGATCGGTGCTGGACGACGGAGCACTTTGCGATGTGCATCGGCGACCTCAAGCAGGGTCTTTTTGACGAGTTGCGTGTTGGATTCATAAGCGACACCGAGGGTCAAGTGGATCCAAACGTAGGGGGCACCTTCACTCCAGTTGATGACCTGTGTGGTCAGGATGTCCGCGTTGGGGATCAATACGAGTCGTGAGTCCGATGTCATAATCGTCGTACTTCTCGCGCTGATCTCTTGGACAACCCCCATGAAGCTGCCCACCTCAATCAGGTCGTTCACTTTGATCGGTTTACTGAACGTAATGATCAACCCTGAGATGAAGTTACTCGCGATATTCTGAAGTCCAAATCCAACCCCGATACCGATCACACCGGCAAAGACAGTTAGGACACCGAGACCCATGCCCATCCACTGCAGACCAAAGAGCAGACCGAGGATCAAGGTGAGGTAACCAATGACCGTGTTGCTCGCGTGTCTGTTGGAGGGTGAGAGCTGAAGTGCAGGGTACAGGTATTCGTTGAATTTCTCTTTGAGCCAGCCCGACAACCAGATCGCGACGCTCATCGAGATGACCATTTTGACCAGCGAGACGACTGTGATTTGTGTGTCTTTGACGTCGAGCAGGGGAGTGTTGATCAGCTGGATCGCGGTGCGGTACCCTTTGCCAATCTTCCAGATCTCGAAGAATGCGATGGCCGCAAACAACACAAACGCGATACTCGATACGATCTGGATGAGTCGAAACAAGTTCTCATTCCAGCCTCGTTTGTGCTCGGAGATGACCCGATCGTCCTCTTCTTCCTCGATCTTCTTGATGTTGAGAAGTTTTTTACTGATGCGAATCAACAACTGGCGGAGTCCAAAGACGACGAGCAACATCAATGATGTCACGGTGAAGCCACGGACCAGATATCCCGAGAAGTTGACATATCCGTATGAGTAGAACACGTAAATCGCGATCGCAGCGAGTGAAATCAAAGGGTAAAAGCGGTTGACGTATGTCGTGATGTTCGCCGCAAATGGTGCGTCTTCTGGGATCATGTCGAGGACTGCTTGTTTGTTGAGGAACAACAGCACAAAGCCGACAAGCAAACATCCGTAAAAGACAATGCTCAACAGCTGCAACAAGGAGTCCGGATACTTCATCAGTGTAGTGGCTTGCAGCACTGGAATGTACAAGAAGGCAAAGAAGGAAGAGACACGAAGAATCCGGCGGAATCTCGCCGCGATTTTGTCACTCATCTGTGTGATGACACGTTCATTGGGGTCGGAGGCGAACAGGCGGAAGGTCAGCACCCAGGAGATCCGCAGCAGTGGGATCATGACAAACAATGTCAGCAACATCGTGTTCCAGGCAGAGGGGAGCGCGACGAGCCACAAGACCAGGGAGAACATGAGCAGGGGGTTGAGATAGGGGATGGTGGCGATCAAGACCTCGATGATGACCTGCAAGAAGCGCCATAAGAAGGTCGTCTCTTCATCCTCTTTACTCTCGTCTTTGACGCGCTGTAGCCACGCATCGAGTCGTCTTCTGATCCAACGCGTACCGAGCAAGATGACGATGTAAAGGATGAGGATACCGAGGACGATCAAGCTACCGTAGACCACACCATATGCCATGACATTTTTGTAGGTCGTGTTCCACACCTTTTTAGCATTGTCTGGTCCTTCCTTCCACAAGTTCTGGCTGTGATCTGTGATCTCCTGGAACATCGCACCGTTGACGGGGATTGGCCGCTTGTACCAGAGCCCTTGTTTGGTCATGGAGGCGAGACGTTTGATCTCTTCGTCCATCAACTCTTTGATGTAGCTAAAGATGCGAATGCTAAACTGCAGACGTTCGGACTGGGTATCGATGTCTTTAAGCCGAAGTCTGTAGAGCTGTTGCTGCATGTTGTAGAGTTCAAACAGGAGGCGGTAGTAAACCTCTTTGACTTTTTGTGTGTACTCAAGGCGCTGACGTTTGAGCTCTTGTTCGCGTTTTTTTCGTTCAAGTTCACGTGCTTTTTTGAGCGCTTCGAGGCGAAGACGACGACGTTCGGCTCTTGAAATACGGCGTTTTCGTTTGGGATCTTCCTTTTTGGCTTCTTCTTTTTTGTTCTCTTTGGGCAAATCGATGGGGGTTTGTTGGATGACTTGCGGAGAGAAGCGGATGAGCAGTCGGTTGACTTTGTCGAGGGTCTTCTTGTTGTCGGCAAGCTCCCGTTGGATCTCTGCGCGCTTTTTTTGGTTGACTTTCAACTCTCTTTGCAGCTTTTTGATGCGATTGGAGAACTTCTTATCGTCTTTTCTCAGGCGATGTGTCCGCTTGCCTTCTGTGTAGTATTTGTTGATGTTTTTATCGAGGTCTTTTTCATTTTGCAGGTAGTTCTCAAACGTCACAATCAAACTACGTAGCAACTGATCACGCGTCTCGTATGTGACCTGAAGTCGCGACAGCGCGGTCATGTTCTTCTCTGCTGTTTGAACGATCTTGTCGTGGAAGTCGAGGATCGTTTTGTCTTTTTTCAGGTGCTTGATTGGAGGAGGTTGTTTGTACTGTGTGGCGAGACGCAGATACCGCTGCTTTTTGCTCTTCAAGTCTTTGCTGCGGCGGGACTCTCCTGCGCGTAGCTCCTTGAGCATTTGTTGTACACTCTTGAGGCGTCGCTCCAATTTCTTCTTGGGGATCTTTCCCGTTCCCTGAAATTCAAATGACTTTTGGGCGTCGCTGTTGAGTAGGTTTAAAAATGATTGGGCGAATACCTGCTCTGCGCACAGCAAACTGCACAGCAGTATCACCAAAAATAGACTGGTAGACCTATTCTTCACATCAAACTCCTTTTTGAAGTTGCGGACAATACTTTTTTCTTTGGCTTGTAGCAGCCTTGTCTGGTTATTCGCAAGTTGCTTTGTAAATCTCACAAAAAATTCTGAACGTGATAACGCGACTCTTGTTCTTCTGGAATAGTATCGACACTGTCGTTGTTTTTATCAAAGGATAGGTGAACCATACAGATAACCTCTTGTAAGGTAAAGATGGAATTTTGCAAGCGTCATCGTTATCATCTTGGTGAAGGCATATCCTTCCTCTTGTTCTAGTATGGTTGTGCACCGCATAAAGGAGGCAACAACATATGAAACGATTTATGTACAACGCTTGGTGTGTTGTTCTCTTCACGCTCTGTTTGTTTTGGGCTGGAGAGCAATTGGCGCAGGCTGAACGCGTTCTTCAACATCGCACTGTTCGTCTCGTTGTTCCTCAAATGAAGCACGATAAATTGGTCCTTACATGGTATACACATACAGGGTCCAAGATGCTTTACACTATTCATCCTTCCTCCCATCCTGGGTGGTTGATCCGCCTCAAACGTTTTTACCGAAAATACAAGCAAAACATTGTCGCTGTTGGGGGGCGGTTTTTTCAAAATACAGACAAGGGAGGGTGGGTTAAGCTGCAGTTTGTGCGGCGTGTTGCGCAAACATTTCATGGTGTGAGGGTGGCAAAACTCGATGGGCAGATGCCTCTCTTTCATACAAGTGTTTTGCCTCGTTATCGATACGATCGATTGAAGGTCTATAAAATGTGGGGAAAGATCCGCAGTGGCTATCGCAAACACCAAAACAAACTCGTCTGCGTCTATGGCACTTGGTTTGATTTTTTTGGACGAGAGCTTGGTCTGTTACAGCAAGATGGCGAGGCGATCAAGGGTGCGCCTTTGTACCAGTATAGCAAGGCATTCGAAGCGCCTGACGGACTGTTTCCGTTTATCAACTGGCGCAAAGTGTTGCTGCGCTATCAAAAGCGCAAAAAGCAAAACATCCCTCTACGAACCTTTCCCAAAGTCCCCATCCTCAAGGAAAAATTTGCAAACTATTTTCTCAAGACGTGTCAAAAACGCATCAGTAAACTAGAACGCAAGCAACAGTCCCCCTACGATCCTGCTCTGGTCGGGAATCACTTCTTTAGCTTCCACAATCTAGAGTCCACAAACACACCCTCTGCGCTTCCTTTCCCTCCTCTGCCAACATCTTGGTTTCCTTTGCCCTGATCCCATTCTACTTGACATCTTTTGAGGCCGTAGGCACTTTGTAGGCCTATATTTGAGGTCGATCGAGGATGAAGAGATGAGAATGGATAGTATGTTTGTGCGTGTATTCGGGGCTTTGAGTGTTCTTTTTATGTGCTCAGGGTGTCTCGATGAGAAGGGGACATTTTCTCTGCACATGGATACGAAACCTTCTGGTTGGCAAACCATCTCAAAACGCAGCAAATTGTTGGCGCGTTCATATCCCAACGCCGATTGGGTCACTGTCATTGTCACGCCGGGCAAAAAGTTGGAGCGTGTGTTGACCGCTCCAATGCCGTTTGTGCCGTCAAAACAGCGCCGTAGTATCTGGTCACGAGGACGAGGTCCAATGTTCGCAGGGCGTCGCGCCCCCACCCAAAAGAAACCCTCTCGTGAAGTGGCTGGCTTCCTCTTTCATATACAGGTGTCTCATCCTATGATGTTGTCGATCCGTGTACATGTTCGCAACGCGCTGTCGCAAAAAGTTGCGTTCGTAAGTTCACTGATGGTACGTCCCGCAAAAGCTCGCTGGCGAGCGTATAGGCTCCCTTTCTCTTCTTTCAAAAAAGCGGTCAAAACGACAACGGCGACCTTCTCAAAAGGTGCGCTGACTGGGAAGCTTGCGTTCTGGACAAAGCGTGCTGCTGGACCTGAGCGAGTCACGATGACGCTACGAAGGCCTGCTGTATATCGAGCTGTAAAGGCACACAAGAAGGGGACCAAAGCACCGACAACACGACCGGCAAGTCGACCCTCAACGCGCCCGGCAAGCCAGCCTACAACCCGACAAACACCAACGTCTTCCAAGACCAGACCCATACCCACTACACGACCCGCTTCCGCTCCCTCTACACGTCCCTAAATGCACGCAACGCAAGCGCTGTTGTTTATGTGATGTACGAAAAGCGAGAAAGCACAAAGGAGAATGGATGCAAGAAGAGCTTCAACATGAACAGATATCGCTGACGCTCGAAGAGAAACAGGCGATGATGGCTGAACATGCGGCGCTACGTGAGAAGATTGGGCGCGCACGTGGCTCACGTAAGCTGCGTATGCTGCTTGATGCTCCCTCGCCCGGAGACCTCGTGCAAAGTATGCCTCCTCAAGAGCTTCTGTACACCATCAAAGATATCGGTCTCGCCGACAGCGCTGAGATTGTACAGCTCGCTGACACCGAACAGATCCGCTCATGTTTGGATCTCGACTGTTGGCAAAAAGATCACTTCGACAAAGAGCGCTTCACCAGCTGGCTCTTCTTTCTCCCCGCAAAAGAGACAGACGCTGCCGAAAAAGTCCTGCAATCGATGGATATCGAGACGCTCGTCTTCTTCTTTCGCGACCTCTTTATCGTCCACGAACTCGAAGGCGACGATGCCAAGAGAAGCAGCAATCAAAAGGAGATCAAAGGCGAATACATCACGACGCCCGATGGATTCTACGCTGTGGAGATCCCATTTGAAGCCGAAGACACAATGAATGTCATTGCACGCGCTGCCCTCGATCTCTTCCAACTGTACGGATACAGCTTCTGCCAAAAACTCTTCTTGTCCATTCAACACAGTCTACCCAGTGATCTCGAAGAGGCCGCCTACCAGTTTCGTCGTGCACGCATTCAGGATCTCGGCTTTATCGACTATTTCGATGCCATTGGGATCTATCAGCCCCTGCCTCCGAAGAGCAAGCCGATGCAACCGATCGAGCGTCCCGACGAAGACATTACCCTCCCTGTCTACGTACAGACCCGCTTCGAAGGGCTCTTTGGAAAGGCCATTCAAGGGCTCCCCTCTGATGCGCTACGTGAACGCGTTCAATTTGAGCTGTTTTATCTCACAAACAAAGTCCTCGCGGCTGATCAAGTCGAACCCGCGAACCCACAAGCTATGCGCAAAGTCCTACGCTCCGTCCAACAACTCTTGGAGCTGGGTTTTGAGGTCCTTGGCGCGACTGAAGAGAGCGCCGCGACACAACTGCTCGCACAGCATCACGTCGAATGGATCTTTCGCTCCGGTTACTCCGCACTCGCGAGGCTACGAAAGCGCGCCGCCCGTCTCCGACGCAACAAGCAATTCTCCTTGATCGAAGATGCCGAGTGCTCCTTGCTTGACTCCCCCTACATGGAAGTTCTCCGTGGCCTCAAATCACTCAAGCCCAAGTTTTACACCGGCATCGAACCTCGACCGGGCTCGATATATCGCCCCTTCCGTAATCTCGATGACATCTCCAGTGTGAACCGTGTGCTCGACTTGATCGCCTTCTTGCCCACCTTCTTTTTTCAGCGCCTTCCCTTCCAGCACGAGGAGCTCCTCGCGATCAGCGCAGAAGATCTACTCGCTCCCGGACATATCGAAGATGTACACTTTTCCCATCTGTTCTTGACCGCGCTCGCACACTTCATGTTGCACGGCACCTGGACCCTTCGTCCTCTGGACGCTGCTGATATCGAGACCTTCTTGCAACGTGTCTTTGTCCATGAAGGGCAGGCACCTTACGATCTCGATCCTGCCTTCCAGGTCCAAGTCGAACAGGCACTCCTCGCGATCCCCAATCACACCGACGAAGACCGCGAAAACGTCAAACTCTTCCTCGACCACATCTGGCAGCATCTCCACGAACAAGCTGCGTTCCTCAAGCCTGGACAGGCTCTCGAACCTCAGTACCTCGATCTCTTCCTCACAAAAAACAACACACCAGCGCCTGAATCAACCTGAGCTGATATCACTTCACTTCTCCTCTCGGCCTGAGAGGTCAAGATCGGAACGTCTCAACTGATCGTATGTTTCTCAACCCTCCCTCCTAACTGTGAATAAGTGTTCATTTTTTTCTTCTTTGCCATTGTTGTCAATGTCATCAAAATGGTATACCTTTTGGATTGTGCTTTGTAACTCCAGACAGACGGCGTGTTTTGTGAATCACCTTCACGAATATGGACGTGTTTGTGAGTTGGAGTTGCGAGCATTATCGTCCGGACGCGAGAGGTCAAGTGAAGCAAGGAGCAAACATGCAGCGAAGAGCAGTACAACGTTATGTACTTTGGTTTGGGATGTTGTTTTCAATGTTGTGGGGAGTGAGTGTGGGGTGTACAGGCCGAATTGGACCACCCAACCGCTGGGTACCAGATGGCTGGATTGTTCAAAAAGACGCTGGGACGCCTAGCCCTGATAAACAAGTCGTGGTACCTGACGCAGGGGGTCAAGAGACCGTCGTGACACAGGACAAGACGATCCAGCCTGACAAGACAGTCCAACCTGACAGAACAGTCCAACCTGACAGGACACCTGAGAAGACAAACACAGAGCAGCCTGTCGGTGATGGTGCCTGTCCGCCTATCAACTGGGATCCCATCCCAGCACAGGTCCACTTCAAAGACGTGTTACCTTACATCACAAAATTCTGTGCGAATTGCCACGGTTCAGGGAACAGCCCAGGTGGTGTGGGTGACATTGAACTTTACCACGACACCAAGCGGAGTCTCACGCCGGACAAGCTCTGGGCGCGTGCGCTGGCACGTATGAAGGACACAAACAGCCCTATGCCCCCTGATGGCCGTCATCAAAAAACTTGTGCAGACAAAGAGATCTTTGCGAACGCCGTCAAGATGATGGAAGCCTGGCAACAAAACGGCTTTTTGGAGAAGCCTGGTGGCAGCACAAATGTGAGCGTGGATCCTTCGACGGACGCCTTCCCGACGTCAGCGACCTGCAAAGGGAAAGACCCACTGCCCGCACGCCTCTGGCGCTTGAGCGCGCGGCAATTGCGCTATGTTCTTCTCGATGTCTTCTCCAGCAAAGCGACTGTCCCCAAACACACTTTGATCTTTGCGCACCTCGACTCCTTCGACAATAACGCAAATGAATCCCTGATCTCAGGAACAAATCTCGTCCACATGCTGACGTGGCTCGATCCATTCTCAAAGTCCGTGATCAAGAACGTCTCGACTTTCCAAAGTTGCTTGAAGGCGACTGGAACGACCTGTGTAAAGACTCTCATCGCGACGTATGGTAAGACATTGTGGAGACGCCCACTGACGACTGCTGAGAACAATACGTTGCTCGGGACATTCAACACGCTCCAGGGCGCTGGAGGTCGTCAGCTCGGTCTCGAAGGTGTGATCGAACGCCTTGTCCTCTCACCCAACACACTCTACCGTTCAGAAGAGGGGACACCTGTCGCCGGCCAAGCGGGTATCCGCAAGTTGACCTCTTACGAAGTTGCGAGCTTCTTGTCCTTTACATTGTGGCAGAGTGTACCAGACGATACGCTGCTGCAGGCGGCGGCACAGGACAAGCTGCAAACCCTGGCGCAGGTCCAAGCGCAAGCGACACGTATGATGAAAGATGCACGCGCCAAGCGTGGGATGTTTGAGTTCTTTTACGATTGGCTCCATCTCGATAAGCTCGATGATGACGGAATTAGCAAGGACAAGAAACAATTTCCACAGTACACACCCGCGTTGCGTCAGTCGATGTTGAAGGAGAGTGAGCTGCTGATCGCAGACGTCGTCTTCAATCGAAAGGGGAGTCTGGCCGAGCTGTTTACGACCAATAAGACGTTCGCAAACAAAGATATCGCGGCGCTTTACGGCCTCTCTGTCTCGACGAGTACGTTCCAATCGGTCTCGACCAACGCCAACCGCGCCGGACTCATGACGACGCCGGCGTTTCTTGCTGCACAAGGTGCGGAGTTCTCCACTGATATTGTGCACCGTGGGCTGTTCTTTTTGTTGCATCTGCTGTGTCAAAAGGTCGGCGACCCACCTGCAGGGGCAACAGAAGAAGGTGACAGTCGTTTGAAAGGGAAAGATCTCAGCAAGATGACAGAGCGCAATATTCTCGAAATCAGGACTGCTGCGACGACTTGTTCGGGGTGTCACTCACGTATCAATCCGGCTGGTTATGCGTTTGAGCAGTACGATACACTTGGACGTTATCGTACGACAGAGAAAGGGAATTTGACCATCGATCCCTCCGGTACACTAGCCAAACCAGGCGACGTAAAAGCGAGCTTCAAAAATGGAGTCGAGCTGATCAAGAGCCTCGCCAAATCCAACATCTTTCGCCAATGTTTTACGCTCAAGATGTACGACTTTTATCTCGGGACACGCGCCAAAGCAGCCCAAAGTTGTGAAGTCGCAGGTCTCTATGAGCGAATGAAGAGCAACCAATTTACATTGCATTCGAGCGTTGATGCGCTCCTCTCGATGTCGAACTTCTTTTTGCGTAAAGAAGTCTCGACCTCTACACCCTGAACACCGGCAACTCTTTTACCGAATTGAAACCATTGAGAGGAGAATATCATGTCTGATACATCAAAAGTCGTCTTTGGCCGCAGAGGTTTTTTGAAGGGGTTGAGTATCGCACCTTTGGCGTTCAGTCCGCTGGTGACTGCGAGTCGTGCGATGGCAAACAACGGCGTCAAGCCACGTCTCGTTGTCATCGCGCTCGCGCACGGTCTCGGCGGAAGGGATTGTGCAACAGGCACGGAGACCAATTTCACCTTCAAACCCTGGCTCTCACCCCTCAACCCCATCAAAAAACATGTGACCTTGATCGACGGTCTGATGGGCGCGTGGTGGGGGAACGCTCACTCTTCTTCTTATGCGCATTTGCTCACGGGAAACAACGATCCAAACGCCAAAACCAAGACCGGCAAATACAGCTCTTTGCCGCGTAACCCCTCGATCGACGTGTTGCTCGAAAAAGCCCTCGGACAAGGGGTCTTGCCCGTACAACGTCTGAATGTCGGCAAAGGGACGGCTGTTGGTAGCTTCTACAAATCGATTTGCTACAACGAGAACCTGAAACCTCTCGATATGCTTGGCGCTGTCGATACCAACAATCTTCTGTTGAAAAACCTGACCAACAGCAACAGCAACACCGCAGCCCAAAACCTCGCGCTTAAACGCAAACACATCCTCGATGAGCTCAACAAGGACATCATCGCATTGCGTGGTCGGATTAGTCCCGCCGAGAGAAACAAGCTTGACCAACACCTCGACGCGATCAAGCAATCTGTTGTCAACCTCGGACTTAATGGTGGTGTCAGTACTGGCAATGCCTGTGTGAAACCACAACCCTTTACCCAAAGCGGAAGTCCACACGAGTTCTATCTCGATCAACAGCTCAAACATCTCAAGACGATCTTCTCCTGTAACCTTACACAGCTCGCGGTTATGTGGGTGCCTGAAGGCGGAGCTTCGAGTGGGATCGCGACCGTTCCATTTCCCTGGAAAGACAGCACCGGCGCCAACCGTAAGGGGATCATCAAGTGTGGGAAAAACTCATTTCACACCTGTGTCGCCCACTACAACGGTGTCCCTGATATGGAGCTTTGTTACAAAGGTAGCGTGCAGTGGTTTCTTGGCAAGATCGCCAAGTTTGCCCAAGAGCTCGATCAAATCACCGAAGCCAACGGAAAGACAATGCTCGAAAATACCATCATCGTCCTCACTGGGGAAGTCGGTAGTGGTCAACACGAGGTCATTCGAAAACCCTACATCTTGATTGGTGGGAGTGGAGCACCAAAAATGCGAACTGGTCGTTACATCAAACCTGCCAGTCGCACCCTTCCGCACTCTGGTGCCAAGAAAACATGGACCACACCTGACGGCAAATACGATTACATCGGGAAAACCCCTGTCAGCTCATTCTCTGAATTGGACCTGCTCCTGGAGCTCTCCGAGATCATGGGCGTACCAGGTGGCTTGAAGAACTTTGGTATGTCCTACATGATCAACACAAAAGCCAAGATCGGACTGACATAGTCCGCTCCTGTACCCATCGATGCAGAGACCACAAGTCTTTGTGGCCTCTGCTGTTCTTCCCTTTTGCGAGAGGTCTACAAAACTCCATGCGTGGATATACTTTTTATGTGTCGCTGCTTTTGTGTATGGGTACCTTACTCATTGGAGGTTGCCCCGGTCGGATCGGTAATCCATGGCTCTTTGAGAAGCCAAACGAACACATCACCACTCCCAATGAACGAACCACACCCCCCAACGAACAAACCAAAGAGGTCGCGACAGAAGCTCGTGTTGAGCCTTTTATCGATGAAAAACCTGTCGCCTCTGAACCTATAAGAGACATCCTCCCCGAACGACGTGCTGAACCGCTCCCTGAACCAACGAACAATGAGCCTCCATCTGAGCAGCTCGTCGAGACATTCCCCGAGCCATCAGTCAAAGAAGAACCCTTTGTGGAGCCTGTGAAGGAGAGTATCCCTGAACCTGTCCCCGAACCCATCAAAGAGTCTCCACCACAGCCACTCAACAAGCCCGTGTGGATCGGTGTCGGCAACTATGGATTGCGCAGCTGGACACGAGATGGGAAGACTTGGAACCAATTAGGTGGGAACGCCAACGGGCAGACCAACCCCCACACACCTGATCTGCTTAGGAATATCGCTTATGGCGATGGGGTCTTTGTGGCCGTGGGAGGGCATAAAAACTCCGGTATCCAACGTACAGAAGACGGTGGAAAGACCTGGACGGATGTTGGATTTGCGACTGGAGGCTGGCTCGGTGGTGTGACCTATCACAATGGAGTCTGGTTTACGGGCAATGGTTATAGTGGTGAGATCATGCGCTCGACGGACAAAGGCAAGACCTGGAAGGCCACAGATCGCACGAAGTCAGAGATCACCAATCGTGGCGCAGGTATCCGTGGAATGACGGCTTTCAACAACAAAGTCATCGCACATGGTGACAGCGGTGCGTTGTACGTCTCCTCCGATAATGGCATCTCGTGGAAGGACATGACGATCCCTAACCTTAAGTATTCGCTTGGCTTTGTGACCTACTACAAAGGACTTTGGGCGGCAGGAGGGCGCTCGTATGATAACGCGACAAAGTCTTTTATCACAGGGTGCAAAGTCTCCAATGACCTCAAGACATGGAAGGATTGTCCGTTTACTCTCCCCGATGTCTTCACTGGAAGTGTTGGCAATGGTTTGATGGCTGTCTTCTCCGGTAGCAAGTACGCATACACAACAGATGGAAAGACTTGGAAGACGGGGACATCGAAGATCCACACAGCGTTTTTTCTCGACAAGCTGTGGGTTGCCAAGAGATATGGTGCGGCTTTGTATGGTCCCACTCTTGATAACCTGACGCAGATCGCAGGAAACAACCACGGTAACTTCCGTGGGTTCGCTGCCGGGTTGACACGTTAGCACGTCACCTGATGTTGTGGAGTGACCGGGTATATATCGCTCCAATGAGACAATCCGTTTGTGTCGTTTGTACTTCGTCTTTAACTGCGCTGTGTTGGATGTTTGTATCTGTTAAGAAAGTGAGTTTGTGATGTATGTACAGTCTTCCTCTTCTCTCTCAAGCATACTCTCCCGCTCGATGTCACGGGTTTCTCGGATGGTGTGTGTAGGGCTTTTGTTGTGGCTGTTCTCCCTCGTTGGATGTGGAGAAGTTGTCGTTGAGCGCTGTAAAGGCGGCTATCTCCTCGACGACAAGTGTGTAGCGTGCTTGAAAGATGAACACTGTCGTTCTTCACAAGAGCCCAAATCGACGAAGATTTGCTCCAACGAAGGCAAGTGCGTGTGTGGTTCTGATAGCGATTGTCCAGACAGGCAGTATTGTGGGACAGAGGGCGGATGTTTCGAGTGTTTAAAGGATTCTCATTGTACGACAGAGAAACCCAAGTGTGTGCAAAACTTCTGTCAGGTGTGTGAACCCGGTCAATCGAAGGCTTGTATGCTGCCAAATGTATGTGGTGAGGGGATCAGTATCTGTGAAAGTCGGGGTGAGTGGTCGGATTGCAAAGTACCTGATAGTGGATTCTGTAAAGAGGATGAGGTTTGTATTGATAAGAAGTGCACAACCTGTCGGGCAAGTCAGCCTTTGCTATGTGGTGATGTTTGTGTGAACATCGCAACGGACGCGAACCACTGTGGTGCCTGTCAAAATTCCTGTAAGCCCGGTCAATTGTGCTCAGGGGAGAGGTGTGTCTGTCAGCCTGGACAACTGCTCTGTGGTGGCAAGTGTATCGATCCCACCAACAATCCGGCACATTGTGGTGCATGTGGGCGAGCTTGTACGTCTGGGCAGACGTGTGCATCGGGGGCTTGCCTTCAGACGTGTCCCAAAAGTACGCCAACACCCTGTTATGGCGGCTGTGTCGACACCAATCGAGATGCCAATCACTGCGGAAAATGCGGAAGTAAGTGCAGTGGTCGCAAACGCTGTGTATCAGGGGCATGCCGTTGTCCCGAAGGGATGACAGATTGCGATGGGACGTGTGTGGATCTGGAGATAGACCATCAATATTGTGGAAGTTGTTCACAGGCTTGTAAGAGAGGGCAGTTGTGCGCGAGAGGTGGTTGTGTGACGAGTTGTCCTGCGTCGACACCGACGACTTGTTATGGCGGCTGTGTCGATCTTCAAAATCATCCAAGACATTGTGGCAAGTGTGGAAAGACCTGTTTTGATGGTCAGCTCTGTAAGGCCGGAAAGTGTGGTTGTCCCAAGGGGTTGATATTGTGTGGGGACAAGTGTGTCGATATTGGTGAGAGTCGTCTTCACTGTGGTGGTTGTGGACAAATCTGTAAAGATGGTGAGAGTTGTTACAAAGGGACCTGTCTCTCTATATGTCCCGAAAAGACACTTCTTTGTGATGGTGGATGTATCGAGGAGAGTTCGAGCTTCCGTCATTGTGGTGGTTGTGGCAAGACCTGTCGTGTGACGGAGCAGTGCAAGGCCGGAAAGTGTATATGTGCTGATGGGTATACTCTCTGTGGTGATGACTGCGTTGATATACAAACAAGCGCCGTAGATTGTGGTGTCTGCGACAATGTCTGTCGGGTCGATGAGATCTGTCGTGGTGGGGTGTGTGAACCTGCGACCTCTGTATGTCAGGCTGGTCAGAGCAAAAGATGTTATTCAGGTGCACCTGGGACAGAAGGGGTTGGGGTTTGTAAAGCAGGTAAGCAATTATGTGTAAATGGAAAATTGAGCACGACCTGTACGGGAGAGGTTGTCCCACTTCCAGAGGATTGCAACGGTGAAGATGACAATTGTGATGGGCAAATTGATGAAAATCTTTACTGTTTGGAGCTCGTCGCTGGCGATGGTACCAAGGGGTACAAAAATGGTCTCGGCGCACAAGCGCAGCTTAGTGGACCCAATGGTTTGCTCGTGCTGCCTTCGGGAGCGTTACTGATCTCCGACAGCGGCAACCATTGCCTCCGCAAGTGGGACCCTAAAACCAAAATGATCAGCGACTTTGCGGGTGTGTGTGGCAAGAAGGGATACCTGAATGGCGACGCCACACAAGCGCTCTTCAACAATCCAAATACGCTCGTCGTCGATGCCAAGGGCAATGTCTATGTCGCTGATGTCGGAAATGGCAGCGTCCGTAAGGTCGATCCTCAGGGGAAGGTTACGACATTCGCGGGCTCTGGGACGATTGGATATGAGAACGGTACCGCTGCCGAAGCGCGCTTTCGCAGCAATTATGGTCTGGCGCTGGGTCCGAATGGTGCCCTTTACGTCGCTGACGCTGGCAACCATGTGATTCGGAAAATCGACGCACAAGGGAACGTCTCGTTATTTGCTGGAAAGGCAAAGACAGCAGGCTACAAAAATGGTCCTGCGCTGCAAGCGGAGTTCGCCTCGCCAAGTCGTCTGACATTCGATACCAAGGGGAATCTGTACATCAGCGACGCCCGTAACAGGCGCATCCGAATGATCGATCCACAGGGCAATGTGACCAAATTCGCAGGCTCTGGAGTGGATTCTCACTGGAACACGACGTTGGAGAACAGTCACTTTAGCACACCGACCTCGCTGAGATACACGGCCAAAGGGCACATTTATCTCGCCGATATGGGGAACAGAGAGATCCGAAAGCTCGATCCTTCGAGTGGTGTCGTGACGGTGGCTGGAAATCACAAACAAACGAGTGGGACGTTTAAAGCAGGGGCTGGAGCGACGTGCTTTATTGGGACCGTTATCTCCATCACGTACGACGGTAAGCAGACGATTTACCTCGCGAGTGTAAGTCTTCACCAGATCTACAAGATGACGATCTGGTAGGGGATTTGTCACAGCCGTTTACGAAACGCGCAAAAGGGAGGTATATTGATTGTCCGAGAGACGACCTTTTGTTGAGAGCTTCATTTGTTTGGGTGAGAGGTTTTTATGTTACACACGCGTCATGTGTTTTATGTACAGTGGATCTTGCTGCTCGCGATATCGTACACATTGGGGTGCGGTGAGATTCAGGCTCCAGGTTGTCCTGGAGATACACATTTTCTTGAGGGCGTGT
Organism: Deltaproteobacteria bacterium; assembly: GCA_002731275.1. Taxonomy (GTDB): domain Bacteria; phylum Myxococcota_C; class UBA6777; order UBA6777; family UBA6777; genus UBA6777. The sequence goes on along the minus strand of PCBK01000129.1, from coordinate 668 downwards.
GTGTGGCGTGTTTGAAAGATGAACACTGTCGCTCCTCCGACCAATCTGACTCGACAAAGATCTGCTCCAAAGACAACAAGTGTATTTGCGGCTCAGACAAAGATTGTCCAGAGAGACAGTTCTGTGGGCTGGAAGGCGGATGTTTCGAATGTCTGCAAGATACACACTGTGCAGGTGGTGACAAGCCCAAGTGTGTGCAAAACTTCTGTCAGGTGTGTGCGCCTGGAGATACAAAGGCTTGTACGCTGCCAAATGTATGTGGCGAGGGGATCAGTGTCTGTGAGAGCCGGGGAGAGTGGTCGGATTGCAAAGTACCTGATAGTGGATTCTGTAAGTCCGGCGAAGTCTGCGTGAATAAACGTTGCACGACCTGTCTGGCGAGTCAGCCCTTATTGTGTGGTGATGTCTGTGTGAACATCGCAACAGACGCGAACCACTGTGGTGCCTGCCAAAAAGCTTGCAAGCCCGGTCAATTATGCTCAGGGGAGAGGTGTGTCTGCCAGCCCGGACAACTGCTCTGTGATGGTAAGTGTATCGATCCCACCAACAATCCGGCACATTGTGGTGCGTGTGGGCGGGCTTGTACGTCTGGACAGACGTGTGCATCGGGGGCTTGCCTTCAGACGTGTCCCAAAAGTACACCAACACCCTGTTATGGTGGCTGTGTT
>PCBK01000128.1 GCA_002731275.1 Deltaproteobacteria bacterium | reverse complement strand
GATGGCAATCTTTACTTTCTAGAACGACGTTCAATACGACGCATCAAAACGAACTGCCAATGCAAGTGAAATAGCAGTCTCCACCTAAGGCTACTGCAAGAAAAAAAGAGTTGAGGAAAAAGAAACGCACATTGAGGTTGGACACAAGGAGCAAGCCAACAATCTTATTTTCCAGGACGCATCTTTCGAAGCAGCTCTTTGTCCAACAAATCTTCCTGAGAAGATGTCTGGACTTGTAGCGAATCTGTGTACCAAAACACAGCGCCTCCTACAAAAAACAACATCCCCAAGAAGAACAAGATGAGACTTCGGCTACTTCGCCCATCCTCGACACCTACACTGACGCTCTCCTCAAACTCGTCGACAGACATCCCCCTTGATGCGGCATAGCCTTCGACATCAAAAAACATCCACACCGCAGCAGCCATCACGATCACTCCTGCCAACATCAAGCCAACACTCCAAAATGCGCTCTCCATGTTCTTCTCCTTCGTCAAGACAAAAATAAACACACAGAGCATGTCGAAGATTCACAAAGATCTGCACATCAACGATCACATCTTCTGCATACGGACCTTTGCAAATATCTCGAAGATTGGCTATCTTGAGACAGTTGAGTGGAAGTCTTTTTTCTCGTGAAGTCAACGAAGGAGAGTCATGAGCCAATTTGATGCGATCGTCGTGGGTGCCGGGCCAAATGGTCTGGGTGCCGCCATCTATCTCGCAGAACAAGGTGCCAAAGTCCTCGTCCTGGAAGCGTCAGAGACACCAGGTGGTGGAATGAGGACCAAAGAACTAACCCTTCCAGGCTATCATCACGACGTCTGCTCCGCAGCACACCCACTCGGCGCAGTCTCGCCCTTCTTTCGCACACTCCCACTCGAAGAGCATGGGCTACAGTGGCTCCATCCCCCCGCCTCCGTCGCCCACCCCCTCGACGATGGACCTGCGATCATCCAAAGCCGTTCACTCGAAGAGACTGCCGACTCCATCGGAAAAGATGGTCAAGCGTGGCGTCGTATGTTCGCCCCCTTCCTCAAAGATCCACAAGCCTTTATCGCCGACGCACTTGGTCCTCTACGTATCCCCAAACACCCATTCAAGTTGGCGCTGTTTGGCATGCAAGCGATGTGGCCTGCGACGTGGTACACCAAGCTGCGTTTCCGAACACACCGAGGCCGCGCATTGTTTGCAGGCCACGCGGCCCACAGCATCATCCCCCTCTCATATCCCTTCAGCACAGCGGTCGGAATGTTACTCGCGATGAGCGGTCATATCGTCGATTGGCCCATGCCCAAAGGTGGCTCACAGCGGATCACAGATGCCCTCGTCGGCTACTTTACGTCACTTGGTGGAGAGCTTCAGACATCGACGAAGATTACACACCTCGGTCAATTGCCAGATGCTCGCGTCGTCCTCTTCGATACAGATCCCACACAGCTCATCGACATCGCAAAGGACCAGCTCCCCAAAGGATACACCAAACGCTTGCAGGCATATCGCTACGGACCAGGGACGTTCAAGCTCGACTACGCACTCGATGGCCCAATCCCCTGGAAAGATCCGGCCTGTCTCAACGCCTCAACGGTCCATATTGGAGGGACCATCGAAGAGATCGCGGCGAGTGAACGTGCCGCGTGGAGAGGTGAACATCACACCAAACCCTTTGTGATGGTGTGTCAACAGAGCCAATTCGATCCAGGCCGCGCCCCCGAAGGCAAACACACAGGATACGCATACTGCCACGTGCCCAACGGCTCCGAAGTCGACATGACAGAGGCGATCGAGTCACAAATTGAACGCTTTGCGCCCGGATTCAAGGCACGCATCCTCAAAAGACACAAAATGAACACAAAAGCCTTCTCGCTTTACAACCCCAATTACGTAGGAGGAGCGATCACTGGAGGTGCCGCCGACATGTTCCAACTCTTTACCCGTCCGGTCGCCCGACTCGACCCCTACAGCACGCCTCACAAACGTCTGTTTTTATGTTCTCACTCGACACCACCGGGCGGTGGTGTACACGGTATGTGCGGATATTTTGCCGCCAAGAGCGCGTTACGCCGCTTAGAGAAAGAGACGATCCAACCCTTTGGATCGACCCCAACAAAAGGATCATCAACATGAGCTGGAATCGCAGCCTCCTCAGCCTCAGTATGTTTTGTTGTCTTTGTGTGCTTATCTTCTCCTGTAGTCCCCCGCAAATCGGCGAGTCAGACCAGTGTAAAGAGTGTACAGAGAAGGAACTTCAGTGTCTCAACACAGGCGGCAGCGTCCAATGTGTCGCCTGTCTCAACGACACCCACTGTCAAACTGCGACATACCCTGACAGACGCTGTAATGAAGACCATAAGTGTGTTTGTGGCAGTGACAAAGATTGCAAAGAAGGCTTTTACTGCACAGGTGGCATCGCCTGTGTCGAGTGTCGTGATGATAAGGACTGTGCGGCGCTAGGAAAGACCTTCTGTATTGACACCTTCTGCCAAAATTGTAAGCCCGGAAACACGCTCCCCTGTACGATCGAGAGCACGGAGTTTTGTAGTCCCGGCCAAAAAGAATGTGGTCCCAATGGATTGTGGAAGGCTTGTGAGCCCGTCGAAAAGAAGACCTGCTCGGAGGAGGAGTTCTGTCGAGACGGTGTATGTCTTTGCAACGAAGGGCTTGAGCGTTGTGGTGATGTGTGTGTGAATCTACAAAACAACATCAAATACTGTGGTTCATGTAGCAACGCTTGTGGGGACAAAGAGCTCTGTGCAGGAGGTCGCTGTGTCAAAGAGTGCCCACCAGATACGCCGGAGCGCTGTGGTGACGCGTGTGTGAATCTCGACAGAGACTCCTTTCACTGTGGCAAATGTGGTGTCCGATGTACCAATGGAAAACGCTGTCGTGGTGGTGCCTGTCAGTGCCCAACAGGTCAACTTTTGTGTGACGGTCAGTGTGTCTTCCCACAGACAGACGCACGGCACTGTGGGGCTTGTGGGAACGCTTGTAAACAAGGGAGCGTTTGCGCCAATGGTGCCTGCCTGCTCTCATGTCCAAAGAGCACCCCTGAGACGTGTTATGGAAGCTGTGTCGACCTTCAGACCGATGATGCACACTGTGGCGCTTGCGGGAAGGTCTGTCCAGTGGGGCAACTTTGTAAGGCCGGCGATTGTGTTTGCCCTGATGGACAACAGCTCTGTGGAAAGCAGTGTGTCGATATCAATATTCATCCAGGACATTGTGGACAGTGTGAGAAGCGTTGTGTGAATGGTCAACGTTGTGCCGCAGGGACATGTCTAACAAATTGTCCATCAGCGACACCTGACGCTTGTTATGGGGGTTGTGTCGACTTTCAGACAAACCCCTCCCATTGTGGTGCCTGTGGAAAAGCCTGCCGACGCGATCAACAATGTGTCCAAGGAAAATGTATCTGCAACACAGGAGAACAAGAATGTGGTGGTGTCTGTGCAATCCTCGAAGAGAACCGCCTCCACTGTGGTGCATGTAACAACAAATGTGCGACCAACGAATCCTGTCACCAAGGCAAGTGTGTCGCGACCTGTCCAAAGACCGCACCTGATCTGTGTTTTGGTTCATGTGTCGATCTCAATCAGAGCACAAGACATTGTGGTGCCTGCCGAAATGCTTGCGCGACAGGACAGCTCTGTAACAAAGGTAAGTGTGAGTGTCCAAACACCACGACACTTTGTCAGGGACAATGTGTGGACACTTCATCGGCTCGGTTACATTGTGGCGCATGTGGCACAAGTTGTTCAGAAGCTGAGGGATGTGTTCAGGGCGTGTGTATCCAACAGGGGTGCCCCCAAGGCAAGACGGAGTGCGCGAAAAAATGCGTGGATGTCCAGAGCGACGCGTTGCATTGTGGGGAGTGCGGAAAAGCTTGCGCATCTGGAGAAAGTTGCCAGTCAGGAGCCTGCAAATAATCCCCCCATGTTGACGCTGTAAAAAAAGAGTCCGGACAGTCCGCGCCCTCCTTTCCTACCCCAAAAAAACCCTCAAGTCCCCCAGAAGATGTGACGTTTAGGATAGTGACAGTTCAAAGCTTGCGCCGCGAGATACATGATCTCACAGATCACATCTAATGCCGTAAACGTTCCAGTCTCATGTGCCGGATCAACAGACACACGAGATCAAAAGGATATGGGGAACACACGCAACGGAAGCACTTATGGTACCCGGCAGAGCACAAAACCAACGCATTTTGAAAACACAAAGGAGAAAAAATGCCCGCTCAACTGTATCGGTGGTGTGTCCCCTTACTGCTGCTCTTTTCATTGCTTCCGACACGAGCAGACGCTGCCCTAAAGCACGGCAGCATCATCGGCCTCTACAACACTACACACAAACGCTTTATCGCCATGACGAGCACGATGGAAAACAAGCGCTTGCGAATGGCATCAGATGGAACAGGCCAGACAAATGGAATCCTCCCGTATGGACTCAAACAGCTTCAATTTAAGGTAGTCAATGCAGGTCGTGGTCAGATCGCATTGTACAACATCGCCCACAGACGTTTTGTGACGATGACCAACCAGACCATGGAGAAGGACAAAAGGCGACTGGTGATGGCCTCTGATAACTCGGGTCGCACAAGAGGTCGCTTACCACGAGGGTGGCGCTGGGAGCGCTTCAAGGTTGTCAACCTTGGACGCGGTGAGATCGCGCTGTACAGCACGACCCATAGACGCTTCGTCACGATGATCAGTAGACGATTAGACGGACGCCTTTTCCTATCGACAGCCAACAAACGCACCTCTGCAACACTTCCAGGAGGATGGCGTTGGGAGCGCTTTAAAGTTGTCAAGCCCGAGAAGCCCGCGCCCATGTTCACAAGAGCCCCAAAACAACTCAAAGAAGGACAGCGCATCGGCGTCCTCAAGCGCTACAAATCAGGTATGCACTACAAGTGGTTTGGGACCGCGCCCATCTGCCGAGCGAGCGCAAGAGATTGTACGAGACGTGGGGGGAGACAGAAAGGGACGGACCACTACGGTAGAGACCGTTATGGACGTAGACAAAGTAAGTGTCACTCAGGTATCAAAGTGTACTGCGCGTTGCCGACTTGGAAGACCTACCGCACAGCCCACACATTCAATGGAAAGAAGTACCGGTATGCCTGGATTGGAACGGCCCCCGTGTGTGGCGGCAAGGTCCAGGATTGTTATCGCCAGTGGGGTCCAAAGGCCTTTTATATCGCGAGTGACAAGTCAGGTGATGGCAAGCGTTGCCTAAGAGGCAAGAAGGTGCTCTGTGGATGTAGTCGAAGAGACTGTCGTGGCAATCCCCGTGACAGTTCCTTTGTCGCGGTCGTCAAACGCGCAGCCAACGACATCCGTGACCGGATACAACGGATCAGCTCCACACGTGTCTTCATCGCCAATCACACGGGGATGCGAGTTCGTTTTAACACGCGCACCAATATCCCCCGTGGCAAATGGAAGCTGATCAACCGCATCGGTAAAAAAGGCAAGCGCAGCGAGGTCTACTTTATCAACCGATGCCGTGGCATCAAAAATGGACGCAATTACAACATCGTAACTGAAGTCTCGTTGGAAGAAAAAAAGGGCCTCTCCAAGAGTCGATTTTATGCGCGCTTGGACATGAGAGGAGAGAAACTGTGTAGCAAGCTCAAACATGGCGCGACCTCCAGTCCAACGCCTATCCGCAACTTTGCGAGTGTGCGCGTCAGAGGCTTCGATAACACAAAGACCCATTTTTACACATGGAAGCTCGGAGACGGCCGAGAGATTACAGTCTTATACAGAGCGTACTTTACAGGGAACAGGGACAACATCGAGTACTACCTGCTCCCTGCGATCAAGCCACCCAAGAAAAATGATGGCATCTCCTCCCTCACCAACGTCCCACGAAAACCACGAAAAAAAGTAGGACGCACAATTGCAGAGAACGAGCGGCTTGTTGCCATTCATAAGAAGCGGTACGTCGGAAAAACACTCCAAAACCACCCAACCTTCAAGAAGCTCAAGAAGCAGTACTCAATTGCTGCGACCGCGTTCCAAAGATATCGATGTGAGACGGAAAACCTGAAGGTCTTCAAGGTCAAGGTTTGCCAGGGATTTGTACGTGGTCACTATCGATTGAAGATCCATCTACATCCATTCAACTCCAAAAAAGCCGCCAAGATATCCATCCCAGGACCTGTCATGAGTTATGTCTTGAGATTGATCTTCAAAGCCAAGAGGGGGATGGACAAGGCCAAGCAATACGCCGACAAGATCAAGAAGCTCAAAGACGCCATTGTCAAAACGTTTGAAGAGAAGATCAAAAAGATCAAGGCCGCAGCCAAAAAGAAGATCGACAAGTACAAGAAAAAGTTCAAGACGACGTGGAAGAAGAAGTTCCGCCCCAAAATCAACAAGTACAAGAGTAAGATGTACAACTACTTCAATAAGGGCGGGAAGGGAAAAATCGGCCAGGCGATCAAGAAAGTCAAAAACAAACTCAAGACGAAGCTCAAGGAGCTGCTCAAAAAAGCACGCCATAAGAAAGGATTCCTCGCGAAGTTCAAGCGCAAGATACGCAAGCTCAAAAAGCTCTCCAAGACATCGAGAATTGTCGGAGGCGGAAAGGTCTTTCTGGTCACCTTCTTTAAGGATGAGTTACCAGCCGAAGCGCTTGATGCCTTTATCACTTGTTGGCCTTACAAAGGAGCAAACAAGCGATTGTGTTTGATCACGAGTTTAGGCGATGCTGTCAGCAACTCACTCTTCAGCGCAGCGATGGGTGTCGCGGGGCCTGGTATCGACGCAACTGGAACGGCGATGTGTACAGCCGTGGCCGGCACAGTCTCCGCCGCGATCACCGCAGGAACAGCAGGCATCGGAGGACTCGTTGTCCCCGCAGTCGCCCCACTTGTCACCATCGCGTGTACCTTGATGTATAACCTCGTCGTTGTGGTCGTCACGGATGAAGTGCTCAAAAAGCTTTGGGACAAATTGATGGATGGACAGCCCAAAAAACTCTTCCAAGGATTCAGCAGGATCGTACTCAAACCAATCCCTACAAGCTGGCTTGTGTGTCCGGCTTTTTGCCAAAAAACACTCCCCAAAAAACTTTATCCCGTCGGACACAAAGCAGGAAAAAAAGGCTCCAAAGGCCTCCTGACACCTGGAAGCGTCATCGCACTGTACAGCAGGGCACACAGGCGATTTGTGGTGATGACCAACAAGAGATACAAAAGGGATCGGAGACGTTTTGTTGTCGCCTCTGACAGCTCAGGACGTACAAGAGGAAGACTCCCAAGAGGTCCGAAGTGGGAGCAATTCAAAGTTGTGGATGCAGGTCGTGGTGAGATTGCGTTGTACAGCATCGCTCACAGACGCTTTGTGACGATGAGTAACCGACGGAGTAACAAGCGTCTGGTGGTCACCTCTGATAACCTGGGCAATACAAGAGGCAAACTGCCCGCAGGTTGGAAATGGGAGCGCTTTAAAGTCGTCAAAGTCAGCCGTGATGAGATTGCGCTGTACAATGTCGCTCACAGACGCTTTTTGACGATGACCAACCGACGAACAGGTCGTCGCTTCATTCTCTCAACTGCAGATCGAAAGACCTCCGACAAACTGCCCAAAGGCTGGAAGTGGGAGCGTTTTAAAGTTGTCAAAGTGAAATGATCTGAAAGAGCCCCTCCCCCTAAATCCTCAGCGGATAGGATTGCCCAGGTTGTACAACGCCTCGGCCTTTGAATCATCTGCCCCTCGACACACTCCCACTCTCCTATCAACGATCAATCTTCGGGATATTCGACATCACTGTAGAGATAATCATCGTTATCATAGGAGGGTTTTTGTCTCGACTGCACAGGGGTTTGCGGGATAACAGTGGAGACGATATTGCACGACTCGGTTTCATCGTCGTAAACGATCTTGGCTTTTCCGTTGGAGAGCTGCTTGCGAACGGCCAGCACCTTCTCCTCAAGTCCAACTTCAGAGAGGCCATAGTCTGTCCCCTCCCGCAAGATGAAGGCTTCGATCAACGATCGCAAAACATCAGGACTCAATCGCTCTGGTGGGATGTCCATCTTCTCATTCCTTTCGGCCCGAGTAAGGCACACAGCACGACGTCTCACATAGACGTCTTTACACACATACACAAGATGCACCAGGAAGATATCACTTCCTCTCAGGATCTGCACACAAAAAGATCAAAACAGAGCGCAAACATCAAAAAAGAGCAGAACGATCCCAAGGAGATAGAAAAAAATCGAAGAGTCACAAAGCGTCCCCCGGATATTGACAGAGCCAAAAGGTCTCTCTACAATCCCTTTGTCCGCATCTCCCGCAAGTGACGAGCAAATGATCACGTTCCACCCCACACCTGGGACAACTGAAAGAAAAATGGATGTCCACTTTCTCCCAATCCACAAGCTACACATCCCCAAAAAAGAAAGGGTGGTTGCTCTTCGTAGGCTTCTCACTCCTGTGTCTTTGTGTCATCTTCACAGGATGTCCCCAACACACCTCCAAAACACTCCATATCTTTGCAGCGTCGTCCCTCACAGAGTCCTTCCGTGCGCTCAAACAGGCCTTCGAGAAGACACACCCAACGATACACGTCTCCCTTACTTTCGCGGGGAGTCAGGTCTTGCGTTTACAGCTCGAACAGGGTGCATACGCGCACCTCTTTGCCTCAGCTAACCAGACACACATCCAGAGACTCAAGCGGTCCGGACACGTCACAAAAACACACATCTTCGCCAACAACACCCTCGCGCTGATCGTCCCCTCAAGTAACCCGGCGAACATCAAAACATTCGAGGATCTGCCACGCGCCAGACGCCTCGTCGTAGGAACAAAGCACGTCCCTATCGGCATGTACACAGAGAGACTGTTCAAACGAGCTACACATCAATACGGCCCAAACTTTGGCAAGCAGGTCCACACACGCATCATCTCAAGGGAGAAGAATGTCCGCCTCGTCCGCGCCAAAATCGCGATGCGAGTCGCTGACGCAGCGATTGTGTATCACACAGACACACTCAACCAAGCGGGCATACAGACCATTCCGATCCCCAAAACACTCAACGTCAAGGCCATCTACGAGATCGCACAGCTCAAGCGCGCACCAACATACACAAAACAATGGCTACAATTCATCGTCTCCCCATCTGGACGTGATATTTTGAAGCGCTATGGATTTGGAGTAAGTGAGTGAGGCAGCCGACCAACAGATTCATCTACGGAGTGTCTATCTGCCTGGCTTACTTGATGTTTGGGTTGCTCATGTTGCCACTGCTTGGCTTACTCACTGCGACAACACCAGCGCAGTGGCTTACAAGCGTCAAACAGCCGATATTCCTACCAGCGTTGTGGCTAAGTCTCCAGACGACATGTTGGAGTATGTGTATCATTCTTATCGGTGGGACACCGCTCGCGTGGATGCTGGCAAAGTCGGCGACACGACGTGCGCAGCTCGCGACCTTCTTTGTCGATGTGCCTCTCGTCCTGCCACCAGCCGTCGTGGGCATTGGACTTTTGTATACATTTGGCCCTTCTGGATGGCTTGGGAGCTGGTTGAATGATTGGGGACTCCGCGTCCCATTTACGACCACAGCCGTCGTCCTCGCGCAAGTCATGGTCTCCGCGCCTTTTTACATCCAGTCGGCGACAGCATCCTTCAGAAGACTCCATCCCGACCTTCTCCTCGTAGGTCGGACATTAGGCCACACGCCCACAGGGGTGTTCTTTCGCATCGCGTTGCCTCTCTCTCTTCCGGGATTGCTTGCAGGAGCGGCTTTATCCTGGGGGCGAGCGCTTGGTGAATTTGGCGCGACGTTGCTCTTCGCTGGCAATTTACCTGGGACCACACAGACCATGCCGCTCGCCATCTATATGGCGTTGGAGTCCGACGTCCACGTCGCGATCGCCTTGTCTCTGTTCCTTGCGGCCTGTGGGATCTTTACGCTCTTTGCTCTCCGTGTCTTCCCGACATATTTTTGGCGGAATACAGAGGAAGTACAACAATGACGAAGTGGTCGATCGATATCACCTTCCGTCGAGGACATTTTGTGTTGGACGTACAGCTCAAAGGGACGCACTCCTCTGTCGCGATCATCGGCCCAAATGGTTCTGGAAAAACAACACTCTTGCGAACCATCGCTGGTGCCTACCGTCCAGAGGCTGGACATATTCAAATGAACGACAGGTTGCTCAACGACACCTCTCAAGCTCTCCATCTCCCGCCAGAAGACAGACAGATGGGATATGTCCCACAAGGCTACCAACTCTTTCCTCATCTAGACGTCCTCGATAATATCTCTTTTGGGCGCTCTGCACACACACCACAAGGGAAGGGGCAACGACGACAACGGGCCAAACATCTACTTGAACAGCTAGGATGTGCGGCGCTTATCGACCGTAAAGTGAGGGGTCTCTCAGGTGGTGAACAACAGCGCGTGGCGATCGCGAGGGCGCTTTACATACAACCACATTGGTTGTTATTAGATGAGCCACTCTCAGCACTGGACCCTCGTATTCGTCGAGAAGTGAGGGACTTTTTACGAAAACATATCATCCAAGAGACGCGGCCATTGTTCTTGGTGACACACGATATGCGCGATGTGTTTGCGTTATGCAACTATGTGTATGTGATAGAAGACGGTAAGGTCGCACAAGAAGGCACTCCAGAAGAGCTCCGAACCCATCCGACAACACCTTTTGTGGAGGAGTTCTTCTTTGCAGACATGATATCACGAACGTAGGTCAGCTTAAATGCTCCTCTCGCGAAGCAATCGCATGAGTATGATGTCGAATTTTCCAGATAGCGTCGAGCCTTGCACCCGCCCCCAATATTACATACCCCCCCATTCCCCCGGCAAGGTCGCCCCTTCCACCCAAGACTGGTGTTGTATTTTTTCGGTAGCATCGAGCCTTGTGTCCGCCCCCAACATTATACAACATTGCATTCCCCCCGTAGATTCGGACCTTGCATCCGAACTCAACATTGCATAATATTGCATTACCCCCGTAGGGCTGGACCTTGAACCTGACCTCCATACTGCATAATGCCAATTTTCCCCCGTAGGGTCGGGGCTTTTTTCTGATCTCTACATTGCACAATATTGCATTTCCCCCGTAGGATCGGGCCTTGTGCCCGACCTCTACATTGCATAATGTTGTATTTCCCCCGTAGGGTCGGACCTTGTGTCCGACCTCTATGTTGAATATCCTTCTCGCGAGAGGAGTATAAGGCCGTTGGATGGATAAAATCGAAGACAAGAGGGTAGAGTGTGGGTCCTCAGGCAAGTCATGAGGAGAAGGCATGGCCATCGCCATCTCGACGACGAATCACAAAGCCTGTGATTTCAGCAACAACCTTCTGTGTTCGTCTCATTTTCCGTATCCTTTTCTCCATCCGACGATGGTTATGGTGTTTGTTGGTCAAATTTTGCGATAAAGCTATCTGCCCCTTGACTCCTGCAATCTGTGAGTTCGGGATTGGATGTAAACGATATACCATCAATGTTCACGTCACCACAAAAAGGTGTTGCATAATAAACCCCCTGTTTTTGATCGATGTATACACGTCCTGTCCATGATTGCTTGAAGAGTTTGATCCACTCCCAACGCTTTTGGGTGTTGAGTTTGAGTATGTAGGCGTGTTGTTCTTTGTCTCGTTTCACAAAATCATCACCAAAGCTCATCTCTCCCTGAAAGGTCCCTGCAAAATAGATATTTCCAAGAACATCGACAGCGATATTCCCTAGCCATAAGGCTGAGTTCTGTTCTCCCTTTACGGAACCATCGCGTCTCCACATAACCTTCAAATCTTTATCCAACTTTGCAACCGTGAAGAGGTGAGAATACTTTTCACCCTTGATTGTTTGCCCAGCGAATTCTGCACCACTCAAAACATTCCCTACGAAGAGAAATCCTCCATCGGAGGTCAAGCGAAAGAACTTTCCATACGGACTTGCAGGTGTCATAAGCATCTTGCCCCAACGCCACTCCCCTTCAGCGCTGCACTTCGCAAGAAACAACCCAGATCCATGAGAGCCAACAGGAAGAACTTGATCTCCAAAACGCAAATCAAGAGAAAAGCTTCCGAGAACATACACCTCCCCTTTAGCATCGATTTGTAAACTATTTATCGTGTCGTACTCCTTTCCTGCAAACTGCTTAAACCAAAGTAACTTGCCATCAGGACTTAATTTTGTGAGCGTCAGGTCTCGCTTTCCCAGCCGCGAATATGTCTTCTCATCAAAAACAACACGATTGTGTGTGATTTCTCCACCAAGGTAAATATTGCCTTGTTGATCTACCACGAGGTGGTGACCTACGTGATGCTCAATATCCAAATGGAGGACTTTCGTGTCATCCACTTCATATTGGATACCTTTTGCCCAGAGCCATTTTCCTTGCGCATTGAGTTTTGCGACAAATGTTGCAGAAGGGCCTTGTCGGCTCTCTTTGAGTGTAGTCTTCCCAAAAGTCGGTGTTCCGTGATAGCGACCGATCACAACAATCTCACCACTATCCATCACATAAAGACCTTGCAGAAACAAAGAAAGATAGCCTCCAGAGGGACACTTCGACAGCTCGGCGGCCCAGACAAGCTTGCCATTTCCATCAAGCTTCAACACAAAGGGGGAGTTACACCCTCCGGGAAACGTAAAGTTGTCCCACGTAAAGGATGTTCGCGCGCTGCTTCCGTAATATACATATCCCTGTTTATCGAAGGCGACTCTTGGCCACCAAAGTCCTGCTACATTTTGATGATGATACCACGCGAGAGTTGGTGGTGGGACGATCTTTGGTGTAGGAGGTTCTTGTATCTCTTCCTTGTGTAATGTTTCGGGGACTCGTTCCTCTTGGGATATTTCCTGCACATGTTTTTCCAGCCCAGCGTCAAGCTGTGTTTGACCATCTTGTTGCTGAGGTGCATCCCCATGACAATCCCACATGAACAAACTAGAACACATCCCTAACACCAACATCCATTTACGCATCGAAGGGCTCCTCCCTCATCATAAGCTTTACGTAAGACAAAGATACGAAGGACATCAATATGGCACAAACCTTAGACACATGCAAGGACCACCAAGAGCTAGAAAACAAACGATGCGTGAGCATCGTGGGGTCTGGGGGCAACGACCCCAGGCGGGTGTGGGCAGCCAGCCCACTATACCAAGCAAAGCGCGGCAGCTGTAAGGTCAAGCAAAGCGCGGCAGCAGGGGCAAGCAAAGCACGGCAGCCAGGGCAAGCGGAGCGCGGCAGCTGTATGGGCAAGCAGAGCGCGGCAGCTGTATGGGCAAGCAAAGCGCGGCAGCTGTATGGGCAAGCAAAGCGCGGCAGCTGTAGGGGCAAGCAAAGCGCGGCAACTGTAAGGGCAAGCAAAGCGCGGCAGCTGTAAGGGCAAGTGGAAACTTGCCAAAAAAAGGCAGCTTGCCCGAAAAAACCATGTCCCCCAGGTAAAACAGAATGGTTAGACGTTAGATGCTATCGATTCGCTTACGACCCAGAGTTGATCGGCCATGACATCATCAAGGCCATGTTTTGTTGGTTGTTTGGGGTTGCTGTCGGAAAAATACTGTCCAGAGTACGCTTCAACGCCAGGACGTGTCGCGAGGTAGCAAGAGGTTGCGGCCCCTTGTGGGATACTTTTGAAGGCGATGACGCTCGCGACAGGGAACAAGATATTGCGAACGATTGGGTTCATGTGACGTGAGAGGTTGGTCTGGATAACACCTGGGTGGAGTGAGTAAGCGGTCTTTCCTGTCCCCTCAAAGTTTTTGGCGAGACGTCTCGCAAACAGAATATTGGCCAGCTTGGATTGGCCGTAAGCTCCCCAAGGTGTGTATCCCTTTTCTCCAGAGAGGTTGTCGAACTGTATCCCTTCTTTGTATGCTCCACGATGGGCTTCGCTGCTGACCATCACAACACGAGCGTCGTCTGTGAGTTGATCCAGGAGACCAGTCACGAGGATAAAATGACCGATGTGATTGGTGAAGAATTGAAGCTCATGGCCATACTTTTGTTCGAGTGTAGGCAACGCCATGATTCCAGCGTTGCAGATGATCCCATCGAGAGGATGTCCCAAACTCTTGACGCGTTGCACACAAGCTCTGACAGAGGCTGGTTCGGAGAGCTCACAAGCAACAGGTGTTGCGTTGGCAGAGATTTGTTTGATCGCATTTTCAGCCTTTTCAACACTGCGCGCAGCAGCGATCACATGCGCACCACGAAGGCTCAAGACACGCAATGTCTCAAGACCCAAACCAGAATTGCACCCCGTCAACAAAAATGTCTTGCCAGACAAATCAATCCCCTGTGTCACATCCTCTGCCGTGCTGCCATACCCAAACCCACTTGGACCTTTTCCCTTCAGCAAACTCACCAATGACATCTCTATGCTCCTTTGTCGGATGAAGCCAGCCCAAGACTGGCCTGAAATCAAAAACGCCGACAAGATAGTCACCCTCACTCACAAAGACAACCCAGCAAACGGTTTTGCAAACGCCCACAACACATCCTGAAACACAGGTGGCGTGAACAGACTCTTCGCACCTACAAACCCGGACCTCAAAAAAAACCACCGCTTGATACACAGGCGGTGGTTTCGTTTATCTTTTCACACAGTCCCACTTTCGAACGAGGAGAGACCCATGATTGGATCCTGAGAGAGTCATCGACCTTCTCGCTCTGCCTCAAAAAGCAAAAGATACACCACATTCCCCCTCTTGCCCTTTTCATCATAAAAAACATACAACTAAACAACGTCACATGCACACTCGGTGAACCACATTCACTCATAAAAGACAGTGGCTGAACACTTGTTTCGCCTGAAAACATCAACGTAAACAACGAATAAACATAAAGAATCTAAAATCCACAACAGTCGAGTATCTCTCATCCAGTCATGGTGGAACAACACTCCAATAAGCCTGGCAAGGAAAGATTCGAACAGTTCGAAACCTTGTCATTTATCTCACATCTCCAAAGGTGGGTAGTCGGACATTCTTTCTCTCGGAAGAGAGAAAAAAATAGCCAAAAAAAATGGCAACGATCACGAAGGATTAAACGACCATACAAGGATGGATGAGCAAAAAGCTCGTGGATCAAGACGGAGTGATGTATTAAAACAATACGGTGCAAGGAGTCACCAAACGAAAGGGACTGAGCAAAGAACAATGATGAAGGTAGACAGGCAATTACAAGAGAGTATACACAAGGACATCGCTCCTGTGGCGTTGATGCTCTCCGTTTTGTATGGTTTTTTTACGTTGATGCACATGCTCTTGTTACCATCTCCACAAAACATCCGCATGTCCGTCTTGTCCTCGTTTACGTCAGTAGCCCTCTTGTTCGTTCGCTATGCCGTCCGACGCGACAAGATTTCTGTAAAGTGGGCTCATTATCTCGCTGATATCGTCTTTTTGCTGTGCCTAGTCAACTCATTGGCACACATGCACTTATTGCGGGATGGTTTACAAACGACCAACGTCATCATCATTTTGATTGCGGCCGGTTTTTTGTTCACCTCAACAGTCCACCTTGTTGGGATATTTGTCATCTCCATGGGGCTTTGGGGCTCACTGATACTTGGCATCGCGACACAAAGAGAAGCGCTTCATTTTGTGTTTGCGCTGACGACGGCGCTCGCGTTGTCAACACTCGTGCACTTGCTGCGTGTTCGACAACAAAGACAACTGCTCGAATTCAACCAAGAGGATTCACAGCGACTTTCCCATCTTCAGCACGCACTGGAGACCCAACGGCAGGCACAAAAGCTCAAAGATGAGCTTGTATCTGTCGTCAGTCACGAGCTGCGCACTCCCCTCACGTCCCTCCACGGGGCACTCGGTATTCTGCGAGAAAAGCCCGAAGACATTGACGAAAAAACCGCCCAACGTCTCCTGGACATTGCACACAGAAACAGTGAACGACTCAAAGATCTGGTGCAAGATTTGTTGGATCTCGGCAAATTTGAATCAGGACAACTTGAGGTCACACTCCAACAGATCGAGATTTCCGAACTTATCGAGCACGCGATGCATGACCTGGAGTCTTACGCGCAGCGGTTTGATGTCACTTTCCGGTTGACCTCTCCAGACAAGCCTGCGTGGGTGGAGGCGAATAAAAGCAAGCTCATGCAGGTCATCACCAACTTGCTCTCCAATGCATCGAAGTTCTCCCCAAGAGGGAGTTGTGTGGAGATCCAGATACACAAGGTGGAGCGACACTGGCGCATTGATGTTAAAGATAAGGGTCCAGGGATTCCAGAAGATTTGCAACAAAAGATCTTTGAACCGTTTGTCCAGGTCGACGCATCGACCACCAGAAGCAAGGAAGGAACGGGGCTTGGACTGAGCATCTCCCTCGCGCTGATCAAGGCGATGAAGGGACAACTTATTTATACAGATAACCCCGGCGGTGGCAGTGTCTTCTCCATCGCGCTCCCCGCTATCCCCACACCAAAAGCCTGACCCCCCCAAAGCTCTGTACTTAGGACAATCATCCCCCCAACCCTCTTGGCAGTGGTGTGCGAGATTGTGTTTTGGGGAGAGGCACGACTGGCAGCGCAAAAGAAAACGTCGAGCCCACATCCAATTGGCTCTCTACGGAAAGATCACCACCAAGCATCCGACAAAGATTGCGACAGATGGCCAAGCCCAGACCAGTCCCTTCGTACTTGCGTGTCGATGAGTTATCACTCTGTTGGAATGGCTCGAAGATCTGCCGTTGATGTTTTTCGGAGATACCAATCCCCGTATCCTGCACTGCAAAGGAAAGCAGCTCTCGTCCAGTTGGAGACGTCATCCGAACAATCTCGATACGAATCTCGCCCTCGCTTGTAAATTTGCTCGCGTTTGACAACAAGTTCAACAACATCTGCCGAAGTTTGACACGATCCGTCCGCATCGTCCCAATTGAGGATGAACACATCAGCTCTACACGGTTGTTGTTTTTTTGCGCGAGGGGCGTACACATCCCAACAATCTCAAGTGCAAAGGAGTGTACATCGAAGTTCTCGTTGAGGATCTCCATCTTGCCAGCTTCGATCTTGGACAGGTCAAGGATATCGTTGATCAACTGCAAAAGATGCTGTCCTGAGTGGTGAATGCGCTTGAGGTCCTCACGAAAGATATCCAGCGCCCCCTCTTCCAGATCTTCCATGAGCATCTCGGAGTAGCCGATAATTGCGTTGAGGGGTGTGCGCAACTCGTGACTCATCCTCGCCAAAAAGTTACTCTTGGCATGACTCGCTTGCAACGCCATCTCATGAGCTTGCTTGAGCTCTTCATTGAGCTCTCGCAGTCGCGTCTCTGCGAGCTTTCTCTCCTTAATTTCGCCTTGTAGCGCGAGCGTACGGGACTGCACACGCTTTTCGAGTTCCATGTTGATCTGCTCAATGGTCTCGCGAGCTTCGTGCAATTCGAGGATTGTCTGACGCAAAAACGTCTCATTTTTGCGGTGAATGTCCTCGATGGTTTGACGGTTTTTTTCGCTCCGTTGTAGCTTCTTGCGTAGGATACGATTTTCACGCTCCACTTGTGACAGACGTTCTTGTAACGCCTTTACATCGACATCTTCCATGCTCTCCATTCTCATCCTCACCCAAGACCCATCATACAGGTCACTTTTCTCAATCAACCACACACACGAAATAACATGTTAGCCACCAAGCAGCACTGTGACAAATGTTTCGTTGTGAAGACAAGCAGGTGATCCCAGACTTGAAGGACCAATTTCACCGTATGAATAGAATCCTAACACAGGTAAGTCACCGATATGTTGTCGAAGTATTTCGTACTCCTCCCGCACCTGTGTCCCCAACAAATATTTTCTCGCAGCACAAGAGACGATCAACGCACACGCAGGCACCTTCCCTTGTGGGAAGCTCTCGAAAGCCTGCAACACAGATGTCTCACAGGCCTCCATGATCTTCTCGCGCTCCGGTGTGGTCAATCGTACAGTCGCGCCCTCCGGGATATCTCCCGTGAAAGTGACGCTCCCAGTCTCTTCGTCACACTTGAGCGGTGCGCGCAGGTAATACTCATCCGCATGTTTGGAGACGGAGACCGCGAGTGGATACTCTGTTGATGGTTTGACATGAGGGCCCAGGTAGTGGCTGTAGAATGAAAGCGCAGAGACACCGTCAATGGTCCACACAACATTCCCTTCTGCGCGCTCTACCACGCCCATTTTGCCATGTGGTTCCCAACCAGAGGCCACACCATGAGAGACATGCACATCACCCGAAAACAACAACATCGGCAATGCGTCCGTCAAGACTTCCCCGTTGTAAAATTGGTATGTTTTTTCAAAAGACCATTGATCCGCAGCGAGACCACCTGCGATAGGGAACGATTCTCCCAAGTTGGACTGCAACGCTTGGAGCAACACAGAGCTGCTCACGGTCATACTCTCTGGCGTGATAAAACACCACTTCGCCGGTAACGCTGTCTTGCTTTTGGCTTCAGATACAGCCTCGTTGACCGCGGCAGGGATACCATCGGACAGACGACGTCCCAAACCTGACGTGATTTCCACCCCATCCCCACAGGAAAACAACAACAACGTAAGCGAATCTTCTGTAAAAGAGAGCTTCGAAGATAACTCACCATCAGTCGTACAACCGACCAAGGAGATCCCTGGAAATGCTTCCAAAAGCCCATTCAACACGACCTGATGCTCCATCTCTATCGCAGCAAACAAGATCCCCGCGCTGGGCTTGTGCTCCCCCAACTGCTCGCGACATTGCGCGACAATCTCTCTGACCGCTTCGGACTCATCAGGATCTTCACTGTGACCGACCACTGCTCTCAACATGGTGTCTCCTTTCGCGTCTCTGACTTCTGCACAACCTTGTACATAATGTCTATATACACGGCCTGCCTCCCCCAAACTTGACCACATTCTTTGATATGTATCAAATCATTCATTGTTCTCCATCAATGAAACGTACACAATAAGCTGTACATCCTTATGATACATATTCCACAAATACAGAAAGAGAGCGCAAACAGTCTCTCACAAAGGTCCCCTTTGGAGCTTCCAAGGGCAAAGGAGCACACGATGAGCAACAAACAAGACAAGACATTGCAAACATCCCCAAAGAAAAAGAAGTCTTCCTGGCATAATCCGTTTGAAGAGATGGCGCGGACGTTTGACGATTTCTTCTCGCAAAACTGGCTCGAAAAGTGGAGCGATGATTTCCCTCTCGACAAAGAGAGCTTCGAGAAGTTTGGAACGAGCCTCAAGACCCCCCGCATCGATATCATCGACAAAGGCGACACGCTCCTCGTTCGGGCAGAGATCGCTGGCGTACACAAAGAAGACATCCACCTTCATGTCGATGAAAATGTCCTCTATATCGACGGAGAGACCAGACAAGAAGAGACTGAAGAAGACGAGCACTACCACAGACGAGAGATCCGCTCGGGCTCCTTTCACAGGACCGTCCACCTACCAGCGCGCGTCGAAGTGGAACGAGTCTCGGCCTCTTTCCACAACGGACTCCTCGACATCACCCTCCCCAAATGCCAAAAAGACAAAACCCCTGGGCGCAAAATCAACATCCAAACACAAAGCAAAAGCGCGTAACATCCCTCCACAACACCCACAAAACCAACCTCCCCTAACCAACCTCTTCGGGATACTCTTTGCCACACCAGCAGGGCACACGGACTCGAAAAACAACCCTTGAACATCTCTATGATTTTGTTGTTTTTTGGACATTTGCTTTACGACGTTGTACTCCTTACATTTGATCAAAGAGAATTTGCTCCAGTTCCAAAAGACAAGACCTCTGGAGCTGTATCCGACTTGGGAGGGAAGTATGTATCGTTGGTTTTTGTACACTCTGTCTGTGTTGCTCATCTCACTGTGTGGTTTGGGGTGCGTCAAGCAGTCTTCTCCAGGTGTCCGTAAGGCACCAGAGAAACCTCAACAAGATGCATCGACCACCCCAGTTGCGTCCAACAAGCAGGCCCCCAACACAACTCCTCCTCCCCAGCAGCGAACGACCAAAACGGCACAAGCTCCCGACAAAAAGACCGTCCACAAAAAGGTCGCCATAAAACCCGCCCAAAGACGTCCATCCCCTCCAGACAAGCCGGTCCAAAAAGCGCCGGTTCTGTTGACGTTCCGAGCGAGCAGCCTGAAACCCTACTTCTCAGAACGTCGCTATAGACGTCTGCGCTCGGCGTTGCGGTGGAATTGCAAGAAAGCTGACAATATCCTGAAGAAAAAAGATGCCTTCCCAGAGCGCCTGACTGGTGCGGCGATCTTTCTGCTCGCACGGTGTTACCAGCGACGCAGAAAATACGATGAGGCCCGCAAACGATACGCTCTGTTGCACAAAATGAACTACATCCTGCGCGATTACCTCTACTTCTGGGAGGCAGAGACGTGGGAGCGGCAAAGAAAATACGACAAAGCCAACGCCCTCTTTCTGAAAGTCAGCAAGCGCTCACGCTACTTTCGCTGGTCACGTCTTCGCGTTGTGGGCAACCTGTTCAAAAAGAAGAAGTACGACGAGCTGATCAAAGTCCTTCATCGAGACGGGTACCACAAAAGAAGAGACGCGACGTTTTGGTTGTGGATGGCCCGCGCACATCTCAAAAAGAAGACCAAAGAAGACGACAAACAAGCCAAAGTGTGGCTGAAAAAGATCTGGATCGAGAAACCGGCATCCGGCGAAGCGTATTGGGTCAAACGTGCTCGCTGGCGAAAACGCACACGTTTTACACTCAACACACAGGAGAAACTCCGCCGCGCCTATCGATACAATTACATCTATGCGTACAAACAAGCGCTCCGCGCGACGTGGAGCATCAAGAAAAAGCAGCTCACAGACGCGACGCTACGTTGTCGGTATCACTACGCCCGGGGCTTCGCATGGTTCCGCAGACGCATCTATTACAGAGCGGTCAAAGAACTCCTACAGGCTCGCACCCACTGTGTCAAACGTCCTTATGAACATGTGCGTATCTTGTATCGCCTCGGCCAAGCCTTCAAACGTAGAGGGATGGCCAAAAAAGGGATCCCCTACCTCGACGAGCTCGTCAAGTTGTACCCCAAACACTTTTTGGCAGACGACGCACTGTACATGACCGCGTACGCTTTGGAGAGACGCAAAACTCTCCCTGCAGCGAAGAAGCGCTATCGACAATTACAGCAACAATATCCAGGCGGCGAGATGGCTGTCATGTCCCGCTGGAGACTCGCATACAAAGCCTACAAACACAGACAGTACGACGAAGCACTCCCCCAATTGTTGTCCATCCAGAAGGATCACCCAGAGAGCCGTCATGCCCCGGCAGCGCTTTATTTCGCAGGACGTATTTGGCACAAGCGCATCTGGCAAAAGCGGAAAAGAAACCAACAGGCCAAAGACAGCGCAATCGCTTTGTATACCCGCTTGATCAAACAATACCCTCTTCAATACTATAGCTTTATGGCGCTCTCTCGTGTCCGAAGACTCAAACGCCGCCGCTGGCACGTCCAGCGCGTGAAACGCAAGCGCAAAAAGCGTAGAAGACGCAGACGACGCAGACGACGCAGACGGTACAAACGCCTCGTCCTGCCCTGGGGACCTGTCCCACGTAAGATCATCGCCTCCAAAGACCTCCCCGCTCAATTCGACGGTGTAAAGGCCTCTTTCCTCGCACACCCTCACTACAAACGAGGTCTAGAGCTGTATCGCTTGGGGATGGAAGAGCTCGCCGCCCTTGAGTGGCGACGTCTACGCAATTGCAAGGTCTTCCCTCCCTCCGCGAACAACAAATCCTTTCAAAAGAGACGCCGTCGCTGTGGACTCTTTGGTGACAAAGGTGCGGCCCTGCTGTCGCTCCACTTTCACGTCGCTGAAGTCTACCACAGAGCGGATCATATCTTCCGTCACAGAGGCGAATTGGCAGGCGCACTCCCATTCAAACCCTCCACCCACAAATACTGGTATCTCGCGTATCCCAAACCTTTTTGGGATGAGGTCGAAAAAGCCCACAAAAAGAACCAGGAAGTCCCACTCTCCCTGATCTACGGGATGATGAAAGAAGAGAGCACCTTCGACCCTGATATCCAATCCTGGGCCAAAGCTTACGGACTGATGCAGCTGCTGCTCCCCACAGCACAAACCGTCGCCAAAGAGGTCTTTCCAGGAAAGAAGATCAAACCCGCTCACCTGACCCGTCCAGAGATCAACGTCCCTCTTGGCGTACGGTACCTTCGCAACCGTGTTGAACAATTTGCACAACAGCTCCCTGTCGCGATAGGTTCGTACAACGCAGGTCCCAAGTTGATGAAGAAGTTTGTACAATCCTACGGCTATCTCCCACTCGATGAATGGGTCGAGTCCATCAGCATTCGTCAGACGAGACGCTACATCAAGCGCGTGCTACAATCACACGCGATCTATCACTTTTTGTACGGAGTAGACGGAAAGAAAAATGGAGCGCTTGTCGCGTTCAAACCCTCACTGCGGCTGCGAACCCTCTTTGCAGCGCGCAACACAAAAAAGTAATCCCCACAAAAAAGTAGCCTCATCATCTCCTACGAGACGACAGGCACATTCTCAACAATCCGCAACCCAAAACCTTCGAGTCCAGCACGTTTGATGGGATTATTTGTGATCAGGCGCAGATCTGTCACACCCAACTCACTGAGGATCTGTGCGCCGATACCATAATCTCTCTCATCTGGTGGGATACGTGAACTTTGTCGCTTCATCTTTTCGATATAGAGCAACACTCCACGACCTTCATCAGCGATCATCTTCAACGACGCATGGAACGCGTCGTCTTTGTTGGGATCGAGAGATGAGAGCAGATCCTTGGTGATACTCGCGGCGTGCATACGGACGAGTGATGCGCCTTCTTGTGAAAGATCGCCCACGACAAAGGCCGTGTAGTGGCCATCGTCGACGAGGCTTTGGTAGTGATGGACCTCGAATGTCCCGTAGTCGGTCTTCAGCTCTTCTTGACCGTTCTTCTCGATCAACTTCTCAGTACGTCTACGGTAGCGAATCAGGTCCGCGATCGTCGCGAGCTTGAGATCCATCTTCTTCGCGAGCCTCGCGAGATCTGGCACACGAGACATCTCACCGTCATCTTCCATGATCTCACAAAGGACGGCCACAGGCTGAAGTCCTGCGAGGCGCAACAAGTCAGATGACGCCTCTGTGTGCCCTGCGCGCTTGAGAACACCACCCTTTTGTGTACGCAACGGATTGACGTGACCAGGGCGAACAAAATCTCTCGCAGTTGAGTTGGGATCAGCGAGCTTGCGAATCGTCGTCGCACGATCGATCGCGCTGCTGCCTGTGCTGATATCATCCTTCGCATCGACAGTCACAGTGAACGCAGTGCACATACTCTCGACGTTATCCTGGACCATGAGATCAATGTTCAGATCACGGAGCCTCTCTGGAGGCATCGGGACCGTGATGATCCCACTCGCGTAACGGTTCATTTGGACGATCATCTCAGCGGTCACGAACTCAGCAGCGACAACAAAGTCACCTTCGTTTTCGCGGTCTTCATCATCGACGAGGATGATCATCTTACCGGCTTGTAACTCTTCAATGACTTCTTCGATCGGAGAAAAGGGCTCTTGAGTCATTCTATACTCTCATCTTTCATGTGGTTTTCGAATGCACTTTCGTTGTGACCTTTATGTCTTGGTCTGCATCTGGTAGTCGGGTGACATCATGAGATCTTTCTCATGTGAAGAAAAAGAGACATCACCCTCTCCAAAAAGGTCATCAGCCAATACCATGAATACACACGAACATCAACCGACTGCTCTTTCGATGAACGAAAGTTCAAATGGTTCCAAAGCACCCTCACCACAACCCATGAAAAAGCCACAAAGCCGATAACTCTGTGTTGCATCTGTAAGGCGATTTTGGTATGCAAGAACACGTCATCCACGAGCACGCAACATCGTCCAACAGAAAAGGAAAAGGCACATGCAACGACATCCTCATCACATATCCACCAAAGGGCTACTCCCCCTGCTCGTCTTTGTCTACCTCTGCTCACTTTTTGCTCCATCGTGCACCGGCCCAAGCACCACCGAACAAACGGGAAAAGAGCCGACCCAAAAAGAGGCTATCCAAAAGGAGACCGTCCAACAGGAGCCTACAAAAGAAGCGACACAAGAGCCTACGGTGAGCGAGCCTACAAAAGAACCAACACAAGAGCCTACGGCGAGCGAGCCGACAAAAGAACCAAGCCTGGAACCCCAACCGAAAGATGCAGGGACGCCAGAGACACAAGCCGAGGCAACGCAAGAGATCGTCGCAGAGCAAGCCCCAGAATCGACTCCGCAAGAAGGCGGCACGAAGACCTTCTCCGCGAAAGTGACAGACGCAGATGATGCGGTCGCCTCTTACCTGATCGGCTTCAGCTCCTGGAATTACCTCGGCGGCGCAACAGTCCCTGTTGGACGACACTTTAACAACGGAAATCCCTCCTATCACACGGCCTTCCGCTTTAAAAATGTCACCATCCCACAAGGCGCAACGATCATCTCTGCATACCTCTCTGTCTACCCCACAAATGAGATCGACAGTAACAACCGACTGATCATCAACATCTACGCAGAGAAAGCGGATAACTCCGTCGCTTACAACCCCAAAGATTACACAAAGAACCGACCCGATCAGCGCCTCAAAACCACAGCCAAGATCAACAAATGGGTCGTCCGCTGCCGTGCTGATTGTTCGAGTGATTCGACCTCTCCCAAGTACGAATATGATTGCCCCCAACGCAAGCGGGATTGCTGGGATAGGACTGTCTCATACAAAGTCCCCAAGGATCTCAAAGCGCTCATACAAGAAGTCGTCTCGCAACCCGGCTGGGCCTCAGGACAGGCCATCAGCCTGTTTTTGATCAACGCCGCGAGCAACACAGATGGGGACAAATACAAAGACAGCCGCAGCGTAGTAGGATACGACGCGAGCAAAGCGGACAAGGCTCCCCAACTTGTCGTCGAATACAAATAAAACCCAAACCACCAGGTAGAACACCGCGTTTGACAGAGATATCCAATGTCCCCATCCAACAGCCCCACAAAAGACAGGAGCTTTGCGTGAGCCAAGCCAAACAAAACCCGGGATATGTCAGCCAAGATTACTTACAGATGCTCGCAGAGCGCGTCCAACACGTCAAACAGCGCTCGTACGAAGCGATGGAGGTGCGTGAAGGGATGTGCGTGCTCGATGTGGGCTGTGGTCCTGCTATCGATACACACGCGCTCGCCAAACTCGTCGGTCCTTCAGGGAGAGTATACGGTGTCGATTACGACAACGAGATGATCTCCAACGCAACAAAAAAGACCGAGGAGCATGCGCTCGCTTCATACGTCGAACACCTCGTCGCAGACGCGACAAAGCTGCCCTTCGATGACAACACTTTTGACGCGTGTCGCAGTGAACGTGTCCTTCAGCACGTCGCTCATCCAGAGGATGTCCTCGCAGAGATGGCAAGGGTGACCAAGCCAGGGGGACGCATCGTCGTCGTCGACACGGATTTTGGTACACTCTCCATCGACTCCTCCGAGGACCGTGTTGAACGCATCCTCACACGCATCACCACAGAGATCAGCCACTACAATGGCTATGCAGGACGTCAATTGTATCGATACTTTCGAGAGCAGGGGCTGATGCATTTGCAGATCGAGATGTTACCGTTCTTTGTCACACAGCTTCAACTGATGAGAAAGATCTTCATGCTCGAAAAAGTCGAAGAGATGGCCATTCAAAACGAAGCCATCACACAAGACGAGTTAGCTCGCTGGCACGCAAGTCTCGAAGCCGCCGAAGCCAAACAGACACTCTTCGGCAGCGCCAGTCAGGTCATGCTCACAGGACTCGTCCCCGGATAGCCTCTCCTCTCACCACCCCAAACAGACTTCTCCTCTCATCACAGGGCATTGCAAGCAACAACATTCCCGAGTATGCTCGTCGACACATCGTAGAGAGCAAAAGATACCAAAAGAAAACACGCCCACGTAAAGAGGATCACATGCAGAACACAACTCTTCATATCGCCCCTCATGATATCGTCGTATACGAAAATGATGGAAGCGGCCCCCCCATCGTTTTTATCCATGGTAACTCTGGCGCAGGAAGTATCTTCTCCAAACAATTCGAAGGTGTGCTCGCAACGCACAAAATTGTCTCCTTTGACTTCCCCGGACATGGCGGCTCAAGTCGAGCATCAAAACCAGCCGAAGTCTATACGTTGCGTGGATTTGCGGATGTTCTCGTCAAGCTTGTCCAGGCCAAAAACCTGCAAAAAGCGGTCTTTGTTGGGTTGAGCCTCGGCGGTCACATCTTGCTCGAAGCCACAGCCCAGCTGACAGAGGCTGCAGGGTTTGTGATCCATGGCACCCCTCCCATCGCTTTTCCACCTGCGATGCAAGAGGCTTTCTTGCCTCACCCTTCAGCGGCCGTCAACTTCAAACCGGATCTCAATGAAGAAGAGAAGCAATTGTTCCTCAGCGGACAATTCAAACCAGGTACAGAGACATTTCCGGACACATACAAAAACGCCCTCGAACAAACAGATCCCATCACCCGCTCAAGTGTCGCAGCAGGTCTCGGTCCAGGCACGTATGCCGACGAGATCGAAGTCGTCGGCCACCTCACACAACCTCTCGCGGTGCTACACGGAGAGCACGATCAGCTGATCAACCTCGAATACATCAAAAAGCTCTCCATGCCGACACTTTGGCGAGAAGAAGTCCAAATCGTCAAAGGTGCAGGACACGCCTGTCAGTGGGAAGAAGCCTCCCAATATAACCAACTCATTTACGACTTTGTCGCCTCCCTCAGCTAAGGCTGCCCTCTTGTCTTCGTCTCATTTTCCGAACTCTCCCCCCCTCAATCACCCGAACCGTCCCCCCTCCATCTCATTCATCACACGGCTCTAGGACAAGTCAAGCTCACCATCAACTCGCGAAAACACCACATCCATCGCAGTGTTGTGAAAGACAAACCCCAAAGAGCGATAGCAAGCGATCGCAGCATGATTCTTTTGGTTGACGTTTAACGCAATGTGCTTGCATCCTCTTTGTTGTAGCTCCTGTACAAGAAACGCGATACACATCCTGGCATACCCTTTTCCTCGGTGTTTGGTAGCCGTCACAATATTTCCCAAACAGGAGACCCCGACAGAAGGCGCGTATGTGTGTGTCCCTGCGATCCCGACCAACTCACCCTCCACAAAACAACCTGCGTAGACACCACTCTCCAATTGCGAAGATTCAAAGTAGTGGCCAGGATAATCTTCGTATATAGCCAAGATCGATGACAAGGAGTCCTCAACATTCAAGAGGCGACAGGTCACATTCGGCTTTTCTAATGAAGGGATAGAGGCTTCGAAGAGGTCCTGGCGAAGTCCCATATTCCACATGCGCTCGATCCCTGAAAATAACAACACGTCTTGGAAGGCATGTTGATGTGCATTCAAGATCTTCCCGTACCCTCCAGGTGGCCACTCACATGCAAAAGTACGCACGATAGCCTCAACAGCGTCGGGCGCTCCCCAACTTAACAAACAAGGTTTAGAGAGACCACCATACAACAACACAATCCCACAAATTCGTTCATGGTATGTCGCGACAAACCAACGACAATGTTCAAAGAATGACGGCTCAAGATCTCCGAGAAGATAAGCAGCGGTGACTGGATCATGAGAGAGCGCGAGACGCAACCGCTCTCTTTCATCGATCTCAACACAAGACAAGGACATCGTTCTCTCCATTTAAAAGGTCATCATAACGAGCGCAGCTCAACGACAAGCGCAAGCTCTGTGAAGGTATACTCCTGTGCTCACCTGTATTCCATACAAAGTCAGTTTGCGAGCAGCAGTATAGCCATCTCCAGCTCAAAAAGGAATATGGTCTGGCACACTACAGATAGGTTGTCGTGTTTGGGAAGGAACATCTTTGGGGTGAGAGAAGAGAGTCGATAGGATGTGGCAGATGTTTTGCTTTGGGAAACATCGAGAAACGGACGTTTTGGGGGAAAGAGTATGACACAGAGGTCGGGCTGTGCCCGACCTCTACGAAACATACGACATGACGATCAACGTCCTACTTGCGGGCATGACAGGTGAAGCAACTGACGTTGGGATCACCAAGCATAATGCGCATCGCAGGTGTGATCTTTTCTTTCATAAAACGCACCATCCTGGCCATCTCTGGATCAGGATCGAACTCCGTAGGGATGTTGCTCGGATCGAGTGGAAAGAGATGAGTGGGACGGGAGAAGTCGAAGTTGCTGACATTACCGACTCTTGCAAACGTATCACCGTGACATGTCAGACAACTAAAGGGCTGATCTCCACTTTGGTATTCGCGGGAGTATCCTTCAAAAAAGAGCAACATGACAGGCATCACAGAACGTGCCATGTAGCGCTCTCGTTCGCTTTTTCCCATTTGAGACCATGGGACTTTAGGCGGTGCCAAACGTGAGACCATACTGTCCTTTAGGTCAACAGGACGCCCACTCCGTTCAAAGATCGTCTGTAAGTCCGCCTGCAAACGCTCGACGGAAGGGTTCTCATCAGCTGGACCAGCGCAGGCCCACAAAACACAAGACGCGCTCGAAAGGAGAGCCACACAGAGCCACCAACGCCATCGTACTCCGATCATACCAGTCATCATCTTTTCCCTTACTCCTTAATGGACAGCGCGTACCAATCGCCGTTATCTGAGAGGCTGTGGATCTTTCCACCATGGTAGAAGAACAACACAGGCGCTTCAGGCAATGCGGTTCGGACAAACCAGAGAGTCTCGTTGTTCTCGACCTTATGCGCAAAGAAATCGACGCGGTACTTCCCACAAAACTGTGTAAAGAAGCTGTTGGGTGTGTAGTAAGCGCGCGCTTGAGGCAAAAAGAAACGCGTTGTGCTGCGGATCTCTTCGAAAGGCACCACATTTCCATTAAGGAGCTTACAGTATCGCTTGTACCGGAGTTTTTTGGGCGCCTTGGGAGCAGAGGTCGAAGGTTTTGGCGCAGACATCGCCATCTCTGATGAATACATCAACATACCAGTGTCATACGTCCCTGGTCCGTTGTCATGAAGCGTCACAAAAGAGGTGCTTCCATCAACCGAGCGTATTTGGAGGTATTTTTGAGAGACAAGGCGCAGCTCATCCTCATGAAGATCCTTTTTAGAGATACTCCACAGAACACTCTTGCCATCGCGAAGATCCAACGCATCCATCCCAGATGGCTTTTGAACAAAGAGCGTCCCTTTGTCCTTCATCAACAAAGGCGCCGGAAGATCAAAGGAGGTACCAGTAGGTTGTGTCTTTGACGCGGTTCGAAAATGTAGAGCCCCTTCCCAAGGACGAAACCACATTGTATCGCCAGAGGAAGCCTTCAACGCGTAAATGACCTTTTTGGTAGACAACGAGTAGTTTCGTCCCATTGCATACTCAAGCGTTCCAGCAGCATCAGCAGGACCTTTGTCGGTCGTTTGGATCGTTTGGAGGATCATCATGTCACCATCAAACACCATCTTCGCTTGCAAGACGATGTTTTCGAGGGGACCTACGTTCCAAAGTTGTTTATTTGTCTCCAAAGAGAGCGCTTTGACTTGGTACTTCCACACGGGAAATGTTTTGGAATCATCTTCCAACGTCGCGGGCTTGCTCTTGGACGCGGTCGTCTTGGCTGCATACATCGTGTACAACACGTTGTTATGGAGCGTTACGTTCACAAAGCGTCCAACGCCTTCGTCGTTCGTTTTCTCTTCGTGGATAGCCTTACCAGTGTTCAAATCAAAGAGTTGAACATTTTTTTGGTCGGTGTAGAGGAGATGATCAGCTGTCGCTGAGAAGTTCAGACAGGAAGGCGCGCCAGCCTGGATGGACATCATCTTTTCGCCTGAGCCCATGAACGCTTCATGTTGGCACTGGCTGGAGTAGACCTGGAATGTGCGTTGTTTTTCACCGGTCAAGCGATCAACTTGCTCGATATCGAGGATGCTCTTGTCAGCTGTTTTGCGCAGGATAAAAACACTCTTTCCGTTGGAGCGGAATTGACAGCCTGTGCGCTTTGCAGCCCACTGCACCTTTCCTGTGCGCAGGTTTAATGCAGTCAAGCGGAAGGAAGTGACATCAGCCTGTTCTTTGTTCTTGTCGTAGAGATCACCCTCTGGACTACAGGCAAATGCGAGATCTCCCTCAACGTAGAGGCTAAAGATCTGCCGTGGGAGTGGATAGGACCACGCGAGCTCTAGCTTGCTCGCCTGATCGGGTACACCTGTCTCAGGCGTGGTCTTTGTCGTGCCATCTTTCCCTCCATCAGGGATAGGAGGCGGCGACGAACACGCCACAACAGAAAAACAAAAAAGTATTGCCAATGAAGGCAATAACCAACTCTTCTTCATCAACTCTCTCCTCCTCGGGCCGTAAGGCTCTTTTCGTCATCATTGTTATTGCGGGATTTGTTAAGTGTACGCAAAAGCAGACCATTTATCAATGATAAAACTTTACTTTGTCGTGACTACACGTACTGCATACACCAAACACAAGAAAGAGTGTGACATACACACTCAAAAGCAGATCCTTCCCAAGCAATTCCCACCAACAGCTTCGGTCTTTTTTTTGATTTGTTGCTTAGCAGAAAACGTACCAACTTATGGAGAACTTCCCAATCCTGTTGCGTTCAACATTTACCAAGATAACAAACCCTACGCATAAAAACAATCTGTCCACGATATGGGACCAATATTCCAGCATCCTGGATACTCTTGTCCAGGATCGCCGACATATTGTTTGCCTAGATTGCTTTTTCTTTTCTTGAGATAGTTGATCTTCAAAATGACCAAGAACTGATAGAAATGACACCCCACCCTCAGATTTCTGAGTCCTCTCCCCTTAGGACTTTTTTGACCCAGCCAGACTAATACACAAACGGTACGAATTTCTTTGTCTTACTTGCATACTCTTTGAATTCATCACCATACCGCTCTTCGAGGTAGGTATCCAGGCCAGGGATATGAAAAAATATAAACGAAATCGCCATAAACAAGGGTAATCCCAATGTCCACCATACACTCGTCAAGAGCGCCCATCCGGTAAACAATAACGTATCACCAAAATAATTCACATGCATGGAGTAGGCGAACAAACCACCTGTGTAGCATTTGCCTTTGTGTGCTGGATCTTTCTTCCACCACTTGCGTTGCAGCTCTGACCATGAATTAAAAAAGGACCCTACAAGGACGAAACCCAACGCTACATAGTCCAACCACCATAGCGATAATGCTTCACCACGAAAGACACCCGTCGCCAACACACAAAAACCAACCTCCATCGGCAACAAAAAGAAACTCAAACTCAACGCCTCAGACCACACAACCTTCCTCTGAAGCAAGTAAAATAACGTAATCCCATGGCGAAACACATACAAGGCCGTCACACCAAACACGATCGACGCTCTCACCGGCTCCTTGATCGCCCATCCCTTGCCAAACATCTCCAGCGCACCACCAAAGACAACCCAACCACACAAAGCCAACGACACCAAATGAATCGACAAAAAGACAAACTTCTGGATGTATGATCTCCCATGGGCTCGATCCACACCCGCAATCACATTTGCATCAACTTGTTCTTTTGCTGTCATTTTCTTCTCCTTTTATCATTCTTTCACTTCAAAATAGACCATCGGTCCAACAATTGTTCTATGCGCAAAAACAAAGGACTTGTCAAGAACTTTCTGACAATGTTTTTGTGAAGGAGAAGAAGCGACACTGGACAGGAGGAGAAGTGGGAGAGTTTACTCAGAGCGTCTTTCGAGGAGCCATTGCAAAAGCGCCTCCGCGAGCGCTGGTTCAGCGAGGATCTCTTGCCATCGTTGTCGCCACACGTCCTCCTCTTTCGGGGTCCTGGTCATGGCCGCGAGATGTTCGGTCGCATTGAGCAGCTCACCGAGGATATGGGCTTTTGTCCGATCAATAGAGACTGTACTTGCCGGTGTAGAAGGCATCGCAGGTGGCGCTGGTGTAGAATGTGGCGCCTCAGAAGGAGGGATCCGCCAGGGACCATCTGCACGTCGCGCCGCATGAAGAGGCCGCCCTTGTCTTGTCGTCGACGCGTCGATCGGTAACCAACGTAAACCCATATCAGAAGGCAACAACGCCATCGCCCACATATGATCAGGCTGCGCGAGCTGTCCTCGATCCATCGTCCAACCACTCGACACAGCCGCAGGCACACCGACACGGCGCAGCAGCTCACACGCGAGCGCGTTCAACTCGTAACACACACCACGACCAAGCGCCTGCGCATCTCGCCCTGCATGAAGCGCAGCGACGTGCTGATTCGCCTGTCCACGGGTCACCTTGCGCAACCACTGCGCGACCTCAGGATCTTCCAAGTACGAAGGATCGTATCGATAGTGTTCCTTGATAAACGCTCGCACAGCATAAGCATTCTCCACTGGACTCTGTTCTCTTGAGACCAACTCGTCGAGAAACAGATGCACCTCAAGTGGCAATTCGCGATCGGGCACAGTCGACAACAACAACCCTTTGGGAAAAGAATCCGTGATCGGTTGCGGCTCAAAGACTGGCGTCTGCCCCAACGCCACTTTATAACGGACATCAGCGTCCTCTCGGGCGATCAAGACAGGTAACATATGACGCCCCTCTACTAAACGAACGTGCTCGGGAGCCTCAACCTCTAACAGTCGACCAAACAGAGGCATCGGTAACAGATTCTCCCCTTTGGGGATCCGCCCGCGCATCAAGACAGAGTGTCGGCCCTCCTCACCTTCAGAGGTCGCCCACTCCGCCTTACTCAAGGCGCTGCGCCACTTTTGGCTGCGACGCTCGAAAGAATCACCAATCATCATCGAGGCATACATCCACGGTGTAGGAAGACTCGAAGGCGCAAAGGCAAACCCAAACTCCGGCGTACGTTGGTGATCCATGATCCAGGAACGTGCACCTTCAAGCTGCGGTTGGATCGCGCTCTGATGGCGAAACCAAGAGTCGTGTCTTTGCGGTGTATAGTCGGATGTATCGCGCCTTCCAGATGACGAAGAAGACCACGACGGCATCTCACGCCTCGGAGCATGAATGGGACGTGAGTCGTCCTTCTTGCGCTTCGACTGCGCGTCAGCCCTGTTGTCCTGAAGTGATGTGCTCTCAGAGCCCCCATCTTCTCCACGGAATCGATCCCACAAGCGATCCCACCATGAACCTTCGGAGGTTTCCTGCTGTTTTTGGGTGTGTTGACCTTTTTGCGCCTTCTTTGTAGAGGGAAGAGATGTTTTCTTCGGCTTTTGAGGCAGACGGTCCGGTTTTCTGGGCGCTTTCCTCGACGGCTCAGGGCTCTCTTTGCCTTTGGTGAGTGGTTTGATCTGCGCAGCGGGACGCGGTCTTTTTCGCTTCTCCTTGGCCTTTTTGTGCTGTAAAGGTGCAGGTGTATCGAGCTTGTCAGCCGCCCTCTTCGCGCGCCTCCTCTCTCCCCTGTCGCTCGACTCAACTTTTTCGGGGAGCTTTTGGACATCGGGTGTCTCAGGTGCGACGTCTTCGACAGGCGCTTCTTTCTGAAGGACATCGACCCCACAACGTTCGAGATACGCGGTCAAAGCGGCACGCAGCTCCCCTTCGACAGAGACCCAGTAGGCAACATCGGAGGTGTCGATATCATCGTGTTCAGGTGGAACAATCGCGACACCTTCCGCAGGGAAAACGACGAGCACACGTGCACCTTCTTGTGAGACACAAGGAAGCGGAAACGCCCCACGAAGAGGTGGCGCATCAAGCTCAACAAGTGCCTCCAAACAGCGAATGAGCTGCTCGAACAGCTCCGGTTCTTCTCGGAGCAACGCAGCAGCGTCCGTCTCTTTTATATAATGTGCGACATCGTGAAGGTACGTCTGGATATCGTGAGCCTTTGGAGTCGTTGGAAGCTTCAGTGAGGCTGCCAGCTTCGGATACTCAGCAGCAAGAGGCCAAACTCCACGCCATCGACCAAAGAGCATGTAGGCCTCTCCTCGCAGCAGCTCCCTCGCAGGTCGCAAGAGACCATCTTCATCGAGAAAACAGGGGAACGTGAGTAAGTGTTCGCGCACCTCTTGTGGTGTGAGCTGCTTTTGCAACAAGCTCTTCTCCAACCACTCCAACAGATCTCTCGGCGCAGGTTCGCCAGAGGGGATCTGCTTGAGCACATCTTCCAACGTCACCTCATCGCTCTGACGAAAAGAGAGGCTCTCTTGTAATTGCGTCAGGACGGTATAACTCAACGTCGGGTCAGGGAACAAAGCAGGCTGCTCACCGAGCACCATCTTGACGATCGGGTTAGGCCAGTACAGCGCAGAAGGACGACATTGTGTCCCCTCTCCGTTCGGTATCCACGCACGGTCTCGGAGCTTGAGCGCATGGACAAGTGCGTGATTATCCTCCACACACATCGCGAGATACGTCGCAAATGCCACACGCCCTTCGATGTCTTGGGGCGCATCCTCCCCCTCCCAGCGCGTAAACAAAGGCTCTAGCTGTTCCAACGTCAAATACATATGGATGCCAGCTGCGTCAAACAACGCGTCAATCGCAGGATGTCTGTAGACAAGTGAGATAAAGTCAGGGATTGAGTCCATACAACGTTCGAGAAAGTCGAGGTGGGCTTCTTGTGGACACCACAACTCTTTCAAACGCTGGAATGTACCATCTTGATTGGCGACCTTCAGTTGACGATGAAGACGCAGTCGAGCGATCCGCTCCTTCCACGCCTCACGTGCGGCATCACTCCAGCCTTCCTCACCGACCAAAACGTGCTCACCACCTGTCGCTGAAAATTGCTCCTGTTGGCTGTACGCGAGATAGAGCAGCAGATCTCTTGAACGCTCGACATCCTCATCTCCTGCACAAAGACGAAGCTCTGCGACCAACGCATCAGCGAGACGCTTTCTCTGGTCTTCATCAAATGGGTAGGTTTGGCGTAGCCAAGATAACAACGACGAAGGAAGCTCATCATGAGGTTCCCAACCAAGCTGCACATCGGGGATCTCAGCATTCAGCAGCAACACCCTCGCCGAAGACGGAATCCCCAGCCTGTTTGGAAACAAATTCGCATGACCGAGCAAACCAATCAGCTCCTGTGATGCCTCCCAATGCGCTCGATGTTCGTACAACCAATCGTACATTTGGGCTCGATGTGTCGGTTCGTGTAAAACTTCATGTCCATCAAAGCTCCCCTCCAGTGTCTTGCAAGACGCCGCGATCACACGCAGCAACGCCTCCGGCTTCAGCGAACCAACAAGCTCCGGACAGATCGTCTGTACATGCTCACTCCACGCCAGATCAGCGACCTTCAAAGGGCGCACAAATGCACTTAGCCACAGACGCTCAAAAGCATCCACATCGACATGTAGACCTGTCGTGAGGAGACCTTCGGCGTCGAGCACAAGTGGAAATGACAAGACCTTTTCGACGTCTTGGTAGCGCTCCCAAGCCAGCTTCACAAAGGAGACCAATGACGCCAGCTCCCGGAACCATGAGGGCTGTTCGTCGAGAGGTGCGTTGGGGCGTGCTTCTTCCTGAAGACGCTGCAAGACCATCGACACTGGATCTGCAAAGAAAACCAACCCCCTCAAAGCGTCGGCCTGTTCAAGAGCGTCAGGGTGGAGACGCGCTGTCGCAGGCAAGATCTCCTTCCACGCAAGTGACTCCGCCGATGAATGAGACAACACAGGTGTCTCTTCGAGGAGCAATGTGGACGCAGAACACAACCCTCCTTGCTCATTGGGCCAGCAGACGAGCGCTTGAAGGGCAGGTGCGCCCTCCCCTCCTTTTGGAGGAAAATACAGCGCAACTTGTGAAGCGTTCGCCGCGAGCGTCTCTCTGAGCATCCGGGCAGCGGCCTCCTCCTGCCAGCGCTCTGGTGAGCGTGTGACCATCTCCAGCACATCGCGGATATCAGGGCGCCTGACATCAAGCGCATCGAGGAGCCGCGCCCACAACGCCTCCTCAGCCTCTGATAACAACCTGCATTCTCCCCATACAAACAACGCATGTAACGAGGATGTCGAGCGTCGAATCCCCTCTTCTGTGTTCGTCGACCACGAGACGAGTGGGCCAGCCACACCATCTTCGTCCAAAAACAACGGAAGAGACAGTAATTGTGGTGCCATAGAGGAGGACAGTCGACGACGTAGGATCTCGACAGCATCGACAAGAGTGGCTCTCTCATCGCCTTCGAGAGGGGGCAGCTCCTGTTGCAGATCGTCGAGGACACGGGCTGCTGTCAGCTCCCACTCGACCTGTGTGAGAGGAAGTTGTTGCGCGAGTGAGAGCGCAGAATACGTCCCTTCGTCGTCGAGTAGAGGATGTGCGTTCCAAAGACTGTAGAGCTTTCTCCACGCCTCAGGCGTGTGCGCGTCGAGCATCCTCAGCTTGCGCAATGTGTAGAGAGCGTCGTCTTTCGCCAACCAGATCGGCGCATCAGCGAGTCTTGTCGATTGTTCACGAGAGATCTGTCCCATCCTCGGTGAGAGATAGCGATAAGCCCCACGTAGCTGCTCAAGATCAAATGGGTCAAACAGCGTCCCTTCGTCTTCGAGTAAGAGCGCCGAGAGGACAGTCGAGAAGCCAACCGCGCGCCCTCCCAAAGCTCGAATATACCCATAAGAAGACAATGACAGCGCGATCCAGGGCGCGTCGGGAAAACAATCTTTGACATCTTCGTCGGAGGGAATGTACAGGCGCTCTGGACCTTCGAGAGATCGACGCTCACCGTGCTGATCAAAGAACAGCGGTGTCGCCCTCAATGTACGTCTAAGACGGGTTGTCAACTCATCTTGTTGGTGTTCCCAGGCCTCGTGAAAAGAGAACAGGACATCATCAGACCAGCGCTCATGATGCTGACAAAACATCTCAAAAGCCCACTCTACAGAGAATGTACGCCCCCCCATCCTGGTCAAAAGAGACGAATACTCCTCTTGAATGTCTCGTGAAATGAGCGCAAGGATCGGCGTTTCACTCTGCTCTTGGTCGAGAAGATCGTGAAACCATTGGGCCATTGGGTGAGAAGGTGTTAGCCAAGCCTGTTCCTCCAACACATCGGCGACAAGAGGTGCACGTCCTCGCAAGGTCGGAAAGAGAGGTAGCCTCGCGACCTGTTGTGTCCATGACCACGGCAATGAAGACAGGATCTCTAACAACAACGGAAACTTCTCTGTTGTCGTGAACGCCTCGATAAATAGAGGCTTCTTCAGATCTTCCACGAGCTGCTCATGTGATTGGCAATGAAGCCCAAGGCGCTCGAAACAACGACGCTGTCCCTCCGAAACATCCGTCCGCAAAGACTTCGCGATCAGCGGCACAACGCCCTCATACAGCGGCTCCCACGAGTCAGGAACGTATGTAATGTCCGCCGCTTTGTGTAGCTGACCTGCTTCATCGGGAAAGACGGGGCACCCGTGGAGTACATCGAGGTCGACACCTGCATCTCCGACGCGATCGAACAGAGCAGGAAGTGCTTGCAAGAACGCTTCGGTGCAAAGACCTTCTGTCTGGAAGTGCGTCGCCTGTTGTTTGATGTAATCGCGTAGATCTTCGGGACGACAACGCTCCACACCAAGTGACGCGATGAGTGTCTGTGTACGCGCTGGCAAGGGACAGAGTAAGCGACGCTGTGCTGGACCAAACGTCGCTTCTTTGAGCAAGGGAAGCAAGACATCATCATCGAGATAAAGTGCCTGCGCAGGTCTCAACCATTCACCGTTGACAGCGGGCAGGATCGACGCCTCAGCAGTAGCTTCGCAGAAAGCTTGGAACATCGACGTGTACACGGGGTGACGTAGGTCTTCACGAAGAGGCATCACCTCAAGATACGCGATCGCCCACCTGACGGCATCTCGACCTTGCTCAATACATGTCTCCATGCCCCGCACAAGCGCACGACACAACAGTCTCCCGTGGTGTGCGAGCACCCACTTGTTACGGGCTGAGTCGTAGTGCAACCGCTCTCTGTCCACGGGGACATCGAAGTGAGCATGTAAAAGACACTGTAATCCGGAGTGTTCACCTGTTGGGAGATAGCTAAAGATCGTCGCCGAAGAGTCCGTTTGTGTCGGAAACATATCCTGATCGAGCGCGACCGCGACCATCACAGGTGTCTTTGTCGTGCGACTGGACTCTCCAATCAGTGAGGTGTCGAATGTTACGACCTCCTCTTCGATCCAGTAGGTCCGATGTTGTGAACCGACTTGATCTCGCAGTTGGATTTGTGATGGACCGAGAGCTTCTTTTTGGTAAGCGTATCTTTGTGCCCCGTGGCGCATGGAGAAGGAGTTGAGATGGCGTAACGTGAGAAGGGTCTCTGGTGGGATCTCACTCGCGTATGTGTAGAGTTTTTCGGGTCTTCGCAGTGGGTCTTCTGGATCACGAAGAGGCAAGACGAGCAAAGAGCCTTCGGGCTCTTGTCCTTCTGGCCATTGTCCAAGTCGCCTGGGGACCGAGACGTCTGCGATCTCAAAGCGGAACAGGCCGGAGTACAATTGAGGTCTCTCACAGACTTCATAGACCGATTTAAAGCCGACACCAAAAAATCCAATTTGTTCTTTGTGTTTGGTCGTCTGACCGATGGAGAGGACACCCACAACGTCTCTGGTGTCAAAGGGAATCCCATCGTGCCAGATCAAGACCTCCTGCGCTTCGATATCGATGTTCCACTTTGTGGCTTTGGCGTCTTCGGCGTTTTGCAGCAGTTCGACAAAGAAGTGGCCGGGATCTGTGTAGACACGTCTCGCGAGGATGTCTTCGGCGTTGGCTTGTGAGATGGACTTGGGTGCGCTCTCCAACTGATGGATGACTTTCTGCGCAAAGGACTCCAGGCGGGCACGTTGCGCTTCGACAGTACAAAGTGACGCGAGTGTCGTGCCATCGAGATGAAAAAAGATGGGATCTTCAAGCTCCTGAAAGGTCGATGTACGAAGGGCTTCTTCGACTTGTTGGTGAGCTTGTTTGCGGAGCTGTTGATGGCGTTCCCAGGCGTGGTTTTTGAGCCATCGATCGAACAGCGCGAGCGCTGCGATACGTTCGAGTGGAAATGTCAACATCGCCTGCTCGACATAGGAGACGAGCACCATCTGTTGTGAGAGTGGGTAGGGATCTTTCGAGACGTCCTGAAGCAGGCGATGTAAGCTCGTATCACTGAGCCCCAAAAACACCTGGCCGAGGACCTCTTTGAGCCCTGTATCGTCGAGGCGTTCGAGATCGGCGAGCAGTCGCATGGTGTATAGGAGAGGTTCAGGATCCCGTAGCGCACCGACACATCGAACGAGTGCAGGGATCTCTGCGCGCTGTTCGACGAAGGACTGGATCGAGCGTCGCTGTTGTGGATAAGGTTGTGTCGCGATCACCTGAATATGAGAAGGAATCTCTTGTGTCATCTACTTTCACCGTTGGTTTGGGGGAGAGCGTTGTGTTTGCCCCACATTGTAGTGTTCGAAGTGCGATTTGCCAGAAAAAAAGGTCACTCGAAGCACCTGCGTCCCTATCCACATCTTGTCTTTCCCGCGAAACAGATTATATTTGGCGATAGAAAAAGGATGGCGTGTCCATCCCCCCCCAACACCTTCACACAAGGGAGCCGGTTATGAGCACACTTGACGAAATACTCGATGGTTTGATGCGTCGCTACAAAGAGCGCGTTCCAGACGTACAGGGTGTCCTCGACGCGATGCGCAAAGAGGGCATCATTCAATCGGACGACGACATCCAAAACGACCACATTGCCTTTCGTTCAATCGGCGTCCCCAACCTTGGGCTCGCCTCGCTCGAACGGATCTTTTTACACCACGGTTACACAAGGCGTGACAAGTACTTCTTCGAATCCAAGCGCCTTGACGCTTATTGGTATGCGCCTCCCTCACCACAATACCCGCGCATCTTCATCAGCGAGCTGCGAGTAGGCGACCTCTCCGAAGAAGCACAGCAAATCATTCGTCACTACACAGATCAAGTGCAAGAGGATCCCGTCGACGCACTTGACCTCGATGATGGAGAAGCGGTCGACGCCTTTTTGCACACTTCGGGCTGGGATGTCCCCTTTATCGAAGACTACGAACGACTCCTCGAAGAGAGCGAGTACGCGGCATGGACCATCTACAACCGTTACTATCTCAACCACTTCACAGTCAGCGTCCACACCCTGCCTGCGCCGTACAATCAACTCTCCGCATTCAACACATTCCTCGAAGAGCACGGTTTTACGTTGAATGACAGTGGTGGCAAGATCAAAGAGAGTCCAGATGGCTTGCTTTTGCAAAGTTCGACAGTCGCGGAGATTGTCGACGCGCTCTTCCACTCACGACAGAATCCTGATGGGACCGCCATCAAAAAGCGTATCTCAGGGAGCTATGTCGAGTTCGCCGAACGACGTGTCTTGCCAGAATATCAGGACCTTCCGGCAGATCAGGTGACCCGCGCACACAGACGCGACGGTTTTGAGGCCGGAAACGCCGATAAGATATTCGAAAGCACCTACCAATCCCAAACCCAACAACGCCAGTAAAACGATATATACGGGGTAAGCTAGATTGCTGTTCCAGGCGTAGTTGCACTTGTGCCTTCGCAAAATGCACCCGAACATACATTACAAATCCCTCGGGGCAATACGGATACTGCAAGCAGTATCCTCCTAACGCTCGAATACTCGGACAACATATGCGGTTGTCATTTGCTTCATTCACTTTGCAACCACCCCCTCAACAAACCTCTCCATCCCCCTGGCCTCCGGCCTTCCCCCTTCCTCT
>PCBK01000127.1 GCA_002731275.1 Deltaproteobacteria bacterium | reverse complement strand
TGGCAGAGCGTTGCTATGCCGCCTCCTCGCGCCTGCTTGCTGGCTCTTGAGCCTGCACCCCCACGTATGCTTTTTTCTATCTTCCGACCTTCGCCCTCACAGGGCGCTTGCTTTGGACACAACAGCGACGTCCGTCGGAAGAAAATCCAAGCTCAGCGGCAGATTTTTTGGGAAGTTCCTTGGACAGTCTCACAGGAGTGGGAGGACACGGTGCAATCAGATTTATCCTGGCAGTGTTGTCGACATTTGTATCCCGTCACAGTGTTCCCAACACACGAGTAATTGGGTACACAAAATGGGTTCGATTCGCTGCACGTCTCGTTGGGTTGTCTCAACTTCACACAGGTAGGATCAGCGCCACTCGTTTTGGGAATGCAAGCATGCTCGACGGGACATTGACCAATCAGCACACCACATTTTTCGCCAGTCTTCACGACGTTGCTTTTGATACAAACACCCATCACTGAGTTCGATAATTTTTGACACTCATACGAAGTCGGGCACTTTCCGGTCGAGTTCATCGCGTTTGGCTCACACCGTCCCAAACAAAAAGTGCTTTGTTGTGTGGAGACACAGAGGTTGGTGTTTTCGCACACCAGCGAAGTCGAACCACATTCATCTCCAACGCCACCACCGCCATTTTTGGGAACACACGCGTATTCAATGGTTGTCCCGGCTTCGAATGGTGCACACACATGACCAGCTCTATCCGCACAATCAGCATCGCCATTTTTGGGATCACATTTCTTGGCACAATCGGACACACCACGTGAAGGAATCGTCAGACAAAACTGACCTGTAGGACAGGTCGTCGCAGAAGAACAAGCCTGACCGGGGTTGCTGACCTCTTTACACTGAAAATTGTCACAATATTGGTCAAAGCGCTTACAAAAAAGCCCCTTCTCTCCACACTCTTTATCCACACACACACCGCCAGATTCATTGAGACATAATTGATTTGTCTGGCAATCCACATCCTTTGCACAAGTCGTACGACAAGCCCCTTTGAAGCAGGTTTCACCAGCAGCACAATTCACAGAGCCAGTTTCACACGTGGGTGGCATACAAAGCCCAATGTTCGTCGAGTGTTTTACGTCCCTCTTTACACAAGTTGAAACTTTTGGATCACTCCCACAATCTTGCCCCCCCAATGAACACAACTTTCGACATAGCCTGGAGATACCATCACTTTTGCACACGAGATCCACTTCACATAGCTTACTCGTATCGCAGTTCGCTTCAACGCTGAGACCATTCACAAGGGTCAAGCAAACACCTTCATTTGTTTGGCCTTCTGGCAAGATATCCAGCAGCGAACAGCCTTGGCCAGTAGGACATGTCGGAGAGAGAGGTTGGCAAGTTGTTCGGCAAACGGTCTTGCCAGCGTCATTTACACAGAGAAGAGATGTCACCCCGCAGCCAAGTGTAGGACTACATCTATCGCCTTCTTTAGGCAATTCACATTTTCCAGACTTACACAAGCGACCACTCTCACAGTCGGCATCTGCAACACACGGAGGCGCACAGCGAGCGTTCACACACCGAAGGTTTGGACAGTCCTCCGCCTTTGTACAGGGCTCACATCGACCAGTTCGACAAATCCCACTGGGACAATCACTTCCTTGTGTGCAATTTTGCTGGCAAACACCATCCACTTTATCGCAGTTATTGGAATCGCAATCAGCGTCCTTCTCGCACTTCGCACAAACTTTCTCGGCGTTGCAAAAGAGCGTGTTTGTACAATCTTTGTTTTGCGCACAAGGGCGACATACGCCACTATCACAAAAATTACTCGAACATTCAGCATTGGCAACACATTGGACGC
The DNA here is from genome assembly GCA_002731275.1 of Deltaproteobacteria bacterium. GTDB lineage: Bacteria > Myxococcota_C > UBA6777 > UBA6777 > UBA6777 > UBA6777. Next base: position 56,111 of record PCBK01000127.1, on the reverse strand, counting down.
AGCGCTTCCCTTTGCAAAGACCGGTAGATGGACATTGAGCATCTTCGGTGCAGTCCGAGCAGGTTCCATCTTTGCAGTAACCCGAAACACAATCGCTGGCTTTTTGACATTGGTTGGGGATCGTTTCAACACAAGTGCTGGTCTTTGGATTGCACTTGTAACCACAGCCACAATCCGAAGCATCTACACACGTAATGGACTTACACTTCCCAACCTCCTTGTCGCATTTGAGAGAACAGCCTCCAGCACAATCTGAATCCTTTGAGCAGTCGGGTTTCGGTTGCTCTCCCTCTTTGTAACAAATCCCTTTGACACAGACCTCTCCATCAGCGCACAAGCCTTCAGGTGTGCAAGGAAAACCATTGAGTGTAAGGGGATTAAAAACGCACCCTACAACGCCCAATGTAAAAAATACAGTGATTGCGCTGAATTGAAGAAAAACACGGGTATGTTTGGAAACAAAGACACTGCGAAAAGCCAACATGGATGACATTCCTCATTGAGAAACAAAATACAAACGATGAAACGATATCTACAAGCTGAAGGTATCCATACCACAAAGCACGAATTGTATCATAGCGCAAGAAAAACAGAATGCCAATATGCCCTCTCGCTCCCAACCTCCGACAAACGCTGCCCCTTACTTTTTGCGCCTCAACGCAGCACGCGCGTGCCCTTCCAAGCCTTCATGACGAGCCATGTTGACGGCATCATCGACAAGTCCTTGGGCATCTTGTAGCGTGTCAATGATCATCCAGGTGTGGAGCTTCAAAAAGTGCATCACACTCAATCCACCAGAGAGCCGCGCTGTCCCGCCTGTTGGAAGGACATGATTTGGTCCAGCGCAGTAATCACCAAAGACCTCCGCCGAGACGTGACCAACAAACAACCCGCCGAAGTGTGTAAAGGATGACATGGCGGACTCAGCGTCTTCAAACATCAGCTGGAGATGTTCTGGACCTATCGAATTCGTCAACGAGATGGCCTCTTCGAGCCCACTCACCGCAACAGAGAAACCATTTTGTAACGCCGCACGTGCCGTCTCAGCAGTAGGTAAGTCGCGAAGTTGTTCTTCAAGCGCAACATCCACCCGTTCGGGCAACGTTGCGTCAAGAGAGATCAAAATGGGAATCGCATCTGGATCGTGCTCTGCCTGTGCGAGCAAGTCCGCAGCAATCGTCTCAGGAGCGGCGCTGTCATCTGCGACCACGAGTAATTCAGAAGGCCCAGCCAACATATCGATCGCGACGAGGCCAGAGACGATTTTCTTCGCGGCTGTGACCCAGCGGTTTCCAGGACCGACGATGGCTTCACATGCAGGGACATCCCCTGCGCCGTATGCAAGCGCTGCGATAGCCTGCGCCCCACCCACCGCCAAAAATCCATCAGCACCAGCGACTGCCGCTGCTGCGAGCGTCATTGTCGTCGGCTTAGGTGATGCAACCCAGACCTCTTTCACACCAGCAACACGAGCTGTTACTGCCGTCATGATCACAGAAGAAGGGAGCGGAAAACGCCCACCAGGTGCATAACACCCGGCACGATCCATCGGTATCACCCTGTGTCCAGCTCGCCCCCCAGGGATCGGCAACTCCATCTCTTGTATACTGTCCCGCTGTGCCTGCGCAAAGACCCTGACACGCTCAGCACACCGCTCAAGTAGCGCTCTATCCGCCTCAGGCAGACTCGACAACGCCTCATCCAGGACATCTCTCGGATAGGTCAGCGCCCCTCCGACTTCGATGTCTCCAAAGGTCTCCGCGTAATGCCGTAGCGCCTCTACACCTTGATCGCGGACAGCCCTTACGATCACCTCAGTCTTTTCGAGAGTCTCCTGTTCAACGGGTTCACGCCGCAAGACATTGACCTCTTCAACGCTCAAACTTCGTAACATTTGTACACTCCCATCCTTCAAGACTTTGCGTCACCAGCTCGCCGTGTCACGCGACGACGTCTCATCAACAGTTCTTCTTCCACATCACGTAGAGAAACACCCGATCGAATCATCGATACCATCGTAAAATATAGGACATCTGCGGCCTCCCAACGAACTTCATATTGCGACGTCGCCGCGACAAGCTCTCCAGCTTCTTCGAGGATCTTCTTGTTGAGCAACTCTGGATCGTTCAAGAGTCTCTTTGTATATGACCCCTCGGGCGCATCGAGAAGGCGAGCCTCAAGACGCCTCATGAGAGATGACAATCCATCATCCTCTCCCCAACAATGCCACGTTTTTTTGTGGCAAAATCCAGGCTCCTGTTGGGCGACGACAAACCGAAGGGTGTCACGATCACAATCCATATCCACACGAAGCAGTCGCTGCGTCGCGCCGGAGGTCTCTCCCTTCACCCAAAGCCCTCTCTTTCTCGAATGATACGCACCAACCTGTCGATTCAACGCGACCTTCAAGCTCTCAAGATCAGAGTATGCCATCCCCAACGCAACACCATACTCATCAGTGATGACTGTTGGCCAAAGTCCGTCGGGCCTGTCGGATGTCAGACACGCGGCAATCGAATCTGCCAGATCAAAGTGCCCCTTGTACAAAGCCATACCAACTTGTGCATCGACCCCCATCGCATCGAGTTGAGCAACCTCTTCGGCGGTCGCAACACCACCTGCAATCGTCAACTCCGCGCCGTCTGCCGCTTCCTTCAGTGCCGCGACTTGATCCATATCGATGCCAACAAGTCGCCCCTCTCGCTCCACAAAGGTGACCAGAAATCCACCGACATACGGACGTAAAGCCTTCATGCGTTCGAGCACTGTTGTTCCGGTCTTCTCTTGCCAGCCTTCGACAACGACCTCACCATGTACAGCGTCGAGGGCTGCGATCACGCGATCTTGTGGAAATGCCGATAAAATCTCAGGGACAGCTGCTGTGCCAAGGATGATTTTGGCGGCCCCAGCGTTCAACCAACGCAGACCAGTCTCAACATCGCGAATCCCCCCCCCAACACGACACCGTGTGTCTCTAAGCAGAGGTTCAATGTGTTCGGCGTTGCTGCCTTTTCGCATGGCCGCATCGAGATCGATCACCGCGACCTCCCCGACCAATCCAAACTTGCTTGCCCAATCTTCAGGGCGGCCAGCGTCCAACTCTTTCTCTTTTCCACCAACAAGCTGGACTGTCTGTCCGTCTTGGATATCAATCGAAGGTATTAACATTCATCTCCACCTTTGCGTCGTAAGGGCAAACCTTGTTCATGAAGTACGTCTTTCAAACCCCACACGGTCCAGTCACCATCGTGGAAAATCGACGCAGCCAACACCGCGTCAGCCCCAGCTTCAATCGCTTCGAGCATATGTCCTGGTGTGTCCGCTCCACCTGAGGCGATCACAGGTAACTGGGTCGCCTTCGAGAAAGCTTGTAAAAGCGACAGGTCATAACCTGAGCGCGTCCCATCCCGATCCCAACTCGTCAATAAGATCTCGCCAGCACCAAGCGCTTCAACGCGCTTCACCCACTCTATCGCGTCAAGTCCAGGTCTCTCCTTCCCTGAGCTGATCACGACCTCCCACTCACCCGGCACCGTTTCTGCCGCATCAATCGCAACGACAGTGCACTGGCAACCAAAGCGATTGGCCAATTCAGTGATCAATCCTGGTGTTCGCACTGCAGCGGTGTTCAAAGATACCTTATCTGCACCAGAATCGAGCAATCTCATCGCATCTTCGAGCTTTCGAATCCCACCTCCGACGGTCAAAGGAATCGATAACACCTCACGGACGGCTTTGACAACATCCACCTGGTGAGAGCGTCCCTGTGGTGTCGCCGATACATCGAGCATGACAAGCTCATCAGCACCATCTTCTTCATAGCGTTGCGCCAACTCAACAGCAGAGCCGGCATCTCGAAGATTGGAAAACTTCACCCCCTTCACAACACGACCATCATCAACATCCAAGCAAGGGATAATACGACACAACGCCATCAGCTCTTCCTCCCATCGTCAGTCATTTGTCCAGAGAGCCAGCGAGACATTAATGATTGTCCCCACTTTCCAGAAAGTTCGGGGTGAAACTGGCAGGCGACGACATCACCTTTAGCCATCGCAGCCACGTACTCACCTCCATACTCACTCACAGCAACATCCCAACCCTCTGGGATGTCACGGAGACAGTATGAATTTGCGTAGTAGGCATAACCATCACGAAAGTGATGGCTCTTCTCAGCGGCTTTCACACCACTCCAACCAAATTGTGGGATACGTAGGTCACCTGTAAATCGTTTGACGACACCAGGCACAATCCCCAAGCCTTCGAAGCCATCAGACTCCTCAGAGGCCTCGCAAAATAACTGAAGCCCCAAACAGATCGCAAATGTCGGCTTACCAGCAAGAATGCGTTCACGTAGTGGCGCAAAGAGCTGTTGCTTTTTCAGCATCTCCACAGCCGCACCAAATGCTCCGACGCCAGGCAACACAACGTAGTCCGCATCGAGGACTTGTGCGGGCGTCGGTTCGAGCTGAGGTTGAGCATGGAGTCTGCGCAAGGAGGCCATCACAGAAGCGATATTCGCGGTCCCTGTGCTGACGATATGTACGTCTTTTTGGGTCATGAGAGCACCCCCTTTGTGCTTGGTATATCCTGCGTGCCATCGAGAGAGATAGCCTGTCGCAACGCCAACGCGAGCGCTTTAAACGCAGCTTCTGCTTTGTGGTGATCGTTTTGTCCGCGAAGGACATCGACATGAAGGGTCATATTGGCTTTCATCGCGAGTGAATGCATCACGTGTGTGATATTCTCACAAGCAAGTGTCCCAATTTGTTCGCGAACCAATCCAAGGTGAATTTCAGCATGAGGCCGTCCCGAAAAATCGATCACAGCGCGCGCAAGCGCCTCATCCAAAGGAGCATAGGCGTGTCCAAAACGCCGAATGCCACGACGCTCTCCTAACGCTTCGTCAATGGCAGCTCCCAACAACAGCGCGCAGTCTTCTGCGGTGTGATGGTCGTCCACCTCCAAATCTCCTTTGCAATACAAAGTCAGATCCATCCGTGAATGTCGCACCAACGCGGTCAACATATGATCTAAAAATCCAATCCCCGTGACGATCGTCGACTTGCCCGTTCCATCTAATGTCAACTCCAGTTGGATGTCGGTCTCTTTTGTTTTTCTCGTCTTCTTGACTTGTCTGCTCATCTCAAAAGCGCCTCCAATTCATCGAGGTCTGAGAGAACTCTCGCAGCCCCTGCACGGATCAACACATCGCGAGCTTCTACTTGCTGATGTGCCAACAACACGCCAACAGGGACAACCCCTGCCCTTCTCGCCGCACGAATATCATCAGGTGTGTCACCAATCATCCAGGCCCGCTCGACCCCAAGACGTTCCAAAGCCGCTGTCACAGGGGCAGGATCAGGCTTAGCTGGACCATCTTCCATCACGATGATCGCGTCGAACAACGCTTCGAGATCAAACCGTCTCAAAAAAGTCAACGCATCAAAACGAGGTCTTCCCGTTACAATCGCAAGAGGGTAACGCTCACGAAGTGCAAGCAACTTGTCACGTGACCACAACAAAGACTCTTTCTCACGCAAACCTTTTTGCGTCTCAGTGCCCTGGTAGAGGGTCTCAAAGGTGTCGATCACCTCCTGCAAAACAATCTCCCTCCCTTGGTCGCGTAGTATCTTTTGGCTCAGCTCCCAATCGTTATTGGCGTTTCCAGCGGCCTTGTATCGATCAATCTCCTCAAAATCAGTCGCTCCACCAAATGCCGCGACAGTCTCCACGATCGCTTGACGATAAGATGATGAGACATCAGCTAACACACCGTCCATATCGAACAAAATGGCCTCAGGATTTAGAGCGGAACGCCACGTATGGAGCAACCTCTTTTGTTCGACCTCACCAGCAGGACAGGTCACACGCACCCAACCCTCCAACTCAGGGAGCGAAGGGAAGAATCGAATGCCAATCCCCAAACCAGCCATCGCATCTCTCATCCAGAGGGCATCTGGAACCTTCGCAAACAAAAAGTTGGATTGGGAAGGCAACACCTCAAGGGCGTCTTCTTCCAGCGCTGGGATGAGCTGTTTGCGTGCTTGTTTGATCTCATCGATAAATGTCTCGACTTCTTCGCGACTCTCTTGTAGGCGCTTACGTGCCATGAAAATCGAAACCCCAGAGACAGCATAGGGTTCACCAGCCACACGTAACCATTGAATGATTTGAGGAGAAGAGAGGACATATCCAACACGTAACCCGGCAAGTCCCCAAGCCTTCGAGAATGTCCGCGTGATCGCGACGTTGGGGAGCGAAAGAGCTTGGTGCGTGATATCTTCGTCGGCAAACTCAGCGTACGCTCCATCGAGCAACAAGATCGCGTGGGGAACGGCTTCTGAGATCTGTTTTATCGTCTCAAAGGGGATCGTGGTCCCTGTTGGATTGTTTGGATTGACGAGCATCACCACGCCAGTCTTTTCGGAGGCTTGCTCCAAAAATGCCTCCACAGGAAAAGGTGTCCCAGGTGCCCAAGGGACACGGACGACCTTTCCTCCAGCGACGCTCGCGTAGCGGGCCAACATCACGAATGTCGGCCAAGGCATAAGCGCTTCGCGACCATCAGAGAGCATCGTCCGACAAATACGATCGATGCCATCATCAGCGCCAGCAGTCACGAGCACCTGCTCAGGTGGTAGCTTCCAGTAATCTGCCAGCTCGGCTTCCAGGGCATTTGCTTTGGGGTACCGAAACAGGTGTTGCGTGTCACACTCTTCAAAGTGCCGAAGAAAAGAAGCCTCAGGCGCCTTTCCTTCATTTCCATCAAGCATCAAATCCATGGGCGCTTGGTGTCTTGGGACGCTGTAGACTTTCTCTGTTCGAACGACCTCAACAGGCACAATTTTCGAAGACATCCTTCCTCCTCAAGGCACAATCTGATTGATGTTTGTGACGACAATATCAGTCCCACCGTGAGCCCGAATGTTCGGGATCAATGAAGGCAACTCACTGCGCAAAACTGCAACTTTGACCGCATATCCAGAGTGTCCATGGAGAGGAGAGATTGTCGGCTCGCGCATACAAGGCAACTCTCTCACGAGTTGTTCGAGGCGTCCCTCTTCGACGTTGACCTCGACCATGACACGAGTTCTCGCCTCAAGCACGGCGCGCAAGATCAGGATCAAGTTTTCGATACGGTCGCGTTTTTCGGGGACGTCGAGGACTTTTGGGTTGACGTACATTCTCGTGGAGGAACGCATCAACTCGTCGACAATGTCGAGGTCATTGGCGCGTAGCGTCGATCCAGTAGCCGTATTGTCGACGATACAGTCGGCATCTTCTGGAGGAAAGACCTCTGTCGCACCATATGTGCGGACAAATGTGGCGTCCATCCCGCGCTCTTTGATCCAGTTTTGTGTGAGGTTCTTGTACTCAGAAGCGACGACCAAATGTTTGTTTGGTAGAGCACCATTTTCCAAAAGTGCGACTGGTGCGGCAGCAACAAGGCGTACAGGATCGAGCCCTGTGTCCAGCACTTCAACGAGCTCTGCTCCCAACTCCGCGACCCAATCAGCCCCTGCAAAGCCAATGTCACGTGAACCAACGTGGAGCATTTCAATGATGTTTTGGGGTTTCAGGATCTTGACTTCAAATCCATCGAGGGAGATGGAGGGTCGGTAATTTCGGGCACCTTCGCGGACTTTGATACCAGCCTCAGAGAGCAGCTGGTATACACCATCTTTCATACGACCTTTTGGAAGCGCGAGGCGCAAAATCTGATCACTCATTCAATCACTCCTTTATGGATTCGATGACCCAGGCCACATCTGTTCTTGTTGGACAGCGTTGTGGTAGCCTAAAACGAAAAAACGCCGGCCCGGAGAGGGTCGGCGTTCTGAAAAGCCCATGGTACTTGTGTTACGAGTACACCTTCACCTACCCCGTTCATCCGGTTTATGTCCGATATGATGATGGTGGTGATGATGTTTTTGAACCATGTTCTTCATCCTGTTTGTGGTGATCGAGGGATTCGATCAACAGTGAGGTAGAGTCTGCACGATGTCCCCTCTCGTGTCAATGACAATCTTTGCGCGCTTCCCTGATTATCGTCTCGGGAAGTGGCAATAGTATCGATAACAATACCGATCAAAGAAACGATACCGCACACGCTTCATCACCATCCCTTCCGGACAGTACGAGGGTCGAATGCGAGGACAACGGCGGGCGGTGTTTCGTCGACAAACATACCGAAAACACACGCGACCACGATACCGGTACTTGCGAATGGAGGAAAAGTACCCCCGACCACAGTGAGGTTTACGAGGTTTGGGACAACCACGACGTGTGCGGAGTTTGCAATAAGGTCTGAAACAAACGCGCCCTGCGAAGATATACCGCTTTCTTGCGCGACGTGTCCCCCGAGGACAAGGTCGAAGATGAATGATAGGACAGCGACTCGCTGTGTGTTGACGACAACGATACCGAAAACATCTCTTCCCGAGGTAATCGTATGTCTCGTATGATTTGTAAGTGTGATCTGGACAACGTTTATCCAAAGAGATAGGGCAACCGCGACGACGGACCTTTTCACAAGTCAATCTCCAACACCGAACCCCCGCATGAAAGGTGCTCTTTTTGATAATACGACTTGGTGGCTCACATTGGGGTTTGCGATGTGCACCTGGACACCACTTTGTTCGCCGCGCGCTCACATCACCCACAAACGCCAATGATAAAACGACACACAAACCGAACAGGGACACTGGGCGAATAGACATTTTCTTCACTCCTTCTGCTCCAAACCAACCCTCCACCTATACATAGTACAATAGACGACGAAAAGCACAAAAAATTCGAGCCCTCTTACCACCTCAACATCCATTCGCTTGCGTCTTCCGTACAAAAGAGAGCAACACAGATGAGTGTATACAGGACTGACGAGAAAGTGATATGATAACAAACATCGACACATACCACCACAAAGTCTTTCGCCCAAATGGACAAACGATGAACATACAACCCTACACAATCCTCCGGAGACACTCTCGCATCGGAAAACTTTTCGTGCTGCTGATCTATGCGCTTGGTGTCGTTGCATCCTTCGGCTGTGGTGGAGATGTCGCGCGGACATGTGCGACAGACAACGACTGCGTCAATGCCCCTCCCCACATTTATTGCGTCAACGATGCGTGTAGTTCTCAACAATGCACACCAGGGGAGACAAAAAGCTGCTACGAAGCCGATCCTGTGACTGCGGATTTCAAGCCCTGTCGAAAAGGTACACAAACGTGTTCAACAAATGGCTTGTGGGGCAAATGCAAAGACCAACAGCTCCCACGACCAGAGCTCTGCGACAAGATAGACAACGATTGCGACGGACAAGTCGATGAATCACTCGACTGTCAATGTATCCCAACGACCAAACGAGCTTGTTACAGTGGACCTGTCAACACGCTCAACACAGGCCCCTGCCGCCCAGGTCTTCAATATTGCGAAGGTGACAGCAAGTGGGGAAACTGCCTCGACCAGATCACTCCGATGCCAGAGCTTTGCGACAAACAAGATAACGACTGTAATGGACAAGTCGACGATAACCCCGAATGTGTTTGTGTGCCTGGTATCACACAGGAATGTTACGCAGGTCCCAAAGACACTGCCGAGACTGCCCCATGCCAGAGCGGCTTACAAATCTGTGGACCACAAGCGTATTGGGGCAGCGAATGCCTCAAACAGATCACACCAAAGACGGAGCTTTGTAACAACCAGGATGACGATTGTGACGGTCAAATCGACAACGGTATTCATTGTGGTTGCACACCTGGCGAACGAAGAGACTGCAACACAGGTCAGCCTTCCCCGTGTCACCAAGGCTTCAGTTTCTGCAGCGCGCAAGCGACGTGGAGCCCATGCTTCCTCAAAAACATCCCCCAAAACGAAACGTGTGGAAACCAAAAAGACGATGACTGCGATGGACTTGTCGATGATGGTTGCCAGTGCACAAATGGGACCATTCGAGAATGCTATACAGGCCCAGAGGGGACCGCTGGTGTTGGGGTGTGCAAAAAAGGATCACAACGTTGCGAGAATGAACAATGGGGTCCATGCCAAGGCGAGCAGACCCCCGAAAAAACAGAGAATTGCAACAAGCCACAAGAAGACAACAATTGTAATGGAGAACGCAACGAAGGGTGTAGCTGTCAGGATGGCGAGACACAAGTTTGTGGCGTGGATGTCGGTGAGTGCCGAAAAGGCAAGAAGACCTGTAAAAACAAAGAATGGGGCCCCTGTGAAGGTGGCATCAAAGCCGACCAGAACGAAACATGTGATGGCAAAGACAACGATTGCGACGGCCAAATCGACGAAGACTTCCCCCAGAAAGGACTTCCCTGCTCAGAAGGCGTAGGTGAATGCGCAAGGACTGGCACATATGATTGCGCTCCCGGAGGACAAGCGACAGTCTGTAACGCCAATCCTGCCCCCCCAATGACAGAGTTATGCAACGGCAAAGACGATGACTGTGACGGTCGTGTAGATGAGGACTTCCCGACACTTGGAAACACATGCACCAACGGCAGGGGTGCCTGCCAAACCAGTGGCAAGATCATCTGTGAGAACGTCACACAAACGATCTGCGACGCGATACCAAGCAAGCCACAATCGGAACAATGTGACAAAATCGACAATGACTGTGATGGACTTGTCGACGAAGGCTGCACCTGTACAAATGGTACTGTACAGGACTGCTACACCGGCACAATCGGATGTACAACGTCTGGTTCTGGAGGAGCCTACACCTGCACCTCTCCCTGCAAAACAGGAACACAAAGCTGTCAGGCCAACAAGTGGACGGAGTGTCGAGGAGAACAAAAGCCAGAAATCGAACGTTGCAACGGAAAAGACGATAACTGTGATGGACAAGTTGACGAACCTTTCTCGGATAAAGGCGATCCATGTACTGTTGGGCTCGGGGAGTGCAAAGTAACAGGTAAAATGATCTGTAACCAAACAGAGACCTCACTCCGATGTGACGTCACCCCTGGCCCAAAAACCACAGAAATATGCGACGGAAAAGACAACGACTGTGACGGACAAACAGACGAATCATGGCCCCAAAAAGGTGATACCTGCTCTGTAGGTAAAGGTGTATGTAAAGCCAGCGGTGTCATGACGTGTGACGTCGATGGCAAAGGCATCTCGTGTGGAGCCACAGCTGGGCAAGCAACGACAGAGGTGTGTGATGGCAAAGACAACGATTGCGACGGCCAAACGGATGAAGACTTCCCCACTCTCGGCCAATCCTGCACCAAAGGGAAAGGGATCTGCCAAGCCACAGGGAAGATCATCTGCACATTCGACGGCACAAACACAGAGTGCGATGCTCAAACACCTCCACCACAAGCAGAAGTATGTGATCAAAAAGACAACGACTGTGACGGCCAAATCGACGAAGGTTGTCAATGTACAGATAGCAACACACGCCCTTGCTTCTCCGGTAGTGGATGCACCCCGTCAGGAAACAGCTTCACGTGCGAAGGCATCTGCAAAGCTGGTACACAAACCTGTCAAAACGGCGCATGGGGGCTTTGCACCGGGATGGTGAAGCCAACTGTCGAAAGCTGCAACGGAAAAGATGATGATTGCAACGGATTGATCGATGATGCACTATACCGAAGCTGTAGTAACGCTTGTGGGAGTGGATACGAACAATGTCAAAATGGTCAATACATCGGATGTACAGCTCCCAAACCAACCACCGAACTGTGCAACGGACGAGATGACGACTGTGATGGTCAAACCGATGAAGGCTATCTCAATCTCTATACGTCTTGTACAAAAGGTCAGGGTGCTTGCCAAAACCAAGGTTACTATCAATGTAGCGCAGATCAAAAAAGCGTCGTCTGTTCAGCCATCGCAGGCTCACCATCGAGCGAGATCTGCAACCGCATAGATGACGATTGTGATGGGCAGGTCGATAACGGACTTAATTGTCAATGCTACACCAACCAATCTTCGTACCGAATGTGTACAACAACGCTACCTGGGATTTGCCGGAACGGATACCAAAGCTGCCAAAGTAATGGAACTTGGGGAGTATGCCAGAGATCACAACAACCGCAAGCTGAAACATGCAACGGACAAGATGATGACTGTGACGGCCAAATCGACGAAGGAGTCTGTTACTCAGAGTATCCTCCCGACGAGGGTCCACAACAACCAGATGAATCCTATTCGCCAGACTACCCGGATGAAGGACCACCAAATCCCCCTGATGAATACTACACACCGGACTACCCGGATGAAGGTCCCCAATACCCACCAGATGAATACTATTCATACGATCGGTACGAGCCACCTAGTCCACCAGATGGAGGAATCACCTCCGACGCTGGTCCTTCTCTTGACGTCAAGCTCCCCCAGCCCCCACTCCCCAAAAAGCGCCCCCAAAAGTAAGACACATCAAAACAACGCTGACAAAATCACCGAGAAAATTGCACCAACACTTTGTGCTTCCCTGCGGTCTTGGCAGCCAACAACAATTGCGCATTCCCACGTTGCTTGAGCAGCGACAACTTCAACAAACCAGCAGTCCCTCCAGCGATATAGACCGAATCACCGACCAATTCATTGTCAATTGTGATGTAAGGTGAGCGAGAGAGTCTTACGAACTTTGACACCGCTGGCTCACTCCCACGAACATCCAACGCCATCACACCATGTACGTACTGGATCAACAGATGTCCTTTGTGTATCGCTCTCAAGACCCCATTCCCTGCCACAAGATTTCTCGTGTAGTGGCTGTGGAAGCGACCATCTTTGAAAGTGATCTTGTACACACGTGACATCCCACTGTACGTCCCAACTGCGTAGATCTGCTGCCGAAGCATAAGCGTGCTCACACGGTATTGGAGATTGACCCGCAATCTCGTGACAGGCTCCAGTTGGATCTCACCATTGACAACCTCAAACGCCTGAAACTCCCTGTAAGTGTAATGGTAAACTAGGTGATACGTTTTCCCATTCTCTTCGTGCTTGCCGACCCACTGCCCTTGTAAATACTGCCAAGGAGCCGTACGCCACTTACCAGCAGAAAGCATCCAACGTTGGACAAAGCCAGAAGGACGGTTCCCCTGACGTGCCAACAAAAAGGACGACTTCGACATCGGGATCAGCCTCATGGCCGAAAAATACGGCAGCATCTTCTTCTCAACTTTGGGAACACCTCTACGTCCAGGGGTCACAAACATGAGCACAGCGCCACTCCGCACCACTCGATTTTGGCGGTAAATGTGGCTCGTACCAGAGAGGATCAATGTCCCATCGCGCACAATCCAGCTCGAACCGAACATCCCGTAAGGCGTCGTCCCTGCGTTGGAGACACAAGTCCGAGTATGACCACAGTATGTGCTTTTTTGTGCATAGATCGTGTAGGGAAGTTTCACAACGGCTCTCTTTCGCAAACGACCAGCCTTTACATCGAGAACCCGGATATGTGTTCGCTTCTGATCGAGATACAAGACGTACTTGTTGCCAGCCTTTCGCTCATTGAGGGGGTTTTGGAACAATAACAGTGCATTGTCCACTCGAAAGATATGCTTTACCGGCCCCACCTCAACACGCGATGAGAGATATTTTTTGTGATGGTTTCTGGTCAACTTGTACGTCACAAATGTATTGGTCTGCTTGGCACCTGCCCCATCTTGTCGATGTTCGACGAGGAAGCGACCAAAGCGGTATACGCCTACGACTTTAGGCGCCAACGCAACACTACTGAGCACAGAAGGATTGGAAGGCTTCTGCAAGTCCACAATGGACATGTGGTTTGACGAGAGATTCAAAGCCACACGTCTTCTCCCTTGGCGAGTCCGAATGTTGGAGATGATGGTACGCTTGACCATCCCCTGCTTGTGCGTGAACGTCCCAATTTCACGCAACACATTTTGTTGATCAGCCGCTACCTCAGGCTTATATCGGGCAAGATCCCAACTCAATACGCCAATCGCAGAACGCCACCCATAACGATGCCATCGCCTCCAACGACGCACTCCGTACACGTAAAATGGCACCGAGAGCAAGTTGACTTTACCATCTTGGTAAACACTCACCATTTTGTGCGCCTGATCTCTATTTTGGTTCACCTGTGAACGAGACACTCTATACTTATTACCGAGACATTTTCTCTGAACAAGTCTAATTTTTCTCAAATCCCGTACATCAATCAGACTGACTGAGACACGACTGCGCCTGTTATTTCTCCCAAATCCTTTACAAGAGGATGAGTTATCACGTCCGACTGCGAGCAAAAACTTCCGCCTTTCAACGAAACGAAAGAGATTCATGTCACCACTGAGTCCGTCAATTTCACTCATCACTTTGAGCGCAGTCGGATCACGAAAACTGATCGCATACAAAGGATCACGTCGTGCGATCGCAGTGATTGCAAAGAGCACTTTTCGCTGTGGATCGAATGTGCTCCCTCGCACAGTCTCATTGGGCTTACCAAAATCCATATAGTCTAGCAACTTAGGATTATCAGCTTCAGAAATATCAACTGAGACGACTGTGTTCTTCAACGAATTGTGGCTCTTCCCACACGGATTATAGACGCGCTTGTTGCGCAATGTGATCCCCAGATACAATTTCCTTTTCTTTTTGGCATCATACACATACGTTTGCTTAAACTGATCCCCCATCGTACCTTCGATGTCAAACGAGGTGTAGGGACGGATATAACCGTTGGGGTTGCGGATATCAACCATCTGGATGTGGGTGATCTGCGCATACTCCTGTCGAACACAACGGTACTTGTATTTGTACGGAATGCGGCGATATCGGTATCGTCCCCATGAACGATACCTTTTGTGTCTGTATCCATTTTTCCAACGGTATCCAAGAGACTGTCCAGACTGGGCATACCAATGCTGCGCGATCATCAAAAATTGAGGGGTCGCAGAGATCACATAGCGATTGAGATAACGACGACGCGTCCAGCTACCGTCAGGGCGTCTCTCGTATGTGTTGGTCTTCTTTGGTAGCAGAGGCAAACGACTGACTGGACGAATGTGACGAGGATCTTTCACACTGAATGACATCACATCGAGGAATGGCTTTGTGTAGGTGTATTGACGCCGACCATGCTTCCAAATGTATCGGTACTGTCGCGCTTGTTGGGCAAGCACATATATCGAATGACCCACTTTGCGCGCAACACCTTCTCGGATCGTTCCAGGAATATTGACCGCGTGGAGAACCTCCGGTGACTGAGGTTGCGTAATGTCAACGCTGACAATTTGTGCCTCATTCCTACGAACAAAGCGATATTGGTGGCGTTCCTTTTCAAGACCCAGCACATTGTTGATCAACATATATACGCGTGAACGTTCAACAAACATCTCCACAGGAGTCCCATACACACCGACAGACGAGACAAGCAGAGGCTTCTCAGGGCGACGAAGATCGAAGACGATGAATCCTCTGTATGTGTGAAGATAGTATAGATAATGACCACGAATTTTATAGATATCAGCTTCTTTTACTTTAAGACTTTTTCTTGCGCGCTTTATCGCTCTGCGCACCATCAAGTTTGTATTCTTTTTTGCGCCAGCCCTGACCGCAGGTGGCACATGTCGTTTTCTTGCCGCGGGGCTTCCAGCACGCCTTGATGACAAACTATCCGCTTGAGGTCGACTCGCAACAGAGGAAGGCATCTTTCGTGATGGTGGCCTGTTCGGCAAAGCGTGGGGGGTGCGATATTTCTTCGCTTGGCGATGGTGTGTGATCTTCTGTGGCTTGTGGTGAGCGCAACCGATCAAAACCGTGAGGCACAGTAGCGGTGCAAGGGTTCGAGAGAAAAGCTGGAGTCCCATGATATTTCATCCTTTGTTGCTTGAGCAAAAGATCCAAGGCTGGTCTTTTGGACTTTCTGTATGTGCAACGTGGATGATTGGGAGAGCTTACACTTGTGTGTGATTTTTTTTGAAAAAAGGGAGCAGATTGGAGGGAAGGAAAGAGAGGTCGTGTAGGTCCTAACGATAGATTTTCACTTTTGTAACGAGGAAGGGGGTTTGGAAAATGTCTTCAGTGAGCGCGGCGTTCAACGCTGCCAGACGGTGCTCTTGGTCAGAGACGACGTAGAGTTCGCTACCAAAGCTAAATCTTCTTCTCGAAGGCAGAAAGACAGCCGCGACAGGGAAGTTGAGCAGGAAGTTGTCTTTTACAACAACCTGTCTTGCGCCAGTCTGGATGTTGATACGAATGACTTGAAGTTGAAGAGCGTCCGTTGCGTACAGGTACTTGTCATGACAGTTGTATTTGTTGAAGTTCAACCCCTTGAGTGCTTCCGCAGCCACATTCGAAGGTCTCGCAGAGACAACAGTGATGTCTGCAGCACGAAGGTGGGGTGCACGATTGTCAGTGAAGACAGAGAGAGGAACTTTGTACACACCGCCAGTACAAGTGTTACCAAAGAACAAGTGTGTGGAGTTTGTGGTCATCGAACCAACGCCAGGTGCAAAGCCACCAGGCAAGGCAAAATCGATTCCGTCGACCTGTACACCTTGGGGGAATCCACAACCACCGAGCTGGGGAATTGCATCTTGGGGCGCAAATGATGCAGGTGTAATCCCTGGAACAACCGAGTTATCTGGAAGAATACGCCAGATTGAGCCAAGAACAGAGTCCGTCAAAAAGATGTCACCATTTTGACCCAGCGTGATCTCCTCAGAAAACCCGATAGGCACAGTGTTGATGAGCAGATTTCTTTGGAGAGTAGCCTGGAAAGCGCCAGTGTTGCGGTTAAAGGTATAATCGTATTCGTAAATACGTGGAATTGCAGGCATGGTAGGACTGGGAAAACCACCGGAATCCAACACAACAACGCGTCCAGTGCTGTTACAGCCGGAGCGAGAGAAAGTCTTCATTCTCATCGCAAAAGGAAGCAGCATTCCACCACTTGGTGCTGGAAGGACAGCAATTTGTTGTTGATTGGAACGACGAACGACAACGACACGCTGCAAGAGGGGCTCAGTCACAAAGACAAGATCTCGATCACCGGCAATCCCGTGAGGAATGCTGCTGTGACCCGAATACTGCGAAGCATATGCGATAGGACCGCTATGATGGAGCTTTTGTTTTTTTGTGGAGAGCGTTTCAGAGGTAGGTTCAAAGGAGTCGGGACCGACAGCGCAGCCAGAGAGGAAAAAGATAGCTGCGAGGAACAAGACAGAGAAGATAGAGTTGAAGCGGCTTTGTGAATCCATCACTTAGTTCTCCTTGAATGTGAGGCCGAGGCCCGAACATATTCAGCATCGTATCGATGCGAATGACACTGCATGTGTTCAAAGAGAAGTCAGTGGAGGTCGATCAGGAGGCTTTTTGTTTGTCTCTCAATCCAACCTCAGAGATGATGTCGTTGAGAACGATCCCATTGTAGTGATCATTCACTTGGACATAGCTACAGAGCTCAACTGGTCTTGCGCTCAACCTTCTCTTCAAAAATTCTGCGTCCATACCAAAATGAACGACGTCCATTTGAAGAACTTTAGCTCTTTTTACAATTTGATAGAGAACTTGCCTGTAAGCCCCCTGATTTTCAACGAAATTATAATCCAAACCACAAACAAACGGAGTGTAGTGGCCATCTTGGATATGGGAGACAAAAAACGCAACAGGTGTGTGGTCTTCAGGTCCACCATGAGAGGGTTTCAGCCGAAGAACGACAGTCTCCCAAGACGGGTTATGCAACAACTCCACAAACAACTTGTATGGCAGTGGAAACACGTTCAGACGAAATTTTGTTTGGGCAACATTTCGATACAGTTGATACAAATGCTTGATCTGATCATCAGAAAGATCACGATCATTTTCGTGCATAGGTCCGAATGCATCGACCTCATACATGTGTGCAAGACTGATCGTATAGCGACGAGCATGCCAACGCTTTTTCGCATCGAGTTTGTCAAGAAAACCGTCTTCTTCTTCCCAGTCAACGTCCACATACTGACTCGGCAGCATCGGGACCTTGAGAAATCCATGGCTGACAAAAAACGCATCCATTTGTGGATCACTTCCAGGAAGATCACGAAAAATGATCCGATCAGCATCAGCATCATTAGATGCACGCTCAGCAAAAGCGATCAACTTCATCAAAGCAGCTCTCCAAGGTCCTGTTCTGTCGAGGAAAAGATGATTCCCCTCTGAACACATGGTCCCCATCATCAGCGCCTTGGAGGTGAGAAAGTAAGGATCATCTTTAGAATTTCTCTTACTTTCGACCGCCTTCGAGATCTCTTCACGCGACAGCATGTCGTCTTTGCTCAGTAAGCAAGTAAACATTGTGACACAAATGGGTTTCCCCTCATGCTTCATGACGACGTAATGAAAATCCCAGTTGTTTTCGGGCAACTCTTGACCAGAGAAGACGCGCTCATACGAACGCATCGTCTCCCAGTTGCAAGCCCCAACAACGCCAAGAGTCCGATTCCATAGATCTTCATCGACATCGAGAATGGACGTCGCGTGGAAGAAGTCAAGCTCTACATCCAACTCTTCGTTGGAAGGGACATCAAGCTCCAAACCAGTTTTGACTGATGAGGAAAGTGGCACGACTTTCTCATTATTTTTTTTGCCAACTGTAGAATCTTCATCTAAGACTTTTTCCACACGAGGCAACGCAGTCGCAAACAAGTTATCGAGATCGTTACGAGTCACACCATGTTCTTCCATGACTTCAGTCGCGCAACGAGCGAGTGAGCGAAGTGCGCCTTCGATTTCTTCTTCGGAGTGCAATGCAGTGATCGCGAGCCGCAGACCAGATCGCTTCATTGGCACACTTGGATACACTGAAATGTTCACAAAGTATCCATCCGCCAACATCTTCTCTGCGACGAGCATGGAGACCTTTGGTGCCCCCATTCGAATGAAGAAAATAGGCGAATCATTTTCGACCAACAAAGGCAAAGAGAGCTTCTTGATCGTCTCGTTCGTAAACGCGACACGCTTTTGTAGGAGCGCTTGGTGTTCGTAAATTTCATCGGACAGGTGGAGCTTTGCAGATGCCAGCGCCGCCCCAACCATCGGAGGCTGAATGGGACCGGAGAACATCTGGGGTCCACCACAAGTCTCCACTGATCTGCGCCAGTCAGCAGAAGGAAACACAATGCATCCACCTGCTGCCGAAAAAGCCTTGTTCAGAGACGTAGCGAGGACCAATCGATCGTGCATAGGCATATGCATCGAAAACTTCCCGCGTCCGTGCTCACCAGCCCAACTCATGCCATGGGCGTCATCGACATACAAAAACACGTTGGGCGCGATATCCAACAACTCGTACAAAAATGAAATGGGTGCAAGATCCCCAAACATACTGTAAACGCCGTCACATGCAAACCATACACGGCGGTTCTTTTTGCTGAGCTCTTGGATCAAGTCGTAGGCTTTCTCAAGATGCCCGTGTTTGACAAGTCTGACATCACCACCGCCGGAACGAACAAGTTTCGACGCGAGGTGTACACTCGTGTGTACCTGGTGATCCAACACCAACGCATCTTTCTCAGTCGCCAAGACCGGCAGCGCTGATTGGTGGCCAAGTGTCGTCGAAGACGAGACCAAAGCATGTCCATTGAACATCTGCGAGAGTAACGCCTCTAGTTCTTGGTAGGGAGGTGCAGAAACGTATGCCCTTGAAGAGGAGAATTGAGTTCCATATCGGTCTACGGCGTCGTGGACTCCTTGGATCAGAGCAGGGTGCTTTTCCAATCCAAGGTATGAGCAAGAGGAGAATGACACGACGGGCCTGTCGTGCATATGAATGACTCGATCCTGAATGGGTGAGTCGTCACAGAACTGAAAAGTGAGCTTTTTGTTTCGAGCGATAGAGAGTATACTCTCCACCGTCGAAAGATATTCGGATGTTTCCATCGGCGACCTCTCGTGCGTGTATCACAACCTAACGCAACATCACTGCAAGCGGTAACACCTGCAGATTCAGTCATCAAAAAATAGGTTGTACAAAAAGTGATGATATTGACGGAATGGAACAACATCTTCATCCAAAAACGTTGTTGCGCCGAATGTAGTGAAAACAATACGCTTCACTCCCACCCGCCAATAAAAGTAGCATCCCTTTACTATGGAGTCATATTTGACTTGAATCAAGAAAAAAAAAAAGAAACCCAACGACTCCCCTTGCGTCCAAAGAGAACACACTGCAAAAAAAGTGATCTTGTGTTCGCGTCTTTTTTTTGTAAAGATGCGTGAAACTTGAAAAAGCAACGTATATCCCGAGAATGAGCCAGCAGCGGAGCGGTCGATGTTACCCGTCTACAACTACTTTATCCCCGAGTCCTTCCTCAATCCCGAAGGCGAAAGCACTGGCCGTCGTGAACGTGCAATCGTCATCATATCGCTCTCTCTCTTCATTTTCTGTTTGGGTCCCATCTTTTTTGTCTTCGATATGTTGAGAGAAAACTACATGATGGGAGCAATTAATTTGCTCCTCGCCCCGACCTTTCTGGTCGCTCCCTTTGCGTTGCGGTACACAAAATCACTGACCATCGCAACACACCTGATGTTGAGCATCTTGTGCCTGATCAGCATCGCGCTCTCCTTCCAAACAGGGTACTTCCAAAACCCTTTTATCCTCGCAGGGATCGTGATTCCCCTCTTCGGTGTTTTTCTCGCAGGGATCAATGTCGGAGTGATCTGGTTTGGTATCACTGTTGTTGTTGATATCGCCCTTTTCATCATTCTATCAACATACAACTTTGCTCCATCAAGCACATTCGCAAACCACTCAGGCATACAAAGACTCGTTGGTATCATCGCAATCACAATGGGTGGCTTGGCAGTCGCGATCCTTTACGAACGTGCCAAAAACAGAACCTTGCATGAACTGGAAGCGACCAACGAAGCGCTCGTCATCGCCGAACGTGACGCACAACAAGCCAGTATCGCGAAGAGCGCATTTCTCGCCAACATGAGTCACGAGATTCGAACCCCACTCAACGCGATCATCGGTTACTCCGAGATGATCAGCGAAGACTTCGAAGACTTGGAGCCCGAAGACCTCAAAGAGGACGTCGAACGTGTTTACAAAGCAGGTAAACACCTCCTCTCGCTCCTCAATGACATTCTCGATCTGTCCAAAATCGAAGCCGGCAAGATGGACCTCTACATGGAGCCTGTAAAAGTCCAAGAGCTCATCGACGATGTCTCATCCACCTCCGAATCTCTCGCGACAGCCAATCAAAACGAACTCAAGGTCATCGTGAAGGATATCCCAGAGTACGTCCTCGCAGACCAAACAAAGCTCCGACAAACGCTCTTTAACCTCTTGAGCAACGCTTGCAAGTTTACAGAGAAAGGGAGCGTCACGCTCACTGTCGACATGGAGACTGACGAGTCTGAAAATGATTGGCTCACCTTCGAAGTCGAGGATACAGGTATCGGGATCACTCCCGAGCAGATGAAAAATCTCTTCCAAAACTTCTCCCAAGGTGACTCTTCCACGACCAAAAAATTCGGCGGCACAGGTCTTGGACTCGCACTCAGTCGACGTTTTTGTGAAATGATGGGTGGGACACTCACCGTATCGAGCGTTCCAGATGAGGGCTCGACCTTCACCGCAAAACTCCCCCACCGCACCACAGCCATGTTGGATCACAAATCCCAAAGCTCTGATCAGCTCACCACCAAACCCAGCACAGGTAACGGACAAACCATCCTCGTCATTGATGATGAACCCGACGCGCTCGATCTCCTCACGAGATTTCTTACCAAGCAAGGCTTTAACGTCGTCACCTCCTCCACAGGCAAGGAAGGGCTCAAAATTGCCAAGCAAATTCACCCCATGGTGATTATCCTCGATGTCATTATGCCGGGCATCAACGGATGGCAATTGCTCACCAGCATCAAGTCAGATGACGAGATATGTGATATCCCTGTCGTGATGCTGAGTATCCTCGATGAAGGAAAGAAAGGCTTCGCTCTCGGTGCATCCGAATACATGACCAAACCTGTCAATCCCACAAGATTGATCGAAGTCATCCACCGCTTCAAAAAAGACACCCCACTCTCCGTCATGGTCGTCGAAGATGATCCCGCGACACGGGACATCCTCCAACGCACACTCCACAAAAATGACTGCACAGTCTACGAAGCTGAAAACGGTGCCATCGCACTCGATCTGCTCGAAACCAAAACGCCCTCGTTGATCCTGCTCGATCTCATGATGCCCGAAGTCGATGGCTTCACCTTCCTCCATGAGCTACGACAAAAAGAAGCGCACGCTCACACTCCAGTCATCGTGCTCACAGCCAAAGAGCTCACCAACGAGGAGAAAGACCTCCTCAACGGCGCAAGTCAACGAATCCTCGCGAAAGGTGCCACAGAGCTTGATACATTGTTCAATGAAATCCATCACCAAGTGAATCAACACATCCAATAAGGACATCAGGTAGAAACCCCCTCCCCTCACATCCCCTCTACTGTAGCTTCTCCAACCGACATCCCGAACGCTTATTCACGAACGACGCTGAGTTGATACGCCACAACCCCTTCACAGTCACACGTTTCTTTTTGCTGTCGACCTTTACCCACTGGATCGGGATGTATTGTCTCGCGTAATTCTTACAGAAGGCCTCATCACGCCCGATCACATACAGACAAGAACACATCTCTTTCGAATAAAAAGACGATATAATCGAAGGAAAGACCTTTAACTTGGACCAGTTCAACATCGTCCACACAAGGATAATCGCCAAAAACATCAACAACACTCTTCCCAACCATTTCAAAAGGACTTTCATTGCTTGGCTCCTTTCTTGTCTTTGACAGGTGCTGTTTTCTGCGTCGCCTTCTCCACTTTGGGTGTGTCTTTTGCGTCCTTGACCTGTTGTGTCTCAGCTTTGGGTGTCACCTTCTTGGGCGCTGTCTTGCTCTTCTTCTCCGCTTGGAGACTGTCCAAGATCAACCGCAAAAAACGACCTCGATAGAATGTCTTGTCGCGATCATCAGCCGTCCTCACGATGACCAGATCAAGTGAAGGGAAGACAAAGATCCCCTGCCCCCAGTGACCTCCAGCATAAAAAAGCTCCCGTGGTACAGAAGGAAAGCGACGTTTTTGCTTTCTCTCAGGACGCCCAAGGTTTAACCACCATTGCGCGCCGTAGTGCCCTTTAACGTTGGCTTTCGATGCGGTCGTGGAAAACTTCACCCAATCTTCTCCCAACAAGCGTTTGCCTTCCCAGACACCGTTGTTCAAAAAGAGATAACCGTACTTTGCGAGATCCCGTGGCGTCGCATACAGATAAGAAGATCCGACAAATGTTCCGGCACCATCACGTTCCCACGTCACAGAAGACATCCCAATTTTGTCAAAAAGTTCACCCCAAGCAAAATCTTCGAGCGTCCTCTTTTTGGCCTTCAGCGCGTTGCGAAGTGTCAGCATCAACAGGTTCGTCGTCCCACTAGAGTAGTACCAACGTGTGCCAGGGACATACTTGAGGGGCTGCTTTGCTGTAAAGAGCCCCATGTTCCCTCGACCTGCCGTGTACAACATCATGATCACTTTGGAGTCGACAGGTGAGGCTTCATACCCTTCATTCCAATCGATGCCATCGGTCTGATTGAGCAGATGTCTGATCAGGATCTTTTTGTGTTGACCGCGGTCCAATGTCTTCACGTACTTTGCTGCGGGTTCATCGATCTTCATCAGACCTTTGTGAACGGCGATCCCGACAAGACCGTTGGTGAATGACTTACTCACGGACCACGAGAGGTGAGGAGTCGTCTTCTTGTATCCTCGTGCATATCGCTCATACACAAGTTTTCCGTGACGAATAATCACCACGCCATCGGTACGGACGCCTTTGCGATTTTTCTCATCGCCCGTCATTGTGAACGCGTACTTCATCGCTTTATCAAGCGCCTTTTCATCGAAGCCAACAGACGCAGGTTTCGCGACAGGCCATGTCTTGGTAGGCCAGCTAGAGCGGGCACGAGTGTAAGATTTGTAAGCTGTGATTCTTTCTGCGAGACCGTCTGGTCCAGGGACAGGTTTGGCCTGACATCCAAGAACAGTCACCGCACTGAGCGCCAAAAGCGCACACCACAAATGCAGGTATTTCATCAAGATCCTCCGTGAGTATGAACATACAGGTATGACGAGCAGCTCATCATTCCAGAAAGCGCAAGATATATCAAGAGATCCAATCTGCGACCCTCATCCCTAGGAAGATCATCAACAACCCGATCACATTTTGGGCGACGATGTTCCCCAACATCACCCAAGAAGAAGAGGCTCGAAGCAAGTTGGCGTTATCGAGCGCAAAAGACGAGAATGTCGTAAAGGAACCCAGAAACCCAATGCCAATAAAGATCTTGGTCGGCTCGTGTGTCACCAAGCCGCGCTGGATCAGCTCAAACAAAAGCCCCATACAAAACGACCCGACAAGATTCACGGTCATCGTGCCCCAGGGAAAACCAATCCCCACCAGACGTCTGACAGCTTCGCCCACCAAAAACCGCCCCGAGGCACCAAACATCGCCCCTAACGCCACCCACAACAAAGTCCACAACATCTACTTCTCTCCTCAAACGGTGGCACGACAAGCGCCATTTTACATTCAACGACAACAATTGACGATTCAAAGCGCCTTTGCTAGGCTACTGACTTTGAAACAATCACCTGATCGACAGACCTATCACAATACAGGGAAATGGTTCCATGGCAAAAATGTCTTTGCGTCGAAAACTCGCGATTTCCTCCTGGTCCGCTCCCAAAGAAGGCAACATCTACGGCAAGTTGACCGTCGATGCCACAGAGCTGCTCAAATACATCCAACACATCCGAGACAAAACCGGCAACAAGGTCACCATCACACACCTCGTCGGGAAAGTCGTCGCCGAAGCACTCAAAGAAGCCCCCGGCCTGAATGGTCGCATCTTCCTCGGGCGCTTTATCCCCCACGAGACGATCGATGTCACCTATCTCGTCGCCCTGGAGGATGGAAACAACCTCGCCAAAGCCAAAATCGAGAACGCCGATCAAAAGTCGATGTTGGACATCGCAGATGATCTTCGCGCTCTCGCCGAGCGATTGCGCAAGGGAAAAGACGACAACTTCAACAAAACACAAGATCCGCTCAAGTGGTTGCCGACATTCTTGATCAAGCCGCTTGTATGGACAGTTGGCTATTTATCCAGCGCGATGGGTCTCTCGATCAAAGCCCTCGGCGTCGAAAAGTTTCCTTTTGGCTCGGCGATCATCACAAGCGTTGGTATGTTTGGTCTGGACGAAGGCTTCGCACCTCCAACCCCCTTTGCTCGCGTCCCCCTCTACGTCTTGGTCGGCGCTGTCAAGCGCAGACCTGCCTTCGTCGACGACGAGCTGATCAACCAACCTCAATTGACGATCACTGCGACCATCGATCACCGCTTTGTCGATGGATTCCAAGCTGGAAAACTCGCGAATCGTGCGAGAGCGCTCCTCGAAAACCCCTGGCTCCTCGATGAAGACGAGTCCCCCTCCCTCCCTGCAGCCTCAGAAAAAGGCGAATAAGCCAACTTCTTCATCTCTATCAGCACAAAACCACCACATATCAAATCATTACAAGAAACAGGTCATCATATGTCATACCATGACTTACTCGAAGGTTACCCTGTCCACATCCGACGTTCTGTGACGTGGGGTTCCATGGACGCATTCCAGCACGTGAACAACACAGTCTATTTTCGCTACTTTGAAGATGTACGCATTGCGTATTTCGAGGAAGCCAGGATCATCGAGTACATGCAAGAGCACAACATCGGCCCCATCCTGGCCTCCACACAGTGCAGATTCAAGGCACCGCTCTCCTACCCGGACACAGTATACATCGGTGCCAAAGTCACGGATATTGAGCAAGATCGCTTTACGATGGAGTACATCGTCGTCAGCGAAACGCTCCAACGTGTCGCAGCAAAAGGCAGTGGACTGATCGTCTCTTACAACTACGCAAAGAACGAAAAAGCTGACTTACCGGATGAATGGGTTGCCTTCATCCACAAACAAAACCACCAAACGTAAGGAAAGACCCCATGCAACAAGGCAAATTTTACAAGCTCTCAGGACAGGTCTCCCCTATGGGACTCGTCTGGGGAATGCTCTTCGGACTCGTCGCAGCCATCCCACTCTCTTTTGGGTACGCGTACGCCGTCCGCTACATCCCACTTGTGTTTCTCAACATACTCGTCTCACTGGCCTTCGTCTTTGTCGTCGCGCTCGTCTTCAAGATGGGCCTCAAGATGGGACATCACCGCAACACACCGATCAGCATCGTCTTTGGCGTCATTCTCGGCGCGATCACCCTCTATCTCGCCTGGGCAGCCTTTCTCGCGGTCTTGATCAAATACAAAATCCCCTACATGAAAATCGTCACAAGACCCGACATCATGTGGGCGATGATCACCAAACTCATCGAAAAAGGCTGGTTCTCGATCGGCTCAGGTGGCCGTGTCAACGGAATCTTCTATACGGTCCTTTTGGTCGGAGAAGGACTCGCGTACCTCGCAGGTGTTGCATTTCTCGGCAAACTCGATGCGACAGATGTTTACTGTGAAAATTGTAAAGAGTGGGTTGAGGACGAAGAGATCATCGCCGCTGTCGACGCCTCCCTTGAACCCAATTTCCAATCGACGGCGTCGACAGGTAGCGAAGATTGGTCACGCGACCTCACCTACACAGATGCTTTCCCACACATCCAACTCTCTTCGGTCTCGTGTAAAAAATGTGATCGTCTGCACTTGATGACCGCAAAGAAAATCGACATCAACACAGAAAAAGACAACGAAGTTCAAGAATCCACGATCTTCGAGAACCTCAATGTGCCAAGAGACACCATCACAGACATCTCCCGCGAATACGCCCAATTCATCGATGACGTACAACGCGACACAGAATACGTCGAAGAGTACATCGAAGAGTAAGCGCTCTTTCAAAAAGCACCGCACTGAGAAAGACTCTCCCCACCATGAACATGCAAACACTCCAGGAAAACTTCGCAGAGGTCTTCCGAGCATCTTTTGATGGTCGCTCTCCTGGCGATTATCACTTTGAACAAACTGTCCGTACAATCGCTTCTGACGAACACATTCAGGACTTCTTTGACAACCTGGAGCTTGCGTTTGATACAACGCTCGAAGAAGACGCGCGCCGAGAGCTCGTCACCATTCAGGATTGTTGGGAGTGGGTACAGACACAACGCCACAGACAGTGGCAGGAAGAACAAAAGGCAATGCAAGAAGACAAACCAAGTCCATTCGCGTGGCAAGATGAGATCACACCTCTACAGCAGAACCTCCTCAAACTCTCCAGAATCATCGGCCCGATCATGTTCTTTGTCGGCATCCAGATGAATGTCCGCGGGCACAAGCAATTTGGCGGTGCGCTCGCGGGGCTTGGGATGTTTATTGCAGTGCAGATGTTTTGGGGGATCAAAAAATTGTTCAACTGGTTTGAGTCCAACCAATTGGCGTATCTCAGACGTGTTGGCTATCCAAAACTCTTTTGGTTCTTCATCCTTGGTGCGTACGCACTCGACGCACTCGGTATCGGTCTGATCCTCTCCATCCTCGGTATCCCCAACGGTCCCTCCTGATCCGCTGACAATCCTCTCTCAAGAAGTTGCTTCTTGACTCTCCACTTCCTGCCAATCCAAAATCGGCCACCCTCGACGATTGGCCATCCGCCGCAGTCGAGGATCAGGATTGACGATTCTAGGAAATCCAACCACCTCCAACATCGGAAGGTCACTGAAAGAGTCGGTGTAAAAATACGACTGCTTCAGATCGACACCGTTCTGTTTGGCCCACTCCGTCGCCAAGACAACCTTCCCATCACTGTAACAAATGGGACCATCAATTTCTCCAGTCATCTTCCCGTCATCATCGACCACAAACTGCGTCGCGAGCCAATCGTCAAGTTCCCAATGATCCGTCACAATCTTCGCTAGATACGAAGTGCTCCCGGTCAACAAGACACAGGGATGGCCTTGGGCTTTGTGTTCTTGTAGTGCGCTCTCACCGCCGGGCTGAATGGTCTCAGCGATCTCCTCCAAGAACCACGTCAGGGTCGAAGCCGTAAGTTCGGCGTGGTCTTTGCCTCGAAAACTCATCGCAGCCCGTCTGTAGGCCTCTTTGATATCCGCGAGGGAGAAATGATAGAGCATCAAATAGAAGGCGGACAGGAACATCTGCCTGGTCGTGACACGACCTTGTTTTCGTTCATTTTGAATATAGCGTTTCGCGCTGTTGACGGAGATCAACGTCCGATCAAGGTCAAAAAAAGCTGCGGGACGCCCCGCTCCACCCAGCTCATGGCCACTCATGCACTCAACTCCTGTCTTCTGATTCACGAATACGGAGGAAACAATCGTCTCACACCATGAGATAGCACAATCATCAAGAAAAACAAGTTACGCAAGGGCAACATGGGCCAAAACAAACCGATCGCGTCGCCCTTCTTTTGACTATCCCATCGTTCGGTCAATCGTGCAGCGAGTCGCTCTATCCATGAAGTGTTACGAGGAAATTCCATCAAACCTTCTGTCCACGATGTCGGTATGTCTGCGCCACCACGTAACACACCCAACACCCCCCCAACAATCGCTGCGGTTGTGTCCGTGTCTCCACCCAGCATCACTGTCTGCTCGATCGCCTCGCGAAAATCATCCCCCCAACGCAAACAAACATACACACACGCCGGGACAGTATGCACAATGTAGCCACTGACCCCCTTCTGCCACCCCTGCAGTTCGGTGAGTTTTTCAAGCGTCCACTCTTCCCTGAGGGCTGTCTCCACAAGCTGAAACGCCTTTGCAAGGTCCGCGTCTTTGACGATCTCCTGGAGGTCCTGGAAGTAGGTGTCGAGATCGAGTTCTCCCTCTCTGCGAGCTAGCGCTGCGAGGTGGGCGATGGAGAGCGCCCCTTCATAGGCCTTCTCATCCGTGTGTGTCAGACGCGTAGAGGCTCGAACGTACGAAAACATTCGACCTTCATCAAAGGCGAAGTATGCGCCGAGGACAGGCGCCCTCATCGCGGGGCCGTTTCCCGCCGAGTAGACGCCACTTTTAGAAGGAGAAAAGCCGAGCCACAGCTTCATAATCGAACGGAGCGTTGCGAGACCAACACCTCCGGGCAAACCGAGCAGCCAGAAGCGCAACTTCCAGGCAAGTGAGGAGGCAAATCCATCGACATTCTCCGTCGCGATGAGCGCTTGCGCGACCATACAAGCGTGCTCAGTGTCATCGCTGATCATCCCTTTGCCAAACAACAACGCGTGCTCCATTGGAGGGACACCAAACAAGGCCTGTGCGCGTGACTTTGAGAGCATTTCTCGTGGCAAACCGATGGCATCTCCAACAGCCATCCCCATCAGTGTGCCTTTTGCCCAATCCACTTCGGACATGCTTTCTCCTTTACAAAAGGGGGTTAGGCTAATGCAATAGCCTTATTCATCGGTAAAGGCGCAATTGTAACACAGAACAAAGAAGCGGCAAAAGGCACCTCTTTTCCACCCAAAAGGACGATTCACTCATCGAATCTGTCGACATTTTCAGAGACATCATGATCATCCATAGAATTGATTCCTCACCAAAGATGCAGTATGTTATGGGGGTGAAGCTCAGCAAGACAAACGCTCCATGGTATTGCACATGTATCATTATGATAGAACGATGCCCCGCAGAGTTCGTACACATCGTGCAATGGACGACTATCGCGAAAAGGAATGAATTCATGACGAAACGTTCTCGTACTCTCAGTATCCTGGCCACTTCAGCATTTGCGTGTGTCTTCATGTGGATATCGATATCGATGGCCACCTACCCCAAAGAACCTCTCAAACCCACAGAGCTAAACGTGGGCAAGATTCCTGTCGCGAAGCACCATAAGAAGGGGATTTTGCGCGTGATGTCGCTCAACGTTGCGCACGGCGCGATGAACCGATTTGGGATCGTCCCCCTCTTTCGTAGCGCCAAGACGATCAAGAAACGCCTGATCAAAAACTCGGCCATTTTGCTCCGTGAAAACCCCGACATTGTGGGCTTGCAAGAAGCAGACGGCCCTTCGTGGTGGAGTGGACGTTTTCACCACGTGAACTTCCTCGCACAGCACGGGCTCTTCCCTTACGCAATCCTCGGAATCCACGTCAAAACCAAGAGCAAACGCTACGGTGCGGCGTTGATCTCACGTCTCAAGATGCACGATCCAGCGTCGTATAGGTTTAAGTCCGTAGGGATGTTTAAGAAGGGCTTTGTGATCTCAGCCTTTAAATGGCCAGGTAAGCCGAAGATGATGTTCGATGTCGTCTCGACACACTTGCATCCAAGTAACGTCACGATCCAGCGCAACCAAGTGAACGAGATCGTCGAAGTCGTCCGCAAGCGCAAGCGTCCCGTGATCTTCTTGGGTGACTTTAACACGACCTGGAGTGATCACTTCGCCGCACCACTAAAGATGCTCACACGCAAACTCAACT
Organism: Deltaproteobacteria bacterium; assembly: GCA_002731275.1. Lineage (GTDB taxonomy): Bacteria > Myxococcota_C > UBA6777 > UBA6777 > UBA6777 > UBA6777. Next base: position 25,654 of record PCBK01000127.1, on the reverse strand, counting down.
TGCGCGTGTACAAATCATGGCAAAACAAAGGACTTTACACTCACAAGGGGTTCCGTCCTCGTCGTATCGACTGGATCTTTGTCTCCAAGCGCATCCAGTTTGCGAGCTACCGCGTCGTGAAAGATGTCGTCTCCGATCACTACGGTATCGTCGCCGATCTCAAGTTGTTGCCCAAGAACCCACCCACGACAATCAAGCCCGTCAAACGCAGCGTCCTGATCGTCAACAAACAAGCGACCTCAACAAAAGCCCCAGAGAAACGAAAAGCTGCGACAACAAAGACTCCTGTAGCCAAGACTCCAACAAAACGCAAGGCTCCCGTAGCACGTACAGCCCCTGCCAAACGCACAGCCCCTGCTGTTCGAGTCGCCCCAGCCAAAAAACCTGTCCAAAAGGTCCCCACCAGCAAACCCGCAACGACCAAACCCTCCACCAAAGCTTCCTGAACAAGGACAAAATAAACTCAATTCACTTTTATCAGATCATTTTCCAGCCTTTTCCGTACAAATTTTCATCAAGATCTTGATGGAAAACATATCCCGCAGAACTCGGATGAAGGAAGGAACAGATGAAAGTAAGAATCCAGATCACTTGTTATCTCATGCTCTTATTGCTCCCACTGCTCCCCAGTGAAGACGCGACAGCCACCCCTGGAAAAAGCAAGAATTGTATACACATCACACCAGGGAAAGGGATTGGACCCTTCAGGCTTGGGATGGACCAAAAGCAAGTACAGTCTTTGCAAAAACAAAACGCTCCCCTTCGGAGCAAAATTGGCCGACATGGCTTGCAGATGGAAAATGGACGCCTCGTCAGTATCACGGCAAAACTCGGACAGAAAAGTTGCTTTCGGATACAAAAGCGCCAACTCCACCCCAAAGATGCTTGGTTTTCACTTGCCGCCCAAATCGGTCGTTGCCAACGAGTGCAAAAAAATAGAGGGGGTGAGGTGATCCAATGTCGTTCTCTTGGATTGCGCTTGAGCAGATCACCAAGAGACCCAAAGACAGTCTACTTGACTGTCTCATCGATAACGCCCAGCTCCAACAAAGAACACTGCTCCCATTATCTACACAAAGGGAAGGGAATCGTTGCTGCTCATAACAACAAAAGCGCAACACGGCACTCACCAGCCGTTCACACGGTGTCCCCGAACCAAACAGTATGCCATCCAGCGTTCGTACTCACATCAAACTCGAAACCCAACACCATCCCAACGATGGGGCAATGTGAGCAGTACAAGAAGAAAGGTAAGCACGTTGTCTTCTGCAACCACGAAGGACTTGCCTTTGTTTTCAACAACACAACAAATCGCCTGCAACAAATCGAGCTGTACCATCAATCCCTCTTGCCCCTCCCCACACAATATCCGCCCCCATCAGCGAAACATTCCATCAACAAAAAACTCTTGAAACGACTAGCGTTAAGTCAACGTCTCTGGCGTACACAGGCTTCCAAAAAGTCATTCAAACACTACCGATACACACGCTCCACCCAATCCTACTCTGGCTACGAAAGTCGGACGACGATTGAAGTCAAACAAGGCCGCGTTGTCGCTCGAAACTTTAAAGCATGGATGGTCGATGGGAACGGCAAACAAACACGCAAAGAAGCTTGGACGGAGAAAGGCAAGGAGGTTGGCAAGCACCAAAACGGAGCTCCTCCCAAATCGTTGACATCGCTGTACACAGACTGTTCGAAGATCCTCAAAACCAAATCAAAGAAAACACACGTCATACGTGTTGCGTACGACAAGCAAGGGATCCTAAAAACATGCACTTACCGAGAAAAAGGTTGTCAGGACGATTGCACTTCAGGATTCTCCATCCACCCACTCACCTTCATCACACATCAGAAATGAGTTGAGGCCCAAAAGACTCTTTTACAGCAGAGACCTTCAGTCAAGTACGGTTTTCTGGAAGGTCCAGGGATGATTTCCAAGGCGCTCCAGTTTTGATTTCAAATCGTCGCACAAAGCATCGACTGTTGAAGGTGGTAACTCACCTTCAATCACCATTTTGACGTGCCAAGTGCCCTCTTCATAGCGCACATCGACGCCATCTTTTCGGATTCGAGACACATTGTACTCATCCCCTTCAAGCTCGATCACTTCATCGGCGAAATCAGGCTGGTAAAGCACCTTGTACAAAGCAAAATTAGGAGGACACCCCAGCGCCTCTGTCAACTCCTGCACTGCCTGCTCAGCACCGTCCCAACCCTGCTCCAGTCGAAAACTAGCCATCTCCATTTTGAAGAGGTGATTGCTTTTTTCATCCTCACGGGTGAAGCGAAATTGCAACCAACTACGCCTTTTGACAACGGACCAAGTCCAAGTCGAGCAGTCAAGTGACCAGTCGTGGTTATTTTCAACAAATCCAACGCTGTCACCACGCCAAACTTTCCCACCTGTGATCAGAAGGCTTTTTCCGTCATCCATCCACGTCGCCTGATGACTTGAAATCCACCCTGGACCTTCCCCATGTGTTTCAATGCCCTCACAACGCCATGTATCCAACGTAAAACGCACCACTTGTGTATGACCAACATGTCGTTCATCGCTGTACCCAACAGAACCAATGACGATGATGTGATCATCTAGCAAGCTCGCCGAATGGAAATCTGTAGGCGCAAATATATCCTCGGGATAACCGAAGATCTCAACAACTCCATTGGGAGCCAACACTGTTACGTCGTTGTAAATAAAAAAATCAGGATCATAGTAATCTTCGTGTTCGCCGGCAATACATACAACTCGGCCATCTGGCAAAGTCGTCTTGCTTTGCCCAAACCGCTCAAAGCACCAAGCTGGCTGTCCACCAAGCGAAGAAGGACCATCAAAAACGCTGTTGGCAGAACAGCCACTCAAATCTTCTTGAATGACCCAAACCCACCAGGGATTGGTCTGTTTTTCGGGGTTGGATGTTCCACGCCGCGCATCCCTCCATTCCAAAAATAACGCACGTGAGATATGCGAAGGACGTTCGTCACTCATTGTATTCCTCCGTGGAAGCAATGGCTCCCGAAAGCAAAAAAAGTGTAAGGTCTGGAAAAGATACAAAACTCAGGAAGAAATGTACAGATGAAGAGAAGAAGTTTGGGTAGACTGTTGAAGAAAGCTCTGAAGACACTCACATTGTGGAAGATATCGTTGTTGATGATGAAGAAAACAAAAACGGATAAAACCCCCTACCCCCCGCAAAACCCTCAGGACGGCTTATAAGAGTGCCAATCGTGTCCTTCTCGGACCTTGGCGATCTTTGCCTTTGTCGCAGCACGAATCGTCTTAGCCTCTTCTAAAGAACTAGCGAACTCAAGGCGTACAAGCATCACCGTGACCACCGGGGAAATGAAGATGGCTACACGTAAGGTTGTTAGGACAAGGCGCGCTCTGGGAACACAAACGAAGACACACACCTCCTCCTTCCAATGTCACACATTGTTCACCGCTCTTGCATGACGTCCCCGTACACGCGACGACAGAGCGTAAACAAAGTCCCTCCGTCGCTCCTGACGCGAATGTCACACATGAGAGACCTGCCCCACATTTGCGTTGCGGATCACAGCGCTCCAATTCACCGACCGAAGAAGCTTCCTCCTTCGCAGGTTCTTCTTTCACTGGAGCGACTTCATGCGCCGAAGAATCATGCATGTGCTCGTGATGCCCCGTCTCATGGACACCTGCATCAGCTACCTGCTCTTTGTGGTTGTGCTCATGTGTGGCGACGTGTTCGTGTGTATGGGAATGTTCTTCGGCTTGCTCTGTATCATGAGAGTGATCGTGGATACATTTACCGTCTTTGCATACATAGTGGCTGCTGTTGCAATCACTTGTCTCTTTACACTCAGGGGTCGTCTCTGAACAGCCGTACCCTACGAGGATAAACACCAACAGAAAAAAGCCCAATCCGACCGCGATCTTGTTTCTTTTCATATCGTTTCTCGAAAAAAAAGGACGCATCCAATGAAGGAGAATGCGCCCAAATAAGATGATTCCGTCCAAGACCCATCACCAATGCAAAAGGAAGGCAAAACGCACACAGCCAAGAGTCCAGTTGTTCCTGGATACAAGTACGAACTCAAAAGCCGAACAAAAGGTGGCATCTGACCAACCACTTACATGGTTCAATGGACGTTAATGAGAATCCATTATCATAAACAACTAAAGATGATGTATACACGCTCTCTTGCCTTTGTCAACGCGTATTTTCAGAAAGGATGCCTTTACGCCCCCCAAACGAACCCAAAATAACAATTCATATCAAACACATACACATTATGATATTGCATTCTCAAAAATAGCACATATGCTCCAGTTGCGTTTCCTTTTGAGAACAAGTTATCAAAAAGGAGATACGACACAGATCACGCAAATGAAAAGGATCAGGAAAAATGATGTTGCAAACTGAGCCCAAAAAAGAATCGTTGGTGAGTGCTATGGATGGAACAGGCTGGCGGATCTGTCATTCGTTGGAGGAGTGGGAGCTCATACATCAGGAAGGTGTTGATTTGTTGATCTGGAAGCGACCAGCTCCAGGGTTGCTCGCAACGCGCCTGGAGTCGATGTCGTTGGAGGACCTGCCAAGAGGTCGTTTTACCACAACTCCACAGCAGGCAAGAGCAGATCTGGCAGCACGTTTGGACGAGGTCGATTCGATATGTCCAACTTTTAAGGAGCTATGGTTGGAAGAGTTGGATGCGTTACTTCAGCATTTTGCCAGGGTCATGGGCGCGTTGTCTGTTGGAGTACGATTGGATCAACTGACGACAGATGGATGTAGTCGGTTTCACATCGACAACACAACAGTTCGAATGTTGTGCACATATAAGGGGCCATCATCACAGTGGCTCAGCAGCGACAACATTTACAGACCCAGAGACCGACGAGATCGATTTAACGAAGAGGACATTCAACACATCCCGAGATGGAGTGTCGGGCTCCTCAAAGGACATCGACACCCCACACACACAAACAAGATCTACCACCGCTCCCCACCTATCGCACAGCAGGGGTTGAGTCGCTTTGTGTTTTGTCTCGATCACGAAGGTTGAGTTGCGGTCAAGAAGGAGTTTGAAGCCATTCAGCGAGACGCTTGAGACCTTCCTCTGTCGAGACTTTGGGCACGAAACCAAGATCATTTTTTGCCGCGCTGATATCGAACCAGTGGCTGGTCGCCAGCTCCCCAACGACAAATCGTGTCAACCTTGGCTCCGAACGAATACCAAACAGCTTGTACACAAACTCCATCATCCCAGCGATACGATAGGCCGCCTTCAAAGAGATCTTTCTCGTCAACGGTGGCTTCCCACCTGCGCGCAAGATGTCGTTGATCATCTCCCAACAATTTACGGGTTCGTCCTGGCTGATAAAGTACACACGCCCTGCAAGTTCAGGCTTCTCAGAGAGCGCATCTGCCGCAAGGATATGCGCATCCGCCGCGTTGTCGATATAGATCGTGTCGACAAGATTGTCACCCTCTCCAATAATCCGAAGACTCGACGCCCTCTCCAAAATGCGGGGGACGAGATTGGTGTCTTCGGGACCCCAGATCAAATGAGGACGAATCGTAATCGTCTTCACGACACCGTCTTCTCCGGCTTGACGAACGCGCCTCTCAGCCTCAGCTTTTGTCTGTGGATAAAACGCCTTGTAGGTCTCGGGATAAGGGACCGATTCATCGACCCCCTTCATATCCCCACCACCAAAGACAACACTCGGTGAGCTCGTGTAGACAAGGCGTTCGACCTGGTGCTCTTGGCAGGCATCCAGGATGCGCTGTGTCCCTATCACGTTCGCCCCATAAAAGTCCTCAAACTTCCCCCATGAACCGACCTTTGCGGCGACATGAAATACAATATCACAACCTTCAACCGCCGCAGAGACAGCGGATGCGTCCTGGATATCACCTCTCACAACCTCAACACCAAGGGCACGAAGTTCGGGATAATCCCCTCTTGAAAAGCTGCAAACATCCCAACCACGATCGAGGAGTCGCTTGATGATAGCTTTACCGAGGAATCCACCTCCTCCGGTCACAAGGGCTTTTGTAGACATACTTTTTCTCCAGATTTAGCGGCGCTCGTGAGCCCAAACAGACAGCTTCTCTCGAAAGATTTTGGCGTTATGACGGATATCCACAGGAAATTTTGGATGGAACATCAAGGTCTTAATCGACTTTGTGTGTTCATGTTTCTGGGCCATCGCGAGCAATTCGCCCTTCAACTTGCTGAGATCGCGTTTGTTGTCGTCAGCTTCCAACTCGATCAAGATCACGGGTTTTTGGTTGGGTGCATCACCCAAACCAACCAACGCAGAACGATACACTCTCGGATGCTGCGAAAAAATAGCCTCACAGCGCACTGTGTACAGATCACCCTCTGCGGTCTGCACTCTGTGCGCTTTTCGCCCACAAAACCAGATCCTTCCGTTCTCATCAAACCAACCAAGATCACCCATACGGTGGACGACATCATCGCCTTCTTTGATCTTGGCTTTCGCGGTCGCCTCTGGAAGACCGTAGTATTCACGTGTGGCGTTGCGGCCTTTGACCGTAATCTCTCCAATCTCACCATCAGGGACGACAAATTCATCGGACCATTCGGGGATGGGACCGTCGTTGACTTTGATGATGCGAACGGTCAAGTCTTCCATCGGTCGCCCCACACAGATCCCCTCACCACGGGCCGTTTGTTCTTGCGTCTCTGTGAGTAGCTCGTGACTTCCGATAGACGCGACAGGTAAACACTCTGTCGCGCCGTATGGTGTATGGATCTGGGCTTCGGGACGAAGCATCTTAGAGAAGCGCTTGATGTTGTCGTGTGTCACCGGTGCTCCCGCAGACAACACCCTGCGCAAAGAAGGTAATTTGATCCCATGTGCCTCACCGTAGCGCCCCACCCTGTTGAGCAAAGCTGGTGAGCCAAACATCGTCGTCGCGCCGTGGTTTTGAATGGCTTCGATGATCTTGACAGGGTCGACATCTGCCGGTCTCGTGGCGTCCATATCGGGCACCAGAGAGGTCATCCCAAGCGCCGGTGCAAAGAGCGAAAACAACGGAAATGTCGCGAGGTCAACCTCACCTGGGGAGATCCCAAAGTGCCGCTGCAAGTGGGTGACTTGCATATCGAAGTTCTCATGAAGATACACAACACCCTTCGCTGGTCCCGTACTTCCCGTGGTAAAGAGAATCGCCGCGACCTCATCACCACGTGTCGGCGCCATCTCATAGGGTTCGTAGGGTTTGTCCGTGATCTCGGAGAGCGCAGGTCCACTCCAAAACCAGCGTTTTCCAACAGTCAAGTGTGTCTTGATCGTCGAAAAATACCCCGAAAACATCACCCTCATCGCGTGCGCAAGGGGAATCCCAATGAAGGCTTCGGCCTTGGTCGATTGGAGACAGTGCAACATCCTCTTGAGACCCATACCAGGATCGATCAAGACAGGTACAGCGCCTACTTTAAAGAGCGAGAAGGTCAGCGAAAAGAACTCCAAAGATGGCTTGACCATCAAGATGGTCTTCGTGCCTCTTTTGATCCCAATCTCTTCGAGACCACGGGCGATCTTGTCGGACTCCTGATCGAGCTGCTGGTAGGTCATGTGAGAGTACGTCGCACGACCCTGTTTGTCCCGACCAACAGGAAAGCTCACGGCCTTTGTATAAGGTTGCTGCGCCGCCATCTTGGGAAGGTGGGCGGCCACATTCACCAGACGCTCAGGTGTGTGATGCTGCTCCATGAGAGGACTCCTCTGTCACGGCAAGAGAGATGGGGTGCTTGACCAAAAAGTCCTCGATCAATGGGATAACCTTTTCGTGGACGTCTTCGAGGATATAGTGCCCGGCATCAGGGAAGGTATGAAACTCTGCGTTGGGGAAACGTCGCTTCCACTCGGCAAAGAAGTCCATGTCGAACACAAAGTCGTGCTCACCCCAACACACCATCAGCGGGATATCTTCGAAGCGATCGAGATGTTCTTGGACAAACTTACACGTCTCATAGCTCGTGTCACCTTCGACGAGTGGGATATCCTGCACAAAACGCAACACGGCGATACGGTTGGCCCATGAATCATAAGGTGCGAGGTAGGCCTTCTTGACCTCTGCAGGGAGCGGCTTTTGGGTTGTCATAAAGGTCGCGGCTTTCGAGAAGACGTTAAACCCTTGCACTGCAACTGTCGCGAAAGGACGGAACATGCGAAGTAACCACAAACGCCAAGGTAAGCCTTTGCCTTCTGGCAGCATGAAGAAAGATGTATTGAGCATCACCATACGACGGATCTTGGAGGTGTGTCGTATCGCGTAACCCGCAGCGATCATCCCTCCCCAGTCGTGGGCGATCAACGTGATGTCCTCAGTGAGGCCGAGGTGTTCCATCAACGCCTCGACATCATCGACGCGGCGGTCCAATGTGTAGGGATAGTCATCAGAGGAAGGTTTGTCGGACAACCCACAGCCGATATGATCGGGGACAATCACACGGTATCGATCTCGCAGCGCCTTGATGACTTCGCGATAATAGAAGGACCATGTGGGGTTGCCATGAAGGAGCAACAAGGTCTCACCTTGGCCTTCATCGAGATAGTGGTACTTGTGTCCTTTGATCTCAACCTCATTGGATGAGAAGGGATACATCGAGCGATACGGTGTGATATCAAATGTCATTGTTTGTTCTCTATGTGTTGGAGGTCCAACGTGTACGCTGTGTTGTTACCACTCAAGTCCCAACATCAAGCAATTCAATCCACTTCCAATGCCTAAGAATCCGACCTTATCGCCAGATTGCAAGAAGCCACGTTCATCAGCGATCGAGGCCGTCAACGGTAGCGCGACGGTCCCCATATTGCCGAGATACTCATACGTCGTAAAGTCTCGCCCTGCAGGAATCTCCAGGGTCTTGAGGATCTGCTCTTGGTGTGCGCTCCCCACTTGGTGACAGATCACCTTATCAGGCAGCTCCCACCCCAACTCTTCGCGAAAAGCACGATAGGTTTGTGCGCCCAAGATGACGCCATATTTGAGGACGCCAAGCGCGTCTGTCTCCATCACCATCGGACGGGTCGCAGGGATTCCCGAATCAGGTCCCCAGCGACACAGCTCATGATGTTCACTCGCGTTCTTCACGATGCCACCGACGAGTTTATGCCCACCTTTGGTAATACTCTCGTGTGTCACGACGACACCGACAGCACCAGAGCCACCTGTCAAGGTCGCGATAGACGTCCGAAGAGTGTCCATATCGGATTTTTCCAACAACTCTTGAATCGTCGCCTCGACGATCTGGCGTGAAGACTCACAGGAGACGACCAGACCAGCTTTGATCTGACCTAATTCGATGGCATTCGCGACCTGCAACACACCTGTTAAGACACCCAAACAGGCGTTGGAGACGTCGAAGATCTGCGCGGCCTGTGGGATGCCAACAGCGTCTGCGACGGCGCAGGCCGTCGCAGGTTCGAGGTTGTCACGACAGACACCGCCGTAGATCAACATCTCGATCTGGCTGGCCTCGACGCCCGCTCGCTCCAGCGCGTCTTTACCGGCGACGGCTGCGTGCTCAGCCATCGTGTGTTGGATATCCCAAAAGCGCCGCTCTTCGATACCTGTCCAGGCTTCGAGTTGGCCCTCTGGGATGTGCAGCTTCTTGTAGAGGGGCGCGAGCTGCTCCTCGATGTCGTCGGAACCAACGACATGTGGAGCGAGTTCATACCCGATGGATTCGATATAAACCTTGTTGTAACGCATGTATGTCTTATCCCATGTTGATGATCAGACAGCCGAATGGGGCACAAGACGCAACCCAAAATCGACCATCTCGTAGATGTACAATCCATTCACTTTCAAGAATCCGTCGGCTTTCACATACGGACGCTCACCATCTTTGACCTCTTTGATCACGACATCAACCTCAACCCTCGAAGGCTTTGGTAGGATCTGCCCGCGATAGATCCACTTGTGTGGTTCTCCGGTCGCGATAGGCTCAAATTCGTGTGTATCTTGCTTCTCAGGCCAGCGCTGTATCGCATACCACCGCATGATCTGCAAGAAAGATTCAAGCCCCAAGGAACCTGGCCAAACGGGATCTTGATAGAAGTGTGCGTGAAAGAACCACTCGTCGGGATTGGTGTGTTTGACACCACGTAAGAAGCCGAGCTTATCGGGTCCGCCCTCAGGCAAGAAGAGCTCAATCTCATCGACCATACGAAGCGCCTTTGCCGGCATACACAGCGAAGGCGCCGCGTCCGTCGAAGGATCGTAAGGCGTCAAAGGCGCGGCGTCTTCCAGTACAACGCTTGTGCAAGAGGCTTTTTCTTCCTCGGTGGGGAGATAGTGGCGACTGTCAGCGTCGATGATACCAACCTGTTCCGCCAACGCCGAGTCTGAGAAGAAACCAAAGTAAGTATCCCCTTCGTAGACACATTGACCGTGTTGGTAGACGAGCATATCGAACTTCTCGATGATCATCCCACCAGCTTTTGAGACCTCTTTCATACGGACTCTCATCGTCAACGTACCAGCGTCCGGTGTCACAGGCGCATGAAGGATCGCTTCACCACCGAGGTTACGAAAAGAGAGGTCTTGGTCACTGTGGAGCGCAGAGCCGACATAAGCAGCCAGCCAGCCACACGGTTGCAACGCGATCTCAAGCAGCACGGCGAAGGACATCGTCGACTGACGATTGGCCCGAAAATACCAGGCATCAGGTGGAACGTCGTACTCACACTCGATCCAGCCACCGGCTTTCAGCTCCCAAGGTGGAGGTTCAAGCTCTACAACACGATCCATAAACAGATATGGGTCACGTGGCAAACGGGCGAGCACACGACCTTCATCGAAGATCTTGTACGGCTCCCCAAAGGCCTCCGAAGGGTTCCCTTCTGCGTATGCGAGAATAGACGCCTTGTCATACAACACGGGTTTTCCGGTGGGTGAGAGAGGATGATGTGTCATCTGAGGAGGCGCGTCCTCTACTGGAAAGGCTGGCATAGACGTCGTCCATACAGGCGCCTCGTTGTAAAGATGAGACCAAAGCGACTCCAGACGCTCTCTTGATGATCCTGTCAATTGGATGGACATGTTCTTGAAAGACACGATGCAACGACCATCACCATACATCAAAGCATCGGCGATAACGTAGGGTTCTGGGCGATAGCCAATCTCTTTGATCTCGACCTCGTACATCACCTGCTTTGTATCGACGAGCACAGGACCTCGACAACTAAGCTCTGCATGGACGCCAGGAACGGGCTCATAACGAACAGCTTCATGTTCATCAACCCACCCCATTCTCATCAACAGAACGCGCAGGGTGTGGGCACAACATTCGTACATCAACGTCCCTGGCATCACCATGTCATCGACAAAGTGACAGGTCAAAAACCAATCATCCGGGTGAATGTCAGCTTGTGCCTGCACACGGCCAAGTCCAAAACGCCCACCTTCCGGCTCAAGCGCGAGGACTCTGTGGAACAACTCCAAAAAGCCTGTCGGGAGTCGGACAGGAGACTGCAATGGAAGTCCCGAAAACATCGGACCAAAACACGTCGCCAGATCACCTCGTCGCAACGCCTCGACCTGTAGATCATCGCACCGCTCGTCTTGGACGGGCAACAACGGAGCATAATCACCTGTGATCTTCCCAGGTGTCGAGACAAGGTCCTCTCCCTTGAGGATGATTCCGCCAGAGTTGTCGACCTCTTCATGTGTAAAGAAGCCCGCACAACCATCACGCATCGTCAAAAGGGGTTCTCCGTTGATCGTCCCGTCAAACTCAAAGAAGAACAGATACACATCACCCTGCTTCACAAATTTATTGATACGGATGTCGTAGTAGATGATCTCTCCGGCTCTTGGAAGAGAGCGATGAAAATGAATGGTCGCGTCGAGCAGCCGATATGAGCGCTTTCCTTTGACCGCAAGATCAATCCCCAAGTACGAAGACAGGAAGAGATCCGCCTGCCCAGCTTCGACAGTCACACAGACAGGCATTCGACCATGATCGAGATACCACGCGTCAGGTTTGACAACGTGCTCCGTGACAATACGTCCTGGACCGAGTGAACCCATCTCACCTTCAATGGAGATAATGCGATCGACCAACATCAAAGGATAATCGGGCAATCTCACGCGTACAGGATAGGTATCAACCTCCGCAAAGGCAGGACCAAAGACGTTCCCAAGCTTACCAACGGCAAACTCCATACACTCATCAAAATCATACGCGACAGGTCCATCGTAGCGGACAGATGGCTGGAATACTTCTTCTTGTGATAGAGGAGCGTACGCAACAGGCGCAGGAAACATCGGCTGCACATGCCCTTGTGAAGCATACGCCATCTGCTGCAAGATGTGGTTTTGGAGCATGAACCCAGCCGCCATCTCAGACTGCGCACGTGCCGCCATGTCCAGATACGCCCCGTGAGCAGCACCGGTCGCAAGAACCCCCTCCATCATCCCCATATAGCCAGCGTGTACAGGTGCAACTGGAGCAGAAGTCTGGGGTGTCACAACAGGTGCTTGTGACATCAACGCCACAGGTTGTGAAGAGACAGGTTGAGCCGAGTGTTGTGGTGGGAGTTGAGGTGATTTCTCTTTCATGGGAACCTTCTGTGTATCAACGGCAGGTGCCGGTGTTGAATAAGTAGGTGGTTGGACATGTTGGACCGGAAGAATAACCTCTTTGGGCGCTTCACCTCGCAATGAAGACATCGCCGCATATATATCTTCGCCGCCGACGTGGAGACCAACTTTTGGAGCCTGTTTGGGTGTCGATTCACTCTCAGACGCTCTGTCGAGCTGACCCACCCACATATCCAGCGAGACAGGTACTTTGTGCGTAAGACACTGGGCGAGCATACGGAGCACACTCTCAACGTCATCTTCAAATCGAACACAAGCCGATTGTGCGACGATATCTTTGCCCTCAAGGATCTTGTGAATCATCCTCGAACAAGAGGCTTGTGGCCCCATCTCAAAGAAAAACCGCACACCCTCTTCGTAGGCTTGCTCGATGACCTTTGTAAAGTCGAAGCCATGAAGCGCCTGCGCAGTCACTGCGTCCGCCGCGCTCTCTGTCGTCACATCGTATGATTGACCATCAAAACATCGATAATATCGAACTGTATCATCGGGATGGACTTCAAATGTATGAAGAGCTTTGTAGGCATCCTCAACAGGCGACAAAGCCTCACAATGGACCGTGATCACACCTTCTAGTGGGAAGACATTGCACCCGAGTCCTTTGACGAACACTTCGACCTCTGCCCCTCTTCCTCCAACAACACACTCATCAGGTGTGTTGACGATCAACAAACGGATCAGGCTGTCTTCTGGAATGGCCTCGCGAACGGCCTCTGCAGGCATTGGAATGACATAGACTTTCCAATCAAAGTCGTCCCCTTCAGGAATCCCCCAGACCTCTCTGGCGGCTCTGTATTCTAGACCAAGCTCCTTACGGAAAATAGGAGATGCCAGGATCCGATTGAGCATCTCGCAACGATCTTGCCAGACCTCTAGAGCAAACAGACCTGCGGATTCACCGAGACTGTATCCGATCATCGCATCTGGCTCAAGGCCAAACCCACGCATCACACGGGTCACAAAACCACCGTGGACGACTTGTGAGAAGATCGTGTTATGAGGGTCAGAGAGCAGCTCCTCCTTCGCCTCTTTGCGCCAAGAGGACGGCCAATCAGCACGCCAGGGTGTGGTCTTGTCTGTCACCAACTGTGTGCGCAATCTCTCAGTCTCAGCGTCCAGCTCGTGAAGGATTTGTGGCCAGCGAAGTCCCAGTTCACGCCCCATTCCGAAATAATGGTTCCCAGAGCCAGGATACACAAAGGCGACCTGTCCGTCTTTGGCGTGTGGACGCGGCGCAAAGTATACGCCGGAGATGTCAGAGAGACCATCCATATCACCCGCTTCACACAAAGACGCGACCTCTTTGAGTACACTGAGAAGGTGATCCCGATCAGATGTCACGACGCAGTAGATGAGGTCTTCTTCGGAAGGTGAAAAAGCCTCACACCAACGACGAGAGACCATCTCAAAAGGCTCTGTTGCCTGTAGCAAGAAGTCCTTCAATCGCTGGGTTTGCGTGGCTGCCTCTTGTGCATCCGAGAAGGCCACAGGGAAGAGGCCCCACTTCGTCTGTCCTTCGGGGGGTTGTGCAGAGGGTTGTAGAGGTTGCTCCAGCAATACATGTGCCGCGTTCCCATCAGAGGTCAAGCAATGAACAGCCGCATGCCTCGAACCATCCACTTGATCTCGCAACCAATGTTGTGGCCACTTTGGGGTATGGAAAGGTTCGTTGAGCAGACAATCAGGCGCATTGTGTGAGGCTGGCAAAAGTGTATCGGAGAGACAAAGGCTCGCGTGAACGACAGAGAGCAACCCTGCGGCAGCACCAGTGTGACCAGTCGCCTTTTTCGACGTAGAGACCGCGATGGGATGCTCTTCGTCTGCGTACATTTTTGTGAGGGTGTAGGCTTCATGAAGATCTTCTTCGATGATACCGCTACCATTTGCCTCGATCAGACCGATGTCAAAACGTTCGACACTTGCGTCCTTGTGAGCACGATGGATAGCCGCTTCACACGCCTGCACGTTGGGGACAAAAGATGCCTGATCTGAACCAGAAGCAAACCCAACACCGCGAAACACACTGTAGATGTGATCTTGATCGGCGAGCGCATCGTCATATCTCTTGAGCACGAGGGCGACAGCGGCATCACCAGGGAGCGTCCCATCAGCTCGGACATCAAAAGGCAGACACTTGGAAGAAGATGTATAGGCACCCTCGACATGACGCTGAAGCAGTTGACGAATATCACCTGTCAGGTCGACTGCGCCGACTAACGCAGCATCGACTTCACCTTGTTGCAGTGCTCTCGCTGCGACCTCAAGGGCACGGAGACCAGAGGCCTCTTCAGCCGAGACCACAAAAGAAGGTCCACCGAGCAGAAATTCCTTCGCGACACGACTTCCAACAATCCCACCGAGCGAACCAACAGTAGACGTCGCGTTGAGAGGCCTTGAGAGCGCGTCCTGGACAGTGACAAACCACTCATCATATGGAAGCTCCGAATGGCTCGCTTCGTAGAGTGAAGGGCCAAGATCGTAAAGCGCCCAACGCAAGTGAAAGTCAGTCGTCTCAAAGTCGAAGTTGATCCCAATACACGTCCCCATCTCGGGACGTCTTTCACGCAGCGGCATCCCCGCGTCACGCAGAGCCTCTGCGGCGACCTGGAGCATCACCAACTGTTGCGACATAATCTGGGGGATCTCATGAGGCGGAATGCGAAACTCACCAACCGTCATATCGTAAGGTTCAAAGTACGCCCCCATAGAGGGCATACCATCGACCAGATCAGAAGACTCAAAACCACGCCACCGCGTAGAAGGACGCCAGTCAAGCAATGAATCTCCTCGCCACATCGTCGTTCGGAACGAGTCCAGATCACGAGCGTGTCCGTTTTGGACACCAATCCCGACAATCGCAAGCGGAGAGTGAGAGGAAGATGGGAACTCGACATATGACTTTGATGTGTGTGAGGCATCCCACTCTTCGATCAACATATGAGCGTTGATACCGCCAAATCCAAAGGCGCTGACGGCGGCTTTTCGAGGGCAATCTTCTTGCCGACGCTTCCATGGTCGCGAGGCAGAGAGGACCGAGAATGGGCTCCCCTCAAGAGGAATACTCTCTGGTGGACTGGAAAAGTGGGCTGTCGGAGGAAGGGTCTTGTGCTTCATCGACAACAAGACCTTGATCAAACCAGCGACAGATGCCGCAGTCAACAAGTGACCGATCATCGACTTGACCGAACCAATCACACACTCTTCACTTTGTGCGCCCGCTTCTTGCCAGAGCGCCTGAAGACTCGCGACTTCTTTCTTATCCCCGAGTGGCGTCCCCGTCCCATGACACTCGATCAGATCGACCTCTTGAGGCTCCCATCCGGTCAACGCATACGCCTTCTTCATCGCACGAAGCTGGCCTTCGCTGTCCGGCGCGAGGAGATTGCCACCAATATCGTTGGAGAGTCCGACGCCGTGAATCAAACCGTGGATCTCATCGCCATGTGCAAGCGCATCTTTCAGTCGCTTCAAGATCACGACACCAGCGCCTTCCCCCACGACCAATCCGTCCCCCTTTGCGTCAAAGGGTGAGCATACTCCCGAAGGAGAGAGCGCTTGGAGCTGACTGAAGCCGATCTGTGTGTACAAGTTGTCGGGACGAGACACTCCCCCTGTCACCATCATATCAGCTCGTCCAGCGCGCAATTCATCACACGCCAGCTTCACAGAGTACAACGACGACGCACACGCAGCATCGAGTGTGTACGAACCTCCACCAACACCCAAGGCTTTCGCGAGCAATGAGGCGGGAAAACTCGTGACCTTCGCGGCCATCGCCTTGGTGTTCAAAGCGTCCTGAGACACAGGCGCGCCAAGCGCTTCGGACATAAACTGTTGATACAGTGTCCGCCCCCACGTCGATGAACCTTCCGTTGGAAGCGCGATCGCCGCAAGGATCACGCCGACACGTTGTCTATCAACCGCAGACATCTCGACATCGCGAATCGCTTGTGCACCTGCGTGAAGAGTCATCAAATGGAGAGGATCAAGATCATCAACAGGCAGATCACCAAGGGACAATCCATCGAACTCTGGAGTAAAGTCGTGGATCAGACAGGCGCGCTTGGAGTACGTCTTGTCAGGGGTTGTCTTCGAAGACAATGCATCTTCATGAGACATAATCCATCGCTCTGCAGGGACTTCACAAACAGCGTCGCGGCCATCGCGAATCATCTCCCAGTACGCATCGAGATCAGGTGCGCCAGGAAAGACGCCGCCTATCCCAACGATGGCGATCGGTTCGACATAATCACTCATCAGGCAGACAACTCCCTACGAGCTGGTTGTGCGAAGGCCTGCTGGAGTGCAGCGTCCATCGTACACTCATACCCTTCGATCATCGCGACGACTTCACCGTCCGCACCGATAAAGTAGAAGTTCCCTTTCATCTTGTGTGCGGAGGTTGAGGTCACATCCAGTCTGACGTGCATGGGCCCCTTCTTGAACTTCACAAATTGTTTGTATGTCCCAAGGAATGAGGGCAAAGAACGCAGTCCTTTTTGCTCAAAGCACCACAAAATCGCCATCTGGAATGCACAGTCGATGACCATTGGATCATGCGTCCAACGACGACGAAGAGGCTCCGCAATCCACGAAGTAGGCGTTGGTCCAGTCCGCACAACGGCTTGCATCCCAGATGCATCGATGCCCTCGATCTTCTCGATACCACGCAGCGCTTCACCGTGGAACAAGACCTCCTCATACGAGTTTTGCAGCGTGACCTTTGAAGGTTTGCCAAACGTCTTCTCTGTCAATTGAGGACGATCAAAGCGCGCGCTCCTGTTACAAAGCAACGCATCACCACGTGCATGAAGGATCTCGGCTTCGCCCTGCCCTGCGCTTCGAATCTCAAGTGAGACGCGAAATAACTTATCTTCGGCGCTGGCTTTTGTGGTCTTTACGTACAACGTGCGGACCTCTTTATCGTGCAAGCGAAACCCTTTTAAAACACGAACACCTTCATATCCGTAGATCTTCAATCCGGGATTACCGTGAAGCGCACCATGCGCAAACCACTCAAGCAATAACGCAAGCGGCACGACAGGTTCGCCTTTGAGCCTATGATCACCAAGGACCGGATAAGAGGCCAATGACACATCTCTGGTAAAGCTCAGTGTATAAGCTGGACCAGCCGACTTCGTCGTCTTTTTGGAGGCAGCCTCAATCGCGGCACCTTCATCGAAGATATCACCGACGACGATCTCGACCTCTTCGTTACCTTTCTGGAGCTCTTCGATCAAAGACCACGCTCCACCACGCAAAGAGATCAACTGCACACCTTGCGAGAGGAACATCCGCTTGAGCGCAGGCGTCACCATTCCACCATCCCAAGGCCCCCAATTGACAGAGACGACATGGCATTGTTCACGACGAAGTTGCTCTCGTTGAGCGAGCTTGTTTAAGACCTCATTAGCCATCGCGTAATCGACCTGACCACGGTTTCCAGCACGACCACTCACGGACGAGAACATGATCAACGCGCGAAGCTCACCTTCTCTTGTCGCGTCAAGCAATGCACGCGCACCTTCTACCTTGGTGTCAAATACAAATGAGAATTGATCGAGCGTCTTGTCGACGATAAACCGGTCTTCGAGAACACCTGCCGCGTGAACAAGCCCACGAATGGGGCCGAGCTCCTGACGAACAGCTGTAAAGACAGCGGCGAGCGCCTTCTCATCGCGAACATCTACAGAGTGGTATTGAACCGTCACACCTGTCGAGCGCATCATCGCGATGTTCTCACGAATCTCGCGCTCTTTTACGACTTGTTTGAACGCACGCTCAAGTTCCTTCGGCGTTTTGAGTTTCTTGCCTTGAAAACCATGTGTCATCAAAGCCTTCTTCAGGTCTTTGTCCTCACGGAGACTCGAAAGCTCAGGAGCTTCAGGCCCAGGCAAGAGTGAACGTCCGAGCAACACAAGCGGTGTACGAAGCGAAGAAGCCATCGCAGCAGCGACATGCGCAGTCACACCTCGCGCTCCACCTGTGAAGACGACAACATCACCCTCTTGCAAAGACACCGCGCCAGAGACAGGCGTCGTTTGTTCGAGTACAATCTGCCATCTCTTTCCTTCTGCAAAGCCAATCTCCATCGGCGCAGAGGCGTCGAGACAACAATCGACAAACACTTTGGCATCAGGAGTCTCGCCTTTCGCGATGTCAAAGGCGTGGCAGAGGACGTCCTCTGTCTCGCGCGCCATCGTCTTGCTCAATCCAGCCAAACCACCTTGTACAGCAGCGTCTCCAACGTTGACCAAACCAAATTGGCCATCCATTCGGGTACAAGTCGCAAAGAAACCCTTACCACTTCCAGCGTCAATCAACGAAGGCAGCGCGAGCTTGGCGGCAACAAAGGCCTCCTTGAGCTGCAAGACTTGTGCATCCCACTGATCATCAGAAGCATTCACAGGCGCCAGGAGACAGAGCCCAACACAAGGCTTGCTCAGCGCCTCTTGAAGCTGAGACCATTCGATGAGATCGACATCATATCCTCTCTCAGCGAATGCGCTGGCGACCTGCTGGCTCCACTCGCTCTGATCTTGTGTCACAACAACACGACCAGAGACCTGGAGAGTGCTCTTCACTTCAGCATCCCAAACGACACTGCGAAGGACGCGACGGGCAGGCATATCTTCGGCAGTCACAGGTTGTGTCGTAAACGAAATAAAGGCGTTGTCGCCCCTCCCCTGATCAGAGATCGGAAGAGGGGCTTGCACGAAAGGGACCGCATCCCCTCCTGTAGAACCCATCGCGTCGACAATTTCTTGGAGCGTACGTAAGTTTCTCATCGACTCTGTTTCAGCGTTCGCCAACGCGGGGAGCTTCTCTGTCACAGCAGAGAGGATCTCGACGCGCTTGATGGAGTCGATGCCAAGGTCAGCTTCCATGTCCATCTCAAGTGACAACATCTCTTGTGGATACCCTGTCAGGTCGGAGACAACACTCATCAGCGCGTCGACCACATCAGCACCTCCACCAGACGTCGCTGGTGCAGCCTGGACTGGCGTAGATGCGGCTGCGCTCTCCGTCACACCTGAGACGCTGACGAGGTGATCAACGATCTGGTCGAGTGTTCGAAGTGAGCCCATGTGCTCAGGATCGACAGAGGATGCTTCGGGAAGACGCTCACTTACAGTCGAGAGGATCTCGACGCGCTTGATGGAGTCGATGCCAAGGTCAGCTTCCATATCCATCTCAAGTGACAACATCTCTTGCGGATAACCCGTCAACTCAGCGACTACTTCGAGGATGATGTCAGTCGCTTTTCCTTTGAAGGCGCCAGAAGAAGCGGGCTTTGCAGCAACGACAGGTGCCGCTGCCACAGGCTTCGGTGCAGGTTGGACCTTCGGCTGTGGCGCAGCTTGTGGAGTCACCTGACGTGCAGACATACCATTCTGTGGTGTATGTGTTCCATTCAAAGGAGCCTGTGCCGAGGCGGGCGCCCGGTGTACAGGTGCAGAAGGCTGCTGATACACAGGCGCTTGCGGAGTGGGCTGTTGGTACACAGGTGCTTGCGGAGCGGGCTGTTGGTACACAGGCGCTTGTCTTGGTGGTTCCAAGAATGTCTGCGCAGGTCCGGCCTGTGGCATCGGTTGTGGTTGAGGCAATTGCACAGGAGTCAGGGGCTGTAGAGAGACTGTTTGTTGTGTGACAGGCGCTCCCGCAGAAGCAGCCTGAACGAGTTGTTGGCTGCTTGCCATCATCCCATGAAGTGCGCGCTGGGCGTTGTCCTGTACTTCGAGGAAGCGTTGGTGATTGAGCGCGGTCTGTGTTTGAAGCGCTTGCATCGAGCGCAAACCTTCTTGCACAACCTGGAATGCGCCCATCCAAAAAGAACCGTCAGCCTGGACTTGCTGTGGTTGCGGAGGATGTTGTACAGGTTGCTGTGGAGAATACGGCGTAGGCGCCGGTTGATTCGCTTGATTGTAATCTGCCATTCTTTGACTCCGATTGTGATGAATCTGTGATGGACTTCTATGTGCTGGTTGAGTGGATGGTATACGTTGTGGTGTTTGTTTTGCAGGCTGACTCATCGGTTGGGATGTCTGCTGCATATGGGGTGTCGTCGTTTTACGAGCCTGACTTTGTGGCCGAATCGATTGGGGTTGAGGGTGCACTGCGGCTTGCTTGGGCTGGGTTTGTCGAACCGCAGCAACAGGCGCTTTGGGTGCCTTTACAGGAGGCGTCCAGGTCTTGTTGGCGAGTTGGCGACCAAACTCCGTGTGGAAGGTTTTGCGGATATTCGCACCTGTCAAAGGAACGACCATTTTATGTTCCCTTGTCTTGACAGGCTCATCTTCCCACTCATGAAGTGCGACAGGAAACCCTACGGCTGCGAGCTGCGCGAGCGTCGCACCGAGACCAAGCAGCGCGGACTTTCTTCCTGCGTGAACATCGACTGACATGACTTGGTGCTCTTGCCCTGACAGACACTTGGGAACCAAACGTCCGAGGACGGGCTTTGGTCCGACTTCGACAAATGTGCGACATCCCAACGCATACAGCCCCTGCACTTCACCGACAAAATCGACAGGTGAAGTGAGTTGCTTGGAGAGTAACTTCTTCACCTCAGAAACTTTGCCTGGGTACGCCCCACCTGTGACATTTGAAAAGACAGGGATGGTTGGCTTTTTGCACTTCAGCTTCTTAAGGTAGGTCGAAAAAGGCTTCGCCGCGTCAGCCACAAGTTCGCTGTGAAATGCTGCTGAGACTGTCAATTGACGAGCTGTCCAGCCTTTCTCTTTGCAAAGCACTTCAGCTTTCGCGATGCCCTCTTTGGAACCAGAGAGCACACCTTGTGTTGGGTGGTTTCTGTTGGCGAGGATGACGTCTAGCTTTGCCTCAGCGAGCCAGGCGTCGATCTCTTCGAGGGGTGCCTTTACAGCCATCATGGTCCCTCTATCCTTGCCATCATTGGCCATCAACTCACCACGTTTGCGGGAGAGTTGGTGGAAAGTCTTCTCGTCAATCACACCAGCGACGTGGAGCGCAACCAACTCACCGTAGCTATGACCGGCGACAGCGTCAGGCGTGATACCAAAGCGTTCGAGCACCTTACTCATCGCCAGAGAGACCGCACCAATCGCAGGTTGCGCGACCTCTGTTTTTGACAACTCACGTTGTTGTTCATTGCGTTCATCGTCAGAGAAGACGGGGATGGGGAAGACTTTCTCTGTCAAGCGGATCTCACCGAACTCGTCGTCGTCAGCGCGGCAAAATGTGTCGAAGGATTCGGGGAACAGACACAGCCACTCACGTCCCATGTTGACGTACTGACTGCCCTGCCCTGGGAACAAGAAGGCGAGCTTCCCTTCTGGCTGTCCTTCTCCATAGAAGATACGCAATCGCTCATTGCTCTTTGGCACTTTTTGTTCGAGCATAGCGTGTGCCTGCGCGATGTGAGCAGCGATGTCATCTTCGATATCGAAGACAAACAACAAACGTTGTTGTTGGTTTCCATCAAACGCCAACCGAGCCTGGTGTGCGAGGTGAGCGAGTTTGACAGAGGGTTTGCGCTCTTTGTACGTCTGCGCCCACAAGGACAGATCTTTGCGCAAAGCTTCCCGTGAATCAGCAGAGAATGGGACAATTTCGACACCACCATTCCATGCAGCTTTGGGCTTTTGGGATTGGTACTCTTCCAGCAAAACGTGGAAGTTGCTACCACCAAAACCAAACGAGGAGACCCCCGCTCGGCGTGGCGCGTCCTCTTGATGAAACCAGGGTCGTGCCTCAGTGTTCAGGTAGAATGGAGTGTTCTCAATGTCGAGTTTGGGGTTGGGCTGTTCGACCTTGAGCGTGGGGGGCAGGACTTTATGGTACAGAGCGAGGGCTGCTTTGATCACACTCGCTGCACCAGCCGCTGATTTCGTGTGTCCAATCTGGGACTTCACAGAACCAATGGCACACCAACGACCTTCCTTCTCCGTCTCCCCAAAGACATCCTTGAGAGAGTCAAACTCAACGGCATCACCGACCTTTGTCCCTGTACCGTGCGCCTCGATCAGGCTGATCTGTTCGGGGGTCACGCCAGCCTTTTGATAGGCACGACGAATGGCCTTTTGCTGACCAGCCGCCCGCGGTGCGTAGATACTCTGGCTGCGACCATCACTCGAAGAGCCCATCGCCTGGATGACTGCGTAGATATCATCTTGATCACGTTCAGCATCTTCGAGTCGTTTGAGCGCGACGATACCGATCCCCTCACCGAGTGTTGTCCCGTCAGCGTTGGAGGAGAAGGGACGAAGATCTCCCGTCGGTGAGAGCGCTGGCGTCTTGCTAAAGCACATATACATAAAGATATCATTGAGCGCATCAGAACCACCAGTGAGGACCATCTCAGCCTCACCTGATTGCAGCTCCAACAAACCAAGGTGCATCGCGCTAAGTGAGCTGGCACACGCAGCATCGATGGCACAGTTTGTGCCGCCAAAGTCGAGCCGACTGGCGATACGACCAGAGATGACATTCCCAAGCAAACCGGGGAATGAGTTTTCCTGCCAAGGAACATACCCATCGGAGATCTTTGCGACAATCTCTTCGGTCTCTTCGGGAGACAAGCCCGAGTCCAGCAATGCCTTGCGCCAAATCGGATGTCCCAGACGTGCGCCGAGGTTGATGACCAACTCCTGTGTCCCCGTTGCACCGAGGATCACACTGACTTTCTCTTTGTCATACGCTTTGCCACCTTCGCCATACCCGGCGTCCTGCATTGCCATTTTGGCGACAACAAGGCTCAAGAGTTGGGAGGTGTCAGTCGCTTCGAGGGCCATCGGTGGGATACCGAACTCCGTAGGGTCAAAGGCGACCGTTGAGAGAAAGCCACCTCTTCGACAATATGTCATGTCCGGCGCTTTTGGGTCTTTATCGAAGTAATCGTCAGGAGACCAGTGGGTCTTGGGGATCTCTTCGATGCAATCCGTCCCGCGAAACAACAGCCGCCAGTAGTCTTTATTCCCTTGAGCTTTGGGGAAGATACATCCCATCCCGACGATCGCGATAGGGGAGTTTTTGTGTGCAGATTTGTCGTGTGTACTCATGATGATTCCCTTACGAATGTGCGATACGGTCGTAGATGGATGCAAGAGAGAGAGGACGAACAGCCTGGCAAGAGGCTGGCAGCTCGACACCTTGCATACGAAGGCTATTCAAACGCGTGACAACCGCCGCTCCATACAAAAGGTTCATCGCGAGGATATCGACGTGTCGAGCTTTTGGTGATTCAAGGAAGGAGTCTTTCACCCAGGCGTTGAAAGCCCCCATCGCCGGACCACACCATATCTGGTAATCCACTTTTCGATCAGGAACGCCGGCATTCGCCCACTTTGAAGCTCTCCCTAAATACGAACGAAACACCAACGCCATTTGGTGCTTGGGGTCTTTCAAAGCGCGTTCATTTTGGGAGGGATCTACCTTCTCAAAGAATTGTCTTGTCTGCTCCCAGGCTTCTTCGAGGGTGCAGCGAAAATAATCGCGCTCAAGCAGCGCCCTTTGCGTCGCAGGCAGGTCTTGAAGACCACCATAGCTACGGTACAAATCGTACAATTTGCGCCCTCTGACGGCGAACATCGTCCCCCATTTGAGCACCTGAACCTTGACCCCCATCTCAAACATATCGGCAGCAGGAGCCATCGCGACATCTGCCTGTCTCGCCTGCGCGAGCAATTCACGAACCGTGTCGGAGGTTCCAGCTTCCTGACAAGACTGGTTGATCGAACCCGTAACGATGAAGTCTGCACCCATCGCAAACGCGGCAGCTGCCGAGACAGGCGTCGCAATACCACCAGCCAGACCAACACACAAGCGACGTGTGTATTGGTACTTTTCAAAAAAACTGTCTCGCAACGCCAACATCGTCGGCAACAACACGACGACGGAGCGATTGTCTGTGTGGCCACCAGAGTCGGCTTCTGCGGTGAGGTCGTGAGCGACAGGAACTTCTTTTGCGAGCTCCGCTTCGAGCTGCGTGATCTTGCCCATATCGAGAAGCTGCTTGAGGATCTTGTCAGGGGCAGGCGAGAAGAACTTTTGCGCGACCTCCACACGACTGACCTTGGCGATGATCTGGTTAGGGCAGACGACCTCGCCATCGGCATTTCGATGGATTCCTTTAAGGCGGTAGTACACGAGCGGCCAGGTCAAGTCCAAGTAAGCGGACGCGCTAACCAGTCGGACATGATGTTTGATGTAGAGATCAGCGACAGCCGCTTCCAACCCCGGTTCGTTGGGGCTGTGGATCAAGTTGACACCAAACGGTTTGTCACCAAGTCGGTGTTTGATATCTTTGATGGAGGCTTCGACCTGTTCAACAGAGAGTCCGGCAGCACCAAAGAATCCGATCATGCCAGCGTTCCCCATCGCCTCAACCATCTCCACAGAGGCGATACCGTTGGCCATCGCGCCGGCGATATAAGGGAACTGAATGCCCAGACGCTGACAAAAAGAACGACTCCCAAGCGCCGCAGGGTGGATACCAGGAACATATCCCTTCACGGGGTAATGCTTCCCCTCTATCATCGCAGTATCGCCGAAGACCACGGAGCCTTCTTTTGCGACTGCGAGCTGTCCATCTTTCTCAACGAGCGTCATGGGACGCGTCACATATTGTAACTCATCTGCGATCGCAGCCTCGGCATGGAGGGGAGGAACGTCTCCTTCAAACCAAGCACCAGACTGACGGATAGCATGTAAATGTTGCATACTTTTTCATCCTTCATCACACAAGGCAAAACAGGTGTGGCTGATAACATGATCCAGGAAACCTTGCCAAAGCCCACAACCCCTGCCCCCCTCCTAACGAAGACTTTTCTCCCTGGAGTCCGAAGAGTATGCACAAAAAAAGAAATTTGGAGCGCTATGCAGATTTTTGACCATATGTCCAAATCAGGCATTTTTAGGGGGTATATCCCAACACATGATGGAATAAGAACAGTGAACTTACTCGCCCCTAAAGGAGCGAGCTTCCGAGGGCATCTGAGAATCAGAGCCTCGGCTTCCTGTTTCAGCCACAAGACTTACTTTGA
>PCBK01000126.1 GCA_002731275.1 Deltaproteobacteria bacterium | reverse complement strand
TTCTCTTCGTGGCTGATTTGCTTCGTACGCTTTGCAACATATGCCTCGACAAACTCACCACCCTGAGCCTTCGGCTCTTCCCTCCTCTCAAACCTTTCGAGAGGAGGGACCATTTTCCCGAGATACACGACATTATCGGTCGGACACAAGGCCCGACCCTACTGAGATCAAACGATATATCCGAAGATTTGATGATACATGGGACAAACCATATATCCGGAGTTTTGGCGACACATGGGGCAAACCATGTACACGGGAGATTCTTGAAATCTGCTTTGTCGGACGTTGTGTGGTTTTGGGGGCGGGTCTTTAGACCTGCCCAATTCCAATCGATGCGAAGCCGAAGGCATCGCGTACGTTATCCATAGGCCCAGGTTTTAACCTGGGTGCACAGCCATTCGTATCCCAATGTCCGTACATATATGATTTGATTCGTATCCTTTGAGCGTGTTCTCCCAACGAACGTTTCTGGAGAGCGGGAACATGGCTTGAATGATTGGGTGGAGGGATTCGTTTGGTTGGTACCACCGGGTTAAAACCCGGTGCTATAGAAAAGGTACGCTCGCCTCAAGGGCTTCGCATTGATCTGAATGCGGTGGGACTCAAAGTCCCACCTCAACACATCACATTGTGTTTGGTTGCACACAAGGCCGACCTACTGACATTCTACCGATATACACGTATTTTTCGTTTGTATCGCGATATCTCGTTTGATATGTATCGCTCCCCTTGCCAACGAAGTTGCGCAGGGGGAAATGGCGGGAAAAGTCCGTCTGATGGGGGGTCTTTCATCGCTGCCCTTGTCGACCAAAGCAAAGGGCAGGTCTTACAGGGGGAGTTGGACGATCGTTCGCTCGGACTGAGGGGGTTCTTCTCACATGCACAAAACCTAAAGTCACGTATATATCGTTTGATTGGCCCCCCTTCCTCTTCCAGAGGATGGAGAGGAAGGGGGAAGGCCGGAGGCTAGGGGGATGGAGAGGTTTGTCGAAGGGGTGGTTGCAAAGTGAATGAAGCAAATGACAACCGCATATATTGCCCGAGCAGTCGAGCGTTAAGAGGATGTCGCTTGCGACATACGTATTGCAAGAGAGGGATTATGCCGTGTGTTCGGGTGCACTTTGCGAAGACACAAGTGCAACTGCCCCTGGATCAAATAGGGGAAGTCACGAAGGCTCAGGGGGATGGAATTACTGAATGCTAGCGAGGAGGGTACGTGCGCGTCTGTAGAGTTTGTCATGGGGGGGGACGAGGCGGATCACTTTTTGAAGATATCGTCGGGCAATGCGTGGTTGTTTTGTGTTGGCTTTACCCTGCGCAAAGTATTTTTTGGCTTGATTACGGAGCTCTTTGAGTTTGCTACGGATAGAACGATGTCGTGGTGCGTAGCGTTTCGCAACGTTGAAGTAAACGTAAGCTGACTCATAAGAGCGGCGGCTCATCGCGAGGAGTCCACGGTAGATATGCATATTTCCGAGCATCGCTCGAACACGTTTGGTGTAGATACTTTTTCCGCCACCAAGCTCAAGGTCGAGCATATGGGCTTTTTCGAGGTGAGGGATAGCGCTCGAAGCATTTCTGTTTCGACTTTCTCGACTGCCTGCATAGTATGCAGCACGGAAGTCCTTGACCATGTGAGCCATTTTTTTGTCGCCATTTTTGGAGAAGATCGCCAGAGCTGTTTTGAGCTTGCCTTTGTTAAAGGCTACTTGTGCCTGCGATTCAGTCGAGCGTTCACGTTTGATACGCTTCTTTCGTCTACGAATCGTGTGCATTCTTTTGGCGAGTTTGGACTCTTGCTCTTTGAGCATTCTGAGCTGTTTGCTGTGCTTCTTTTTCAAGGCGATGAGACGAAGTTTTGCCAGCTTTCTTCGTTGGATGGCTAGGTGCTTCTCTCGTTGCGCGAGACGTTGCATTTTGCTTGCACGTTGCTGAATACGCTTAAGTCGTCGTTGCTCGGCTTCTCTTTGCTTTTTGATCGTCGCGAGCTCTGCGAATCGTTCTTGCTGCAATTTTTTTCGGTTCGCACGCTCTTTTTCGATCAATGCGCGCTCTTTTGCAGAAAGTGATTTCAATTTTTTTAGGCGATCTTGTTGTTTTTGCGTCATATTTCGAAGGCGTTCAAGCTCCGCCTTGCGTTTGGCCAGTTGTTCTTTGAGGGCTCTTAAGCGCTTTCTTTGCGCAAGCGTTTCCTTTGAAACAGGTGCTTTCCGGGGTGGGGGAAGCTTCACTTTTTTCATTTGGCCCTTTTGATCGAAGAACATCTCCATGTTATCACCGGTCTCTTCGTCTCTATTGCCATTGCGACGAGGAGGCACTGTGCCGTTGGAGTTGTGAGAGACTGGGACTGTCCTGATTGGACGTCTGGTTGGGGGATATCCCCTGTATCTTTTTTGTTTGTAACGTTCGTTACCACGGGGTTGTTTGTAACGTTCGTTACCACGAGGCGCTTTGTAGCGTTCATTTCCACGGGGCGCTTTGTAGCGGTTTTCGTAACGCCGGCGAGTGTTTGAGCGTCTTCTGTATGTTCGTCTGTTTCTCAGGAATTGTCGATCTGGGCTGTCATCAAGTTCATCGCCTTCTCCCTCATCACCTCGTCCACGTGTGCCGATCGGGGCGCGCAAACAGCGTCTGAAGCAAAGCATTTTGGCGCGACATGTTCGGACACTTCTTGAGTATCGGCGGTAGGTACAGCGGCGTCTTCTTTTACAGACGTAACGCCGTCGGCATAGCCGCTCGCCAAAGATACTCTCTCGACATTGGTAGCGCCAACGACAGAAGCGACGTGGTTGGCAGTATCGGCGAGTGAAGTATCTTTTTGTATATGTACATGGGTACATTCGTTTGCATTTGGCGTAGCATCTCGCGCGTTGGGCTTGGGCCTCTTGTGGGAGGCACCAAATTGCGCAAGCCACGAACAAACTGAGTATGAGCCACGATCTCATCATGCGATTCTCCATTGTGAAGATTGTACGAGCTTTTTTTGATTCTCTAGTGTACAACGAGGTTACTTCTTAATTTATTCGAAAATTTTTTGGAGGCAAGGGGCTGTCTTTCTTGATCGCTCCATTGGACGCAATATTCGGGTATTTTTGCTTTGGGTCCTTTGCCGGCTCTTCTTTTGTTGGTGGTCAACGACAAACCAGATGTGATATGTGGACGGTACAGATATTCTCTTGCCTTAAGGAGCGCAAAACTTGTTGCATCGTTGTCTATTCGGATGGAAAAGCTTATCGATATGTTGTTTGATATCATTTCTGTTGTTCTCCTGTACTGGAGAGCCACAACCTGACTCCAATGTGGCCGACGTCTCCTTGGGGGATTCTTGTCAGACACTCTTCGGTTTACCTACGGACTCAACGGGACTTGATAAGAGCCAATGTGCGCCTACATGTGCGTGCAGTGGGCAAGTCTGGACACCGCCAACCTATGACAGTGAGTGGATCGCTGATGTTCGTCGTTGGAACCTGACCAATCCGCCGACTCTCCTTACATCTGATCCATACGAGAAACCTGCGCCAACGATCTCAAAAGGTTCTGTGTGTGGATTTCTACCTGATCCCGAGAAAGAGAATCACTACTCTCTGCAAACATACGACAGCAAAGACCTCGCAGAGAAGGCGGGCGCGCGTGTGACGCATTTTGGTCCTTGTGGTTTGTGTTCTTCGTTGATGGATCTCTCCGTCTATATGGAGAAGCCGGATCTGACAGGGCCTGTCCGCCAATGTGCACTAAAGGGTTTGGGAGGAGATGATGAGGCTGCGCTGAAGTGTCTCGAAGACATCGGATTCACAAAACCTTGTGCGCAGATCTGGTTTTACAACACAACCCACACCCGTAAGGAGTGCCTCTCTGAGTGTGTCAGCCGACTCAACGCTCCACACCACGAAAAAGATGGCTCTCTCAACGCATGTATCCAATGTGATGAGGACAAGAGCGGCCCTGTTTTCAAAGCCATCTCTGGGCGAACAAGACGCAATTCTGGTCTTGCCTCCGCACTTTGCCGACCTTGTGCGACTGTAAAACCTGTCACGCATCGCTACCGGGCACTCTCTGGACAGGCACCTTGAGCGCCTCAACGCTCACTTTTCTCTCTCCACCGACTTCAAGGTCTTTGACTTTCTGAACAACATGCATAAGTTGGACACGTCTTATCTGAGATGAAGGGTCATTGGACGGCCTTAACTTTTTTCAACGAAAGGAATTGTGGAGAGCACCTGATGCAATGCTTGGGTGAAGGACACACAAATACGGTCATGAAGAGTGCATTTACAAGTGTGAGTGAGGTTCAGAAGGTTTCGGAGAACCGTTATACGTGGAGTGTTCCTCAAGAGTGGGCGCAGGGTCGGACTGCGTTTGGTGGTTTGGTCGTTGGCACTGCGCTTCGTGCGATGAGGGATTTTGTCCCAAAAGAGCGGTTTCTTCGATCATTGTATACATCGTTTGTTGGCCCTGTCAAAACAGACATTGAGACCTCGATCAGTGTAGAGGTGCTTCGTAGTGGGAAGTCACTCTCTCACATCGAAGCTCGCGTCACCCAAGATGATCAGGTTTGCACTGTTATCCTCGGAAGTTTTGGTGCCGATCATGAGCGCTCATTGCACATTGAACCTGCAAAAGCACCAGAGGTTGCACATTACGATGGCCTCGGGGAGATGCCTTTCATAGAAGGTGTCGTACCTACCTTTACAAAGCATATCGCGTATCGTTGGACTGTCGAAAGTTTTCCTTATAGTGGGGCAGATGAGGCTCGTGTCCAAGGGTGGTGTCGTTTACGTGATACGGACAGTGTTGGCTACCCCGAGCTCGTCGCGTTGCTCGACGCTTGGCCTCCACCGATCCTTTCGAAGGCTGACTCTTTCATCCCCGCTTCATCCGCGACGTGGATGATCAATTTCTTTTATCCCATCGAAAAAGAGGCTCTTTCCAGTGAAGATTGGTGGTTATTTGATGCCCACTCTCTCGCATCTGTCGGTGGATATGCAGACACTGACGGGGTGTTATGGGATTCACAAGGGCGTTTGGTCGCTCACTCCAGGCAGCTCGCGATCGAGTTCTCATAGGAGGCGAGTCAACTCACAGGAACCCCAGGTGATGCACGGCGAGTAGGGATATATGTAGTGCGCTGGCTGTCACACCCGCAATAAGCAGGCGCTTGAAGAAGGCGTCAAAGAGCTCCCCAAAGAGTGAGCTGAGTCCAAAACCAAGACCTGCCCCCATCACACCACCGACAACCATGCCCCTGATTCCGATAAAGATCTCCATCCATTCCCAGCCGACGTCCATGACCAACCAGCCCACGAAGCCGGCGAATAGCATCATGCCGACGACGGCAAAGGTCATAGCGACGACGACAGAAGAGGACTCTGTGTCTTCCCAATCGACGAGCAACGTGTACAACCCACCAAAGACGCTCCCACCTGCACCTGAAAAGAAGATGACTTCGGCAAATGTGTGTTGTTTTGTCGTTTGCCCCAAAAAGAAGAGCTGAAACACCATCAAGATCACGAAGAAGAGGCCAGATCGGACGACCCATCCTGCGAACTCAACGACAACTTCATCGCGAGATAGCTGCATCAAGACACCTGCGAGACAAAGGCTGCCAAATAATGCGAGGGCGATCCAAGCGACAGGTTGGAAATGTTCCATCCACTTACCTGCCGAAGAAGGTGTAAAGATCAAAGCCAGCCCTTGCAGCCACTTGCTGAGAGAATCCTGCGGGATGGTGTACCAACAGAGCCCATACCACAGTGAGACGAGCGGCAAAAATATTGCCCACTTTGGCGATTTCTTCTCCTGTAGCCGTGTCGGGAAGTTGCCCATATTGGGATCACTCTCGAAAGACTCTTCGAACGGTGTGAGTTGTTTGCTCTTTGTCGTCTTTGTATTGCTCAACACGAATCTACTCCTGCTCGTACGATGATGTCTCCAGTGTATGGATCTCTCTTCTCGCAGGCAATGTCTCTTTATCTTTCGTGTCGAAAATCGTCCGATCAGGTGCAAGCGTTGTTCGCAATGCGAACATCTTTTGTCGGTGAGGACCAAACAGAAGAGAGCAGGACCTCTGTCGTTGGGCGCAGATCTTGGAGAAAGTATTTGTCTTCAGCGGTCGGTCCAAACGAGAGGATCGAGATGGGGGTCTGGAGCCCTTCCGGTGATTCGAGAAAGGAGATAAATGTCTCAAGAGACGGACACAAGCTCTCTATCCGCTCTTGTGTCGGCCAACTTTCGAAGGTCTTTGTGATAGGTGAGCAATCTCTCAACCGCCTCGTCAATTCTTCTTGGTGGCTTCTGTCTGCCTTGGGAGGGACGAGGATGTCGTGAATGAGCACACGACCTTCTGTCTCTTCCACATCAAAGAAGCGATGAAGCGCTTCATCCACAAAGCCCGTGTATTCATAAGCTGTACAGACCTCGAAGTGCTCTAACATTGCGAGCCTGTCAAGCTGTGTAAGAGCGATAGAGTTGACCTCTTTGGCGACCTTAAGAGCATATCTCGCCTTCACCAAATCAAACCACCCCACTCGAAAATCTCCCTGCCATCGATTGGTCCCGTTGTGTTGTTCTGGTAATGCCTGCTCGAGTCCAAAGACCTCCGAAACAAAAGGACCTGCACCATGTCTGGAGGCATACCCACGTAAGATCCCCAAGACATGTGGAGTGTGAGGAAGCTCCGCGCGTTCCAGTATCTTGTGTGCTTCTCCTGCGGTCGTATCAGAGGGCGTCACGTGGGGCCAAAAACCCCTCTCTCGATCGAGCAAAACACCTTGCGCACCCTCAAAGATCAAGGTCTGGTGGTTGTGGTGTACAGAGAGGTCGCTCGCGACGTCGGCTTTGTGAACCCCCGAATGATAGGCAAAGTCGAGGTATTGTTTACACAAAACCTCGTAGGGGAGGGCGTATTGTAGTTGGTGTAAGCTCTCTCTCAAGTCTTCACGTTCGGGATGAAGATCGAGCCACTGTTCGGCGAGATCGATCTTCATCATCCAGATCCACTTGAGTAACTGACGACATCGCTCTTTGTCGAACAGGTCTTCAAAGCGCAAGACAGGGTAACCTTCTTTTTGTGCGTCCATCCACGCCTGCCCGACACCCTGCCCGCAGCTGCCATGTCTCGATGTCCCTCTCAGGGACTCTTTCATCCTGTTGATCTGCCTGTGGTAGGGCGTCACAACAAGGCAGGCCGGATCGATGTACACTCTTGAGAGGGGGTCTTTGACTCCCTCCTCTTCGAGAACGCGAGCTTCTTCGAGCATGTTGAGGGGGTTGATCAACATCTCCGGTCCAAGGAGGCTACGCACTTCCTCAGTGAATGTCCCAGAGGTCAATTGGGCAAAGCAGTGAAGTTGACCTTCATCAGTGACGACGTGGTGGGCGGCTTGTGGACCACCGTTGTAGCGGATGACATGTTTGGCCTTGTAGACGCGCGTGAGCGCGTCCGTGATAGAGCCTTTTCCTTCATCTCCATAACCCAAACCGACGACAATGTATGCTTCTGGTGTGCTCGACATGAGAGGCTCCTGCTCTAGAGGCGACTTGTGCGACGCTTTTTCTTTACTTGCTTGGCTTGTGTCAGGTTGTGGACTTCGACCTTGCTCTTACTTTGTGTGAGGGCGAGCTTTTCGAGCGCTCTGGCGATCTGTTCTTGGCGGAGGGTTGTCCGGTCAAGTGAGCGCATAGAGGCGAGAAATTGCTCCATATCACTGGTCCCTTCGACCATCGCCATCGCGCCCATCATCACGTCGAGGATGGCTTTGGGGTCGTCGAGCATCAAGATATTCTCATCTGGGAGGGCGCGTCTCCACTGTTCGATGATGACTTCGTCTTTGTAGCCTGCGTATTTTTCGTCATTTTCGTCGACTGGGAGTTGTTTTTTTGAGGGGTCATAATCGAAGGTATAGACGACGACGTCGCTCTTCTCACCTGTCTCGCCTTTGTCAGAGATCGTCCCCGAAAAGTGCTTCATCTCGCCATCAATCTCGCACTCTACCTGAAACTCCGTGCGTGTCTTCTTTGGCTCGTGGAAGGCAAAGTTTCTCACGACGACCTGGTAGGTCCCTTTGGGGGCAGTCCCTGTCTTCCAGCGGATGTTTTCGACAGGTTTACTCGTCTCACCACGAACATTCATATCGACGTCGAGCCAGCCTTCGCAGCGGGATTGTTTGTTTCCGTAGTAGATACGCTCACCGGAGGGGGTGATCACGTGAAGGTCAAGGTCGTTGCGGTTGTTCCACAGTAGTGAGACTCTGATGTCGACACCATCGTATTGTCCGCCAGCTTCCTGTACGCGCTTTTTGATCTCTGCGTCGATGTCGTTGATACGCGATTCCCAGGATTGCGTTGGGTAGACAAAGAAGACATGAAATTTCTCCTGTAATGCCTTGAAGACTTCGATGGAGTCGAGGTCTTTTTTGAGCTTGTCGCCGATGATCTTGCGGACCTGTTTCTTGGGCAATGTTGGGTAGTATCCTTCATCGCCCACAAAGAAGAAGTATCCTTTCTTGCCCGTCTTCTCGTATTGGACGAGCTTTGTGCGGCTGTAAAAGTAAGCAGCCAACTCGTAGGATTCCTGGCCTGTGCCGCCGCCTCCCTCTTCGATCCAGACGTGACTGAGGACATCATCGAGTCTGTTATCAGCCTCAAACTGACCGACCTGAAGGGGGGCTTTATCTCCTGCGTGGGCATCTCCAATCGCGGCGAAGCTGATCGCTGGTCCTGGGACGTATTGTTTCATCAAGAGTTGACCGATGAACATCGGTAATTTTTCATAGACTGTTCGAGTGTCTTCACCCCGTGAACGGGTGACATCAAGCGCGATCACGATGGGCGTCTCGTTATTACACTCTCTCACCTTGTCGAATGGATCGAGCGATTGATGAACCTTTTGTTGTTGTGTCTCTGTCGCTTCAACAGCGTTGACGCCGTATCCCTGGTATGCGAATACGTTGTTGTTGCTTGAACGTGCTCTGATCGCGACGTCTTGATCGTAAATTCCACCACCCATGATGTTCTCTCCTTAGTGTGTATGTTGGTCAATGGGAAAAGGGATAAACTTATGTTTTCCAAAGATCTCTTTGCGTAATTTGCCTAGCTGGTGATACATCTCCCACGCATCCCGTGCCCGCTGTAGAGGGCTCTTTCGCAAAAAGAAGCCGAGAAACCTCTCGAAGCGTTCGTCTACATGGGCGGGACATTCTTCTGCTTCTACGTCACCTCCGAGGAGGTAGATGACGCACCGGGCGAGTGAGTAGAGATCGGAGCCTGGGACAGGCGGTTTGCGTTGTTTGACTTCTGGCGCGCTGTAGAGGGCATTCCAGCATTTAAACCCTTGCCCTGTGCGGGCGGGTTCGACGATGGCGTAGCTCCAATCGAGCAAGAAGACGTTGTGGTCATACCCTCTGACGAGGATATGAGTGGGGTCGATATTTCCGTGTATAATGCCCTTGTGATGGGCATATCCAATAACGCTCAGGCACCTACGAAAGATCCAGATCACGTGCTC
This sequence comes from Deltaproteobacteria bacterium, assembly GCA_002731275.1. Taxonomy (GTDB): domain Bacteria; phylum Myxococcota_C; class UBA6777; order UBA6777; family UBA6777; genus UBA6777. Next base: position 24,492 of record PCBK01000126.1, on the reverse strand, counting down.
AAGGGGGACACCTTGAGGGTATATTTGTCGAACGTATTCGAGGTTGTGAGCGTCGATGTAAGGTTGGTAGAGTCCCTGTCGTCCATCCGGGAGCTGAAAGTGTCCCGACAACAGTGGGATGTGTTGGCTGCGGTCTTTTTCGTCCATTTGAAGCAGCGTATAGACGCGGATCTCGTCAGCCATTAGATCGTTATCTTCGATCTCATCGACGATTTTGATCACCATGTCTTTTGTTTCGTCCTGCGTTTCGTACGTGCCTTTGTAAAGTGTGGACAGCTCTCCTTGTGCAAAGAGTGTGTGCGCGAAAAGTCGTCCCTTGTCCGTATCGATGTGGAACAAGGTGTTTTTTGGGGGGTGAGGTGGGGACTGTCTAAGCTCCTCTGTTTGGGTCTCCACTTTTGAGAAAGGAAGCGCCTGACACGCAGCCCAAAACGTCTCGATATCCTGGTATCGATCGCGAGGAGCAGTCTCAAGTGCTTTGAGCACCCATTCGTCGACTTCTTTTGGAAAATCCGGTGTCCATCCCGCTTTTTTCAGGTCGGACCAGGGACCTTGAAGACGGCCCATAGGGAGGCGTCCTGTGAGCAACCTGTAGACAATCACACCAAGGGCATAGATATCCGATGCTGGTGTTAACTGTCCCTTTCCTTCGAGCTGCTCAGGAGACATATAGTACGCAGTCCCTGTGGGTTGTCCCGAAGGTGTCGTATGTTGACCGGGGAGGGCGATCCCAAAGTCGAGCAGTTTGATGCTCCCATCCCGAAGAAGCATGATGTTCGAAGGTTTGAGATCCCTGTGTAGCCATCCTTTTTGGTGGGTGTAGGAGAGCGCATCACAGAGCGCTTCGAGCCATCCTAGCCAGCGAACCGATGGAAATAATGGGAGTGTCTCATGTTCTTTTGCGCGGCATAGGGTCGCTTCCAGGTCTTCTCCCTCGACATACTCCATCGTGAAGTACCACTCGCCAGTCTCTTGTTGATACCCAAGATCATATGTCCTCACGAGCGCTTCGTGCTGGAGTGTGTTGAGTGCTTCCAACTCGTTACGTATGAGCGCCTGACTCTCTGTTGCCAGCCAAGGGTGCAAGCGTTTGAGCGCGATCTCTTTCTCTCGCCACTCGTCCCAGCACTTGTACACAACGCCCATTCCACCTTGTCCCAAAAGCTCTCCGATGATGTATCTGTTGTCCCACCGCTGACCTTTTTGTGCCAACACGTCTGTTGGTGGCGCTTGCTCACCACCTGTCAGGAAATGTTCCATGACTCTCTCGGGGATTTTCATCATATCCTCGCTGTTGTTATTCTCATTGTGAGAATTTTACATGTGAACGTATGTTGAAAAGGTTCTTTTATCATTTTTAATCAAAGGTTTGAGTGTGAAAATGTCTACATATTTAAGTATGAAACGATCATGTTCTCCTTGGTGATACGTTATGCTATGAATGAGTATATGTGTTGTCAAGTATAAAATACTCATTTTGAGCATTTGAAATGGCGATGTGTATGTTAAGTGCTTGTTTTTTCAATCTTAAAAAAAAGAAGCGTGGAGGGGAGGTGAACTTTCCTTTGTGCGCTGCGTCTTGCTGGACTTGGTAACAATGTGAAGGAGAAGAAAATGAAGAGAGTGCTCTTTGCCCCTGGTTTCGCGTGTACATCGGAAATATGGAGTGGTTTGTCTATCGGTGGGATCGAGCCATTGTACGTCCGTTGGGAGTCTTCTTTGGAGACCGTCTCTGTTGCACGAGCTGCCCTTGAGAACGATGTGGTAGAAAGCGAGCCCGATGTATATGTTGGACACTCGCTCGGTGGGTTGTTGTTGCTTGAGCTGTTGATCGCGGAGAAGATCCCGTCACGTCCTACGTTGATCATCGACGCTTTTTTGGATGATCCTGCGGATATGTTCAAAAATTACGTTTGGGAAGACGACAAATTACGGGGTACAGTGGTGAGGATGTTGGACGCGCAACGACCCTTGTTTGTTCCTTTGCGTCGTTCGATTGGGGAGTGGACGAGGAGCGGCTGGCCTGAGGCGGCGATCGAGACAGGTGCACATTTTGTGTATGGTGGGCGTGGTGGGACAGAGGAAGAAGTCCTCGAAGCGTTGATGTGGCCACAGCAGGCACGTAAACAGATCACGATTCTCCCAAAGACGTCACATTTTTTGATGATGGAAGCACCCAAAGAGACATCAACGTTGATCGAGCTTTTGTTGGGAAAGTGAGGTCGATCCTGGTATACTCTCTGGGAGGGGGAATAGAGTGGGCGTTAGGGAGGTTCATTTTCTCGAAGTGTTCGTTGTATACATACCTTTTTGATCGTGCGTCTCTTTACGATTTGTAGTGTTTCTCGTTACAACTAGAGGACAAGGCCGCTGATTTGGCGTTGAGCTTTTGTTACCCAACGTCTTTACATCCTTCATCATTTGGAGATCATCTTTGATGCGACACGTATTCGTGCTTTTTAGAACTTGTATGCTGTCTACTTTGTTCGCTTTGAGCGTTGTTCAGGGCTGTGTTGATGAGGGTGGTGGGTCGGATGGGGAGACTGTCTCGACACAGCGGCGATTTATCATCAATGGTACAAAAGACACGAGGCATCCGGCTGCTGGTGCGATTGTATTTAACGGGAGTCCTTTTTGTACAGCGACACTGATCGCCAAGCGTGTTGTGTTGACAGCTGCACACTGTGTGGATCCGATCAAAAATTTCTACAGTCGGGTGGGGGATGTCTTCTTCCGTATCGATATGCCGGACAGCACACAGCCCGACGGGTACAAGGAACATCTCTTCAAGATCAACACAAGTCTGTTGTTTAACCATCCCAATTGGAACGGCGATTATGTCTCTGGGAATGATATCGCGATCGTGATCCTTGAGAAGGAAGTGACGATTACGCCGACAATACCCTACAACGTAAAGGCTCTTGACCAGACGCTTGTGGGCCAGAAGCTGCTCTTTTTGGGGTACGGATATATCCAAAGTGTGCCAACTGTGATCCAGGCTGGGAGAAAGTACGCAGCAGATCTCCCCATTACATCTCTTTCCTCTTTGCATTTAGAATCTTACGCACCGACACAAGGCATCTGCCACGGCGACTCTGGGGGACCTGTGCTGATGGAGGTTGATGGTGTGTTACGTGTGGTCGCGGTGAACTCCTACGGAGTCGGGAATCGAGCGCCTGGATATCCTCCTCGTCTCGAATGTAAGGGGAAAGGCTATTCTTTGCGAACTGATCCGTACACGAGATTCTTGACACCTTTGTTGACGAAGTACGGTGATATCGCACCACCTTGCAAGACGGACCAGGATTGTGGAAGTTGCGCTGTGTGTAACACAAAGTCGACGTGTGTGTACAAACCTGCAGTGACGTCACCGAAAGCCTGCCTTCCATGTCGTGTTGACAGCGATTGTGGGACTGGTGGTGTATGTACCCGACTCGCAGAGGGGTATCGTTGTTTGCAACCATGCTCATCCAACGGTTGCTGTCCGACAGGTTCAGCATGTGGCAGGGCTGGAGATGTGAGCAGCCCACAAGTGTGTCTACTTGAGAAGCCTGTCTGTCCACCTGTCTCATGCCAAAAAGATGACGATTGTGGTCTTGGCGAAGTGTGCGATGCTACAGCCAAAACCTGCAAACCGCCCGATATCCCCAAAAGCAAAAGCCTGTGTTTCCCTTGTCAAACGCACGCAGATTGTGGAGGGGGAGGGACCTTTTGTATTGGCGCACAAGGGTTCGGACGTTGCACACAGCCCTGCGCAAAGGGAGGATTCTGTCCTCTGGGTTACACTTGCAAAGAATTGTATCCGGGGATTCCTCAACAATGTGTACCGGTAAATGGTGCGTGTGAGCTGAGCTGTCAGGCCGCGTCTGATTGCCCTACAGATTTTGAGTGCAAAGCCGGATTTTGTGTACGCAAAGGAGGCTTCCTCGAAGGAGAATCGTGTAGCGCGTCGACCTGCAAGTCGCCGATGAAGTGTGTTGGGACATCAAGTGGACGTAAGTGCTTGTTTGATTGCGGTATTCCCAAGGGGCAGCCCGGCACGACATGTGCGACAGACAACGATTGTATGCAAGGGACACATTGTAAGGTCGGTGAAGCAGGCGATAAAGTGTGTCTTGCGTCGTGTGGATCGGCCTTCGAGTGCGAAGCTTTTTACGGTGGTGTGTGCCGTGACAAACTATGCCAATGCACAGGGAGCAGCGATTGTGGCGCTGACGGTGTGTGCTCGATCCCAGAAGGGAAGGCGTTTGGTGCGTGTGTCTCACTGACAGCCCGGTACCGTTGCCAGCAAGGCCAGCGATGTCTTGCCGTCGCTGATAAAGGTGAATACTGCCGCTCACAGGGAGACAAACGCCTTGGAGAGCCTTGCGAACATGTCCTCGACTGTAAAGCAGGATTGCGCTGTATGAAATCCGACGCCGGGAGCATCTGTGTCGAAGAGTGTACGACGAGCAAGACCTGCACATTTGGTGGAAAGTGTCTTGATGTTGGTAACGCAACACAGCCCCTCGCGTTGTGTTTTTGTAAATCTGGCGAAAAAGAATGTCCTTCTTCTCGTGCCTGCCAACTCTTCTTTCATAATACCTATGGCGTTTGTCTCGCCGAAGATGGGACAAAAGGCTGCCTCTCTGATAACGAATGTCCAACGGGATATACGTGCAAAAACAGCTCTTGTGTCGCTGATGACACGGAAAAAAGCGGGGAAAAAGCGAGCGAACCTCCTCGCGAGCTCGTAGTTGACGCTGGCGTGAAGGATGAAAGTAAGCCGAAGAAAGACACACTACCACCTACATATCGTCCTGATATCAAACCGGAACGTACAATCCTCGATCAGACAAAGCCGGAGGGCTGTAGTTGTGCCGCGAGTCCTTTTGAATACGGACAATTGCCATTTGGTATGTTGTGTGTGTTGCTATTTTTTGGGTGGGGTTGTCTGAAAAGGCGTCGCTAAAAAAACAAGAGCCCACAGCAGCATCCTTGCTGTAGGCTCTTCTTTGATTCGTTCATTTCCCAGTCATAGGAGTGAGCCCTATAAAGACTCTTCTCTCATTTATCGAGAGATTCCTCTCTCGAAAGGATGCGAATTCGCTGCACAGAGTGCAACTCCTTGTGCCTTCAATGTATCACACATTTTGGACACAACGTTTTGAAAATAAAAATAAAAATAAAAGTGAATTTTTTTTATTTTTATTCGTCAACAACTTCTTCACCAATCTTTAGGCTGTATGTTATCGTCCAATAGCCTTACGCGCGAGCATATCCGATTTTGTCTCCACACACAAGTTCCATCATCGTGTATTTGTTGTTTGCGCTAGATTTCTTACACATTTTTTCTTTTCCAACCCATCGTTTGATTTCTGAATGGTCGGTATTATCGTTTTGTTGGTGGACGTTTTTATGTTTAAAGGCTTTTTTAAGAAAAAGCCTTACTACTTTCAGATGTCGTGCAAGGCATGAGATGTGATGTCTCGCCTTTGTCTTTTGATGGTGGGGGGTGCAAAAAGGATCCGCACAAATGATGGTGCGGCTTGATGTGGAGGCTGGAGAGCGTACAGGAAGGGAACGAAAGAAGATAGCTATCTTACGGTTTACACTCAGCCTTTGCACAACTCGTGAACGTGGCACCATCTGTACAACGACATGTGTAACCACATTTGCAACTTTGTGTACATTTTGCGGACTTTGTACAAACGCCCAGGAATTTTTTACATCGCCACGGGCCAGGTTGTGTGCACAGTTTACAGATACCTGCAGAGCAACCGTATCCTTTCTGACAACCTACCTCATCAGTTCTTCCATCACAATCATCGTCCTGTCCATTACAGGAGATCTCGCCTTTGTGGGTCTGTTGATTTTGGCAACCCCCCCACTTTCCAGCGTTACAGGTTTGGGTTCCTGATTTGCAAATCCCTTTACAGGAGTAAGTTCCGTTTGCATTTTTTGTGCAACCTGTTGAGCCTGTAAAGCATGGTCGCTTGAGACTCTCGTCGATGCCTCCATCACAGTCATCATCTTTTCCGTTGCACAGCTCTGCAACTTTGGCTTTGGGCTTGACATTACACTCCACACCTGAACCGTCGGCTTTGCAAACGACTTTTCCTGTGTTTTTGCACTCACCGAGTCCGACTGTGCAACCGTTGCCGAGTGTCGGGAAGTTTTCATCGACTTGACCATCACAGTCGTTGTCAGCGCCGTCACATTTGGACTCTGTCGCTTCGTAGCGAGCGTCCTTGGTTGTATACGTTTTGTCTGTACAGGCGATCCATCCATTCTTGCCATCGCAGATCTCGAATGTCCCCTTACACACACCATCTGACTTCTTACATGGTTTGGGGACAAGGCTGTTGTCGGCCTGTCCATCGCAGTTATTGTCAAGACCATCACAGAGCGTTTCTTGGGCCTCGTATTCCTTGAAGATCTTGCGATAATCCCCATCTTCGCAAGTGATCCATCCTTTGGCGCCACCACATCGCTTGACCGCCCCCTTGCATGAACCAGTTTGGTTTCCGCAGGGTTCTGGAGTCAGGTTGTCGTCGATCTTTCCGTTACAATCATCATCTTGGCCATTGCATTGCTCGGGCGCAGGGAGCACCTGTCCGACACAGTCACCCCACTTTGAACCGTCTGCTGTACAGGTTTGTTCACCAATGCGACAGATCCCTTTGTTTTTGGTTTCGTCGGGAGCTGTGTAACAGGATTGTTTGCTTCCTGGATCACAGAGGACACATCGGTTGGTGCTGAGGCGACATTTTTTGCCACTCTCGCAGGTCTTTTTGTCACTCCAACCGAGGCAGCCGTTGACGTCTTTTTCACAGATCCTGAATTCGCTCTCGTTCACACAGCGCGTTTCGTCGAGCTGGCACTCAGGTGTGGGGCAGGTAAAGGGGACACATTGTCCGTTGGCGCAATATTCGCCGAGTTTACAACTCTTTTCATCACTCAACTCAAAGCAACCCTTACTGTTCTTTTTGCAGACCTTGAATTTTCCCGGAAGTTCAGTTGCTTGTGTCGTGCATGTGTTTTCTTCTGTGTCACAGGGGGCAGGGGTTGGACAATCAGGGACGCACTCTTCATCAACACACTTTTCGCCGGCGTTACAAAGCACATACCCTTCACACTCTCCCCAGTCTCCGCTGTTTTTACACGTCTGCTTCCCTTTTTTGCAGGCCTTCTCATCGATAGGCTCACAGGAGCGAATTTGTTTGGACTTACACGCCGTACAAGTGTTGTACACACAGTAGGGTTTGGTGTCCTCTTTGCAGTCGTCGTCTTTGACACAATCGACACATCCACCTTTGCCTTTCGTCGCATCTCCACTACAGACTTGTGCGTCCGCACAATCCGTATCCGTACCACACACACATTGGTTGGAGAGGCATTTGTTTGTAGAGGTGGTGTCCGAGCGACAGGCTGCGTCTTTGATGCATTCGACGCAGCGTCCTTTGTTGCCATCGGACTCTTTGAGGCAACGATCGGCTGTACAGTTTTCACATCCATCAACGACGCTGACATTGACCTCTCCACAACCACCCACGAGCAAAATGAAAACGGTCGATAGAGACGCCAGTTGGATCGGAAACGAGAGCCGGAAAAATGATAGACGGACCACGGTGGACTCCTTCTCGGGCTGTATTCACAAAATATTTTTGACTACAAAGATTTACTCGTATTTTGCGACGAAAGTCAAGAACATGTCATAGTGAATGACGTTCGCTTATATCGAGTTTGTGTCTGTTCTTAGGCCATTAGAGGAGAAAAGGTGTACAGCTCATTTCTCTTTTGGCGGCCTTGAACGAGCCTCTCGCGAAAGAAGGGACGAGCGAGATGAGCGATGTTTTGCAATTTATTCCGTAGAAACGGGAGTTTATATCCGCTCGTCAACGTATGTGTTTTTTTCGCAAGAGGAACACTTAAGCGACCTTGTGTTGTCCGCTTGTGTCTCTACTTTTTTCTAGCTTGCAGGAAGGAGCGAATGGCAAAGACGAGGTGGATCAGACAAAGTAGGGAGAGAGTGAGCTGGACATAGACAGCGTTGGGTTTGTTTACGGTTGCGCCTGAGAGCATCTTGAACAGTCCAGAGAGTCCTCGGAGTCCACCAACAAACCCCAAGAAGGTAAAGAAAAGTGCCGCGTGCATGGCGTGCATTCTCCACGTCTCTTTGAGCGCGATCAAGCCCGCGAGGAGCACTGGTATTCCAAAGAAGGTGGGGATCATCGCCGTGATGCTCTTGGTCCCAGTGCCGAGGTATGCACCAAGACCCAACAACACCAACAATCCTCCGATCACACAAGTTATCTTCGCCATATCTCTGTTAACTCCCTTGCTTATCGTACAAAAAGCGATCGATGAATGGCCAGCCCACGTAAAAACTGAGCGTGACAAACAACACACCAAAGTACATCGTGTGTTGTTTCCACTGTGAGAAACCATACTTATAGGAAAACAAGCCCAAGGACAGGACAAAGCATAGCGCCGAGTAAGCGTAATTGGCCTTTGCTGAGTAACCAAAGAGGCTCAATATTCTGACATTGAGACGGCCAAATAGATAGTGTGGCAAGGCGTTAATGCCAAACAAACCGATCAAAAAATCCAACAGCATTCTTGGGCTCCTGTTGTGTAGGTAAAGATGCAGAGACAATCTCTTGGATAGGATAGGTAGGTTGGTCTGATCGTGAGGTCAAGGGGCAGGCGTGAGGGGAAGCAGTTGTGTCTTTGGGGGCTGATTAATTTCCGCAACCCCACCATTCGACTTTTTTCCCGGAACCTGAGATCACGTATTTTCCGTCGGGAGAGACCGCAAGTCCCAAAACTGCAAAGCGCATCCCTGCGATGGTGTGGACGAGACTGCCTGTGCTGACGTCGTGGACCTTAATACTTCTATCTCCCCAAGAGGAGAAGATATATTTGCCATCTGCGCTAAACTCCACATCGTAGATCTCGTAGGTGAAGGTGTTGTTGAAGGTGATCGTGCGCTGGATGGTACCTGCGGCAGCGTCGACAATCGCGATTTTGTTACCGCCCATGCCGACACCTACAAGTTTCCCATCTTTGCTGTACGCGAGTGTCTTCACACCTTCAGGGAGCGTGATTTTTTGAGTGGTTGCCCAACTCGTCGTATCATAGATCCACAACTCTTTTGTGGAGAAGCCGACCGCGAGACGCTTTCCATCGGGACGGTACATCAAACCGTTGGGGCGACCGGGCAATGTTTTAAATGACTTCACGGTCTTGCGGTTCGCCATATTGACGACAGAGAAGGACGGTGCAATTGTTGCCATCGCGACGTATTGTCTTCCTTTTGTCGGGTCCCCTGAGAGCTCAATGACCGTAGCTCTACTCGGTGAGTCGGCGTAGCTGATGTATTTCTTTTGGCTTGTGCTGTACCACTTGACCCTGCGACCGCCTGACATGAAGAGCAGATCGTTGTCTGGAAAGTATTTGATGAAAGATGGCTTGTATGTCTGTTTCTTGAGTTGGAGGACGAGTTTTCTTGTCTTTGTGTCCCAGACCGTCAGATCCGCGCCACAACCACTCCCCCCATTCATGTTGATGCCCGCCGTATATTTGCCATCAGGGCTCATGGCGACGTTCACGACATAATTGCAGCCCATATCCTCTGTGTGGATAAGCTTTGAATAGAAGCATTGACATTGTTTATCAACACACGTTTGTTCAGCTTTACAGATACGCCCACATGCCCCACAGTGATTGGGGTCATAGCGCGTATCTGCGCAGTAATTTTGGCAGTATTCTTCGCCATTCGCACAAGCACACGAACCACCCTGACAGGTTGCCCCTTTACCACAAGCCGGACTGCACGGCTTGTTTCCTTGGTCGATGGGCTGCTCTGGAGGACCTGCGTCTTGTTCTTGTGGCTCCACACTCGGCTCTGGAGACAGCTCCACAGAAGGCTCTGGAGAGGGTTCTGTTTGAATGGGTTCTTTCGTAGGTTCTGGAGTCAACTCTACAGAAGGCTCTGGACGTGGCTCTGGGGCGCTCTCTGTCTTCGTCGGCTCTTGGGAAGGCTCTGTTTTGCTGCCTTCTGTTTTGCGGGTGGGTGGGGGGCTTACTTTGCAATAGCATGCGCCAAATGTACCACTGCTGAGGCATTTTCGCTCGCCCTGAGAACCATCCGGGCAAGTACAAAATCCGACATTCCCAGAAGAGCAGGTGTTTTGATTGGAGCCACAATGGACAAACACAAACGCAAACACGCAGCACAAAAATCCCAAACGGAAGATGTTCATCATAAAGACCTTTCGATTGTCTCGGTCAGGCAACCACACACTCCCATCGATGTTGAGCGGAGTTGAATACTAAAAGTGTGTGGTTGGAAAAGCCAGGTGCTAGAGGAGTCCGATGCGTCCACGGTTGAGATAGGGGGAGCCGAAGGTCTTCAAGTTGACGCCCATGGCCTGTGAGATCTCTCTCCACAAATCAGCCTCTGTGCGTTGGCTGATCGCGGCTCGACTGTCGATGCTGATCTTTCCGTCTGTGGTGGTCAGGCCCCATCCAAATTGCTGTGGGACCTTGATGATACGTCCTGTTTTGAGTTTGGGCGCACCACGTCCACCGATCACGACAAAGGGTTTGCGGTTACGGTCGTGGTTTCCATCACCGACCTCACCGCTGATCACGATGATAGTGTTCTCCAACAACGTGTGTCCGTTGGGCTCTTTGATTGCGTCCAACTCCTTGGCAAAGTTGGCGATCTTTTGCATGAACCATTTGACACTGCCTTCAAAGCATAGACGTCCATCTTTGTCTTTGTAGTGGGCGACACATTGGTGAAAGTTTTCCGTACTTCCGCAAGGTTTTCCTCTGCGGGTCTTTCCTGATGAGTCTGTCCAATCATAGATGTCGTGGGGGATTTCATTAAACGAGAGGACGCCAAATTGTGTGAGGTTACACGCAAAGGTCGTCTTCAAGTTGGCGAACTGCGTGTCAATGCCGAGCTCGTAGACTTTGTTGCGACTGAGCCCTTTGGTGGAGGGGATGGCGCCTGGCTTTTGACAGTTTCCACCTGTTTTGATGGTCCCATTGAGGCCGAGTGAAGAGGCGGTCTCATTGATGGAGTTTGTGAACTGGTCAAACTTGATTTTTTCTTCGGATGTAAGGCGACTGCGGAGGGTTTTTAACTCACCTGCGACCTCATCGAGGATCTTCTTGCGTTTCTCTCTGAGCGCGCGAAGTTTGGCTTCGCTCGATTGTACACCACCAATGTTGTTGAGGATGGCGGCTTGTGCTTGTGAGGCTGTTTGCAGTGAGATCGCCTTGAGGTTGTCCCCATAGCAGACCTGTCTTCCACCTGCATAACCACTCGCTCGGGCCACAAGGCGCTGGACAGGCAAAACGCCTTTGCCGAGTTTTTTCTCCAACATGACATCCACAGAAGGGTTGCGTGGGGGGCCACCGTTGGGGTTGGCGCTGCCTGTGAGGAGGTGGGCGTAGGAGACGTTGTGTGCGTTGCCCCACCATGTGCCAAAGAGTCCATCGACCAGCGTGACGTGCTCTTTAATCGCTGACAGAGGTGAGAGCCACGGTGAAAATGTGAAGTTGTGCTCGGTCCCTTTTCCACCACCAGGGCCGCCAGGACCGTGGGGCAAAAAGATAAACAGAAGACGTGGTTTGACACCTGTATCTGCGAGCGCACGTGATGATGTGATCAGTGGACTGAATGCCAGCGATGCGATCCCTGCGTTGCGTAGAAAGTGTCGACGGTTCATAAAAATTTTACTCATGCCATTGCTCCTTCTTGTTGCCTGGATTCACTTCTTTGTTGTCTCTGTACGCAGGAAGAATTGTTGATTCGCAAGCAGCGCTTCATGCACTTGAAGCAACTCAAAGTTTTTGCCTTTGAGGTGTTCAAACATCGTCGCGATAGAGCAGTTGCGAATGCCTTCAGGTGTTCTTCCCCAAGTGTACGTGTGCAACTTGAGTGTGAAGCACTGACGGAAGTGGGTTGAGTCGGTCATGTTTTTGATGAGCTCAATCGCGTTGTTGAACTCTGGTTTCATACCGTTGAAGCCATCGAGCTTTCCTGACGCGTCAATGGGTTTTCCATTTTCCATGATGCGGTAACGTCCGAGTGGGTCGAAAATCTCAAAGGCTGCACCGATGGGATCGATCTTTTTGTGGCAGTTGTTACAGCTCGGCTCGGCCGAGTGCAATGACTCCAGAAGTTGTCGGGTTGTGAGCTTGCTCTTGTCGACGTTTTTGGTTCGTTCTTCACCCGAGCTCAAGTCATCTGGAGGGTTACCAAGCGGTCTACATGAGAGTTCTTCGAGGAAAAAGACGCCACGGTGGACAAAGCCCGTCGTTGCTTCTTTGGAGTGGGACATCACAAAGGCTGGTGTTGTGAGAATCCCCATACGTTGTGTGGGGTCTGCTTGCTTCATCTCCAGACCGTCACTTGTACTGCTGACGCTGCTGTACAGCTTCGCGAGGTTTTTATTGAGGAAGACATCCTTGCTTTGGAAGACATCGGCGATGGAACCTTTTTTGACCCAAATGACGTGTTCTAATAGCTTCAGCGCCGCATCCACTGCATCTTGTCGCAGTTGGGGGGTGATTTCTTTGAAGGTTGTGGTGTCTTTTTGGAGCGTGAGGATATCGCGTATATGAAGCCAATCCGTGATAAATTCGGCGATTGGGCGAAGTGCTCGCTTATCTTTTGCCATACGTTGAATTTGTGCGCGGATTTCTGGGAGTGTTCCCAGGCGGTTCTCTTTGGCGGCTGTCAACAGCTCATCGTCTGGTACACTTTGCCAGATCGTAAAGGACAGGAATGTTGCGACCTCTTGGTGGTTCAAGCGACGTGTGTTGGGTTGGCCTGAGACAACATCTCCCATCTCCGAGCGGAAGAGAAACTTAGAGGAGAGCATCAGTCTCTCGATGATGAAGCCAAGTGCATAATCTCGTGAGTCTTTCACCAAGGATTTGTAGCCTTGGAAGAGTTTGTCTGACTCCTCTTGGGTCAGCTCTCTTCGCCACAAGAGGCGACCGTACTTGGTGATCAAGGGTTTGACACAGGTATCGTCACTCTTGGACAGGCAATCTTTCCACTCTTTGTTGTTTTTGAGGATCTCTGTGGAGACTTGCTCGTAGGCCTTGAGCAGCTGTGTGACATCGACGTTGTCAAGCCCTGATTCGCTCGCGCTGTTTGTGACACCGCCACTTCGCTTGCTGCTGATGTTGATCGTTGGGAGGTTGAGTTGGCTCCCGAACACGTCGAGGATGCTGTATCGGATCTGTCGCCCTGTCAATCTCCAAAGACGCGCTGGCAGTGGATCCTTCCCTTTACATGTCGCAGTTGTTGGGAAGACGACAAAAGGATCTTCTTTGCCTTTGAAGTCGTTGGGAGTTGTGGAGCCGCCGGCTTTCTCTGGGAAACCTGCTTTGGCCCAACGCTCAAAGAGGGCGATACCATCATTAAGACGTTGTTGTTCGTCTTCTGCCACGGGTTTTTTGGAGGGCATCTCGCCTTTTTTGATGCGATCTCTTGCATATGTCCAATAATCGAAGGCGCTCGACTTGCCTGCTTTGGCGAGATGGGTTTCGTTTGAGTAGCTGTCTACCCGAGTTTGAGAGCTTCCGTTCCCATGACAACCTGTGCAAAACTCTTGCAAAAATCCTTTGTACACATCTGCGTAGTAAACAGGTGGTTCGCTGCTGTCAGGTGTTTTCGTCGTCTGATCGGGCGTGGTCGTTGTTTGATCTGGCGTGGTTGTCGTCTGATCTGGTGTGGTCACTGTTTTATCAGGCGTGGTCGTCGTCTGATCTGGAGGGGTTGTCTGGCCGGCGTCCACGAAGACGTACTCGTATCCAGTCTCTCCAATCTGTCCCAAGCAGCCGTATGCGCTCCAAGAGAGATTGAGTCCGATGATCAACCACAACGAGAAACCTGAGAAAAGCCAACTCTTACTATGCATTCGTTTGTTGCCTGTCATACCTTGCTCCGTGTGGGCTATGTTCCGGATGGGCTCTATTTTTTTTGGGTTGATGGTTGTTTCGTTGTTGTTCATGGACACCCCCACCAGCGGAGGTATTTTCCAGCACCAGAGAGCAGCACTTTATCGTCGGGAGATACTGCGAAGGCGCGTACTTCATCTCTGTGGTTTCCAATGACGTGGACTTGTTGGCCATTGGTGAGGTCGTGGATTTTTACCGTGCGATCACCCCATGCTGAAAACAGATACTTACCATCCTTACTGAAGACAGCGTGATACACGCGGTAGTCAAACGTTGATGGTACCTTGATCGTCCTCTCAATCGTGTCCGTGTCAGGTTTCCAGAGCACGACGCTGCTGTTCGTTTGTCCTATCGCGAGCGTGTCACCCTTCTTGTTGTAAGAGAGTGATGACAGTGTACCTGTGTTTTTCGTATATTTTTTGACGACCTTCCAAGTGCTCGTGTCGTAAATCCACAGCTCATTTTGGTCCGACGCAACTGCGAGGCGCTTACCATCTGGGCGATACGCGAGCAAGAAAGGATGCCCTTTAAACCCTTGCAACTTCGTCGTCTTTGCGTTGGCTGCTGCCCCCGCGATCATCACGTATTGTTTCTTGACACCAATCGCGATCTGGTCTGCCGAAGCGATGGGGTTGAGCGCTGCTCCTATCACCAAACCACCTGGGTAGATGTGTTTGTTCTTGATCGTTTTGTCTGTGAGGCTGAATCTCTCTACCGCAACATGACCACCGACGAGCAACGTGTCGTTGTCGTGTGCGATGTGTAGACTTGCAGGGCTTCTAACGGATTTATCGATGGTTTTTATGAGCTTTTTCGTCTTGACATTCCAGACGCCGACAGGTGTTTTGTTGCATCCCCACGAGTTGTAGTGGACTGCTGCTACGAGCTTCGCGTCAGGACTGAAGGCAATATGTCCGATGAAGTGACAACCTAATTCATCTGTTTGCAACAGCTTTGAATAGAAGCATTGACAGACTTGGTCCACACACGCCTGATCTGTCTTGCATGCTTTGCCACATGAACCACAGTGGTGGGGGTCATAGCGTGTATCTGAGCAGTAATTTTGGCAGTACTCTTTGCCATCGGAGCAAACACATGAACCGCTTTGGCAGGTTGCACCTTTACCACATGTCGGGCTACACGGTTTGTTCTCTTCTTCTTTGACAGGCTCTGGTACACCGGCGTCTTGTCCGTTATTCGGCTCTGCTGAAGGCTCTTGTGTCACGACAACTTCTTTTGCAGGTTCCGTCTGGGTCGGTTCTGCAGAAGGTTCTGTGTTTGTACTTTTCTCTGTTGTGGTTGTGGGTTCGGTTGTGGTTGTGGGTTCGGTTGTGGTCGTGGGTTCTGTGTTGTGACTGGCTTCTTTTCCAGGTGTCCGTGTGTTAGGCGGAGTGACCTGACAGTAACATGCACCAAAGATACCGTTCCCCTGACAGGTACGTTTACCTTGTGAACCATCAGGACATGGACAATATCCAATGTTTCCTGGGGTGCATGTGTTTTGGCTGACGCCACAATGGACAAACACAAACGCCAGGACACACGTGAGTAATCCGAGGCGAAACATATTCATGATAGACTTCTCTCTTTTTGGCTGTGAGTGTACTCTTCTCGTCTAGAGAAGTCCGATGCGTCCGCGATTGAGATAGGGAGAGCCGAAGGTCTTGAGTTTGACACCCATCGCTTCGCAGATCTCTCTCCAGAAGTCAGGTTCTGTACGTTGACTGACACGTGCAAATGGTTGTTGTTTGATATCACCATCTGGTGTCTTGAGGGTCCAGCCGAGCTGTTGAGGGATTTTGATGTGGCGACCTGTTTTGAGTCCGGGCGCGCCACGTCCACCGATCACCAAGAAGGGTTTGCGGTTGCGGTCGTGGTTTCCATCACCGACTTCACCGCTGATCACGATGATAGTGTTCTCCAACAACGTGTGTCCATTGGGCTCTTTGATCGCGTCCAGCTCTTTGGCGAAATCTGCGATCTTCTGAATGGACCATTTGACGCTGCCTTCAAAGCACAAACGCCCTTCGAGATCTTTGTAGTGGGCGACACATTGGTGAAAGTTGACTGAACTTCCACAGGGCTTCCCTCTACGGGTCTTGCCTGATGAGTCTTTCCAATCATAGATATCGTGGGGGACTTCACCGATCCTGAGCACGCCAAATCGCGTGAGGTTGCACGCAAAGGCCGTCTTCAAGTTGGAGAATTGTGAGCTGATACCCAGCTCGTATCGTTGGTGTCCCTGGATTTTCCACCACTCCTTGGGGATGGATGTCGGTGCCTGACAATTTCCACCTGTTTTGATGGTCCCATTGAGACCGAGCGCTGAGGCGGTCTCGTTGATGGAGTTGGTGAATTGGTCGAGCTTGATCTTTTCTTCGACTGTGAGGCGACTGCGGAGGGTTTTTAACTCACCTGCGACCTCGTCGAGGATCTTCTTGCGCTTCTCTCTGAGTGCGCGAAGTTTGGCTTCGTTCGATTGCACACCACCGACGTTGTTGAGGATGGCGGCTTGTGCGAGCGTACCTGTTTGTAGTGAGATGGGTTTCAAGTGGGTGTCGTAGCAAAGCGACAAGGCGCCGTTGCTTCTGGCTGAACCACCAGCCCATGATATCAGTCGTTGTGCCGGAAGGACTCCCTTTCCGAGCTTTTGTTCGAGGAAGGTTTCAACTGAGGGGGTACGAGGTGCGCCTCGCTTCGCCGGGTCGGCGCTGCCTGTGAGGAGGTGTGCGTATGACTCATCGTGTGCGTTACCCCACCATGTACCAAAGAGGCCATCGACGAGTGTGACGTGCTCTCTGATCGGGGTGAGTGGTGAGAGCCACGGCGAAAAGGTGAAGTTGTGTTCTGTCCCTTTGGCCCCACCCGGGCCACCCACACCATGTTGTAACATGATGAAGAGGAGTCGTGGTTTGACGCCCGTGTCTGCGAGCGCACGTGATGATGTGATAAGTGGGCTGAATGCCAGTGATGCGATCCCTGCATTTTGTAAAAAGTGTCGGCGGTTCATGAATATCTTACTCATTGACCTTAATCTCCTTGCCTAATTGGACCATTGTCATTCCTCGCAAAAAATCATATCGAATTTCACAAGGCTCGAAAAGGACCTTTTTATCCCTCCACAAGAGAGTATACACCGAGTTCTTACTCTGGACGAATGAATGCCCTCCTCTTTTTTCTCCAGAAAAACTTACGTGTATCGGCTGTTTGTGTCGAATGGTTGCGTGAAAAAATGCGAATAGTATTCGCTATTATGTTTGTCGAGCTTGTGGGAGTAGAGAGTGAACGAAATTGTGTCGTGAGATTTTTTTTGTGGTAGAGTGTTGCTTACGGTTCATTCGATGATTGAGGAGAAAGTATGCTGAAAGTGAATACACAAGGTGGTTACTCAACACTGTCTCTCATTGTGTGGATGGCGGTCGTTGTGTCAGGTATGTCGGCGTTATGGTTGAGCAGTGGACAGGTCAACAAGAAGCTCATTCTCGGTCACAATCTCAACGAAGAACACCCCGTCCACCTCGGTCTTGTTGCCTTCAAAAAGAAGCTCTCATCACTCTCCAATGGCAAACTTGAGGTGCTGTTGTACCCCAATGGACAGTTAGGTCCTGAGCGCGATGTCCTCGAACTCATCCAACTTGGGGCTGTTGCGATGACCAAGGTCTCCAGCATGAATCTCGAAGCCTTCGCGCCTGAGATCGCCGTCTTGAACCTTCCCTACATGTTCCGCAGCAAAAAGCACTACTACAACGTCCTCGACAGTGAGATTGGTGAGAAAATGCTTCGAACACCAACGAGTAAGCTTCTTAGGGGACTGACCTACTACGACAGTGGTGCGCGGAGTTTTTACACCCGCAAACCGATCCTTCATCCCAAAGATTTGAAGGGTCTCAAGATCCGTGTGATGGGCAGTCAAACGGCGATTCGCATGGTCAAATTGTTGGGAGGTTCACCTACGCCCATGCCGTACGGCGAGATCTATACAGGGCTGCAACAAGGTGTGATCGATGGTGCAGAGAGCAACATCACCGCGCTGACACTTGGCCGGCATGGTGAGGTGATCAAGAACTTCTCCAAAAACGAACACACGATGCTCCCCGATATCTTGATTATCAGCGAGAGGATCTGGCGTACGCTGACACCGCAGATGAAGAAGTGGGTCAAGCAAGCGGCTGCATACTCAAAGAAGATCCAGCGTCGTAAGTGGAAAGAGGCCATTGAAAAAGCCAACAAACAGGCACGCACGACGCTCAAGATCACCTTCCAACATCCAGACAAAGCGCCCTTTATGAAAAAAGTCCACGTGATGCACGAAGAGCTCGCGAAGAGAGGTCCTCTCTACAAATCATTCATCGATGATATCCGCAAAGCTCAGTGATTGGCGCGATGCCATCGTTTGTGTAGCATATGAGCCGCCATTTTGGGTTGTCGATCCCTTGTAAAGACGCCCTTGTGATTGAGTCCACCCATACGCAAGACCGCCTGTCCTGTCTTAAAGTCCGCGAAATTCCAGATATGCATTCCAATGACATAGGGTTTTTTGTCTGCGAGGTCGAGATATTGTTCGAGCATCTCGACTTGGTACTCTTCGCTGAACATCTCCGCCGGATGACGATGACAACCGGCGATTGTATCCGCCCCAAACTCTGTGAGCATGATGGGCTTGTTGGTCTCTGTATACAGAGTATCGAGCTCCTTCTCTAACAACGCGATCCCCTCTTTGAGCTGTCCTGGTTTGACGTACCATCCCCAATATCGATTGATGCAGACGACATCACCCAATCCAAGCCATGCTTTGGGGCCACCGAGCAAACTGACCATCGTGACAGGTCGGGTCGGATCGAGCGCCTTACTTTGCTCGACGAGGGAGCGCAGACAATCTGTCGCCAAAGAAGGGATGTCTTCTTTTGTTGTTGTACCTTGTTCGAGGGCTGCTTCTTGTGCTTGTTCGAGGCTCGCAAAGTCCTTAAACAGGGTAGGAGGACAAGGTTCATTGGCGACACTCCACATGATCACAGAGGGATGGTTCTTGTCGCGCTGGATCAGGTCTTTTAATTGTCGTTCACACTGCCTATGTCTAGTGAGGATGGCATCTTCTCCATCGTCAAAAAACAACCCAACAGCCGGGATCTCATCGATGATCAAAAAGCCTTCTCGATCAGCCGTTGAGAGGGCATGTTCAGAGTAAGGATAGTGCGCTGTTCTGTACGAATTGGCGCCAACCCACTTGAGCAGGGCGTTGTCTTTGATCAGCAGAGGGAGGTGGAGTCCACGACCTGTGACCGTAAAGTCTTCGTGTTTACCGAATCCTCGTAACTCGATGGGGTCGCCATTGAGTAGGAGCTGTTGGTCTTTGACTTCGACACTTCTGAGACCGACAGAGAGGCTGTATTGATCACATGTCTCTTCATTTGTTTGGGCGAGGAGGGTGAGTGTATGGAGGTAGGGATCATCAGGAGACCACAAACGAATGGACTCGAAGGTCTCTTCAAAGGTCCAATGTGTTGTGTGTTTGTCGGTGTGAGTTTCGCTGTGATGGAGTGAATGAGATTCTTCGCCGTTGAGGGTGGCTTGTATCGTATTGATGTGTTTGTGTGTTTGTAGTTGGACTTTGTAATGGACATGACCAGAGGGGAGGAGCGTTGTTTGGGTTGAGATGTCGAGGATTCGACTTGTTGGGAGCGCACAGAGTGTGACTTCTCGGTGTATGCCACAATACGGGAAGAAGTCGAAGTTTGCGTCGGGGAACATCGCTGTTCCTGCGCCAGCCTGCCAACCACCGACATTGCCTGGAGGAACTCTCTCTGGGTGCAGTCGGTTTTCGACGCGGACGGCGAGGAGGTGTTGTCCTTCGTGTAGGTGTGCTGAGATGTCGAAGTGAAAGGGGAGATGTCCACCTTCGTGATGGCCGAGCTGTGTGCCGTCGAGCCAGCATGTTGCTGTATAATTTACCGAACCAAAGCGCAGGATAGTGTCGTATGCTTCCCAACCTTTGGGGCGGTAAAACGTACAAAAGTACCAGGCTGTGTCGAGGTAATCACGTGTGTCTGTGAATTGTTCATTCCAACTACCGGGGACGGCGATTTGTCGACATGTTGGTGGTTGATTCATCCATGATTGTGAGATGCCGATATCTTTGGGATCGAGTTGAAAGTCCCATAATCCGTCGAGTGAGTGGGTGTATCTGTAGCGATTCTGGATGGGAAAAAGCATCTTGTGGGGCTCCCTCGTGTTGCTCAGTTGGTTCCTCTTTTTGCCAAATGGATTATGTGTTTGTCGGAAAGAAGGACGTCTGTTGAATAGCCTTCAGGCTCTCTGTCCAAAGGAGCGTTTCGGCATCTTGATCGCGCTCTGCTGGGAGTCGTTCTGCTGGACCGGCCTTGCCTCGACCTTCTGGACCAAAGAAGTCCATTGATTGAACCGATGGATCACAAGAAGCGCGTAAGATCCCCATCGTTCCGTCTTCGACTGAGTGAGCGCTGCGCAGCGTACGCCATAGGATCAGTTTGTCGAGGAACCTTGTACCGCCAGCCTTCGTCGTTTTGGATTGTAGACCTGAATCGGTGGGGCCAGGGTGAGCGCAGAGGCTTTTGATGTTGTCTTTGAATGTGGGTCTGTGTTCGGCGATGGCGTCGGCGAGTCCGTAAGTGAAGAGCAGGTTGGCCAGTTTGCTCTGTTGATAGCGTCTCCACCGACCGATCCCTGGAAAACCATCTCCTCCAAGAGCACCACCATTGGGTCCGAGATAGGCAGCGTCGAGTGGGCTTCCTCTTCGGGCACCACTCGAATGATTGACGATGCGGGCCTCTCCTCTCTCTGCTGCGGCTTTTTCAAAGAGCGGCCAGATCGCACTCGTGAGTAGAAAGTGAGAGAGGTGATTGGTTTGCATTTGTACATCAAAACCATCTCTCGTGGCGATGTCATTGATCCCCATAACGCCTGCGTTGTTGCAGAGGACATCGAGACCTTCGGGACATTGTTTGATGATCTCTTTGGCTGCTTGTTTGACACTGGAGAAGTCCTGCAGGTCGCATGGGATCAACAGCGCGTTGAAGCCTTGGTCGAGTAGCTCTTGGAGCGCAGCTTCTGCTCGTGAAGAGAGACGATTGAGCATGATGACACGTGCGCCAAGTTGTCCACAGGTCCGGGCGAGGACTTTGCCTGTGCCACTTGTACAACCTGTGATGGCGATCGACTTGCCTTCTTGGCTGGGGATGCTCTTTGCGTAAGCTGTGTAGTATTGGGTCTGTGGAGTCACTGGATTCCAAAATGACATGTCTCGCTCCTTGGGCCGTGTTTGGAGAAATAGATCTTGGCCATGATAGACTCTATTCCAAATTTTGGTAAGGTCGTTGGATGGAAAAATCACACGAAGGAGGGTTGGCAAGAGCAGCCTCATCACTGCTTTGGTTACTTCTTTGGGAGATGTTGTTGAAGGAGGTGCTGAAGAGCTTCATCTGGTTCATCAGAGAGAGCTGTTTGAGCCATGTCTGCGGCTATTTGTGTTGGGAGAAAACGCAGCAAAGAGAGCGCGTGAAAACGAAGCGTGGGTGAGGCATCATCCATACCTTCTGCGATGATGTTACGAGCAATATCTGTGGGGGTGACTGGCCCGAAGTGTTGGAGGATGTTTAATGTGTGTTGTGAGAGCTCTTCCTGTTGTAGTCGGGTCTGCCAGGTGTTGATACTTTCTGGTTGAAAGGCATCTGATTGTTGTGTTGACCAGGAGAGGATGAGTTCTTTTTGCAGCTCGGTCCCTTCGTTGTATATCTGTTCACATCTCTGAAGGAGTTCTTCTTTCGAAGTACCAAGCACAGTCAACCCAGATAGCCCAGCAAGGAAGATGTCAGGATCTTCGTGTGTGAGGCTTTGTTCAAAGGTCTCGACGATGAGGTCAAGGCTCACTGTACGCATACGATCCAATCGGCAAAATGTCTCGATGACATCAGACATGACAGAGAGTGCTGAGCGTTGTGTGCGTCTGTTTGGGATGTGAAAGAACCTGACAAGATCCCTCGCAGCCTCTATATCGTCGGGGTTGAGACGTAACAAGGAGCGCAAAATCATCCCAAAAGGGGAGATATATTCTTTCTGAACATTATCGAAAAAGCCCAGGTTGAGGAGCTCTAGTCTTCTTTCATGGAGAACATCTGTGGCACCTTGACCGCCTATTGTGCCGAGAACATGAGCAAAGTTTGTGAGGTGTTCAAGTGAGATGGTTCGTGTTCGTTCGATGATTCTTGCACGAACGCCCGGCGCATCAAGGTAAGCGATTAAGGCATGAGGAGCGATGATATGACCACCTTCGAGACTTTCGAGGAGGGCAGCTCTGTGATCATCGGATTGCTCGTAGACAAGACCAAGAATCGATGGACTTTCTGCAAAGGTACCAAGATGGATGTTTTGGATAAGGTCTTCTTTGGAGAACGTTTCTCCGAAAGACTCCATCGTCAGCGTCTTATCATATGTGCTACCGTCTGCGCGGGTGATCCTATCGATCATCAGTCCATGTTGTCGTTGGAATGCTCTTTTCATGAGGGGGTCCTGTTATATAAATGTCATGTACCAAAATCGTTTGTTTGTGTTCCCTTTGGAGGAGCGAGTGTTTTTTCGTAAACGAGTAACGCAGCTCGTTCTCCGGCCCATGACTCCACTTGAGCGAGCCATTTGATGCGGTTCTCGATCCATTGCTCTTCTCTCTTTTGAAGCATCGTATAGGCTTTATTGTACGTCGCCTGGAAATGATCGGCTTGTTTGTATCTTTGAAGCTCTACTGAGAGGATGAATGTAGTGCTGTTTTTGAGCGTTTTTGATGCGATGTTTGTCGCAAGCTGTTTTCTGTATGAAGGTGATCTCAACGCTGGAACTGGGCAGATAGAGGATGCATGGAGGGCTCCATAAAAGCTCTCAAGTTGAGGTGAAGGTGCGCGTTTTTGTAAGAGCAGAGCTGTCCTTGTGGCCTGTTGTGTGTTGATTGGTTGGTTTGGGCTGACAAGCCACATTCGTTTGGTGTGTAAAATGTTTTTGACGAGATGGTGTATATTGACGTTGTTTCTTCTCGCAACATGGACACAACGGCACAAAAGATCATGAGATAACATGTGCAGTATCAACTCTGAACATACATGTATTTGAAGTTTTTGCTCGATGTCTTGTTTACACTTGCTCATGTTTTTTTGCCACTTTGGGTTGGTTTTTCTTTTGATGTATCTACATGACTCATTTCTTAAGGGGAAAGGTAGAGCAAGAAAAGCAGCAATAAGGTCGTGAGCAAACAATATTGGGTGATGTATTTTCGGGCGTTTTTGTATGTGAGCCATGTCTTCTCAAATCGCTCCCCATTGATCTTGATAGAGATATATCTACCTATCAGTGGAACGATAAGTTTGTCATGAGTTATGACTTCAAGTTCAGTGTGTTCGTCCAAAAGGCAGGTTCCCAGGGAATATGTCCATGTGAACACAAGTGGTCCTTTAAAGAAGTATAGAGCGGGGTATTCTTGCTCTCCATACTTCACGTTGAGTGTCCAAGGGATTACGCACAAAACGCTCCCAATGGATATCTTGAGTCTTTTTTGGTTGACTTCGAGCTCTACTTCTTCCTGGAGGTTCGGGATGAATAGCTTGTGGATCTCTGTGTTTGTGAGCATCCAATAAACGAGCCTTGGCATGAAGTAAACAATGATGAGTACACTGATAATGGAGAGTGGCGTTTGTACTCTTTGAAGGATGTCTGTTTGTAATGACATGAGAAGAAGATCAACTCGACCCCCTATGATATAGTCCTTTGCTGCCCACATGCTCGAAGCGACACGCTGAGCGGGGTTGCTGAGCAGGATGAAGAAGACTGAATAAATGATGGGGAAGAAAAATCCGATCCTCTTCCATATCCCGATGATGATGACTGCAAAAATAATGACTTCCGGGAGACGGAGTGTTGAGTAGTAATCCACTTCATGAGTTGAAAAGATATGGAGCAAAATACATATGCAAGTCAATAGAAATGCGAGACACACATGGATGTTGAAGTTGGCTTGTGTTGGATTTACCCCGAAAATATCTCTTCGTATCCATCTGATCGTACCATCGAAACAACGCAAAAGGAAAAAGAACACCAACACAAACATAACGATGTGGAGTAGTGTCGGGGGGAGGATGAAGATCCAGCCAGAATACTGCATCAGACATGCGACTTCGTCTCCATGATCACAGGCTTGCTTGTACGTTTGTGTCGATGCTCGTATGTTTTTAGGGACAAAAAATCCCTCTTTGTAGAGCTTTGCCAAGACATAGCAAGCCTGTATGTAATTGTTGTTGTTGTTTTTCACCTCATCATGACATACTTTTGTGTAGAGCTTGACAATGTTGTCTCCATCTACCTGATGCCCCCTTTTTCTCAGCAGCTCTGCCAACGCAAAGCAACCATTTTTGTTGTCTCATTACCGGACACTTTTGATATAGGCTCGATACGAGCGTGAAAAAAACTCTGTCATGGAGTATACTCCTCGTTGAATAAAACAAACGG
>PCBK01000125.1 GCA_002731275.1 Deltaproteobacteria bacterium | reverse complement strand
TTGAGAGGAGGGATGTCACGAAGTGACAGGGTGGAGAGTTTGTTGAGGCGGATGATTGCAAGTGAAGACGCAAAAAACCCACTGAAAGCTCGAAAGCAAAGGAGCCTTAAAGGATGTCGCCTGCGACATACGCCAGGAAGAAGGGGATGAATTCGTGGAATCAGGGGAGTTTGCGGAGACACAAGTGCAACGTCCGCCGGATCAGACTTCGAGTCTCCCCCGTGTATATGGTTTAAATGGCCCCTCCTCTCAATCCTTTCGAGAGCAGGGAAGTCGCGAGGCGACAAGGTGGTGAGTTTGTTGAGGCGTATGTTGCAAGGCGTACGAAGCAAATCAGCCACGAATAGAAGCCCCTTCTGGAAGAGTTCTGCAAGTGGTAAAGCCCCAACCCCGCAGGGGTTCAAATGCGGTCCAGTGGCCGCCCGCTGGTGCAACGTCCGCCGGAGCAGATTTCAAGCGAAACCCGCCAGAAAAAGTTCTAGGCCGTCGGATGGCCTTTTGGTATGGTGCGCTTTTTTCCTTGCAGCAGCGTAAATGGTCCTCTCGCGAAAAGGACATACAACATCGAGGTCGGACACAAGGCCCGACCCTACGGAAAAAAATGCAACATCATACTCGTGCGTTTACTTCGCGAGAGCACCAGTAAAGGATGACTGATGATAAACAATGTGTTGGATGTTCGGGTGGGTCGTGTTGCGCGAGAGAGGATTGCGGAGCATGGTTGGGAACCTTCTTTGTTTTCTTTGATGCTTGGTGCTTCTGGGGGTCCAAAGTGGCTCGTCCTTAGTCAACTTGATCGTGTTCTCTCCGAGCGTTTTTTATCGCGTCGTGAGACACCACTGCACATTTTGGGGACGTCTATTGGTAGCTGGCGACACGCAGCGCTCGCACAAAAAGATCCTCTTGGGGCGATCACACGGATGGAGGAACATTACATCCATCAAACCTACACACAAAAGCCTTCTGTACACGAAGTCTCCGAGGTCAGTCGGGGGATTATGCAACAGATCCTACAAGAAGAAGGTGTCCAACATATCCTCAATCATCCCACTTTCATCACACATATCGGGACCGTCCGTGGACGTGGTCTTGTTGCGAGTCAGAACCTGACGATTCATGGGATGGGCCTTGCGCTCGTTGCGCTGTCTAACTTTGTCTCACGGCGGTGGACGGAGCCTTGGTATCAGCGCGTGATGTTCTCTGGCAACGAAGATGGTCAGGGTACAGGGATGGTGTATGAGGATTTTGACACGGTGTATGCACCCCTTCGAGAAGAGAACGTGTTTGATGCGTTGATGGCGAGCGCGTCGATTCCACTCACTCTTGAAGGGGTCAGAGATCTGGCGTTCGCACCTCCAGGCCAATATTGGGATGGTGGGATCATCGATTATCACCATGATTTGCGCGCATACAAAGGAGAAGGGCTGGTCCTATATCCCCACTTCTATCCGTATATTATCCCCGGCTGGCTGGACAAGAGTTTGAAGGGACGACGTGCAAAAGGGGAGATGCTCGATCAGGTCGTCCTGATCTCACCCAGTGAAGCCTTTGTCGAGACATTACCGAACCAAAAAGTCCCTGATCGAAAGGACTTCTCCTTGATGGGCAACGATGAACGGATCAAGGCGTGGTGGGAAGTCACAAGGCGATGTGAAGCACTCGCCGAGGCCCTTCAAGAGCTCCTGACACAAGACGATCCCTTACATGGTGTCGCTTCGTTGGAGTGATCAGGGGCAGGATTGTGAGCAGGCACTTTTCGCGCCGAGGAGGCAGGCTTTTTTGTAGTATTTTTTGGCAAAGATACAGTCCTTCTCGACACCTTTTCCAAATTGATACATATTTCCAAGGATCAAACAGGCTGCGTTTGAGTTCATCTTGCAACCACGCAGCAAAAAGATGTAGGCGCTCTTGTAGTCCTTCTTTGTGCCGAGTCCCTGTGTGTACAGGGAGCCAACAGCGGCACATCCATCCCGTGAATTCATCTGACAGGCTTTCTTCGCGTATTGCAACGCGACCTTGAAATCCCGTCGGACGCCCCAGCCTTTGATGTACAGCGCGCTGACTGTTGAACAACCTGCACCTGCTCCCATCCGACACGCCTTGCTCGTCAATGTAAAGGCCCTCTTATAATCCCTTTGGACCCCCATCCCTCGCACATACAGAATGCCTAGCAGCGCACATCCTTCGCCTGACTTCATCGAGCAGGCTTTTTCGAGAACGATACGCGCCTTGTCGTAATTTTTGTCGACACCGATACCGCGGAAGTAATAGGCTCCCATCGAGGCGCAACCGTACTTGGAGCCCATGCGACAGGCTTTTTCGAGCGCCTTGAGCGCGGCGGCGTTGTCCTGTTCGACGCCCCAGCCTTGTTCGTACATAATGCTGAGGTCGACACAGCCGGATTTGGAGTAGAGTTGACAAGCTCTCTTCAGGTAGGTGTAGGAGCGTTTGTGGTCTTTTCTGATCCCCTGAATTCCCGTCAAATAGAGCTTACCTATCCGTTGGCAACCCATCGCGGAGCCTAGTTTGCAGGCCTTCTCAAATGTCTCGAAGGCACCTTTTTGGTTTTTGGTCGTCCCCCAGCCTTTTTGTTGGAACAATCCCCACGTCGCGCAGCCGTCGCCGGAGTTGAGTGTGCAGGCTTTTTGTACGAGGGTCGAAGCCTGCGCCATATCTCGCTTGACCGCTGTGCCGTTGACATAGGCCGCGCCGAGCGCTGCGCAGCCGTCACCGGCCTTTCCATCACAGGCTTTGCGTGCGTAGACGAGGGCTTGTTTGTCGTCCTGTTTGACGCCTTTTCCAGACGAGAGGAGATCACCAACGCCATAGCAGGCTTGGGCTTTTCCCTTTTTACACTGGCTCATGAAGAGGCCGTAGGCTTTTTTGTAGAGCTGCTCAGCTTGTGTGGCTTGTTGTGTCGTGTGCTCTACGCGGGTATATGAATCGGCTAACTCAACGCAGGCTTCGGCGACATTTTTGTCACATTGTGCTTTGAGTTGTGTTGGCTGTGGGGTGGTCTTGGATTGTGCGGTAGTCGTTTTGCAGGCGACACCGCTCAGAAGGAGATACAGACAACACAGTCCTACGAGACTGAGCAAGCGCCAGAAGGGGGGATAGGATTCTTTTTTCACCATGAATGGTATCCTCTATAACAAGCCGGTCCAAGGAAAAGAACATATGGATATCAGAGAACGTCCATCATAACGATTCATGAAGAAAGATGCCAGCAGGAGCATTTTGGCGCTTGTGTGCGATGGGATGTGTTTTGTTTTTGTGAGAGTTGTGGTAGCGTCTGTGCGATGTGTTCAATGGTCACGAAAGAGGCAGTGAATGAAAAAAGACAAAGGTAAAGCGGCTCGTACGTTACGTGAACAAGATGTGATGGATGTTCAAAAGGGAACTGCTCTGACGGAGATTGAAGTGTCGGCTGTGAGTGAGTTGGATCTGGAGCTGGAGCCAGACGAGGCCACATTGGTACAACACGAAGACGTCGAAGAGCATACAGCCGTGACAAAGGTGGTCAAAGAAGTGCAAGCGCACGAGACAGGTTCACCTTTTGAGCGCATCCTCGCACCCAAACGTCCCGATCCCAACGCCTTTGAAGGGACCGAAAACACCATCCGTCTACATACGGAAAATGACGACCGATTTTTACACATCACCAAGGACAAGGGCGCCGAAGAACCACGCTATAAAGACCTCGGCCATCTCGCCCGTGGAGGGATGAGCGAGATCCGTTGTGTGTTCGATCAGAACCTGATGAGGAGGGTGGTGACCAAAGTGTTGCCCACCAAGATCTCCCAAACCCCAGGTGGCATCCAACGTTTTATCGAAGAGGCACAGATCACAGGACAACTGGAGCACCCCAATATCGTCCCTGTCTACGATCTGGGGATGGATGAGCAAGGGCAACTCTACTTCACGATGAAGAGGGTGAAGGGCAAGACACTCAAGCAATTACTCAATCCATTGCATTACGATCCTGGCGCGGAGACTGATCTGTACCACGCGCTTCAGATCTTCTTGATGATGTGTGATGCGGTGGCCTTTGCCCACTCAAAAGGTGTGTTGCATCGCGACCTCAAGCCCTCCAATGTGATGATTGGGCGCTTCGGCGAGGTCTACTTGATGGACTGGGGTGTCGCGGCGGTGAGTGGTCAAAGAGACAGATTGCTCGCGAGTCATGCGAGTGAAGGCCCCACAGGCCAAATCCATCTGCAACGTGATCCAGAGTTTGAGACGCTCGATATTCCTGGTGCTGTCATCGGTTCGCTGTCCTATCTCTCCCCCGAACAAGCCCGTGGCGATGTTGAGCAGATCGATGAGCGGACAGATATCTTCTCATTGGGTGGGATTCTTTATCAGATCTTGACGTTGCAACCTCCCTACACTGGAAAGAATCACAAGCGGCTGATCCAGAGCGCGCAGGCGTGTGAGATCCCCTCTCCACACGAGCTGACCTCTTACGTCCATCTACCCCGGACACTTTGTGAGATCACGATGAAGGCCCTCTCGAAAGATCCAAAAGAGCGTTTTCAAAGTGTCATGCAGTTGAAAGAAGCGCTCGAATTTTTCCTCCAGGGAGACGGACGTTTTCCTCGAAAAAACTTCCCCAAGGGCGCGACGCTCTTGCAAGAAGGAGATAGAGGATACGTCGCCTATGGTTTGATCCGTGGTCGATGTGAGGTCTCGCGGATGGTCGATGGTCGCAAGGTCGTGTTACGCACGATGGGACCCGGTGAAGTGTTTGGTGAGATGGCGCTTCTGAGCGCGGAGTTCCGTACTGCAACGGTAGAAGCGATCGATGATATCACCGTGATGATGATCCACAAAGAGACCCTGGAGCAGGAAGTTGGGCTCGATTCGTGGATGGGTCGGCTCGTGAGCAACCTGTGTGAACGCTTTAACGAAGTGGACCAAAAGCTGATCCAGTACCAGCGAGAAGCACATAGGGCTTGGCTGCTCAACACGATCTTGTCCTCTTTTCATATCTACGGTGAGAAGCTCGACACAAAAGAGAGCCTGATGTCTTGGTCGATGTTACAAGACACGCTCTGTGAGCAGTCAGAGCTTGATGTCGAAGAGATTGTGGAGGAATGCAGGGCGCTGCCATTTTTACACATCGAGCCAGAAAAAGATCATATCTACCTCTCTCCCTCCAGACTTCTCCAGTGGCAAGACGTCTTCCAGCCAGGGCTACGCACTAAGATCGCGAAAGTTCCTTTGTAGTCAAAGCTTTTTTTCTTTTTTTTTGTGTGTGCAGGCAACCCTTTTTTCTTACACACTGTCCAACTTCGTGAGAAGGGCCTCAAAGGATGAAGGCCGTCGAAGCCAAAAACGGAAGAAAAAAGGACGCTACGATGCAGCTTGTGTTGTTCGATTCCCCAAAGCATCTTCTTGCGCGTCAAGGTGAACATAACAGGGCACAAATCGATGACAGTAGACAACAAGAGGTCGTGGAACGTTCGGCGAGAGAGGAGCATCTTGTGACCTGTGAGCGCGAATGGATCGAGCGATGCAAAAAAGGTGACCTTCACGCGCTTGGAGAACTGTACGCACAACACAAAGATCTGGTGTACAACACCGCGCTTCGTTTGTGTCGTGAGCAAAGTGATGCTGAAGATATCTTGCAAGAGGTTTTCATCCGTGTCGCCAAAGGAATACGGACATTTCGGGGTGACGCTGCGTTTTCAACATGGTTGTATCGCTTGACGATCAATGCGACGAGAACCTATCTCAAGAAGCGTGCCTCTGCCGCACGTGAGATCCCAGTCGTTGCAGAAGAGTTTGTCCCCGCAAGAGAGCCTGATCCGCTCGCCCGTGACAGGCTTTTGGAGGCTTTGTCACAGCTCCCCCAAGGGTATCGTGAGATCTTGGTGTTACACGATGTACGTGGGTTGAGGCATGCGGAGATTGCCGAAATTCTTGGGATTCAAAAAGGGACGAGTAAATCACAGCTCTCAAAAGCGCGCAATCGTATGAGAGAATTGTTAAAGGAGCGGTCGATATGAGCTGCCAAGAGATATCTATGGCCGAACAATATGTCGATGGTGAGCTGGATGTGACGGAGCAGTCGCGTTACGAAAAGCATCTCTCCACGTGCACTGTCTGTCAGCAAGAGGTGGACTCTTTACGCGAGCTGCTCACGGGACTTCGCGCGCTCTCAGTGGGTGAGGCTCCTCAAACCTCCTGGGAAGATATTGTCTTTCAATTGCAGGTGGCTCCCCCCGAAGATGTGGCCCTTGAAGAGGTCATCACGTTGGAGCATCCAGATGAGCAGGATGTTGAGCTTGGTCTCTCCGAGCTTCCTGTCGAGGTCACACCTGCCCATCCCAAAACAACTCGACAGCTCTACGCCTTGAGTGGATGGGTGGTGGCCCTTGGTGTGTTGTTGTTCTTTGTGTGGTCGCCACGTCCCCAAAAGAGAGCTCCTCAACACAGACACACGTTACATCGGGCTGTGAAGAGGCCGACACAAACCCAAGCGCAGCGCGACAAGGTTGCGTTGGCAAAGGTCATGGGGCGACTGCACCAGGTCGCAGCACATTATGAGAAAGCCCTGAAGGATCTAAGTGTCCTCGCAGAGAAGAAGTTGAAGGGAGAGTCGCATCGTGTCCAGATGTTACGTCAGACTCTCGCGACCATCGACAAAGCGATTGAAGAGTGTCGGGATATGATCAAGGTACGTCCTGAGGCGTTAGGCGCGCACAAAGTGCTACATGCGATGTATCAGCGTAAGGTTGACCTTCTCCGAGACATCGTTTTAGGCGAGATATAAAAGGAGTGAGCAGATGAAGTTCTTCACATGGGGAACGCTGTTGTGTCTTATCTTTGGATGTGGAGTGCCCGAACATGTGTTCGCTCTGTCAAGCTCCAGTGTCCAAACAAAAAAGCCTCTTCGCCTCTACTTTTCGAGGAAAAGTGGTTCGATCACGGTTCGTTTTCACAAGCAGACGAGTGTCTTTTTGAAGAAAACGGATGAATCAGGTCAGGTGCCTTACGATATCCGAAAGAGTGGGCAACGTGTTGACATTGTGCCTTCTCATCGCACGTTCTCTATCGACGCTGTGACTGTGTGGGCACCTTACGGGAGTCGGCTTTTTCTCAAAACCCTTGGCAAGGTGAAGATCTTTCCAGGGGCACGCTCTGTCGATGTGTACGCTTTGGATAGTATCGACGTGCAGGGTGTGTCTGGTGGTGTCAAGGTACAAACTGTGAGTGGCTCCATCGTGCTCAAGCAGGTCGGGCCAGCGAAGGTGATCTCCGTCGCTGGTGATATTGAGGTCAGAGATGTCAAAGGCGACTTGTCGGTCCGCACTGTCTCAGGGGATGTGACAATTGAACGCGTCAATGGGGCTTCATTTCGCGGAAAGACTGTGAGTGGAAATTTGACGCTGACACAGATGCAGGTCTCCTCTGTACTTGCGCGTTCCTTTAGTGGAAATGTCCAATTTACAGGTGGCAGTGCGCAATTCAAGAAGGGTTCATTCCAGGCTTACAGTGGCGACTTGAGTGTCACCTGGAGGCGAGGTCTGCCTGTGCCCCACATCAAAACCTCTACGAGTGTCGGTGATGTCGACATCCCAACTTTTTCAGCGAAACAGCAGCGACAAGGTCAATTTGTGTTCCGTACACAGACTGGTAATATTTCTTGGGGGATCTCTAAGAAGTAATAATAAGTCTTTCGTGTCTTCTTAAAGAAAAACATACTACAAAGGAGTGAAAGTATGACTCGTACAAACAAAGTGCGCACAGGACAGGTGCGTTTGTGGATGACGTTCGCGTTAGGGCTCGTGTTGTGTCTCTCTTATGGGGGGATGACTTTCGATGTCATCGCATCTTCGACGACCCAAAAGGCCGCTGGCGTCTCTGTCGTATCTTCGCAGACCAAGCAACAGAAGTTGTCGACTTACAGGCTCAAAGGCAGTCTGTTTCACACTCTCAATATCGCAAATATCCGTGGAAATATCGACGTACAAACACATCCACAGGCAGATTGGAAGCTCGAAGTCACAGAGTGTCTGAAAGGAAAAGGTGTACCTTATATCCCGTTGGTCCTTCGGACTGGAGGGGGTGAGGCCTCGTTTTCGTTGTCGAGGGAGGTGCGACATGTGACGAACCCTGTTTGTGGATTTTACGCAAAGTACCGCGTCTATATGCCCAAAGGGAAGGCTATCTCGTTGCGCTCTGTGAGTGGTGACATTGTGGTCGCTGGAGGGAAGACGACGACTTTTGTGCGCACTGTGTCAGGGAATATTCGATTGAGCAGTGTACATGATCCCAATGTCCAAACTGTTTCGGGAGATGTGGTGGTCAAGCAGTCCTCTGGCAAGATCTCTTTGCGGACGGTGAGTGGAAAAGTAGACCTCGATGGAGGGAGAGGGGCTTCTTTGTTTTGTAAGAGTGTCTCTGGCGATGTCAAGATGAAGAAGGTGGATGTCAGCACGCTCCGCATTCGCACGATGAGTGGTGATCTGACGATTGATGGTCTGCGTGTGAAGAAGGACAGTCGTTTGTCGACTTTTTCGGGGCAGTTGACGTTGACCTTTGTGCAGCCAAAAAGCATGAAACTCGTCACAAAGACGATGAGCGGTGTCATCTCCAGCAAATATCCCATCGGAAAAGTCTGGCAGCGAGTGTCTGGTCAACCACACGCAGTGATCCGTTTGAGAACGTTCAGCGGAGATATCAAGGTGAATTGAGTGGGGCTTTGTGGACCCCCTTTTGTGTACGTTTTTTGTCTCTAGTGTTCCCACGTCATGTGGGTGTGTGGTTGGATTGACTTCGTGTTGTATCGAGTTTATCCTCTGTGGCCGTTACACTGAAATTGTGAAGGTAAGACGGCCTGAGGAGAAGTTGATATGTCTTTGGCGAATGCGATCCTTGCGGTCGCGCAGAATCCTACATCCGTACAACATCGCGTGACACTGGCGGCTATTGTGCAGTCTTTTCACCCGACTTTTGGGAGCGCTATTTGGGGAGCGACGACGCGCTTTGCTGTGTCGCGGGGGCAATTCTTTCCGGCTTTGTTGCTCGCACACAAGTATCTCGATGAACAAACACAGCTCAAAATCTTTTCGGAGATGGCCGTTCGTTATGGCGCAGATCAGGCCGAAAATGCGGCGTACATTCCTCCTCCAATGGTGCCCGCGATCGATGTTGAGCCTCTTCCGACTGCGCACGATGCATTGTTGAAGCTCGCTCATCGCATTGGGACTTCGTTGGACGGCTTGCTGCTCCCTGAACACGCAAGGATGCCAGAGATTCCTATTTTTCACGAACTTCCGGCGGTGGAGTTTGTGACCCTCGCGGGGGCGTTGCAGGAGGTGACCTTCGGAGAAGGGGATATCCTTTTGCAACAGGGGGACACTGAGCAGTCGATCTATTTACTCGCCTACGGTTCTGTGAAAGTGACCAAGACACGTCCTGACGGTACGTTTGTCGAGTTGGCTGAGGTCTCTGCGCCTGCGATTATGGGAGAGATGTCTTTGTTGACGGACGTCCCTCGTCGAGCGACAGTCACGGCGATGGGGACGGGGATGGCCTGGAAGATTGGGGCCCGTTTGATGGGTGTCCTTAACAGAGAACACCCAAAAGTCGTGGAGCATTTGTTGGGGATCATCAAGAAGCGTTTGTTGACCAACGTGATCCGTTCAAGTCGTGTGTTCAACGATGTTGAAGAGCACGAGATCTTGCTGCAACATTTCGATGTGATGACGGTCAAGGCTGACACTGAAGTCTTCGCACAGGGGGCACCACCTCCTGGATTGTTTGTGATCTTGCACGGTGAGGCTGAGGTGTGGACAGAGGACGAAGAGGAAGCTCGTGTGAGGGTCGCGACGTTGAACGAAGGTGATGCGTTTGGTGAGTTCTCATTGTTGACGGAGCAGCCAACGACTGCGTCTGTTTGGATGCCTGATGGAGGTGTGTTGCTTCATCTTCCTGCGCAGCGGTTTCAACAAATACGCGGCGCGGTCCCGACGTTGGACGAGGAGTTGACTGCCATGATGGACGTCAGACGTGGTGAGCTACAAGCCATAGCCTATTCATTTGGTGATGGGTTTGAGGGGTTCACGATTGAAGAAGTGACAGAGCTCGATTCTTTGTTGTAGAGTCTTTTTCTCCTTCCATCGGGCTTATCTTTGTAAACGTTTATCTTCGTTGGTCATTTTGTTGATTTGTTGTTCGTCACAATAGTTGACGTTTGGGGGGGGATTTGCTACCTTTCTATGGTTAATCCATACAGCACACATCATTTGATTTTGATCTTGTGGTGCTTTTTTAGGTGTTTGTGACACCATACATGGACATGGTGAACCATGATAGAAGACAGCTTGGCCTCTGTCGAATCAGCCTCCATCGATGACGAACGGCGAATGAAGAGGGTCTTTGTGCCCTTTTTGTACGCTACGATAGCGACAGTACTTCCTGCACTTGTGGCGATGGTGTTGTCGTTTGGTGTGTATTGGGCGACAACTCTCAACCTTCTGGTTTTACTGGGACTCTGCTTTGGGTGTCTTGGGCTGATCCGATTTGGTTGGTTGAGGTTGTCTTTTCAAGTCTTCTTTTTCAGTGGACTCTTGTACGTGACGGGTCTGACGTTGCTGTTTGGAGGCATTGAAGGGGCCAACTCTGTAGGGTATTTGTTACTGGCTTGTCTTGTTGGGATGTCTCGTGGATGGCGCTGTGGGGCGATCTCTATCGTCTTTTGTTCAGCGCTGGCAGTGAGCGTGTACTTCCTGCAAAAATATCAAATCGTCACCCCACAGGTCCTTCCTTTTCAGGCTGAAGCTGGCTTGATGACCATCATTGTGGGATTGGTCTTGGGTGGGACGATGTTGTTTCTCGCGCTCAGACAACACGAAGAAGCGCTGGCGCTTGCGAGACGCGAACTCCACGAGCGCAAGGAGATGGAAGCGCGCTTGCGACTTGTCAGTGAACGTTTTTCAACAGCCTTCCACGCATCTCCTCATCCTATGCTGATCAGCGATCTGCACACCAATGAGATCATCGACATCAACCACACATATCTCGAAAACCTCGGTTACACACGCGAAGAGATGGGGACCGCGCTCTCCGATACGGTGTCTTTTTGGGAGAAACCAGAGCGCGCACTTGAGGCATACCATCTCGTCAAAAAGCAAGGGTATGTGCGGGATTTTGAGTGCGCCTTTAAGGGGGCAGAAGGGCGCGTCGGACGTGCCCTTGTGTCTGCCGAAATTGTCGACATCCACGGGCGTAAGTGTATCGTGTGGCAGGGCTTCGATATCACGAGCCAAAAAGAGGAAGAGGACCGCATCCTTACACTCAACGCTGCCCTCGAACAAAGGCTCCTCGAACACAATCAACAGCTCGAAGCTGCCAACAAAGAACTCAAGTCTTTTGCGTATACAGTGTCCCATGATCTGCGCGCGCCACTTCGTGGTATTGAGGCTTTCACCAAAATCCTTCTGAAAGAATACGCCCCAAAACTCGACAAAGATGGGGTACACTTTCTCCAAAATATCCAAAAGAGTAGCGAGAATATGGAGCAACTGATCGAGTCTTTGCTCTCTTTCTCGCGAGTTGGTGGTGCGCAACTTCACAAGCAAAAAGTCGATATGCGTCAACTCGTGTGGGAGTCAATTCATTCACTGCAACACGAATACGACCTGGAAACGAGCGAGATTGTCATCGAAGACGTCGCCCCTGCACAAGGTGATCCATTGCTGCTCAAGCAAGTGTTGACGAACCTGCTCTCCAACGCGATAAAATTCACTCAACATCAGCCCTTCCGCTCCATTCGCTTTGGTTCGTACAAGGTGGAAGATGATCACATGTTGTATTATCTGTCGGATAACGGTGTGGGTTTTGACATGCAATATGCCGACAAGATCTTCGACGTGTTCCAGCGTCTCCATTCTCATGACGAGTTTGAGGGCACAGGCGCAGGGTTGGCGATCGTCCATCGTATTATCCGACGTCATGGTGGGAACATTTGGGTTGATTCTGCTCCAGGTGAGGGGACGACGTTCTACTTTACTCTGGAGGGCGAGGAAGTACCGGAAGAAGAAGTTGAGCGCAAAAAAGATCCTTCAAGACAAACGCAACCGATGCGTTCTATCCTGAAAAAGGGTGTGATTGTGCATACTCCTGTGGGGATGCAGAGTATGTCTTTTCAGTCCTATGGGGATGAGTCCGAGAAGTCGTAGGGGATGCTCTAGCGGGTGGAGTTGTACTGGTCGATCGCGCGCTCAAGGAGGGACATGGCGTCGGCGAGCAGGTCAGTGTTGAGGACATATGCGATGCGGATCTCGTCATATCCGAGTCCAGGCGTTGCATAAAATCCAGAAGCGGGGGCGACCATCACTGTTTTGTCTTCATACGAAAAGTCTGTCAGGAGCCATTTGGCGAAGTCTTCAGTGTTGTCGATGGGCAGCTTTGGGATGAGGTAAAAGGCGCCTTCTGGCTGGGCTACGTGAACCCCTTCCATCTGTGTCAGCGCGTTGTAAACAACATCTCGTCGTCTCTTGTACTCATCGATCATGTTGGGGATGGTCTCCGGCGGCAGCTCGTGCGCTGCGACACCCATCACCTGTGCGACTTGTGGAGAGGAGAGGCGGGCTTGTGCGAGTCGGAGGACCGCCTCCATGAGCTCGGTGTTACGACTGATCACGCAACCCAATCGGGCGCCACACATACTGAAGCGCTTGGAGATCGAGTCGATGACGACGACTTGGTCTTCGATCCCTTCGATTTGAAGCGCTGATTTGTACAGGTCTTCTTGGGGTTCAAAGATAAACTCTCTGTACACTTCATCGCAGAACATCCACAAGGAATGTTCTTTGACAATCTCCGCGATCATGTCGACTTCTTGTCTTGTGTAGACGGTCCCTGTTGGGTTGCTTGGATTACAGAGGAGGATCGCTTTTGTGTTGGGGGTGATCTTGGCGACGATGTCTTCTTTGGGAGGGAGGTGGAAGCCATTGGCTCCTTGTGTGGTGACTGGAACGATTTTGACACCAGCCATACAAGCGAAGCCGTTGTAGTTGGTGTAAAACGGTTCAGGGATGATGATCTCGTCGCCGGGATTGAGTGTGCTCCAGAAGGCGAAGAAGACGGCTTCACTGCCACCTGTTGTGATGTTGATATTGGACGGTGAGAGCGGAATTCCAAGGGATTCGTAGTACCCTTGTACAGCCTTGACGTAGGCGTGATCGCCACGTGAGGGGCTGTAAGAGATGACGTCTTCGCCAAAGTGTTTGAGCGCTTGGAGCACTTGGGGGGCTGTCTTGACGTCTGGTTGGCCGATATTCAGGTGATACACATGCGTCCCTTTTTGCTTGGCTTGATCGGCGAAGGGGACGAGTTTGCGGATCTGCGATGCGGGCATCGCCTCCGCTCTGGTTGAAAGGCTGCGTTTCATAAGGGCTCCTTTTTTCAACGGTATCGGCTAGCGCTTTTTGCGCTTTGTTTTTTTGGTGTTGTTCTTTTGTTTGCGATCGAATGGTGCGGGGGCAGCTTTGGCCAACATCACGAGTTTCTTTCGCGTCGCGTCACTTGTAGCGGCTTTTTGGAAGGCCGGCAACCACAACAAAAGGGTCGGATCTTTTTTCCCTTGCCGTTTGCGCATCGCTCGGTTGAGTAACGTCCTGTTTTTACGAAGAGCCTTGATGTCTTCTGATTGCCAGATTTTTTTCATGGCGGGTGTTTTGACCAAGCTTCGTCGCGCACGCCAGTGAGTGTTCAGATACTGGATACTGCGGAGCCCGCGCGTTGTCCAGAGCAGTTTTTGGAACCCTGGATCGTATGCTTTGATCCACTTCATCGTTTTGGAGTCGAGGTGAACGACCGCGGTGCCTCTTCCATCTTTGTATAACCGACCGGGGACGAGGGCGATAATGCACGAGACAACGCCTACGTAGAGGATGGCACCACGTACCACGCCGAGTAACAATCCGAAGATGCCTTGTAGTGCGGCACCTTTGACGACAGGGTTCCCCAACTCGTCAAGCTCAATCCGAACACCAGACTCAGGTGTCCGCTGGTTCCACTTGTTCCATCCCTTTAACAGAGGCCAATACAAGGCGAGCCAGAGAACAAGAGAGGTGTACAGGCTGGCTTCGTATGGTCCGATGCCACCAATACCTGCTAAGGAGGGGCCGAGGAGTGAGCCGACAAAGCGTGAGATGAGCAAGGTGAGGGCGATCAGGATGAGGCTGGGAAGTTCGACTCTTGCGCGACGTTTATATCCCATGGCTCCGGCCATGACAACCCATATGATGCTTACGACATCAGCGAGCATGACAATTCTCCGTGTTGTGTGTGGAAGTGACTTAGCTCCCTTGTGTCAGCAACAACGACACAAAGGCCAGCGCATTATTTGCGGCGTGTAGGCCGATTATCAGGTACATCGAGCGCGTCTTGTGGTATGCAATCGCGAGCAAGTATCCCAAAAACGCGAGTGGGATAATTGTGTGGGCCTGCAAGTGTGCTGCGCCAAAGAGCAAACCGCTCACGATCGCGGCAAATTGCATCGGCATCATACGACCTAGTGCTTTGAATAACACCCCACGGTATAACAGTTCTTCTGCCAATGGTGCAAATACCAGAATCAACACAACAGCCAGCCCCCTTATCCAGAGGGGCATATGGGGACCAAGCAGGTCGGCGATTTGTTGCTTCGGCGCGGGGATCGCAAAGAGTAGCTTGAGTACGTAAACGTAGGCGTTGGTAAAGAGCAGAACGACAGGTACAAAGAACACCAACCAGGGCCAGGACTCCTTCCACGATGGGAGGCGGAAGCCGAGGGCGTCCCAAGACATCTTGTACATCAGCCGACCACGCATCAGGTACAAACCGACCAAGAAGACGTTTGCGATGGCTGTAATCAAGAGATTGAGGCCGTGTTTGGTCTGTTGATCGGGATGGGAGACAAAGGCCGTCGCGACACCAAACGCAGCGAAGATGGCGAAAAAGTACGAGATGAAGATGACGACAAAGTCAGCCATCGTGAACCCAGGCGGCTCACTCGTGTGGTGCTCTATGAGCAATTCTCCCGTCGGTGGCGAGAGCTGAAGTTGTGCGCCTTCGTCGATCTTCCCCAGTTGTTCTTCTAAGGGGAGATCGGATGGTTCGTGTTCTGGATCATGTGTCATGTGCTCATACCTCTTTGGGGAAGTGTTCTTGGAGCCATTGCTTGGCTTGTATCAGCTCTGTGAGGTGGCCTTCGAGTTGGGCGACTTCTAAGGCGAAGATGATCTCTTTGAAGTGTGGCCCTGGCTGGTATCCCCAAGTCTTCAAATCATTTCCGTTGAAGAGAGGAGTCGGGCGCAGGTCATCTTTCGTCCAGTTTGTGAGCTTGCGTTGCATGTCGTGAAGCGACTCAAGAGGGGTCTCTTGAAGTGTGGCGATGTCGATCCCGAGTAAGAGCAGGTTGTGCGCGTATGGCTGCCGCACGAGTTTTTTTTGTTCGGCGATACTCTTCTCTGAGAACGTCGCGAGCTGTGGGTGTTGTTCGAGCAGCGTGAGGGTGCCCTTGGTGTGGTCATTTGAGAAGCGGTATCGTTGCAGAAAGTCTTCTGCATCGTCTCTTGAGAGATCGAATAAGAGCATCGCGAGGCTCAGTGTTTCGTCTCGTTCTGTGTGGTGTTCGAGGCGCTCCATACGATGAAGACACGTCTGTACATCTTCCATCGCGGGGATCAGCTCCTTGAGCAAACCAGTCTCAGCGAGCAGCGCGACGCCACGTCTTGGGTTGGCACCTTGTAGGATCTTCATCAACTCTTGTTGGATGCGTTCGCCGCTGACTTCGTGGATGCGTGGGGCCATCTGTTGTATGGCTTTCATCGTGTCGTCTTCGAGGGCAAAGGACAGCCGTGAGGCAAAGCGGACAGCGCGTAACATGCGCAGCCGATCTTCTCCAAACCGCTCAAATGGGTCGCCAATTGTCCTGATGATTTTTGCGTCCAGATCTTCGAGGCCACCTACGTAGTCGATGACTTCTTCGGTCTCTGCGTTGTAGAGAAGCCCATTGATCGTAAAGTCTCTGCGCTCAACGTCTTCGACAACAGTCGCGAAGATCACCTCTGTAGGGCGCCTACCATCGACGTAGCGACCATCAGCACGGAAGGTCGTGACTTCGTAGCTGTAGCCTTTTCGTAAGACCATGACTGTCCCAAATTGGATGCCTACAGGGACGTTTTTTTTGAATAATTTTTGTACCTGTTTGGGGAGGGCGGAGGTCGCGATGTCGTAGTCTTTGGGGGTGTCTTCGAGGACCATATCTCGGATCGAACCGCCGACGAGATAGGCTTCGTGACCAGCGTCAAGGAGGCGTTGGACGACCTCTTTGGCGACGACGAGCAGGTCACTCTCTGGTGCTTGATAGTGGCGACGAATGGGCTCTTCTAAAATGACAGGGGTGCGCATACACTTCTCCAACCTCGCTGAAAATGCTCCCTCTTTGGATTCGGAAACATTCGTTTTGTTCGATGGTTTGTGATAGTTTTTCTCTTCTTGAAAGTCAAGAGAGTGGTCTACTTTTTGTCGTCTATTGTGTCCTTGGGGTGGGGGAGATGATGGGAGCGTGGGTTGATCATCATCATCGTCTTGATCCACCTGCCTCTTTTCTCTAGCAGGTCGAGAAGGCGGACGTGGTGTCTCTTCTCGTAGAGATCGCGTCTCATTTTTTGTTCGAGTACATCGAGGAGGCGGATATGATGTCTTTTGGGCCATAGCCGCTTCCACAGCTCGATCGTGAGCAATGCACGCAATTGCCTGTGAGGTGCCTTCATCAAGCTGACGAGATGTTGTTGAGGAGCCTGAAGTGTGCCGAGCAGTCGGGCGCGAGCGTCAGCGAGCGCT
This sequence comes from Deltaproteobacteria bacterium, assembly GCA_002731275.1. Classification (GTDB taxonomy): domain Bacteria; phylum Myxococcota_C; class UBA6777; order UBA6777; family UBA6777; genus UBA6777. Next base: position 11,801 of record PCBK01000125.1, on the reverse strand, counting down.
TCGGCTGTGTCGACCTCCTTCATGACCTTTTGCTTGGGGGATGGGCTCCGCTTCTTCTCCTTTTTGGGTTGGCGCTGCTTCTTCTTTTTGGGTTGTTGGAATGTGCCGAATTTGGCAGGCCCTTGGTGGACTATTTTCTCTTTATATACCTGTAGCTTTCCATCATGCTCTTGCAGCTTCTTGGGACCGAAGACAGGATCGGGCCATGCCGTGTATTTGTTTGAGGTGATCACATGACAAACACCATCCAATCCCAAGATATCGTTGATGGGTTGTTTGAATTTGTGTTTCCACACGACCTCGCCGGAGTTTGGATGCAGTCCTACACATTCTCCAGCCCCATCACCAATGACAATGTGTGATTCTTCGTGGTTTGTGGGGTTTTCTAGAGAGGTGACGCTACATTGGGTTGGCGCTTTTGTCTTGTAAGACCAGCGTGTCGAACCATCTTGTAGATCGAGAGCGTAGACGACACCTCTGTGTGTGCTGATGATCTGTGTGTTGGGAGAGGACGAGTCGGAGACCTTCATCACAGGCGAAGGGAGAATGCGCCTCCATGCGGTCTTGTGTGTTGTCGGTTCGATCCCGTGGATAGCACCATCGATAGTATAGACGATGAGTGTGGATGATTCGATATGAAAGTTTGCGCTGAGGATGGGGGAGCCTACGTGAAAAGACCCCTCTTTTTTCAGGGTATATGATTCGGATGCGCGGGCGACCTTGAACAGGGTGATCTTTCCTGAAACGTCATATACATAGTACGCAGCAGGACCTCTCGTGATGCCTTGGAGAGCAGGTCCGTGATATCGATACCTTTGGTGAATCTTGCCATGTGGGTCGTGGCTGATGATCTCATCCATGGAGATGGTCCACAGCTCACTCCATTCACTGTAAATCTGTACGATTGGCGTTTGGCTGAGTTGTGCCGCAAAGACGAGCTCCCGCTGACGCAGCTCCCAACATTGGCAGAAGCCCGTAGTGTCGGTCACCATCAGGTAGATGTCCGAGAGGCAGAATTGGTGTGCATGGTGGGGGAGTTTAAGCGACCACGTGGGCTGTCCTGTCTGTCGTGAGTACGCCTGAAGCGTGTCCTTTTGCCCACACAGAAGCAGCTCTGTGTTTGTCGCGAGAGCGCGTGTTGCTCCTTGCCGAAGTGTATGTGTCCATAAAGGTTTGTTCACAAAAATCCCCTTATATCCAGTGCAAACGTGAATACGATATGTTCTTTCAAGGTGTTTGTTGAGCGTCTGGACGAGTATGCTCCATATTCTCTACGGTTGGCAACTGGAAAGCGTTCAGTGGAGGGCGAGGTGGGGGCTACTTTTTGTTGAGGGAGTCGATGGTGCGTGCTTGTTGGGGAGCATTTCCAATGTATGAAGCGGGCGTGAGGGCGCTGAGATCTTGCTTTGCGTGTTCGGGGATGTCGAGGTCTTGTACGAAGGCTTTGAGTGTCGTGGCGTCTATTTTTTTGCCTCGCGTGAGCGCCTTGAGTTTTTCGTATGGTTGTTCGATTTGGTAGCGCCTCATGACAGTCTGGATGGGTTCGGCGAGGACTTCCCAGGCGTTGTCGAGGTCGTGTTGAAGGACGGAGGGGGCGATCTGCAGTTTGGATAGGCCTTTTTTGAGCGACGTGTAGGCGATGATGCTGTGTGCGAAGCCTACGCCGACGTTGCGCAGCACTGTGGAGTCCGAGAGGTCTCGTTGCCATCGTGAGATGGGGAGTTTTTCCGCGAGGTGGGAGAGGATGGCGTTGGCGAGACCTAGATTGCCTTCGGCGTTTTCGAAGTCGATAGGGTTGACTTTATGGGGCATGGTGGAGGAGCCGACTTCGCCTTTGACTGTTTTTTGGCTGAAGTATCCGAGTGAGATATAGCCCCAGACATCCCTACAAAAGTCGATCAAGATCGTGTTGATCCGCTGCATCACGTGGAACATCTCGGCCATATAGTCGTGTGGTTCGATCTGTGTGGTGTAAGGATTCCACTGAAGACCGAGCTGTTCGACGAAGGTTTTCGCGTGATGTTCCCAGTCGATATCGGGGTAAGTCGCGAGGTGAGCGTTGTAATTCCCGACTGCGCCGTTTATTTTGCCCAAGATAGGTGTGGCTTCGAGTTGGTGGAGTTGCCTCGCGAGGCGTGCGCAAACGTTGGCGATTTCTTTCCCCATGGTCGTAGGGGAAGCTGTCTGGCCATGTGTTCTAGAGAGCATCGGTTGCTCAGCGAGGGTCTTGGCGAGATCTTCGAGGAGGACCCGAAGCTCTTGGAGCATTGGGGAGAGGAGGTGGTTTCGGCCCTCTTTGAGCATGAGCGCATAAGCGAGATTGTTGATATCTTCGGAGGTACAGGCGAAGTGGATAAATTCGAGGGAGGCTTCGTCGTAGACAGACAGGAGTTGTTCTTTCAGGAAGTACTCGACAGCTTTGACATCGTGATTTGTCGTGCGTTCGATGTCTTTGACACGTTGTGCGTGTTCGGGGCGGAAGTCATCAAGCAGCGTCGCGATGCGTTCCATCTGCTGTGCGTTGCAGGTCGGCAGCTCGGTGATTTTATGATGTGCTGTGAGGCTTTGAAACCAGAGCAGCTCGACTTCTACGCGAAATCGGATCAAGCCAAATTCGCTGAAGGTCTTTCGCAACGCGTCTGTTTTCTGGCTATATCGTCCATCGATAGGTGAAATGGCTGTGAGGGGGCGCAGATCCATTGTTTCTCTCCGACTGATGAGCGTGTAAGTTGCAGTCGAGCCTGTCTGTGTAAAGATCTTGTGTGGTTCTCGACCTTGAGCGAACGCCTATCATATCGTTGGTCGTCTGGCAATCTGCTTTTGGTGAATGGTTGCGACTTTTTGCGAATTATGGTCTTCTATCGAATGGTTGAACGATCCAAGATTTGTAGTAGGAGGTATATCTCGTGAAAGGTCATTCATTTTTCGCTTGGTTGTGGAGCGCTATGGTAGCGTGTTTGGTGGGGGGCGTGTGTTACTTACCGGCTTGCACTTCGCCAGACAATCGTCCTGATGGTGGGAACATTGTCACTCCACCCCCTATAGAGACCATCACTGAGGTTGAGTACGACAATAAAGGTTTTCAGATCAAGTGGTCCCAAACGAGTCAAAAGTGGGAGTTGTATCTCGGGACCAAGCTGCTGAGTGCGTTGCCTGTGAGTGGGCTTGAGTTGGGTCTCGTCGATGCTATCGATGAAAAGTTTAACTACGATCCCTTCTGGCTTGATAACGACACTGGCAAAACGTATCCACCGGACTCATTGGAGTGGGTTGCGCCTTCATCTATTAAGGTTGCGTCGAGAAGCCCTGTAAGAACCTTCTTTACATTGACCTACCCCAAAGGGGCGACGGCGACGCTCTCACTTGAGATTGCTCGCGATGGTGCATTTCTCTTCACATTGACACCTGATCAGCTCAAAGCGCGTGTTGCGTATATCCGCTTAAAGTGGGCTGTCACCAAAGAGGAGAACTTTTATGGGCTTGGTGAGTACTTTGATCAGGTCGCACATCGGGGCAAGCTGCGAGCGATGCAGATCGAATTAGACGCCAAGATCGAGAGTGGATACAACGAAGCACATGTTCCCGTGTCCTTCTTTACGAGTACGTTGGGCTGGGGGTTGTTTGTTGACACATACAAGCCCGGTGTCTTCGATATGGCGCGCAAAGATCCACAAACCGTGCAGGTCACATATGGGACCAATGAACTCAAATTCTATGCCCTCGCGGCCAATCATCCACTCGATGTGCCTGGGATCTACACCCGTCTGACAGGAACACCTGCGGTCCCAGCGACGTGGGCATTTGGTACGTTGCTCTGGCGTGACGAAAACAAAGATCAGGCGGAAGTTCTCGATGATGCGGCACAGATCCGCAAACATGACCTCGCGATCAGCGCGATGTGGATCGATCGTCCTTACGATGTTGGTGTCAACAATTTCGGTTTTGACTCCAAACGTTATCCCGATCCTGCTGCGATGATTGGTACGTTGCAGAAGACAGGGTTCCGTCTTGGTCTGTGGTCAACACCCTACCTTGAGCCCGATAAAACAGACCATTACAAGGTCTTTAAGGAGAATGGTTGGTTTGTCAAAATGGGCATCACCAAGCTCAACAAGTGGAGTGATCCCGTCGATCTGACCAATCCCGACGCGGCCAACGCGTTCAAGAAGCTGATCCGACGCTACGTCGATATGGGGATTGAAGGGTTTAAGCTCGATTACGGCGAGGATATCCAGGTTGGTGTGACCAAGAATCGATTCAGCTATGGTTTTTACAATGGCGAAAATTCGGACACGATGCATCACAAGTACATGCTCTACTACCACAAGACCTACTACGATACACTCAACGAAGGTGGTCACTTTTTGATCTGTCGTGCGGGCACAAACGGTGGGCAAAAGTACGCGTCGATTATCTGGCCCGGTGATTTGAACACCGGCTTCCAAAAGCACTATGAGTGTCCAAGTAACGGAGACAAGTGCTATGTCGGTGGGTTGATTGCGTCGATCATTGGTGGCTTGAGTTTGAGCCAGAGTGGGTATCACTTTTACGGCTCGGATACAGGTGGATACAGAGCACCTCGCCCGACCAAACAGGCGTTTATTCGCTGGGGGCAACAGACTGCGCTGTCGACGATTATGCAAATCGGTGGGGCGGACCCGAATGTCAACCCTTGGGACTTTACAAAGTACGGTGATTCACAATTCGACCAGGAAGTGCTCGACACATTCCGCAAGTACATCCGACTACACACAAGGCTTTTTCCATACAACTACACCTATGCGATGCAAGCCCAAGTTCATGGACGTGGTGCTACGAGACCTTACGGGATGGCGTTTCCCGAAGAGAATTATCACCCCAATGACCAATATATGTTTGGTGAGTTCTTGATGGTGGCGCCTGTGGTGGATGACAAGCTGACGAGAAAGGTCCACTTCCCGAAAGCCCATAAGTGGATCACGTGGGAAGGCGATCAAGTCTTTGAAGGCGGTAAAGTTGTCGACTTTAACGCGCCTCTGACGCGCTTACCGTTGTTTATGAAGTACGGCTCAATCGTGCCGCTGTTGCGTCCTGATGTGGACACACTCTCTCCTGTATTTGAGCAGAAAGATATCGTCTCAACTTATGCAGAAGCCGGGCCACTTCACTTGCGAGTCGCACCTGGAGAGGACGCGACGTTTAAGCTCTACGATGGCACCTCTGTGACCTTCAAGCAGGCTGAGACGATGAAGATCACATTACTCCAAGGGACAGCGTTTACAGATTCGACAGAGATCGTCCTGCTCAACGTCAAGAAACCCTCGAAGGTGCTCGACAATACGCTTGAGTCCAAAGAAGAGACAGATGACACCAAATTCAAAGTTTGTGTGTCTTGTTGGAAGTACGACGCGCAAAACGCCATCTTGACCCTCCGCACCACCTCCGAAACGGTTCTCGATATCACCACAACACTCAATAAATAAGTGGACTCGTCCTTAGAGAACAGGTTCTCTCGTCTATCATGTAAAGATTGATATGTTCAGGATGTTGGGGGAGGGGGAGCGTTACCTTTCGTCTTCTTTTTCCAGGTCTTTCTCCAAAATGCACCAGAGCTTGGATTTGGCGTGTTGTGCGTCGAGATGTGCCTGAATTGTCATCAGCCACTCCTCGCGCTTGGTCAAGACGAACCCTGAGGTGCGCAATGAGCCAATTGCTGCGGGATGATGTGTGTCTACGAGGGCATAGAGGACGCGATGTCCTTGTGCTCTGGCTACTTCGATAGAGGCGTTGTACAGGTGTTTTGCGACGCCACGTTTGCGGAGCGCTGGATGGACATACGTGCTCGCGACCCAGAGCCCTTCGATGCCGAGCATCTGCCACTGAGGAAACCGCCATGTGACTGCGATCAGCTCACCTCGCCAAAAACAGCCAAGGCATGTGTATGTCGGTTGGGATTCGTATTGTTTGAGTGGATGTGAAGATGTGTTCCATTGTTGTTGATGGAGTGTGTTATAGGCGAGCATATCGCAGGCGTTGAGATCCCTGAAGAGCAAAGAGCTGTGTGGGATGCGTCCGCCGAGTGAGGACGGTAGCTTTTTACGAAGGTGCACTTCCAAGTGCTCTTTTTGCGCGCGAAGTGTCTCGATATATGGACGGAGCTGTTGGGGGATGAGAGGATTATTCGTCATGTGCTGCTGGTGTGGATTCTTCGTACAATTCTCTCATGACATCTGCTTGCATACAGCTGAACTCTTCAGGTCCTGTGTAATTGCCTGTGTTGGAGTATGTTACCCCCGATGAACGCGAGCAAAAGGGGCGATCTGCACAGGTCTCACATGTTTTGAAATCGGACAGTTGTAAATTGCGGATCTTGTTGAGCTGTGGGGAGAGTGTCCAGATCTCTTCGAAGGACATCTCTCGCAAATTACCCGAAGGAATCGGGGCTCCGATACAAGGATAGACATCGCCAGTGCAGCTGATACCACAGACGGAGCGGGCGCAGCTGCATTGGACTGTTTTGTTGTTAAAGTCAGGTGGACGGACAAGATCGCGAAGTGGACCTTTGTACAAAGAGAGCAGTTCGTCGCGCTCGACACGAAGGTCTGTTGAGTCCGTTGTTCCATCACGTCGGACCATGATCTGTGGGTCGAGTGTGATGGGTGCGTTGTACTTATCCGCGATCGCTCGGACTTGGTCGATCTCGTGGGCGTTCTCTTGGGTGACTGAGCAGGAGATTCGTACGACGATGCCAGCTTCCTGGAGATATTCTATGGATTTGAGAGTGCGTTCAAAAGAGCCCTTGACGAGTGTGAAGGCGTCATGTGTTTCCGCGGTCCCACCGTATATACTGATGTCCGATGATGTGACACCAGCTTCAGCGAGGGCGTGGGCGCGTTGAGGTTGCATGAGCGTTCCATTGGTTTTGACGGAGACGAACATTCCATGCTCTCGACCTTTTCTTACGAAGTCGTGCAGATGTGGGTGGAGCATGGCCTCACCACCTGTGAAGGTCAAAAAGGCACATCCGGCTTTACCAACCTGTTCGATTGTGCTGAGAATCTCTGTTGGGGTGAGTTCTTTGTCTTTGACTTTTTTGGGGTAGGGTTTGGAGCGATCAAAGTTGTAACAGTGGACACAGCGCAAGTTGCAGGTCAGTGTGAGCTCTATCGTCGTGTACAAAGGCACACAATTGTCAAAAGCGTGCTTGTCCATCAAGTTGCGGATCATGCTTGGTGGTTTCTCGTTGGTCAGAGCGCCTTCTCTCATAGAGTGAATCCTTTGTGTACCGAAAGTTGGGAGCGACATTGCATACTTTGTACAATAGTCATTACGAATGAGATGTCCAAATTGTACACCTCTACTTCACAAAATCTGGAAGTGTTTCGAGTGGGTTGTGTTGGACACAAGAGGGTTGATGTCGCCACTTTAACCACGGCGCTGCGAAGCTTGGTGAAGGTGCAAGAAGGCGGATACTTTGGATTTGTGGCTGGTCAAGCAGGCTTCTTCCACGTGGCTTGTGCGCTGTGCGTGTGGACATTTTGGACCTACCTTTGTGAACTACTCCTCCCGCCGGCTACGCCTTTGAAAGGGGCTTCTTGCTTCAATGAGGAGACTTGCCCACCCATTCCGAAAACAGGTAAGTAGCGGTCTCCTCTCCACAAGCTATTTCCGTTATTCTACGGAGGGTTCGGAGTGTCCCACCCCAGCCCTATTTTTGATATTCACTGCAGCATTCTGATCTCGACACATCACAAGACCACACCTGCTGCACCTATGTATCCTTTCCCGCAATGTTTTTGGCACTCTTTTTCCGCAACTTGAACAATCCTGACTTGTGTATCGTGCATCCACTTTCACAACTCTGTGGTCGAGCTTCACGCTCTTGTTACTCACAAACTTGATCAAACTTCCCCACCCTGCGTCCAAAATACTTTTTGCAAAACGTTTGTCCTGCACCATCGCCGGAATGTTCAAATCTTCAAAGATGATTTCATCGTAATTGGATACCAACCAATGTGATAGCTTGTGCAAAAAATCCTTCCGTTGGTTCGCTATCTTTTGGTGTATCTTTGCAACTTTCTTTCTCTGTCGTTCCCTATTTTTCGAGCCTTGCTTTTTCTTTGAGAGTTTTCTTTGCTCCTTCTTTAGCTTTTGCTCGCTCTTTTCCAACCATTTGGGGTGTTCGTGATAATATCCATCCGAGCTGACCGCAAGATATTTTAGCCCCAGATCCACTCCCACCTTCTTCACTCCGGAGCTCGTCACTGCTCCTTTCTTTTCGGATGCTTCGAGTTGAAAGCAGATGCAAGCATACCAATGCCCATCTGCCTCTTTTTTGAGTGTGACTCGTTTGGCTCGCCTCCAGTTGAAATTTCGATGTACACGTATCTTTAGAGCCCCCAACTTGGGAAGGTGCAATGCTCCTGTGACAGTTCGAGGATTCTCACCTTGCAAAGAAGCTCTCTTCTTCTCATCCAGCTCCAAACGTATAACGTCTCTGAACTCCGGCTTGTTGGGATCTTTTGTTTGTCGTAGCCATACCTGTGTGAAAGTCAAAGAATGATAACGACCATACTTTTTAAACTTTGGATACCCCACCTTGATATGGGCTCCAGCCTTTTTTTCTTTCACACGACGAAAGAAATGTTTGAAGGCCTCTTGTAGTCGTTGTAAACAATCTTGTGTTACCTGGGAAGGAACGTTCCGAAGTTGTGGGTACTTTTTCTTGAGAGCAGGGAGCGCATCCCGTTGTTGTCGGTAGGTGATGTTCTGCTTGTCTGTTTTGTACGCATCTTTTCTCTCTGCAAGCGAGCGATTAAAAAGCCATCGCAAGGTTTCAAGCCATTCCTCCATGGAGTTGGACTGTTCGGAAGTTGGGTAGATTCGACATCTGAGCACTTCATAGAGGTCCCCCTCACTCAAACGTTGTGAATCATTCATGTCCTTGGCTTTGGACGTATTCTTTGAGTACGTCAAGGGTGACTTCTCCGGTTGATGCGAGGAAATAACTTGGGGACCAAAAAGCCGCTCCCCAAAGGGCTTGTTTGATAGAAGGAAACTCTTTCCTCAAGAGGCGACTAGAGGTGCTTTTGAGAGAGTTGATAAAGTGTGACAAGCAAACTTGGGGTTTTGAAGAAAACAAAATATGAATGTGATCTTTATCAACAAATCCATCAAACGGCTTTGTTGATCTCGAAAAGGCGAGCGGCAACCTCATCATCGATGACTTTTCGTCTGTATTTGATAGTGTAGATGTAATGGAATTGAAGTGTATGGATGGTATGAGAACCTCTGTCTTTTTTGTTGACATTTCGTATGACAATGATATGTGATGAACTGAATTTGTCAAGATCAAAGATAAACAAAACACAGTCGCCTTTCATCCCCTCCCTTCGCGACGCTCAGGAAGGGGGGCTCCCGGCGTTCAAGCTAAAATGGATAAACAATTGGGAGCGGACGGACTGTATGGATCGTGATGCGATTGTGCAAGTGATCTTGTACGATGTGTATGTGATGTGTTCCCTTCATGAAGAATTTGTACCCTATGTTGGAGTGTTTGTGATGAAAGCTTGGATCTGGTTGTGGATGGTGTTGGCTGTGAGTTTCACATGGTACGTGCCTTCCGCAGAAGCTGCGACAAAGCAGAAGATCGTCCTGAAAGATGGCTCTGTGTTGATCGGGACTGTGATCAACATGAGCGGTGGAAAGTTGAGGGTGAAGACTGTGCATGGGATCCTTGTTGTGGGACAGGATTCTGTGCAGTCCATTTCATTTGTAGGCGGGAACACAACTCCCAAGAAGACCAAAGCCCCGACAAAGACCAAAGCTACGAAAAGAGCAAAGGCACCACCTGCTCGAAGAGCTGTGGTGACAAAGAAAAAGCAACTCAAACCTATTCGTACTCGAAGAAAACGATACCGTCGCAATCGATTTCGTCGATACCGACGAAATCGAGAGAAGAGCACGCCTTTTTATTCGACAAAGCCTGTATATCGCTATAAGAACCCACGTCGTGGCTTTTTGGTCGCGGGATTGATCATCTGGCCGATCAGCTATGCTTTCTCATCGTTGGCGTCGACGATTTTGGTCAACTCCAACAGAGGCGTGACCAGCGGAAATGGTGTGGCTGCAGGGTATACAATGTTGTTGCCTGTGGTGGGTCCCTTCATCACGTTGATACTGTCCGTCAACGATCCAAACCTCAGCGGAGCGATCCCTATTTGGACGTTGCTGGGTCTCGCACAGGTCGCAGGTGGGACATTTCTGGCGCTTGGGTTGACTGCAAAGAAAAAGCGCGTTCGTATCGCGGCAACCCCCTCTGTCCCTAAAAAACCGGCGCTCGCGAAGAGCAAAGCCCTCAAAGTTCTCCCCCCCGTATCCTCACAAGCACGCTCCTTTGGACAATTTGAGTGAGCCTTTACATCGCCTTCTTCTACACATCCTCCTGTTTGTGATTTTTCATTTGGGGGGAACCGCACCATGCGACACGAACATCCTTCACAACAACATCCGGTGGCCTCAAAGGAAGAGACTTTGGCATCGCAGAAAAATGCTTGGCACGCGAGTCTTGATATTTGGCAAGTGAAAAAGAATACTTGGCAGATCAAGAGGGATACTTGGCAGGCGAAAAACAAAGTTGGCAAACGAAAACCAAAGTTGGCAAACGAAAACCAAAGTTGGCAAACGAAAAACAAAGTTGGCAAACGAAAAATAAGCTCAGCACACCAGAATACATACTTGGCAGACGAAAATGAAAGCTTCGCAAGCGCCCCAAAAAGTTGGCAAACGTGTCACCAAAAACAAACCGTCCCCCAAACATTCGACCAATAGGGGATTCCAAGCAATCACCTAAAACCCCCTCTTTTCTCCCCAAAAATGGGAAATATCATGCTCAGAAAATCGAAGCGAAAAAGATCAATAGAAATAGGTCATTGCAGGCCTGCCAAACTTCACAGCGCAAATTCGAAGCATAAAAAGACGTTTGCCAAGCTTATTTTTCGTCTGCCAACTTTTCCAATGAGCACATTCACCGTGAAACATGAGAAAAATACAATACATCCAAGAGAGCCATGCCTAGAGATGGGAACATGGATTGAATGATTGGGTGGAGGGATTCGTTTGGTTAGGAACACCGGGTTCAAACCCGGTGCTATAGAGAGGGTACGCTCGCCTTAAGGCTTCGCATCGATTTGAACATGCGGCGGGACTCAAAGTCCCACCTCAACGCACAAACACACCTTTTTCACGATGAGCACGAATCAAATATGCCCCGGAGAGGAAAGAACCCCCTCAGTCCGACCTGCGGTCGTCCAGTTCCCCCTGCGGTTCAACTTCGTTGGCAAGGGGAGCGATGCAAGACCCTCTCAGTCCGAGCTCTCGCTCGTCCAGCTCCCCCTGCTCAACTACGTTGGCAAGGGGAGCGATGCATATCAAACGAGATATCGCGATATAAACGAAAAATCTTCGTGTATATCGGATGAATCTCAGTAGGGTCGGGCCTTGTGTCCGACCTCAATCTTCGTATATATCGGTAAAATAGTCCCTCCTCTCAAGCCTTTCGAGAGGAGGGAAGGAGCGGAGCGACAGGGTGGTGAGTTTGTTGAGGCATATGTTGCAAAGCGCACGAAGTATGGAGGCTCGGCGAAGAGGAAAGAACCCCCTTAGTCCGACCTGCGGTCGTCCGGCTCCCCCTGTACAACTTTGTTGACAAGGGGAGCGATGCGTATCAAACGAGATATCGCGATACAAACGAAAAATCTTCGTGTATATCGGATGAATCTCAGTAGGGTCGGGCCTTGTGTCCGACCTCAATCTTCGTATAT
>PCBK01000124.1 GCA_002731275.1 Deltaproteobacteria bacterium | reverse complement strand
TTTCATGCTCAACAGAAGAGGTGAAGTTTGTTATATCAATGAAGCCGCGCGCATGGATTATTCAACTTCCTCCAGATAGCATGCAACCAGGCGATGTCAGGTACAAAAAATTTACACTCGACAGCTACCCACAAACGCTTGGAAAATTTTCCGTCACACTACAAGGGATAAAAATCGTACAAGATGGGGAGCAAACAACGGACTCTCCTTTCGAGTTGGACTTTACATGCAAAGGGAATCCCAACAGCGATTGTAAACCCATACAATTCCCCGTGACCATTAAACATTCCACCTCATACGAGTTCTATGCAAAGTACACAGAGAGAACATACGAAGCCAAAGAAACATTCTACCGCATCCAACTATCAGCCAAAGAACCTCTTGAGAAAAAATGGGTGGGTTGGTTTCTTTACAGCCCCTACCACAAATACCCCGAAGACATGAAGCAAGAGACCATCACAACAGATGCAGGACACCCCGAATAGACAGGTGAGGAGGTCCCTACAAAATCCCCTCGCCTCACTGTGTTTTCCCGAGAAACAAACTCCCTCCTTCTCACCTTTAACAAAGGATGTTACCCTCATCTCGCGGCACAACAGGTGTTCGTTGTCGAGACAACAAAAAAGGATGAGAGATGGATACAAAGCTTTCGTGGATATGTCGTGGGTATGTGGGTTTCTTGCTGATCACAAGCATCATGTGTTTTTCGCACTGTACAACCCCACAACAAAGTCTCGAACCGACACAAGAGCGCGCGAAGGAGACTCCCTGTACATCATCTCGATGTGATGGTGGTGAACCATCCACTGAACGCATCACCGAACACCCCCCTGAGGCGACCAAACAAACTTGTCTCCAACCCGTCACCATCACAGCCAACACTCAAAAACAACCCGCTTATTCGTCCTACTGGTTCCCATCGACACTACGAACATGGACACCCGAGAATGACCCAGACGCTCCCTTCAACAAGAGCGTCATCCCTCTCGCCAAACGCGCGACAAACCACCCCATCAAGGTCAACAGCAACGCTCGCACAGACCCCAAAGTCGTCGCGCTCTCCATCATGTACCCAAGCACCTCCAACGCCCCCTCCCAAGGCAACCACACCTTCCACTCGTTTACATTTCAGTATTGGCAATACATCGATATTCTCGTCATGTGGGGCGGTTCAGCAGGAGAAGGTCTGATCTTGAGTCCAAGCGCCGACGTGATCGACGCTGGACACAAACATGGTGTCAAAGTCCTCGGGACCGTTTTCTTTCCGCCGGTCAAATTTGGTGGAAAATACCAATGGGTACGTGACCTCCTTCAGAAAAACGCCGACGGCATCTTCCCAATCGCCGACAAACTCCTCGAAGTCGCAACATACTATGGCTTTGATGGTTGGTTTATCAACCAAGAGACCGCTGGTGGTAACGCCCAAGATGCCACATTGATGAGAGAATTCTTGCTGTACTTACAAGCCAAGAAACCCGCCGGAATGCACATCATGTGGTATGACTCGATGCTCGCAAATGGTAGTATTCAATGGCAAAACAAACTGACCGCAGCCAATCAAATGTTCTTTACGGAGAACGGCAAGAGAGTCAGCGATAGTATGTTCCTCAACTTTTGGTGGAACGAACAACGTACATCCCGACAGCGCGCAGAATCACTCAAGAGAGATCCATATGATCTATACGCAGGAATCGATGTACAGGCGAAAGGATACGACACAACAGCCGCATGGTCTGGGCTGTTCCCAACAGGCGCACAAGCCCATGTATCTCTCGGACTCTATGCCCCCAACTGGACCTATACAAGCAGCCAAAATGTCGACGAATTCTACCGTAAAGCGAAGCGCTTTTGGGTCGGCGCACAAGGTGACCCAAAACACACAGGGACAACCCACCACTGGAAAGGCATCGCACACGACATCGTCGCCAAAACAGCGATCACGACGCTCCCGTTTGTGACCCACTTCAACACAGGACAGGGCACATTCTACGCACGTGAAGGCAAAAAACTCACCACACAAGCCTGGAGTCATCGCAGTTTACAAGACATCCTCCCGACGTGGCGCTGGCGCGTCGAACCCAAAGGCGCACTCGTCCCCTCTTTGACATGGTCTCACGCGTACAATGGCGGTTCTTCTCTCAAGTTGGCCGGAGATATCAAGGCCAATGAAGATATCGATATATGGCTGTACAAAACCTCACTCGCCCTCTCAGGCAATGAACAGCTCCAACTCGTCTACAGTCATGGCCCAACACCACAAGCCGGCGCAAGCCATATGAAACTCCTACTCTTCTTCCAAGACGCACCGACACAGGCAGTCCAGCTCGATGTCAACGCCTTCACAAAAGAAACGTGGGATACACAGATGTTCGCGCTCGACGCCTACAAAGGCAAAACGCTTGTGGCCATTGGTGTACGTCTGACAGGTGAAAAGAGCGGATACCAGGCGTATATTGGAAGACTCGCGGTCCTACCTTCAGCGCAACAAGACCCTCCAAAGCCCGTCACAGACATCAAGGTCTTGGCTTTCAACTCCGAACAAGGCATCGAAGCCGAGGTCAGACTACAGTGGAAGGGAGACAACGCAACAGGGACGCTTTACGAGGTCTACACGATCAACGCAAATGGCGACAAAGTCTGGCGAGGCGCGACCTACAACAACCACTACTATATGAGCGGCATCAAACGAGAAGGAGGCCAGACGCACCTTCAAGTCTCGATCATTGCGCGTTCAATGACAGGCACCGCCTCACAAGAGAGCACACTCTGCTTTGGTCCCTGGCCAACACTCGCCCAACCCAAAGCAGGTTTTCGCGCTAGCTTCTCATTCATCCGTCCAGGTGGAGGTGTGATCTTTACCAATACATCGTCCATCACCAGCCAATCGTTTACCTGGACCTTTCCAGGTGGCGAACCTACCACAAGCACAGAGACATCCCCCACAGTCATTTACAAACAAGCTGGCGTGTACGATGTCACACTCAAAGCGAGTAACGAAAGTGGCGAAGACACAAGGACAATCAAAGGTCTCGTGACCGTCTCAGAAGACGCAAAGAATACACTCACCAATCTCGCCAAAGGCAAACCCTGTACAGCCTCCGGATTTGTCCAGGGTGAAGACCCCGCAAAAGCCGTCGATGGGACGACCTCTTCGAACAGTAAATGGGCCGCAACAGGGAAAGAACCTCACTGGTTGGTCGTGGATCTTCAACAGCCCGCGACGCTTTATCGATTCCAACTCAAATTCGCAAGTGAAGGTGGAGAGAGCAAAGGCTTTAACACGAGGTCTTTCCAAATACAGACAAGTGAAGATAACACCAATTGGACCACACTCGTCGATGAAGCCAACAATGAAAAAGGCCTCGTCGCCTACGCAATCCCAGCCACCAAAGCCCGCTATGTCCGCCTGCAAATCCTCAAAGCCACACAAGGCGGAGATACAGCAGCACGTATCTACGAATTCGAAGTATACGGTCGCTAAAAACATACAACATCTGATCTATATCAACCACCAGCCTGAAACAGATCAAACCTCCTGACACCACAAAGCCCACACTGTACAGAGAGTCATCCCGTCGTGAGACGAGAAAAAAGGAGGACATGATGTCAAACCGCGTGTATACATGGACCCTGTTAGTATCACTGTTTATCTTTGCGCACTCGCCAGCGTGTGCGCCCAACCAACAAGAAGAATCCCCCAACGAACACACCACTGAAGCCACACAAGAGCTCACCACTGAGACAACGAGCGAGACGACACCTGAGGTTCAAGAGAGCGCAGGTGAATCCACTCATGAGCCCGCACAGGAGGCTGCTTCCGAACAGCTCACTGACACATCGGAGCCCACACAGGATGCGTCGCCAGAGTTCACCGCAGAGCCTCCCGAGGTGATGAGTGAATCAGCGCCGGAGCTGCTCCCTGAGCCTACACAAGAGACCATCACAGAGACTCCCACAGAATCCCCGACAGATACGACGACGAACTGCAAACAAGCAGGCGAAATTGTCGGCGCAGCGGAGTCCTGCTGTAGTGGCCTCAGCAAAGGAGCCCTCAGTGCAGACGCGCTCTGTATGCCCCCTGCCGTCGCACAGATCTGTGTGAAGTGTGGTGATGGTGTGTGTGACCACACACAAGGCGAAGACAAGTGCTCATGTCCCAAAGACTGCGTGCAATCAGCACCTTCAGGGGCATGCTACCCCAAACAAAGTCACCCCTTTACCTGCCCTGATGGCAAACAGACGAGCTGGTGTGAGTGTGATGGTAAAGCCCCCTGCATCCCAGAGTGCAGATATATTGGAACGCGCTCAGAGGGCTGGTATGATAGCTGTGATGGGACGAGGTTCAAGTGGGACTTTTGCAGTCAGTGCAAAGGCCAACCTGTCTGTGACAAGATCGGCAGCAAATCAGAAGGCTGGTACTGTGATGGTGCGCTCATCACGTATGCCCAATGTGCCAAACCGACAGCCACTTGGTCGTGTATCAAATCCCCAGAGAATGGATGTACACGATGTCAGTCGGACAAAGATTGTACACTCACAGCCTGCTCACAACACGGCACGTACTGCCTCGAATGGCGTGAGACGTGTGGGACATTCAACCTTTGCGCCAAGACCAAAACCCTACACAACAACAAAACATGTGACACAAAAACAGGGACTTGCCAGTGACGACTGCATAAAAAGCATACATATCTGCATATTCTTGGAACAATCCCCACGACGCAGTTGTTTGGAAGAAAAAGGATGTGTACAATCATCCCAAAAACAGCCAAACAACATCGCGACCGCATTCCCATCAAAAGACACGACACAGCAAATCGCCCAACCCAAAAGGATCCCCCCAATGAAGAGACTCAAACCTACATGTAGAGATTGTAAGCAAGACTTGTGTTGGGTTCACGTCCTGGATAGCACTGGAGGATACAAAAACCAGGGCTTTTCGTACCAAGAGGTAGGTGAAGCCCAGCAAAGTTTACTTTCGGACTTTTTCTCCTCCGCAGACGGAAAAATCCAGGCAGCAGTCTGTCCGTCTTGCAGACGTGTGGAGTGGTATGCTGTGCCTGACGGGGAGTGGCACGAGATCATCCGGCAAGAGAAAGAGTCTTTTCGTGAGCGACAGCTCGTGGATATAACGCCAAGCGCTTCCTTTTTGGAACGAAACAGAGCTGGACAGTCCGAAAGCGACGACACGTTGTGGTGTATGGAGTGCGGCGCACTTGTTCCTGATGGAGAAGATACCTGTGAGGCTTGTGGTTGGACCTTCAACACAACCAACTGACATGAGCACGGAAATCATCAAAAGAGGGATGGCACGTATCGTCAATGAAGGCAGCAGTCTCTTCCGTAGATAAGACCAAGGCGATCGCAAGAAAAAAGAATACATATCCCACAGTCCCTCCACCTTTTCCTACCAAAACACCATCATACCGATTTGATACACATTGAAAACATCCATATGGAATGGTAGTATCTCTTTGATTTCGTCGACAACCTACCTAGAAGGAAGTGGGTTGTCCTAACCATCAAAGGAGTACGTTCATGAAATATGTTCTCACGTCATTGTTTGTATGCTGCCTCTTCATTCCGCAAATGGCGGATGCGGCAGACTTCTTTATCGATCGTTGTGGAGGAAAGAAGGTCCGCGCGACCACACTCTCACGAGCTTGCAAGAAGAATCTCAGAAAAACCGTCGTCAAGTGCCGTCGTAAGTGCGTCAAACGCAAACGACTCAAGTGTATCAAGCGTGTATGGAAGTTGATCAAGTCCAAGTCATGCGGCGTCAACAACGGCAGCAGTCGCAACCAGATGAAAACCAGAAAGTGCAGCTCAGCGCAGATCTCCAAGCTCAAGTCAGATTATCGTAGCGCCAAATCTCGTGCGCTTCGCATTCGTAGCGGTGTAGAACGTGAGCTGCGTAAAAAACACGGCAAAAAGACAATGAGACAACTCAAACGAGTCAAGCGCTGGATCAACGCCATCATTCGCAAGCTCAACAGACGTGTACGCTTCACCTGCAAAGGCAACAAAGGTATGTGCAAAGGTGCGAACGCTCACACTGTCGCCTTTGTCGGCACAGGCGTTCGTTTTTGCGATGGTTATTTCTCTTGTAACAGACAAGATTACCGCGCGGCAGTCATCGTACACGAGCTTGCTCACAAATCAGGTGCCAACGACAAAGTGTACTTTAGCTCCTGCTACTCAAGCCGCAGTAAATCCTTCCCCAAAAGCCTCAAGACCTGGTCTCGCACAGCCGAATCTTACGAATACTGGGCACGCTTTGGTTTCTGTATCCCACACAAGACCTGCCCCAAGTGAACAAGACTCGCCTCTTAAAGAGCGAGTCCCCGAGAACCCCAAAATAGGGGCCTCTTTTCCTGGCAAAACCAACACTCCCCACATATCCTCTGTTATTCTTTCACCGGATTTCCAGCGATCGACACGAGGTTGATACAATAACGATTGCCACTGCGATCGGGGATGTTGTGTCCGAGGTGTGTTCCATCCACAGACACACACTCGCCATCAGGTAACACACGGACAAAGTTCCAATTCACCTCTTCATCCCGAAAGCTGGGCCATCCATGCGCTTTGGACTCACGCAAGAATGCATCAAAACTCCGTCCTATCGGCGCTTGAAATAGAGGTTTACCGCTGTTCGGATCGTAATACGTGGTCGGCTCACCGCTGGTATCGATTTGATCTAACCAGTCGGTCGTCATAAAGTATCCCGCATGTTCTGCATAATGACGATTGAAGTTACAGATACGATCGGCGAGCTCTCTGTCACATCCATACCGCAGATCTTCCTGAACAGGGACTGTCGACGTCCCATGTGCTTTGGGTGACATGATAGATTCGTCGCCCATCACAGGGTACTCCCCCTCTTTGGGTCTCCAGTCGAGTGGGGTTTGGCAACCGCGAAATGAATCGGACATCACACCTCCTTTTGGCAGCTTTGACACGACCTGAAGAGTACACCATTGTCTCCTCTTGTGGCCTTCTACACAATCTTTCAGATGAGTTAAGTCTCAAGTGGAAAAAAAGCAAGCACCTATCCCCACGAGCTTCGTTCAATGGTAACGTGAACATGTACGTACATCCACAACGAAAGGTCTTTTTCATGAAGAAGCTGTTTACATTCTGTTCATCACTCAACCTATTGCTCTTGTCCATCACACCAGCACAAGCGAGTATCTGGGTCGATCCAGACTTCACGAAGATGGTGAAGCAGTCCGATCTGATCGTCGTGGGACAGGTCACCAAAGGCGGAGCATGGAAGGCGACACTCAAACCGCTACGTGTACTCAAAGGCAAACAGCCCACAACGACATTTACCGTGACAGGGTTTAACAATCGACATTGGCCAGCACACGCGGTCCAAAAAGAGAGCCTACAAAAAGGCGAGAAGCTGTTGCTCTTCTTGCGAAAACAGAGCATCTCCAAGAAGGACAAAGCAGGAAAAACCAGCACCTCCTGGATCTGGTACGTCCCAACCCCCTCGACAGGTGATTACAGGATCAAGAAAGGCAAGTTACACGGAGACTGGTACAGGACGAGTTACCCACACTTTAAGCCTGGTGCAGATGCGACGCTTGTCCTGGATCTGATCGAAGGCTACATTCAACACAAGGCCGGTCAATCCCCAAAAAAAGCACTCCAAAGACTCAAACAAGCGCTCAACGAACAAGCTTGCCAAAAAGCCCTGAAGAGCAAATTACCTGATGACAACAGAGCTTTGTACTGGCTGCTTTGGGCACAAGGTCGCTACGGAAAAGCCCCAAAAGACAAAACGATCGCGTGCGCAGCCAAGGGCAATGATATGAGCTTACAACACGCAGCGGCTGTTGCGTTGCGAACAGCAACCAACAAAAAGGACGCCCTCCCACTCTTGCTGCATCTGCTCAAAGCAAAGTCTGGATACGCCCAATCAGAAGCCATCCGCACGATCATCTTTGGTACATTCCCAAGCAAGAAGATCGTCCCACACCTGCTGAACGCCCTCCCCACGTCAAGTCTAAGAGGTCGTTCACCGCGTGGGATCATGGACCCTCTTCGCAATACGTTTGCCTCCAGCCGCGAGCTGATGATCCGGGCACTTACAAAATACAATGTCGACAAACCTGCGCGTTCATTGCTCGTTGGGTTGCTCAAAGACAAAGGCCTGACAAGTGGTGTCTTTCAGGCCCTCAGAGATCACTTTCTGCGCTTTCCCAACAAACAGGCACACACCCGCTTTTTGTCATTGTACAAACGCAGCCCTGCCCACTCGATGCGATTGTTTCACACTTATCTCCTCCGCGAAAAGAGTAAGTCGTCCCTCGCCGCTGTGTACAAGAAAATTGTACATGGTCGGATGAGAACGTACGACCGCGCATCTGCGCTCAAACAACTTGGTCGTATGCTGCCGCCCAAAAACCCCACGCTAACACGAATCGCACGCAAGCTGTGCTCCACCTATCACTCTTCACCATACATTCTCAACGAATGTGTGGGCGTTTTGATCCGCGAGCAAACCGCTTCGTCGCTGTCTATTGCGAGCAAAAAACTCCTGACTGCGCCTCTTCGCGCTTATGATAGAGGTCAATTGTTTCTACTCTATGCAACAAAGGCCTTTGCGTTTCCGAAAAAAAGACGTCGACTTATCTTATCTGCGATCAAAAAGTACGCTTATACACAGAGCAACTCCCACATCTTCACGGCGTGTATTGTTGTCGCTTCGCCAGATATCAGCCGCACATTGTCAAAGCTCCAGCCCAACAAGCTGAAGGAAAAGTACAACAAAACACTACTGCAGATCGTCCAACGTGCAGTGAAAATCAAGCGCATGTGGTCGAAAAGACATGTTTACATGGCCAAGGCAAAAGAGCTCGAGGCGTGGCTCTCTTTGATGAAACAAGAAGCCTCGATCGGCTTTGCGACACTGGTATTGCTCGATGAATTGAAGCGCGTGGTGCCCAAGGGACAGAGAAGACAGGTCGCCAAACGACTACGTCAAGTCTACAAGGGCTACTTATCAAAAGATCAATTGCTTGCGATCCAATCACTCGGAGGTTCACTCACAGCACAAGAGCGTAAACGTATCCGTTGATTGTGGATAACCATTTTGTGTGTGGAATGATGATATGTAGAGAAGGTCAGGAAGTATGGGAAGAGAGGGGGTGAGCAAGTAAAGATCGACTTAAGACGATCAAACGGAGAGGGAGCTTACCAGCGGTTTCCGCCGCCGCCACCACCGTATCCGCCACCACCGTAGCCGCCACCACCGTAGCCGCCACCACCGTAACCACCGCCACCACCGCGGTTGTCACGACGAGGTGCACGCTCACGAGCTTCGTTCACGTTGAGGCTTCTGCCATCAAGCTGTGTTCCGTTCAGTGCATCGATTGCGTTGTTTGCGTCAGTCTCGTTGGCGAAAGTGACAAACCCAAAGCCACGGGAACGGCCTGTTTCACGATCAGTGATGATCTTGACTTCTTGGACTTCTCCGTGCTCAGCAAATGTGTCGCGAAGGGTGTCTTCAGTAGTCGCCCAAGCCAAACCGCCAACAAAAAGTTTCTTACTCATGGAAACATAACTCCGAACTGGTACACGGTATACAGCGATCCGTGTAAATCTTTGAAAGGCACAAATCAGAAAATATTCATTTTTAACGGAATGTACGAGACAAGACGCGTGGAAATGAGGGCTTTCTTCTCTGTGTGTAATCCGAATGATTACTTCTCATTCGTGATGATAGCAAAGAAAATGAATTTTGCAATCACTTTTTTCCTTTGATCTCAAAGTTTTTCTTGCCCCTCAACGTGTTCGTGTCTTTTGCGTCTCTCTTTTCGGAGAAAAGCACCCTTCCCCATAGATTTATTCGTCACGGAGCGCGTCAACAGGGGCCATGCGAGAAGCCTGGATAGCCGGCCACATGGTCCCAGCGAGTGTAGAAAAGATCCCGACGAGGAGGCCGAGAATGACACTTGAGAGGGTGTAACTTCCGCGAAATGTGCTCTCCATCGCGATGGGAAAATCAGCCATCACATCAGCCTGGATGGTCAGCCCGATGGTGACGAGCGGTATGGACAGCAAGCTGCCGATGATCACGCCAAGGATCGCACCAATAATCCCTAGAAAGAGCCCTTCGACGAGGAAGACGATCGCGACTTTGGCCCTTGTAAAGCCCAGCGCCATCATCACACCGACCTCTCCTTTGCGCTCCATCACGGACATCGTCATCGTGTTCATCAGACCAATCCCCGCGATAAACACGATCAATCCCCCCAGAAAGTACACGTACAAATCGACGATAGGGATCATCTTCGCAAAATACGATGAACTCTCCCAATTCTGCACAGCGATCCCCTTAGGCCGCTTGATCGCTTCGATTTGAGGTAACAACTTTCTGCTCTGGTGAATATTGCGACCATAGATCAACATAGACGAGACCTTATCCGGTATATCGAGGAAATATTGCGCGCTTGGGATCGACATGTAAAACATCTTGTCCAACATTCCAGTCCCTGTATAAGTAATCCCAACGACCTTACCTTTGATTGCAGAGACAGAATCATCGACAGTCTGACCGAGTAATAGGACGGTCCCACCAACCTTTACTTTCAGTCGCCGCGCGAGTCGCCAACCGAGCACGACCTCGTGGACCTTGCTGCCTTTTTTACGGGGCTGGAATATCTTCCCCTTCTTGATCTTTTTGCGCAGCTCCATCGCATGTACTTCAGCCTTGGGATCGAGTCCAAAACCCCCCGCTGAAGCCTGTATTCCCTTGTGATCCAGATACGCACCAAGCTCGATACGTGGAACGACGCCCACGACACCCGGTACTTTCTTGATATTCTTCATCAATTGATGGGCATCACCGACAAAGTATGAGCCCGCGTAGAGTCGCGGCTTCTTCACGATCTTCTCGTGGACAAGCCGCACGTGACCAAATTGTTCGACGATCCCAGACATCATCATATCGACTGTACCGTCCATCAAAACGACAAAGAGCATGATCCCCATCGAACACAACACAACCGCCGAGATCGTCAAGACCGAGCGGCTCTTCTTCCGTCCGATGTTTTTCAACCCCATCCTGAATAACAACATCATGGTGTTTCGCTCCCTGTCATGACTTCGAGAGGTTTCATGCGCGTAAAGCGCCACGCCGGCCACAGCGAACCGAGTACGGAGATCACCACACCAATCACGAAGGACATGATGATCAGCTGCGCGCTGACAGAAAAGTAGATCGTCGTCGAGATCGTCATACTCGCGCCTTCTGCGATCTCATTGCCTCCAGGAAGAGGCATCCCGTACGCCTGGAAATACAGCGCGATCGAGGACCCAATGGCGCCTCCAATCAGGCTCCCAAACAAACCGAGAAAAAACGCCTCGATCGCGAACATCTTCATGATCGCCGCGCTCCTCATCCCCTGCGCCATCATCATCCCGATCTCACCGTGACGTTCATATCCACTCATCAACATCGTGTTGGCGATCCCGATCGCCGCCACAAACATAATCAACGCGATCAAAAAGTTGTAGAATTGTCGGTCGATCTTCTGCAGCTCGATGATCTCTTGCATCTTGTGCTGCCACGTCCGCGCAAAATTGTCCGATGAGATCCCAGAAACTGCAGCCGCTGCCGCGACCGATTGTGTCTCTTTGGGCAATCTCACGATCACATCTGTCGAGCCTTTCGGCATTTGCAGCAGATCACGCCCCGTCTTCAGTGACATATATAATGTATTGGAGTCGACCAACAGGTTTCCTGTCCGGATGATATCGCGAATCGTAAAGTCGAGCGCGTTGAGCGAACCATTGCGTGTACGCACCAACAACGTCACCGCTTCACCGACCTTCTTCTCAAACAACTTCGCGAGCTCTGCGCCCAGATAGATCGAGTTTTCTCCATCGACGAGCAGACGCTTTTTCTGTGTGTACTGTTTGAAACTGTAGGCCTTTTCAGCAGCTTTGGCTGGCAACGCGATACCACGACATCGCACAGAGTGCAGCCCATCACCAAGATCTACGGCGAACAAGATCCGCTCAAACGCCACCGCTTTAGGGAACTTCTTTTTGATCGCCTGTATCACCTGTTTTGGCTTTTGGACTTGTAGCTCAAGAGGAAAATTGGCCTTATCCTTGTTGTACGCCTTGTGCATCACGCGCAGGTGACCAAAGTCCGTATCCACATCGACGCGGATAATCGTGTCCTCGACACCACGAGCCAGTCCATACGCAGAGATCATCCCCATCACGCCAACAATCACCGTCAACATCGATAAAAAGGAGCGTTTCTTATTTCGAAACACATTTCGGAACGCCATCTTCAAAAGCATCGCTCACGCTCCTGTCCCGTCGTTGACGATCTTCCCATCGACAATACGAATAGAGCGAGGGATCTCCTCCATCAACATCGGATCGTGTGTCGAGAGGACAAACGTCGTCCCCTCTTCCTCATTGAGACGCACCATCAGCTCGATGATCGACATGGAAGTCTTGGAGTCGAGATTGGCGGTGGGTTCATCAGCCAGGATAAGTGTAGGCTTTTTGACGAGCGCGCGGGCGATCGCGACACGTTGCTGCTGCCCACCACTCATCTGACCAGGCCGCCGATCTGCGAGCTGACCAATTCCCAGCGATTCGAGCAGAGGCAAGATCAGCTCTTTGCGTTCTTTTGGCGTGTATCCACCCTTGATTTGAAGGGCAAATTCGACATTCTCGTACGCTGTGAAGACGGGAATCAAATGGAATGATTGGAAAATAAAACCGATCTTTTGGCTTCGTACGTAGGCCAATTGGCCGGGGCTTGCGCCTGTGACTTCTTCCCCATCGATCAAAATCGTACCGGAGGTTGGCGTGTCCAGACACCCGATCATATTCAACAGTGTTGACTTACCAGATCCAGAGGGCCCCACAACAGCGACCATCTCGCCCTCATGAAGGGACAAAGTGACACCATCAAGCGCCCGCACTTCAAACTCACCTGGATTGAAGATCCGGTATATATCTCTACATTCAGCAGCAACTTTCAATGCTCTCTCCTCTTTCCTATGCCCAGGGGCATGGCAACGATCCTACCAGAGACCGGGAAACAACTTGTACTTCACCTTTTGGGCGTACGCAGCGTATCCATCGAGTTCACGTTGTAAAAATGCATCCTCCCACGCGGTCCGCACCATAAAACAGGGAATCAACAAAAGTCCGGGAACAAGCGCCCAGGCCGAACACATCATCAAAGGAGGTGCGATCCCAAAGCCAAGGATACTTCCAATGTAACCGGGGTGCCGAATGTACGCGTATGGTCCCGTCGTGATCACCTTGTGACCCCGGTCTTCTTGTAGACGCACAGTCTTCTCAAAGTGCGGATTGACAGACATTGCCCAACCGAAAAAGACCAAATACAAGATGTACAACACGATCCCGATCGGGATCGTCCACACTGGGAGCGGCGCCCAAAGATAGCGTCCTCCGTCGAGCGGCCCGATCACAAACATCACGGTCAAGACAAGACCAAAGACCGTCAACCACGCCTTGTCCCAGGACTGTGTGCCTTCACCAAACTCACCACGGCGCTTAAACATCTCAGGCTGCTTGCGCGAGACGTACACAGCACGCAATGTCTCACCGACAAACATCACCCCCAACATCAACCACCCCTGCCACCAACGAACACCACCACCAAGCCACATATAGCCCCAAAAGAAGGCGATCGTGAAAGGAACACCAAAGATGATCTTTGGCCAAAAATTCGCCACCTGATGAGGCTTCTCTTGTGTATGCTCTGTTTGTTCCATAACCAACTCCAAGCGGCCTGAAGGCCGAAGAAAACACACGGCCCAAGACCGCACTGTATCGCGACACAAATCGATCATCCACACAACAACACAACGCATCGATGTGGTGACTCGCTCATCACTCATTATTCACACAAGGCCTTACAAAACCTTGCCCTACATCAAGTCCTTTACACTTCCTCCAAAAAGGAAGACAATCCCATGTTGTCAATACAAACCAAGAAACGGAGAATTCTGTGCGATATTGTTGGATGATATGTTTTTGTTGTTTTTTCTTTGTGGGATGTATGTCAAAACAGCCCCTTCCTATCGACCAAACAGAGTATTCAACAGAGTACACTGGCGAACCGATTGCGGCGATGAAGAAGTTTATCGCTGACAAAAGCATCAAGACGACAGGTGAGAGCTGGCGAACCAATGTCCCCAAACCCCCAAAGATTCGTTTTGAAGAAGGGAAGAAGTACTTCTGGGTCCTTCAGACGAGTGAAGGCACCATCAAGATCCAGTTGATGCCGGACGTCGCGCCGATGCACGTCTCCAGCACTGTGTATCTTACCCTGCTTGGTTTTTACGACAGCCTGATCTTCCACCGCGTCATTCCCGGCTTTATGGCCCAAGGTGGCGACCCTCTCGGGAATGGGAGCGGTGGCCCAGCCTACACATATGGTGGTGAGTTCTCACCGGACGTCCGCCACGACAGAAAGGGACTCTTAAGCATGGCCAACGCAGGACCAGGCACAGACGGGAGCCAATTCTTCATCACATTTACCGAGACCCCTTGGCTGGACAACGCCCATACGATCTTTGGCGAAGTCAAAGATGGCTTTGACACCCTCTCATCGATCGAGTCGCTTGGCTCATCAGAAGGCGCGACGTCCAAAACCATCACCATCGAAAAGGCCACCATCACAGTCGAATAGACTCGCTCAACATTCCTTCAACAATTCCTTTGTATACAGAACATGTAGCGACGATTTGTCTTGTCTTTTGGCGCTCTTCAAAGGAGATCACTTTGTTATCTGTATACATATGGCTCGCAGTTGGTCTTGTGCTCGTTGTTTTTGTGGGACTCTTTCTCCACAGAGTACGCACACTCAAAGCGCCGTTGCTTTACGCATACGGACTCTACGAATTTGCACGTTCTATACAGATCCTATCAGGACAGCTCCGAAAAGAGGGGTTGATCGACAAAGAGGACGTCCACAAACAGTACCCAACGTGGTCTGGTGAGCCGTTTCTCAACCGCCACATCCATCTCACAAAATTGAGCACACCGAGCTCACGAGCTGTCACCGCCCCCAATAACGACACACTCTACACCTCAGCAATTCTCGATCTATCCACAGGTCCAGTCGAGTTGATCGTCCCTGATGCAACGGAGCGTTATCTCTCTGTGGCCTTTATGGACATGTTTAACGATCAAATCGCATACATCGGAACAAGAGCTACCAAAGGAAAAGGCGGGGTGTACTGGCTTGTCGGGCCAGGACAACAAGCCTCACCATCAGAAGGTGTCCAACGCATCGACTTTCCAGTGAATGACTTGTGGATGCTCGCGCGTGTATTTGTCTCAGGCACTAGCGACCTCGACGCCGCAAGAGAGCTTCAACGCCAAATACGAGTCTGTCCACTCGATCCATCCAATAAAGGCGTCCCCTTCCAAACCAAAGCCACCTCCGCACGTGACCCAAAAAACGTCCTCGCGGTCATCAACGAGCTCCTCGCCCGCTCCCCACAAACAGGCCATAGTCAAAGAGCTACCCAATGGAGCGCGTTCGGAATCCAGCCTGGCAATGTAAACGCCTTTGACACTCTCCCCCTCCTCACCCGACTCGCCTGGTCCTTGCTGACCGCACATGTAGAGCGGCTGATTGTCAAACGCATCGACGCACAACAGTCCGCACAAGCAGGTTGGATGACTCCACCTCCAATCCTCGGCCAATACGGCACACAAGATGACATCCGAGCCGCTGTCTCTCTGATCGGTTTTGGGGCACTCACTGTTGACGAAGCGATGTACTTTCGGGCAATGACAGATCACCAAGGACGTCCTCTCGACGGGCAACAAACCTATCGCATGCGTATCCCTGCAGAAGGCGTCCCTGTCGATGCCTTCTGGTCTCTAAGCATGTATAAACCTGACGAGACAAAGCGCCTCTACTTCTACGAAAACGAGATCGATCGATATGCGATCAACTCAGCGAGCCAAGACCTGACATACCAGGAGAATGGCGACATTCTTCTCGCCATCCAACCACACCGTCCAGACGATCCGACACTCGTATGGCTCCCCACACCAGCGGGAGCCTTCCAGATGATCTTTCGTACATATCTTCCCAAACAGGAGATTATCTCGGGTCAATGGCAAGTCCCAGAGGTCAAGATGCTCCCCCACACAACAAACGCGTGAACAAGATGGCGACAAAACACATCGAAACGATTATCGTAGGCGCCGGTCTCTCTGGAATTTGTGCGGGATATCACTTACAAAAGAGTGGCTCCGACAGCGAATATATTATCCTCGAAGCACGCGACAATATCGGCGGAACGTGGGATCTTTTTCGCTACCCAGGGATCCGCTCAGACTCGGATATGTTTACACTAGGCTACCCTTTCCGCCCGTGGCAGAAGACACATGGAATCGCTGAGGGTCCTGAAATACTCCAGTATATCGTCGACACAGCTGACACGTTTGACATCACGAAGAAGATCTCTTTTCGACACCGCGTGATGGAGGCCTCTTGGGATAGTCAACAAGCTCTATGGACACTCACAGTGCACGCAAACGATGAACAGCTCACATACACTTGTCAGTTTCTCCTTCTGTGTACAGGGTATTACCGCTATGAACATGGCTATACACCGAAAATTCCAGGAATGGAGACCTTCAAAGGGTTAAAGCTCCACCCTCAACATTGGCCTCAAGACACAGAGACAAAAGGCAAACGCATCGTCGTCATCGGGAGCGGCGCGACAGCGATGACGCTCGTCCCAGCGCTCGCTCAAACTGCCGAACACGTGACGATGCTCCAACGTTCACCGACGTACGTCATCTCTCGTCCCCGCCTCGATCTGTTCGCAAACTTCTTTGGAAAGTGGCTCCCCAACAAATGGGTGTACCACCTCACACGGTTCAAAAACGCCGCGCTACACACCCTCTTCTACCAACTCTCAAAGAAGCGACCAGAGCGTGTAAAACGACACATTCATAGACAACTCAAAACCCACCTTGGACCGGACTTCGATATAGAGAAACACTTTACGCCAGCTTACAATCCGTGGGACCAACGAGTTTGCCTCATCCCCGACGCCGATCTGTTCCACGCAATCAACGCTGGGACAGCATCCGTTGAGACCGATCATATCGAAAGAGTGACAGAGGATGGGATCCAACTTCGCTCGGGAAAACATCTACAAGCAGACATCATTGTGACTGCGACAGGGCTCGACTTGTTGGCGTTTGGTGGGATGACATTTACATACGACGAAGAGCCTATCGATATCTCACAGACACTCAGCTACCGCGGTGTGATGCTCAGTGGTGTCCCCAATCTCGCCTTCGTGTTTGGTTACACCAACGCGTCTTGGACACTGAAAGCCAACATGGCCTGCGAATACATCGGGCGACTTCGCTCTTATATGAAACGTAAGCAATTTTCGACATGCACACCAACAGTGCAACAAGAAGACATCGAGACACAACCGCTGCTCGATCTCAAGGCGGGGTACATCAAACGAGGAGAGAGTAAGTTCCCATCACAAGGATCACAAGCCCCTTGGCGTATGTACCAGAATGTCTTTCTGGATGCCTTCTCGTTCAAATGGAGTGACTTCGATGATCCATCACTCCAATTCGAGTCGTTGGTCGTAGAGGAGGATTAGCGAGTCGCAGGGCGTGATGTTGGGATGAGGGGGAGATTCAACACAGGGAGGCGTTTGACGGGTCGTGACGAGGGTGTCTTTGTGTCGCTCTTTGTCTTGGGTTTTGGGACGACTTTCACCGCAGGTTTTTCCTCGACCTTCATAGCAGGCTTTGTCGTGACAGGCTGGACACTCTTGGGCGTGGGCTTTGCGACCACCTTCTTAGGTGCTTGCTGCGGTGTTCCGACTTCGGGCATTGTGGCCTTCTTTTGTGTTGTGTCCACGACCTTCTCAATGTTCTTTTTGGCGACGGCTCTGTTCTCCGGCATACTCACACTGCGGCTGAGCAATGGATTCCAGGAGCGCAGCTTGATCGCCCCACCTTCTGTATCGAGCATCAGCCATGTCGTCGTCGAAGTCTTCAAGAAGTCGAGCTCTCCATCGTTGATCGCGCTGTGCATGCGAATCGCGTCGATCTTTGGCAAGTTCTGGACAGGCAAGGAGAGGTCGACAAAACCGTGCAGGTTGTGCAGGAGATGTCTCTTTGCGGACAATCCATTGAGCTCCAGTGTTGCGTGACCGTATAAGTTGCGCAGCTCAAACTTGTCACTCGTCAGTGAACCTTCGATATGTCCGTAACGGTTGTGGATCAAAGCGCGCTTTGCGTGGACGTCACTTAACCGAACAGAAGCCTGGTTATTTTGCAGTCGAATCAAGGTCGCCTTTACTTTTTCAAGGGAGACTTTTTTGTTGTTGTGGATGACGATGGACTCACCAAATTCCCCCTGAAGGGAGGTCTCGACGGGGATCCCTTCGAGGTCCACAGAGATCCCTTTGGGGACGATGAGCGCGACATTTGCATACTCAAAGTGAAAACTCCCCTCCGTCTTGTACATACTTGGGAAGTACGCGGTCGGTTTATCGGACCAATTCACTTGAACGTATTTAAGTTGCTTACGAGCGCGTCCAGTTGTCTTTCCTCGCGCAAAGAGAGTGATTTTGACGCTCATCTTTTTAGCGGCTTTGTCCGTCACAACAGACAACTTCTTGAGTGGGATGGGGTTCTTCTTGAGTCCCGCAAAGTACGTCTTGTTGAGATGCAGTGTCTGACCATCTTTTGGCAGCGAGAATGTTTTGGACATCGAGACTTTCGCGACTTCTTTATTCTGGCTAAAGATCACACCGGCGCTGCCGATCGTTGTGAACAAACTCATCACCACAAAGACGACGAAGATGGCCTGGAAGTTTTTGCCAAGCAAGACCTTCTTGAAGTGCAGCTTGAAAACAAACGCGAGGATCAACATAAACACGGAGAAGAACAACAAAGACATCGAACTTCCCGCGACGATACCAGGAACGCCGAGTTGTTCGAGGCTCATTGCGTGGAAAAAGAAGCCAGGCTCATTCTCGAAGATGGGGTAAAAGATGAACGCCGCACTTGCAAGAGACAGTCCACCAAGAGCACCGAGGATTGGGATATACAACCCCCAAAATAGGATCGACACGAAGATGAACAAGAACAGACCACGTATCATCCGAAACAAAAAGAAGCCCGACTTCTTCTTTTTGGGGGGCGCTGCTTGCTGCTTGGGTGCAGAGACCTCTTCGTTTTTATCGGATTTGAGTTGCGACTTGATGGAGTCGACAGCCTCACGAAGGGACTGACTTGTGGAGTCAACATCTTCCCGGAGAGACGCCATCTTCTCCTTGAGCTTCTCCGTCTCAAGTTCTTCTTTGATGGACTCGATTGAGCCTTTGGGATCGTTGACATCAAAGATAGGTTGAAGCTTTGAGCGCGTTGGGAGGATAAAGAACAGCAACAAGTAAACAGGAATACTCCAGCCGCCTAAGAATGTGAAGGCGACGAAGAGCA
The DNA here is from genome assembly GCA_002731275.1 of Deltaproteobacteria bacterium. Lineage (GTDB taxonomy): Bacteria > Myxococcota_C > UBA6777 > UBA6777 > UBA6777 > UBA6777. The sequence goes on along the minus strand of PCBK01000124.1, from coordinate 112,190 downwards.
CTCTGACAAAGACGGGGTCAATGCGAAAGTACTCAGCGATCCCACCACACACACCGCCAACCATGCGCTCTTGCTCGGAGCGATAGAGCCGACGAAGAGGGGTCTTCTCAGTGACAGGTGCGGGCTCGCTGTACAAAAATGTCGAGGGGTCACCAAGCTCATCAAGCACGGACATCATGACCTCAGCGTTGATCGGCTTAGTGGGATATGATGACTCTTGTCTACGCTTCTGTAAGCGCGAGTAGACAGCGTCTTCAAGTTGGACGAGGATGAGCTTCCAATTCTTTTGGGTGGTGGAGCGTTTTTGTTCGATCTTCGAGAAGTAATCGAGGAACACCTTTTTGGCGTAAGATGTCAGTTCGAGGGATGACAAGAGCTGAAACTGTTCCATTCTATGGTCTCCTTCGCGTGCAGGGTCAGTTGCCACAGAGAACAACCGCCGCTTTTGCTGAATTGTCGTTTCAGGTTGGGGCTGGTCATCCAAACCGAGGTTCATAAATGTTTCCCAGCATGATTGACATTCGGAGATATGCTTAAGGACGTCTTCATCGAATTGTGAGAGCAAGATCTTGAGTTGCATCTCTTTGCAGGTTTGTCTCATTACTCCTGCCTCCTGAGCGCTCAGTGAATCTGTACGCTACGAAAAAGTGTACATAAAAGAAAGGACATCTAACATATAAAAACGTCCGACAGCTTTAGGTCTCGGAGTGAAGAACACCCTTCGACTGCACGCATGGCAATGCGTATCCATATGACAGGAGAGAATACACCACTCCAGAGTTCAATAGGATGCAGCACTTCAGGCCATCGGATGGAAAAAAGGATACAGAAAAAGAAACGTCCGCAGAGGTTGTTGCTGAAGCCCCAAGCATCGTTATTCGTCGTTGCAATAGCACTGCTATTGCGCCTTCTCATGCCTTGCCTGAGACTCCATCACCGACCCTCTTACGTACGCTTTTTTCCATCCAACGGCCTAAAACATGAGGCGATTGACAAGCTCAGACTGCTTCATATCAAAGCACATGAGACTTCTTGCCCAGAGGGACGTTTGGTCTCGCTGCCCTTTGTCGCGGTCGCAGCCTTCAACCGTTTTCGTGCCCGGCTCAATCGCTGGTAGACAGCGTCAGGAGACAGGCCTGTCTTGGACGCGATGTCACCGATACTGTTGCCCTCCAAAAACAAGGTCATCACGACTTGGAGTTTGTTGGGCAGGCGGCGAATCGCCGCCTCGATGTCCATAATATCCACTTGTAAAGAGAGATCGTTAGGTGCTTGAAAACGCTCGGGCTCAGCTTCGGGCTGAGCTTTTTGTGTTTTCAAATAGTCAACGACTCGATAGCGCATCGTCGTCGAGATCCACCCAAGTGGATGTTCGATATGATCCCACTTCCTTCGTAGCTCTAACAATACATCGTGAAGAAAATCTGAAGCGAGCTCCGTTTGTCCACGGAACAGGACTGTCGCACGAGATAACAACACCTCGTAGTGCTCATCGACCCACAATGTCCATGTTCCTTTTGTCTGGTTCATCTGCCTTTTCCTGTTTGGACAACGAATCTACAGGCCACACGCATCACTCATCGTTGTGAGGTTGACTCATGACACTCAAAAGTCAACCCCGTGGCCTTTGTCTAGTAAGCAGTCACCACACAAAGAATCTGACAAAATATTTTCAACTTTTTTACAAGCAATGGAAAACAAAGAGGAGTTCAACCTTCGACGGGTTGCTTTTGAGGTGCGACGGCAGGCTGGATGGCAGGAGCGTGTGCAGGGAAAATGTTCCAGGGAAAACCAGGCTCAAGATAACAATGTTGGGGGATTTTGTGTGCAATTGTCGCGTGGTATTCGGGAAGACGAGACCAATGAATTCCCATCTTAACATGATGCGCGGTGTGGTAGCCCAAATTTCCCGTACAGATGTTGTAAACATGATTGAGGATGTTAGTGGACGCCGCAAATTCATCGTCGGTGTCGAGTCCACTGTGGTGCTTGTATGTCGTCTTCGCGGTCAGATACAAAGAGATCAACATGGGCAACAAGAAGACCATCAACGCGTTGCGCCAATTGTACCAAAATGCCAAAGAGAGCAATGTCAATGAGAGCAAACACATCCACAAAAAGATCTTCATGTGTTTCTTAAACTTCAGTCCAACCTGGTAGGCTCTTGGGTACGCAGTCATCGCGACGTTTAAGCTGTACTCTTGCTCCCCCATCTTGGTCCCATCGAGTCGCTTCCAACGCGATTCGTCTTTCTCCTGATCGAGATAGTGAAGGTGATGTCCCACCACATGGTGTAGAACCCAGGCGTTGCCAGTGATCCCTGTGTGAAATGTGTAAACGATCTCGAGCAAACGGTTGAGGAGCGGCTGCTTGAATGTCATCACATGTTGGTGATGGTGATTCCACGCGGAAATACACGCTTTGGGGATGATCCCCAAGACCAACCACAATAACAAAACCCAAAAAGATTGGACCGTGAAAAACAAGATCACGTCAAGCGCGAAGTAAGCAGTAAAGATCGCAACAGGAAGTCGATCTTCTGTGTAACGGAACAATTGCATCGGTGTCACCTTCGTGTCAGAACAAATGAAAATGATGTGCGCGCAAAAAGACACACCTTCTTTGTTTCACCCCGGAACACAAAAGGAGTCAAGCAGGACACACATAGACACTGTCCCCCTCCACATACAAATAAAAATATCCCTCTATAATCTGGCACTTGCGCAATGTAAATGATTTGTAAAATATACCCTATGCTTGTCTTCAATGCCCCCATAATCCGACGATCGAAAGACTCATTTTCACCTTTCGCCCCAATGGACTCACATCAATTGGGATGTTGATACGCGGCCCTCACACGTTCAGGCGTTTGACCTGTCCAGGCATGGAAGGCACGAAAAAAAGAGTTGGGTTCATCAAAGCCGAGTAGAAAGGAGATCTCAGCACCAGACATCGTAGAGTGCTGCAGATAATGCCGCGCGAGCTGTTCACGGCACTGACTGAGCAGCTCTTGGAAACTCGTCTCCTCTTGCTTGAGTCGCCTTTGTAAAGTGCGTGTGCTCATCCCAAGACTTCGCGCGACCTCTCGAATCGACGTTTGCCCTCCGGGTAGTTGCTCATACAAACAACTCATCACACGATCTGCGGTGCTCTCGGAGCCATCGAGCTCGGAGAGACGCTTGCGCAAAGTAGGCTCAAAGAAGTCCCACATGCTCTCATTGGCCGTCAGAAAAGGTTTGGATGCATCTTCTCTTGAGAAGAACAACATCTCTCGCTCCCCTTTCTCCGGTACCACCCCAAAGAAGTCCGTAAAACCAGAGTGAAATGGCGCGAACGTAGAGACCACTCGCACAGGCTGAATATCTTCGCGTAACGCGATACGCGCAAGGCGCACCAAAAAGACGAGCTCAAACTCAATAAAGGTCGGTGAAGGAGTCACTGTCGGCTGTAAAAACTCATATGCAACACAGAACAAATCATCGGTCTCTTCGATGATCAAACGCATCGGTCCCACGAGACGCTTAAACGCACTCAGGCGCGAAGCCGCCATAGACAAACACGGACTACAGAGCGCCGCAAAGATCGGTGGACTAAAATGCTCCGTTGACAACGCCTGACCGATCTTTAAGGCCAACTCAGGATCGTCAAACATCTCCGCCAACGCATCCCATAGCCGAAAGAACGAGGGAGCAGGCAACTTCACAGCCTCTCTCGAAAACAAATCCCTCGGCAGCTCCGCCCGACGCAACAACTCATCTGCATCGATTCCCATATCCACCAACATCAAACGCCAAGCGTTGTCCATCGAAAACGTCTGCTGCGTCATCGTACTCTCCCTTATCTGCACAGAGAACATTCAAAAACATATACGATCTATACCACCCCATTATCGAACTGTCACCATCAGATCACGACAACAAGTCATCCAATCACGCCAACATTTTCCAGGCTTGTCTCTTTGGGGTCGATTTGCTACCATCACGACTACAACGCAACGATTCTGTTGCATCCCTACAAAGAAAGGTTTGGCGCATGTCCCTGACTCGTGCACAGTGTCGAGAAGAACTACTCGAAGAGCTCAAAACATTTGACGCTCTATCTCTCGCGCGTCCACACTCGATGACGCTGGCGGAGTATATCTCCCAACTCGTCGAGTTGGGATTGCTCTCCAAAGAAGAGCAACAACAGCTTCTCGAAACCTATCAGTCTACCCGCTACACAGCTGATGGACTCGCAGAAGAACGTTGGAAAGAGGCGATTGAGCCATTGAAACGTGCCCACACATACGCCGCAGACATCCCCCTTGAGACGCGAGAAAAGTGGACCACACAATGGCACCCAAAAGAGCCTACGCCAGAGACAGAAGTCCCCTCCCAAACCCCAACGCCCCCTCAAAGTCCCAACGCCACAGAAGCCCCAAAAAAGAACCACACATCCTCTCCATCACCTCGCCCTTCCCACAAGACCAAACGGGTGCAAACACACAAATCCACCGTACAAAGCGCCACGACACCAATCTGGCTCTTCTCCGCACTGCTCTTGTTTGGCGTCCTCATTGGGTTGTGGTTTGGTGCTTCTTACTACGAACCGATCATGAAAAGCCGATACAAAGTGTCTAACGCGATCTTCGGGGCTCTTGGCGTCTCAACAGATCCTCTCCCCATCTACTACGACAGAGAGAAGATGCGCGAAAAAGACCGCTATGTGAGGCGATGGATACGCTGGATTCGCCCAGAAAAGTACCTCTATCAACAACGTCGTCGATACAGAAAAAGATTCAGACGAAGCAAGAAATACAGTCCCGCACAGCGAGCGAGGATGTGGGCGCGACTGGCAGAAGCACACTATCGCTCTCGAAAATATGCGTATGCGATAGCCTTCTTTGAAAAGGCGCTCGCGCTCGCCCCTAATAACGCAGAATGGCTCAACGACTACGCCTGGCTCCTATGCCGCGCACGTGACACGCTCTTCAGAGATTATCCAAAAGCCCTTCCTCTCGCAGAGCGCGCATTCAAACAAAAACAAGTCCACCACATCGCCGACACACTCGCAGAGGCGGCCGCACGTAACGGCCAATTTGCACGCGCCATCAAGCTCGAACAGTGGGCCATCCAACACGCTCCCAAAAGCAGCCACAGCGAATATAGAGGACAAATACGCCGGTTCCAACGCATGGCCAAACGATATCGTCCCACCTCAAAACCCACCAGTGTCCCCTCCAGATAAGATAAGGGCAAGTGGCAACTTGCCCGACAATAACAGTAAGGGCAAGTGGCAACTTGCCCGACTTGCCCGACAGTAGAATGGCAGTCAGAGGCTACTGAGCAAAAGCTCCTTGGCATGAGAACCGACTTGCTCAGCACGCTCGCGTGTAAAGGTCGGAGCTGCGTAGGTGACGTTCCAGAAAAGTGTATCATCAAAAGTCGTGACAGCGCTACCAAACCGGCCACTGCTCGACAAGGCAAACAAAAAATGGAGAGCGTGGAGCTTCAGTGGCCCAAGTTCACCACCGTATAGAAAACGCCCTGCGTTGCTCACCAGCGAGACCTTTGGTCCTAACCTTTCGATATTCCGGAAAAGATTGCGTGCTTTGGATTGCTTATGTATCAAATGCATTGACTTTTTTTGCACATACCTCGCGAGAAAGGGCAAGGTCAGGTAGGGATCATGGTGACGCAATTGCAAAAGGAGCTGCGCACGAACATCACGTGCAACCTCCCACACATCAGAAAGCTCAGAGATGGAATGGAAGGTCGTCAAGAAAGAGATCAACGGCCCAAGCATCGTTGGTGGGAGAGATGCATGGACCTGCTGTCTCATATTGACGAGAGAAAGCTGGCCCATTCCTTGCGCCTTCTGTGCTGGGTATTGAGCATGAAGTGACATCATCTGCGCAGCACACAGTAGACTGTGCACTGTCACTCCCTTTGCGCGCGCTGTACCGACGAGTGCCTTCGTCTCCTCACGAGTCAATGACATTGGAACAAAACGATCACGCCGTTCATCAGGAAAGACCACCTCATCGACAACTTCCATTGATGGTAAACCAACACGCATAAACCGAAGTAACTGCCTGTTCCCCTGCATCCAGAGCTTATACAACCCACCCATCCCACGAAAAGCACGAGGGATATGCACATCTAATGGAACCGGAGCAACGTACGGCGTCAATTGTGTATTCGGGCCACCTGACACTGTCGCGATGGACTGAAAGCATTCATATGCTAGGTGCATTGCAGAAGTCGCATCGGCGATCGCGTGATGGAACGTGAACAGCAATGTCGAGAGCGAACCTTTGGAGAGACAGGTACATCGCATGAGTGGCCCCACATCGGTCTCAAAGCGCCGTATTTGTTCGGCCTCAGCGTGAGCGCACCAATCAGCCGCGTCTCCCTCAATCCATCGCAAAGGAATGGGAGCGGGTTGTTCACATGCTCGAAAAAACACGCCCTGCTCTTCGACGACAATCCGCGTACGCAGTGGAGGCCTCACAGCTTGCAGACAAGAAAGCGCCTCTTCAACAAGACCTTTTGTCAATGTCCCTTCACATGTCGCGATAACGACAAAGTTGGTACGTGAAAAGTGGTCCATCAACCAATACAAATACTCTTGTGGCCCCAACCTACGCTCTTGATTCTGCATGGACATCGACCTCCCCATATATGACATCTATGTTTTCTGTGAAGGCTTTAGGACGATGACAAGACGGATAAACGCAGCGGTCACCCAGATCATGTTGAAGACCGCCGCAGGGTAAGCTCCAGCGTGATAGGTGTTAACGATAATACCGATCGCACCAAAGATATTGGTGATCAGATACCAGGGCTTTGTCGTCACATGAGGCAACACCAACGCGCTGATAAAACCGATCAACAACAACAACGCCCCCAACCAACCAATCACTTCGTATATCAATGTTCTTTACCTTTCTTTCGGTGACTTGATACGGCTCACTTTTTCCCACCCTTGGGATGTTGAATGCCATCGATATCAACAAGCTGCCAGGGAAGACCTTCTTGCCGGAATAGGCGCTTATTGTGGCGAGGATAATCTCCAACATCGTGGGGAAGACGTTGTCCTGTGACGATACACTTCAACGTCTCCTCACCAACATTCTCCATCGTGTGGGGAAGCCCACCTGCACGATAACCGATAAAATCCCCCTCCTCAACCTCAAACATCTCCTCACCAATCGTGACTCTCCCACGACCCGCGAGAATGTACACACATTCATCTTCGTAGTAGTGGACGTGATACTCTGTGCTCTCCCTTCCAGGTGGCACCTCGACAATGTGAAACCCAATCCCCGTCAACCCTGTCAGATCACCAAGTGACTTATTGGTCCGCTGGGCATTTTCATTCATAAAGTGCTGCTTAGCAGTCCCTTCCATCGCTTCAATCTCGGCTTTTTTGATGACATATCGGTCCATCTTACAGGCTCCCTTTTGTGCGTTTGGCAGAGATCCCAATCACGTTGGGGATAGGGACCTGTCGAAAACGCGGATAACGCGAAAAGATCCCAGCACCTCCACCATGTCCATGGTATTGAAAAGATGACGTCGAGATGGTGACACTTGCAGGGGGCCCTCCGTCTAGATGCATCGCTCTTAACACACCTAGAGGAAGAGAGAGCACAAAGCGATTCCATCGCCACATATTCATCATCACATGGGAGAACAAGATGAGCAGCCGACCCTTTTTATCAAGCCCCAAGGCAGCTTCACTCCAATGACGTCGCTTCTTTTGACTCCACACACCAACACCTCTGCCCTTCGAGGCCTTGATCAAACGCAGATTCTGGATGACCGTGTGGTACAGCTTGAGCTTCTGTTTGGTCCCCTTTTGGTCAAGGTCCAGGATCGTCGCAGCGGGGATGCCCTTTTTGCGCGGACCAAAGGCAAAAACAGACAGATAAGTCTTCCGCCAACGCCTTTGGTAGACCTTCTTGCCACGTCGCAGATAGCCCACATGAGAGCGAAGGTCTCGCTGATACATGCCCATATTGACGACCACAGGGACACCCAATCTTTTCGCCCATTGCTTCGCGGTCAGCAAACGCTTTGTGCTGAGATGTGCGCGGTGAATGTGAAAATCGACTTGATTGGGCTCCACGCGCACAACGTGTAGATATGGATCCTTAGTGTTTTTGGCTCCGGGGATACGTACACGTGTGTAGCGAATCCCCTTCTGGATGGGTTTCCACAACAGTGTCCTCTTCGCTTCGACGTAGACGACGGAGAACAGGTTGAGAGAGCCTGCAAACAGGACAAAAAACAACAGACGCATAGACACTCCTGTACATGTTGGCTGGAATCGGCGATACAGACACAACGTCACCATGTGCTTGTCTATTCCGCCTGAACACAGTACCCTGATGGAGACAACAAAGACAGCGCTCACACAAAAGGAGTCGATGTGGGACGAGGAACCTTACGATTTTTTATCGGCGCGATCGCGCTGAATGTCTCTTTTTTCTTTCGCGGTATCGCCTTCCAACGAGGTGGTCTGCTGTACATCATCTGGGTCGTGTGTGTCCTGCTCATCGGGACATTCATGGTACACAGTATCTACCTGATGAGACAGCAACGCGAAAAAAATGCCCCCTCCACGACGACACAACACCTCGAAGAGCCGCCCAGACGACCGCCTCCAAAGAAGCCTCAACGCTCCACCGGAAAGAAAAAGAAGAAGAAAAAAAAGCGCTGACCAAATTGCTTTCCCTTTTATGGCACACTACATTTTTGAGTACACGCATACAGGCGCACCTGAAGGTGCTTCTCTCTGGATCACTGCCAATGGAGGAAGTCGCTATGCCCGTCAAAAAATCAAACCGAACAGAGATCATGGTCGCCACCGTCCTCAAGACCATGCACGGAGAACGATGGGACGAGTTAAAAACCATCCTGACATCCAAAGGACTTGAGGCCTTCATCGCAGCGACAACCCTCGAAGAAGCAAAGCAAATCCGAGATAAGGTACAACAACTTCGTCCCTCGTCCACCGAAACCCCCTTCAACCCACACAGTGAATATCACGAAGTCCACGAAGCTCCATTGTTTGAGCGTCTGGGAAAAGCTCTTCGCAAAGGGATCGAGCAAGCCACATTGCTCCCCTGGCCACCACTTTACCAGGAAGGTTTTGACGCTTGAGACAACACACATGGTTTGATGGACACCTCGATCTCGCTTGTCTCGCCATCGAAGGTCGTGACCTCTCACGCCCACTCTCCGAGGTCACTGGTGGCCCTCACCCCTCTGGTGTCAGCTTCCCCAGCCTGCAAGAAGGACAGGTCACCTACTGTATGGGGACCATCTTTACCGCCGCAGGTTTTCAGCAAGCCTTCGGTTATCCACGACACGACATCGAAGCCGCTCACCAAGCCGGTCTCGCACAGCTCCAACAATACCAACAATGGGAGCAGGCGCGGCACATTCAGATCGTCAAAGAGCCAGATGACCTTTACCCTTCAGTCTACGCAGATGCCGAACACACACCGCTAAAAGTCCTCCTCCTGATGGAAGGCGCAGACCCCATCCGTTCACCACAAGAGTGTCAATGGTGGTTTGAACAAGGTCTTCGTGTCGTTGGCCTCTCTTGGGCGATGGGTTCACAATACGCTGGCGGCAATTACGCCAAAGGCCCACTCACCCAACAAGGCATCGCATGCCTCCAGGCACTCGACACACTTGGCGTGACCCACGACCTCTCCCATCTCTCCGAGCAAGCCTTTTGGGATGTCTTATCCCACACAAAAGGCCCTGTCATCGCAAGCCATTCCAATTGTCAGAGCCTCGTCGAGAGTGGACAAGAACGACACCTCACAGACGCTCAGATCAGCGCCATTGGACAACGTGACGGCGTCATCGGAATCAATTTGCTCAGCCGCTTTCTCATCCCTCCGACACAAAAACGCCGCGCGAGCATCGAGGAAACGATCGCCCACATCGAACACATCTGTGAGATCATGGGACGCAACGATCGCATCGCCCTCGGCAGTGATATGGACGGTGGCTTCAACACAACAGAGCTCCCCGAGCACATCAACGCCCCCAAAGACTACCCCGCACTCCAGGAAGGACTCAGAGCAAGAGGTTGGTCAGACCAAGACCTCGCAGGCTTCGCACGTCGAAACTGGCTCGACTTCTTTCACAAACACCTCCCCTCCTCCACTCGCGATTGATACACATCAAGAGATTTGTTGATATTGGCATCCCTTCATCCAGCTCCATCCATTATACCGGTGCACATACAAGGTCAGGTCGGTCTATTGTTCCAAGACTGACCTTCAATGAAGGAGTATTTGGATATGACATTCCAACGGACACATTCGTACATGCACAAAGGTGGAGAGCAACCACTGATTGGTGAGGCTGTCGACACATTTTTTCGCAAGATTGTTCGGGCCTATCCCGACGAAGAAGCCGTCGTCTCACGACATCAAGGCCACAGATGGACATACAAGGAACTGGATCAACACGTCGACGCTCTGGCAAAAGGGCTGCTCGCAATGGGGCTCACAAAAGGCGACTGTGTCGGGATCTGGTCGACAAATAATGTCGAATGGCTGACACTTCAGATGGCGACGGCGAGGATGGGCGCGATCCTCGTCAACATCAACCCCGCCTACAAAGCCGAAGAGTGCAAACACGCGCTCAAACAGGTCGACGTCAAAGCGCTGTTCCTCATCCCCTCTTTTCGCTCCTCCCAATACGCGGATATGATACTGTCACTGTGTCCAGAGCTACACGAACAAACCCCTGGTTTACTGGCGAGTGAGACACTCCCCGCCCTCAAATGGGTGGTGACATACGATCCTATCACTCCCGAACAAACAGAACGCTTTGCCAAAGGTGTCTCCCTCCTCTCTGAGATCCTGTCGATGGGAGAGCAAGTGGACGAAGAGACACTTGCAGAGGCCGGACAAGCCTTACAATTTGATGACCCGATCAATATACAATTTACGTCGGGAACGACAGGACTTCCCAAGGCTGTTTTGTTAACCCATCATGGATTACTCAATAACGCTTACTTTGTCGGAAAGACGATGAAGTTTGGCCCCAAAGAGAAGCTGTGTATCTCGGTCCCCTTTTACCATTGCTTTGGAATGGTGATCTCCAACTTGCTGTGTCTTCTCTCGGGGGCAACATTGGTCATCCCGGCCGAACACTTCGACCCCATCGCCACACTCCAAACCATTGAAGAAGAACAATGCACAGCAGCTCATGGTGTGCCGACGATGTTTATCGCGATGCTCGAACAGTACGACAAACACCCCCGCCCACTGCCATCATTGCGAACAGGGATCATGGCAGGTGCCCCATGCCCACCAGATGTTATGACCCGTGTCATCGAAGACTTAGGATGCAAAGAGATCTTGATCGCTTACGGTCAAACGGAGGCTTCACCAGTGACACATCTCACACATCCAGACGACAGCTTCGAGAGGAGAGTGGGCACGGTGGGTGTAAATTTGCCCCACCAAGAGGTCAAGATTATCGACCCAGTGACAAAACGATTGATGCCCATCCACGAACAGGGCGAGATCTGCTTTCGTGGCTACCACGTGATGCGTGAGTATGTTGGTATGCCTGAAGCGACGAACAAGACGATCGATGATGCAGGCTGGCTTCATTCAGGCGACTTGGGTGTGATGGATGAGGAGGGATACGTCAAAGTGACAGGTCGCCTCAAAGATATGATCATCCGGGGTGGAGAGAATGTCTATCCAGCGGAGATCGAAGCTTGCTACCACAAACATCCGGCAATCAGCGATATCGCAGTGTTCGGTATCCCCGATAAGAGACTCGGTGAAGAGGTTGGTGCGTGGGTCAAATGTGTGGAAGGTGAGTCTATGACAGAGGAGGCATTCAGGGCGTTTGGCAAGGAGCACATGGCTCACTTTAAAATCCCTCGCTACATTGAGTTTGTAGAGACATTTCCGATGACTGTGACCGGGAAGATCCAGAAGTTCAAGATCAGGGATATCGTCGTTGAGAAAAGAAAAGCCCAGCCCTAGTGGTCGGACACACTCAGTCATCCAACTCCCAAAAAGGTAACGACAATGTTGCTCGTGTACCGTCCTCTTTCCCAATCATCAACTTCACCTCCCAACTCTCGGCTCGTCCCAACGAAAACAACCCGGTCCCAGACAACACCTTCAGCTCATCAGGTATCCCTTGGCCTCTTGGCACCTGTAGCTCGATATCTTCAATCGTTGTATATCCCAACGCCGACTGAAGTTGCCCTTTGCGCTCATCAGGCCAATCCCTTGGCGCGAAACGACCTGGTGACTGAAAGAACATAGGCAGTGATGGATCTTCGCTGATCGTCGCGACTGGAATCGACATCCCCTCGGGGAGGTAGGGAGGCGTATATGGCCACGTCTCAACGAGCTCCTGCTCCCCCTCCTGACCTCGCCACGCGATCCCAAAAGGACAGGTCCCAGCCCGATGCCAATCCGCACGTTCAGCGAGCCTTGTACGACGAATCGCTGCGCTCTCCGCCTCCTCACGGTTCGTCAACCAAATCAACTCCAAGAACGCGTTCTCAAACGCATAGCAGATATTCGCCGTTCCCTGGCCCGGATGAACCCGTCGATACGTCTCGACAAGACCAAAGTCTCCAGCCGACAACATTGCCCTGTCGGCATTCTCCACGAAGAGAAAAATATGATCGAGTTCCATGACACCTCCAAACAACACATGACCGACTTCCACGTGCCACATGCGACGATGGTCAAACAAGAGCGGCCAACACACATACACTTCAACAGACAAAACTTTTCAAGGCACTTGTCATTACCACAAAAACCCACACAAACTGAAAAAACAACTCACCAGCACATCGTCCATCGCCATGTGTAAGAAAACATTTCCCATACTCCTGCAAACAAAATAAACCCTTGCTCAAACATTGGAACATCTCAATTCAATCAATTGGCACTACACTGCTCGATACAGAAACCGACTGTTCATAGTGTCAACCTTTATCTTTTGTATCACTAGATGTTTTCTTACACATGGCGATGGAAACACAAAATCAACAAGAATATCCAGTGCTCACCTTTTGGATGGGGCTCATCCTGACCTTTTCGACCATTGGGTTTTGTAGCTACACGGCTTGGACAAGCAATCGCTCCTCGCGCTTCCTTGTCGAGCAAAAGCTTCACTACGCCACACTCACAGAAAAGATCGCGTATTGGGATACAACCCTGACGATGTCTGCCCACCTCGCAGCCACAAGTGGAGACACAAAGTGGGTTCGCGTTTATAAGCGAGCAAAAAGCAAGCTGGATCAAGCTCTAAAAAAGAGCACACAGCTGGGAAGTCTTCAATACAAACAGGCGATTTCGCGAATAGACACCGCCAACCGCAAACTCCTTCAACTTGAACAATCCGCACTCCAACTGGTCCAACAAGGCAAAAAAAAGAGGGCTTCCGGTCTTCTCAAGAGCACGGCCTACATCAGGTGGAAACAAATCTACGCACAGCAAATGCACCAGGCAAAGCAAGCCCTACAGCAACATATCTCAACGCAGCTCATGACCCACTCACAAGCACTCACGATGAGCACATGGCTTGCGGGCTTCGCTGCGTTGTTGTTGGCGATGTTTTGGACATGGCTCTTTCTACGATTTAATGGATACATCCGAAAAATCCGTTCGAACGAACTGCATCTAAGCGAAGTCCACGAATCTCTTCGCTACGCCAAGGAGGAAGCTGAAAAAGCCAACCGCGCCAAGAGCGCATTCCTCGCCAGTGTCAGTCACGAACTCCGAACTCCTCTCAACGCAATTATCGGATTTTCGGAGCTGCTCATCGACGAACACGCAGGCATCGTCAATGCAAGACAACAACGACAGGTCCGACATATTCACCAAAGTGGACATCATCTGCTCACATTGATCAACGACATCCTCGACCTTTCAAAAGTGGAGAGCGGAAAACTTGAGCTGACGCTCAAAGACATCGACCTTCACGAAGTATGTAAGCAAGCAATTGAGTTGGCTGAAGGACTCGCCAGCTCCAAAGATATCGAGTTATCATTTCGTTTCCAGCTAGAAGAAAAGAAACAATCCGTACAAGCAGATCGACGAAAACTGAACCAAATCCTCTATAACTTGTTGTCCAACGCCATCAAATTCACACCAGAGAAAGGCAATGTTTCCTTAGAGGTATCCTCACAAGAGACAACGACGGTCATCTCCGTCATCGATGACGGTATTGGCGTGGGCAAACAACACCAAGCCGAGATCTTCGAAACATTCCGACAAATAGACTCCGCATACAACCGGAGGTTCGGAGGGACTGGGCTGGGATTGTCCCTCACAAAGCGATTGGTCGAACTTCACGGTGGGCGTCTATGGTTAAAAAGCGAAGGCAAAGACACAGGAGCCACCTTCAGCTTTACGCTCCCCAATAAGTAACGAAGGAGCAAGCTCCCCCCTCCTTTCCGCCTGAAAAAGAACTTTCCCTTACATCCATCCTTGTACTTTCGCTCTTGATTGTTTACATTCCCGACAACCGGTTTGTGTGAAAAGATATCAGATTCAATCATGGAAGATGGAGATCTGATGTTCGCGTCTTTTGCAGGAGTTTCCACGTATGTTTCACCAATCAACACCCCCTCTCCGAGAAACCTACACAGCATACGCAAGGGTTTCCTTTGTACTTCTAGGGCTTTTTTTACTTTTCCCTGCGTGCTCAGGGCCGACTCTCTCAGAAAACGGCGTGACGTTCTGTCAGCTCAACAGCGACTGCGCTGATGGATTGACTTGTCGGTTTGGCGTGTGTGAGATCATACAGGAATGCCCGGCCGAAGAGGTTAACAAAGAGTGTACCCTCGAAGGCAAGAAACCGCCTTGCAACAAAGGAACACAAATCTGCCGCTTTGGAGCGATTGTCTGTATCTCCAACAACAGCCTCTCACCAGAGATATGTGATGGCATTGACAACAACTGCGACGGCCAAGTCGACGAACACAAACAGTGCACATGTAAAGTCGGTGATCTTCGAGGTTGTTATACCGGCAGTGGCGGCTGCAAAGCACAAAATCAAAGCTACGCTTGTACTGCCCCCTGTCGTTCAGGCACCGAATCCTGCTGTGATCCAACCAAAGGCAAGTGTACAGACGGCGAGTGGAGCGGCACCTGTGAGGGAGAAGTCACACCACAAACCGAGACCTGTAACGGCAAAGATGACAACTGTGATGGCAAAGTTGATGAAATCGCAGGTTGCGAATGCACCAATGGTCAAACCCAACGTTGTGGGAGCAATGAAGGGATTTGCCAACAAGGGACCATGACCTGTACGAACTTCAAGTGGGGAGATTGCCAAGGAGAGATCAAACCACAAGCCGAAGTGTGCAACGGCAAAGACGACAACTGTGATGGGCGTGTCGACGAAAATCCCCCATGTGAGTGCCAGATCAACCAACAACAACAATGTTACACAGGCACAGTCGGCTGCACAAAGGATACAAGTGGAAGCTACAACTGCAACACACCTTGTGGCGTCGGAACCCAAACGTGCTCCGCCGGAAAATGGGGGACTTGCCAAGGGGAACAGCTCCCACAGACCGAGACGTGCAATAACAAAGACGACGACTGTGATGGGACCGTCGACAATGTCCCCAATTGCAATTGTTCATGCTCCAGCGGCACATGCCAATGTATCGACTGTCAGGTCGATAGTGATTGCCAAGCAAACGAAACCTGTCAACAGAACAAATGTGTCTCCAATGTCACCCTTGTTCTCTTCCAAAACGCGACACGCTACAGTGATGGAACCTCTGCCAGCTCCTGCAAAGAATACCTCGACGGCAAAGCTGGATACCCCAAAGCAACACAGAATGGGGCGTATTGGATCACCGCCAATGGGAAGACATTCCGATCACAATGTCGCATAAATATTGATGGTGGTGGTTGGACACTCATCCTCAAAGTAGACGGAAGCAAATCAACCTTCCAGTACAACAAACCCATCTGGACGGATGGTAAAACCCTCAACCCGACCTCATTCTCACTCAACCTTGAAGAAGCCAAAAACGACGCCTTTATGCACGTCAGCTTCAAAGAGGTGATGGTTTACTTCCGTGATCTACCAACATATTCCTCTTACGGCAAAGTAACCTTTGGTCTGACTGCCTCCTCAATGCACAGCGTAATCAGCACAAACAACTACAAAGCCTTTGACACACCTGTCGGTAGGAGCGGCTGGTTTGGCGCGCTCAACATCCTCAAAGGCGTCACCGCCTCCCTCCAAGCAAACTGCAACCGAGAAGGTATCAACGTACGCCCCAATACAAGCACAGAGGGTGTACGGATTGGCATTGTCGGCAACGAACAAAACGATTGTAGTACACCCGATTCTTACATTGGCGTGGGTGGCACACAAAACGAATCCAACACAGAACCAACTGCTGGCAATCTCTCCAAATACGGAAGCAGCAATGGCGATCAAAAAACGGCAACCTTCGCCTTCGTCTATATCCGCTGAGTACAACCCTCTTCTTGCACACCAAGACACAAAGGAAGACCTATGAGCGACGCTTCACAACAAGCGAAAGACACGACAAAAACACGCTGGCAAAAAGGACGTCCCTGGCTCTCTCTCTTCCTCATCCTCCCGAGTGCATTGCTCTCCACATTGCTCTTCTTTCCGCCTCCCAACAACGCGCTCTGGCTCGCCTCCGTCCTCATCACAGAAGCCGGAGTCTATCTCTCCATCATCGTCGCCCTCGGATGCTTATGTGCGGACAGACAACACTGGTCCGGCCAACCCCTGCTCATCGTGGGACTCATCGTGATCGGTGCCCTACTCAGTCCCTGGCCCCAAGCCTTCTCACTGTCCTCCGGCCTGGAGCTTAACATCAGCGAACAATTTTCATCAAAAGGCATGTCCGGACCACAAGCGCCAGGACAAACATCTCCTTTGATGCCTCAACGCATTCTTGGACTCTCTGCCCCCGGTGTCACACGCACCAGTACACACATTGACGTCCCTGGAAAGGCATTGCTCCTCGATCTCTACAAACGCAAAGGGACCGGAAAAGAGCCTCTACTCGTCCACATTCACGGCGGCGCATGGCGCAAAGGGACACCTCGTATTGGCAACAGTATGCACCGTTACCTCGCCGCTCGCGGGGTCAAAGTCGCTGCCATCTCGTATCGCTTCGCGCCCAAGTACAAGTTCCCAACACAGCTCGATGATGTCACCACCTCGCTCAAATGGCTACGCAAGAACGCCGCCAAACACAATATCGATCCAACGAGGATTGTCCTGATGGGTCGCAGCGCAGGTGGTCATCTCGCGACACTCGCAGGCTATCGCCATGTGGTTCCAGGCATCAAGGGGGTTATCAATTTTTATGGTCCCATCGATCTACATTGGGGTTGGGCACATCCATCCAACCCCAAAGTGATCGACTCGAGAAAGGTTTTGGGTGACTTCCTCGGTGGCTCACCGAAACAAGCCAAAAAAGCGTTCGACGATGCCTCCCCCATCAAATGGGTCGATCAACGCACCCCCCCTTCTCTCCTGATCTTTGGAACACGCGACCCTCTCGTGTCCCCCAAACACGGCAAAATGTTGTCTTCAACACTCTCCAAAGCACGCATCAAACATGTCCTGCTAGAGCTCCCCTGGGCCACACATGGCTGCGATGTCATCGCAACAGGACCATGCGGACAACTCAGCCTCTACGCCATCGAACGCTTCCTCCACACAACCCTCAAGCTGTAACACCATTACCAATTCTCTCTGGAGACATTGCCCCCATATAAACGGGCGAGCAGCTGAAATATCATAGGAATTTACAACAACACTCTGGAAGGTGCAGGGACAAAGTTCTTCTCTTTGAGACGAAGAATCGACGCGGCAGGGTGAATGTGATCTTCCTTTTGCAACATCGTCTTGGCAAGAGACTCCGCCATCCAGGGGATCCACAGCAAGCCCTTCGAGGCAAACGCGCCCATCAAATAGCACGACGGCATCGTTGGAACCACTCCAACAATCGGCTGCCTGTCCGTTCGGAAAATCGCGCGCACACCAAACCACGTTGACACAGGCTTCGCGTCGACGATACAGGGAATTAATCTCTTCGCTTTACCACGCAATCTCTCGAAGATCTCCTCCTGCGAAAAATCCGAGTGCTTTTGGCCATGCCAGAATGTCGCACCAACAGCCCAATTCCCGTCACAGCGAGTCGTCACATATCCAGCCGCGCTGACCATACAATTCAACGCCATCCCCTCAGGAGGCGAGAATACCGCTAACTCACCACCTGTCATCTGCATCGGCAACGCCGGAAACCACTCATCCAAATCCGCTCCCACTGCCAACACCACACGCTTCGCCCTTCGCTCCTCATGCTCAGTCCGACATAACCACTCTTGACCTGTCCACTCAAGCTGTGTCACAGGCCCCTCCGCGCTCCACACAACACCTGCCTCACGAAGCCGCTCGGCTAAATCACGCACCAACAAACCAAACTCAACAGCGACACCTGGACGAAGCTCTATCGCCCCCTCTGTCGGTGCCAACAAAGGATATTGTGTGGCGACCTCTGCTGCGCTCAGCTCTCTCGCCTCCAAAAAATCCAAGACCTCCTTCCCCCGCGCAAAGGAACGACGCATCTGTTCGGCCCCCAACTCCTCAATCAACGGACGCACCACAGGATAACGCAACGTAAATCGCGTATCCGTCTGTGCTTGCTGTGCGGCAATCCAATCACGTACATACACAAACGCCTCTGGGTACCCAGGCTTTGGATACAATGAACGCCCTGGCAATGGATTCAACATCGCACCAACATTCCCCGATGAGCCAGCGCCAGGATGGGAAGCCTCTAGCAAACATATCCCTTCGGCCTCCATCCCTTGACGAACCAAAGCCTCCGCGAGTCCATAACCCGCTAATCCTCCACCCACGATCAATACTTCAACACTCGTCTGCTTCGACATCATACTCCGCCCTGAGCCATCGGCTCAATCAACTTCTAATGACAACAATGAAAGATACGAAAAACTCCCCTTCTCCGTCACCAACTCGATATGCAATTTCCCCCACTGGTCGGGTTTTACGCTCTTGACAACTGCGAGACTCTTCTCGTTTCCGCTGTAGGTCCCGTTGGCACCAATCCCCTTGCCGGATGTCGTCAAAGAAGCCGAAGTCGTCTTTGCACCAGACACTTCATAGCGTGTAACCCGTGTCTCACTGCCCCAATCACGACTGCCAAACAACGTCAATGTATATGTCTTTGAAGGGTCAAGTCCTGTGACCACGAGACCACTACCAGCTGCACCTGCGTAAAAGAAGTCCTGTGTCGCGGTCGCGATCGCGTACTTACCAAGTAACGAAGTCTTTGGCGCTAACAAACCACCGTTCTTAATCCCGTTGGTCGTCATCGCCCCTGCCAACGTCACCCGCCAGGGCGTCTTTTGGTTGGTCGTCGTGTGCAAAGCGAGTGTCTCTCCAGGCAACAGCCCGGCCCCACCATTCACTTTGTGCCAGTTATTCCAATAGCGATTGTAGCTGTCAGGGCTCTTTGTTGGATTGCCATCGTCTGTATCCCCTGGCCCAAAGTCGATCAAGACCTGACTCTTCGATGCTGGTTGTGATGAAGGAACAGTATACGGTGTGGTCGAGACAACAGCCTGTACAACAGGTTTGATGACCATGTTCCAGACCGTATAACCGACGACATTAAGATGAAGACGATCGGACACAAACAAACTCGCGGAGGGGGGTTGGCCCATCTTCAAGAAGGTCGCCGGGATATCGATGTACGTCAACCCTGACCACGCAGCAGACAATTGACGGACCGCACCGTTGAGCTTCACCGAATCGCTCCACTTGGCCCACCGCGCAGGGTTCGGTGTCACACCGATAAACATGATGGGGATATCGCCGATGCCCTTTTTGACCTTCTCAATCAAACATCGATAGACGTCATACACGACCGTCGGTGACTTTCCGGCTGCGATGTCGTTGGTCCCAGCGTATATCAAGATCGCTTTGGGTTTGTAAGGAAGCACGATCTTTTCAGCGTGGGCAGCCACATCCAAAAGACGTGATCCCCCAAAACCACGATGAATAATCGGCCAAGCCGCAAGTTCTTTTTGCAACGTCCTCCACAACCGAATACTCGAGCTCCCAATCACGAGCAGGCTATCCTTTCTCGCAGGCGCCAACTTGTCCTGTGCCTGCCACTTCGAGACGACACCACCGTAGCCAGGCGAGACACCATTCAGGACTTGACAAGGGTTATCACTCCACGTCGGCAGTTGGGGCAAAGGCGCGACGTCAGGGGTCTTCTCAGCGACCTGTTCGGGGACACTTTCCGTTGCCTTCTCAGGAAGTGGCTCTGTCGATGTATCGGGAGTCGATTCTTGGGCTGACTCCGTAAATGTGTCCACAACAGCTTCTGAAAAATCAGGCTTCCCCGGCTCACCAGCATCACGGACGTCTCGTGTCGGCTCGTCTTTTTTCTCCGCTATAGGCTCCACAACAGGCTCGACAGAAGGCTCTGGTCGAGGTTCTGGCTTCGTTGGTTCTGGCTGAGGTTCGGACTTGATAGGTTCGGGCTTGGTAGGCTCTGGTGCAGGTTCACTGGAGGGTTCTTCCTGGATCGCCACACAAAAACCGGACTGACATACAAATCCAGGAGAGCAGGCGATCTGGTCGTCACATAATGTCGCAGGCGCGGTACAATCGATCAACACAAGCAGGCAAAGGCCGGCCACCATCCAAGAAATGATTACACGTCGCATGATTCTCTCACCTCACAATACAAACCCGAAGCCAAACCCTCGCGTGGACGTTTACAGGGGCGGGATGGATAGTGTACAATTTCGCACACGAAAGGCCGCTCATCAGCGCCACCCCATCTCGTAGATGGTTCCCCAAAGGAGCAGAATTGTCAATGGCCCCAACCCGCAAGAATCACGACATGACCGAACAAACCATCCCCCCTTCCGCCCCTCCAGAGATGTTCAATCTCGTCGAGTATTGTCTCTCACAAAACACCCTCACAAGAGGCGACAAAACCGCGCTCACCATCGTCGGTGAACAAGAGACGACTTGTTATACATTCTCACAGGCCAACCACATCGTCATGTCTCTCTCTGGGGTGATGCGTCAATACGGCCAGGCAGGTGATCGTGTGCTCCTTCGCTTGCCCAACACTGCGATGTTTGCCTTTGGATTCCTCGCGGCTGCAGCCTCTGGCATGATCGCCATCCCCGCCTCTCCACAGCTCACAACAGACGAGCTCGCCTTCCTCCTCGAAGACACACAGGCACGCCTCCTCTGCACCACACAGCACATGTCTCTCCCCACCTCGCTGCCAGAAGACTGCCACACCCTCGATCTCAGTCAATGGCCAGAGCAAGCAGAGCTCTATCCTCCCGCGGAGATCGTCAAGACAATGGCCTCACAGCCCGCGTACATGGTCTATACGTCGGGGACAACAGGACAACCCAAAGGCGTCCTTCATGCCCACCGCAGCGTATGGGGAAGACGTCCAATGAGAGATGGTTGGACCGACCTTCGAGAAGATGACGTGATGCTCCACGCCGGACAGCTCAACTGGACGTACACAATGGGTGTAGGGCTGCTCGACCCGTGGTCTGTCGGAGCCTCCTCCATCCTCTACAACGGTCCCAAAGACCCGAAGGTCTGGCCACATCTTATCCAACAACACAATGTGACGATGTTCGCCGCCGTCCCCTCTGTATATAGGCAGCTCCTGAAGTACAATGAGAGCTTACAAGAATCCCTCGCGAGCCTGCGGCACGGGTTGACCGCAGGCGAGGCTTTAAGTCCGACACTGCTGTCCACCTGGAAAGAGCGCACAGGGACGATGCTTTACGAAGCTCTTGGGATGAGTGAGTGTTCGACGTACATCTCAAGCAGCCCCTCCATCCCTGTAAGACCGGGTTCTCCAGGTCGCCCCCAGAGAGGACGGACCATCACCATCCTCCCTCAAGAAGGTGGAACAACGCCACTTCCTCAAGGTGAGATCGGTTGTTTGGCGATTCATCGGACAGATCCAGGGTTGATGGTCGGATATTGGAAGCGTCCAGAAGAAGAGAAGCTCGTCTTTCGAGGGGAGTGGTTTGTCGGAGGCGACCTCGCTCATCTCGATGAAGACGGATATATATGGTTTCACGGTCGCAATGACGAGTTGATGAATGCCTTTGGGTACCGCGTCTCCCCTCGCGAAGTCGAGAAGGCGCTGGAGACACATCCAGATGTCCGTGAAGTCGCCGTGACAGAGATACACGTGAGAGAAGATGTCTCTGTGATTACGGCGTTCATCGTGCCTCACGGTGATACCCATTTAGAGAGGATTGTGCTTCAAGAGTGGGCACAGAAGACACTCGCAACGTACAAATGCCCGAGGGAGTATGTGTTTGTCATGTCGCTCCCACGTACAACTTCGGGAAAAGTCAAACGTAGAACACTCCAAACACTTTGGGATGCTTCTTGAGTTAGTGGTCCTCTCTCGAAAAAGACATACAACATAGAGGTCGGACACAAGGCCCGACCCTACGGGAAAAATGCAACATCATGCTCATCCGCTTACTTCGCCAGAGGACCAGTTAGGTGTCTAGAGAATAGATCTTGTAGGGATTAACGACGGGGTATCGGACGTGTCGAAGGCGCTTTGGAGGGCGTTGTCTTTTGGGGTGCGGAGCGACTGAGCATGGCCTTTCGCTGCAACAACATTGAGGTAATATCGCGAACAGCCATCCCCTTC
Source organism: Deltaproteobacteria bacterium (assembly GCA_002731275.1). GTDB lineage: Bacteria > Myxococcota_C > UBA6777 > UBA6777 > UBA6777 > UBA6777. Next base: position 89,429 of record PCBK01000124.1, on the reverse strand, counting down.
TTGGGTGTATACGTAAACATCTTTGGTGACAGCGCGATGTTGGTGTGGAGGTCTTTGTAGCGCATTGTAGTGCTCATATTGCGCGTCCCTTTCTTGCTCGACAACTGTGTCAGTTCGACAGGATGGAGTGTCTTAGCGTCGAGATGTATCATCGCAATATCGGCCATACGCTTGAGCATCTTTATTTTCATCTTGATCATCGTCGGCTTCATCCAAGGGGAGATCTTCTCCAGATAAGTATATGCGGCTTGTGGATCGAGCTTTCCACGAAGTTTGTAGACGTCTCCTTTTGCGCTCTTCGCAAGCGTAACACTCTCCACAGGATAGATCTGCAAGAGTTCTCGAAATGTACCGGGAAAGTCGCGGCCCGCACTCACTCCCGCGCCTCGTACGGTGTACATCGCCTGAAAGGGTTCATTGGGTGGTGCGAGTTTTTTTCGATCGAGTTTCATACACCGTTGTGTTTTTGCGACTTTTCCCGCATACATTCCTGTCACAACCCACTGCCAACGCTTCCCATAAATGATCGTCAACATGCGATGTGTGTATACACTGTGATGAACCCGCTTTGGAAAAGGCATCGTCATCTCGATACGCATACGTTTGTCAGTGATACCTGAGAGCTTGCTCATCCCCACAAGTTTCTTCTTGTGATTGCCAACCTTAATGATGGCATCGACCGCAACAGAGTAAGTCTTAATGCTCTTGAGCCATGTGCGAAATTGCTTGAGCAGCTTTGTTTGTTGTTTGTCTGGCAGGACTTTCTCTGCAGCTTCAACAGATGGAGAGAGAGACGCGAGCGTACCGACCAAAGCGATCATCAAAAACCATTGACCCTTTTGGGACATGAAAACACTCATTGGGACCTCCTTCGTTATGAGTAGGGAGTGGGAGGGGCTACAGTAAAGGGACAATCAGGGCGATCAAAGGGCAAGGATCGCTTCGATAAGCGCTCTTCGATCCATCTCTGGCGCACCTTTGATCGCCAACTTTTCGGCATGTCGTCGCAAGGAGTTGAGATTGCGACCTTCGAGATGGCGGGTGTAATCATCGAGAAATGTTCGACGCAGATCTTTGTGGAGTGTTTGTCCGTAGGCCAGCGCACGGTAACCATCGATTTGAACGGAGTTGTAATCCAAGTGGAGTTGTGTCAGTGAGGGAAATCCTTGTGCCTCACTGAAGGCTTTGGCGCTACCATCCCCCAGCTCATTGGAACCCAAGATCAACGTCTGAAGCTGTGCAAACTGTGTGGACTTCGCGAAGGCGACGGCGCCTTCATCTGTGATGTTATTGTATTCGAGATTGAGTTTCGTCAACTGTGGCAAACAGGTAGATTTGGCCAGCGTCTTCACACCAAAGTTGGCGATCTTGTTGTCCTGTATGTCTAGCTCACGAAGATTGGCCAGACATTTCGTGTGCGCGAGGACGTCAGCGCCTTCATCGCCGAGCTTGTTGCCACCCAAGCGTAACTCTTCGAGTTGACTAAGGTGCTCGGCGTAGACAAACTTCTCAAGCTCCTCCCCTACGATCGCGTTCCTGTGTAGATGTAAGACACGCAGTTTCGAGAAAGTCGGTGAGTGTCCGAGCAAACTCAGTGATCGGGCTTCGAGTTGATTGCCCATCAGGTAGAGCTCGCGCAGGTCTGTGAGGTGAGGGGATTGTACAAGGTGTTCGAGTCCCTCATGGCCAAACTTGTTGGTGCTGAGTTCAAGGCACTGCAGATGTTTGAAGGAGGCCGATTGTGCGAGTGTCACGAGACCTTCTTCTTCGATGCCGTTGGATTTGAGGGCGAGCGAGGTGAGCTGCTGCAAGTGGGGGATGTCAGCTAACTCTTGGATGCCTTCATTTCCGAGCTTTGTCGAGGACAGAGACAGATGACGAAGGTTTGCGAGGCTGTCGATTTGTCCAAGCCGCTGTGTGATTCGTCCGTCTCCGCGATAGGCGGAGAGATCGAGTGATTGGACGAGGCGAAAGAGTGGCCAATCATCGGTCTGAACAGACCACAGGTCCCAGTGTTTGCGAGAGATTGTGCGTAGGAGGTGCGGCCAATGTTGGAGATGACCCTCAGCATATTGGAGGGCCATCATCCGTTGGTCATCGTGTGCCCACTCCGTAAAAAGCGAGAGCAGCTGCTCCCAGCTCTCTGAAGAGGGATGTGAGAGATAGCTGCGAAGGAGCGCAAAGCGTTCGTCTCGATTCATCAAGAGCTCCGAAGGGGCACTGTTTTGCGTGGCTTATCGAGGGAAGACGGGGCGGTTTTTGAGTGCGATGACTTCACCGATGGTCTCAAGTGCGGCTGTTTCGACGCTGAAGTGGTCGATGTATTGCTCAAGGAGGCGTTTTTCGTCGCCAGCGAGGCGACCGTCTGCCATCGCGATGTCGAACAAGATCGCGAGACAAGTTTGTTGCTGCTCAATATTGAGCGCTTCTGCAACAGGCGCAACACAGTCACCAGCGACACCACCAAATTGACGGAATCGACGGATCGCCTGATTGAGAGTATCACCATCGAGGACATGTACGGAGGCCAGCACACCGATCTCTTCTTCTTCGATGATTCCGTCTGCTGCGATCATGGAAAGACATGCAAGACCAAGCGCCACACGAGGTGTCAACTCGGTATCAGCAGCAAACATTTTGCCCAGTTTGTTCAAAAAGCTCATCAAGACCTCCTTGGATGTCCCCCTGGATAGGAAGACTTTTGTTTTGCAGGCACACAAAAGGCCAAAAACAGAATCAACATAAATGACATAAGAGCTGTCACAGTAGAGGAGAACAGGTGGGAAGTCAAGACACAAGACAGAACAAATAGACAGCAAAAAGAGGGAAGCTCTTGTCCCCCAAAGTCCCCAAACCAATCCCTCTCAAAAAAAGAGAGGTTGATGTCATGCAGAGAAAGGAGCAACCAAACGGGAGTGTGGCCTTTGGACGCTTCTGATGATACGCCAGTCAACATCCTCCAGCCGAGGAGAAACACACTTTTCGACGCTCATGACATCAACCTCTACAGCTTTACACGCCCCCCCAGAGCAAATGATCTATCGACGTCACAAGTTCTCCTCTCAGCACACCCCAACAGTGAACCAATCAACTGGTGTATCAGGGACATAGCCAAAGACCTCGCGCGCACGTCTTCCGTCAAGAACGCCGTTGAAATGAAAACGCCAGCGGTTCATGTCGTAACGAAAGTCATAGCCACGAGTGAGTCGACGAGCCCAATACAGCGTTGGCAAAAAAGCTTCGGGGACAGCGATCTCAGCGCGACCAGCCTTCTTGATCGCGAGGGACAAAGGCAATGTGTCTTTGCCTGGAATGTTAAAAATCCCCTGTGCATGGTGTTGCAAGGCGAGTAAAAGGCTCTTGGAGAGATCTTCGAGGCTGAGGACATTGAGCATAGGGTCAAACCCCATCGGACGAAAACACACGCGAGAGCCGAGATAATCACAAAGCTGACTTCCTGTCCCAAGGGACAGACACTCAGCACAGCGCAAGACGACAATCTCCAGCTCCGCCAAGCCCATATGCGAACACACTGTCAGATCGGCTTCGATCCTGTCACGTAGCCATTGTGGCGTATGTTCACTCAACGAGAGTGGATGATCTTCCTCGATCAGACCGGGGAGATCTGCACTGATTTTATACATCTCCCCATAACTCCTGTAGACAAAGCGACGTATCGTAGGATGTCGCTCGGAGAGATGAAGCAGCGCTCTCGTGGACTCGACATTGAGAATGTGTGCCTTTGTCTTTGTGTCCGAGGCGCGACGATGTTGTGCTGTGTGGATGATCGCGTCGATCTCAAGTGTCTTGGCGGCACCAAAGAGCAGCCTTCGTAGACGCCGAAACCGCGTCAAATCGACTTGTTCATATTGGAACCTCGGATCCGAAGGGAGGCCATACAACGCCTCTTTGGCCTCAGCACCGACAGCCAGGATCACATCAATGCGCGGATCTTGGAGGAGTTCGTCGATCAACAGACGTCCAAGTGGAGCGGTCGCGCCCGTTACAAGAACCCGCTTGAAGAGAGCTTCTTTTGTCTCAGTGGATTGCTTGGGCTGATTCATCGAAAGACCCCCTCTCGTTCGGAGAGGCCGCGCTCGATCAAAGCCTGGACAGCCGCCTGGACTTCATCAGCAGCGAGGCGCAGGATATCAGGTTCATCAGCTTGCTCTGGTGCATAGCGTTCGTGGAAGGCGATCGGTTCACCGTAATAGATATGATAATGGACGGGGAGCGGGATAGGAGGAAAGAAGAGCGGTAGAAATGGTGCACCGAACATACGAATGGGCAGACGCGCAAATTGAGGCATTTGTTCCTCGGCACCGATCACAGCCACAGGGATAACAGGTACTTGATAACGAATGGCCAGCTCGACATGTCCGACACGCCACTTGCGCAGCTTGTAGCGTTCAGAGAAGGGTTTGCTGATGCCAGGGACACCTTCAGGGAAGACCATCAAGAGCTCCCCTTGTTCGAGGAGTTGTCGAAAGTTTCCTCGGCTCCCACCGACAACACCGACACGCGCGTAGTACGTCCCGATGAAGGGTAACATGGAGACAAAGTGATCGGCGATAGGACGTGCGATTCGTGGAGGTTCCGTGTGTTTTAGGACATCCAGATAGATCATCACGCCATCGACAGGGAGCGTCCCACTGTGATTAGAGGCGAGGATACCAGCGCCTTCAGTGGGGACATGGTGTGCATCGTGAGAGGTTACTCTGAACCACTTTTCATAGACATGTCGGAGGACTTCGACGCTGTGTCCAACCCATTGTGGCTTGAGGCCAAAGACATCATATCCATGACCTGTATCTCGAAATGATAGGCGCTCAGCCAGCGCTCGCCAGTTCGTCATCTTCACTCTCTCCCAAGTGAGCATATTTGGTATGTGCAGGAATCGTATTCTCCATCATACGACACTTGTGAGAAAAAAGGTTGGATATATCAACGAGATGTTTGACCTGGATCAATCGCCCAAAAAGACTGGCAGTCGCGCTCGAAGAGCGCAAAACAGACGATGCGTGAGCATCGTGGGGTCTGGGGTGAAAACCCCAGGATGGTGTCGGCAAGCGAAGCGCGCCAGTAAGGGCGAGTGGCAACTCGCCCTCCTCTGTACTATGGCAACTCGCCCTCCTCTGTACTATGGCAACTCGTCCTCCTCTGTACTATGCCCACTCCTCCTCCTCTGTACTATGCCCACTCGCTCTCCTCTGTACTATGCCCACTCGCCCTCCTCTGCACTATGGCAACTCGCCCTCCTCTGTACTATGGCCTCTCCCCCTCCTAGCGAGCACAGCGACTCATCGAACAGTCCGTGGCAACATGTCCAAATAAGACCATCCGTCAAAAAAGTTCACTAACGACGACGCTTACGACGTTGGCGTCGTCGTTTGCGGCGGTCAGCTTTGCGTTTTTTGTAGGCATCGATCATGATTTTGAATTCGGCCTTTTGGGAATCATTGAGGAGTGTTTGGATATCGGCTCTCATCTGTTCGCGCAGTGTACGAAGGCGCTTACGATTTTCTTTGCGCATGGTGCGGTATTTGGGACGAAACGACTTGAGCACTTTCTTGACCGAGACAAATTGTTGTTCGGACAGGTCGAGTCGGATTTTCAGGCGTTTGAGGAATCCCATGCGCTTGGGTCGACGGGGAGCGGAGACTTGCATCCATTGGTACGCGACGATTCCCGAGACAAACCCGCCACCAAACACCACCAACAACAGAAACAGAGCGAGCGCAGTTTTCTTTTTTGCGGCCATGACTTACTCTCCTCCAAAGAACATTTGAGTATCAGCATCTTCGGTCTCGCGTGTGTCGTCCCCCATCAACATCGATCGTGCGTTGTACGCTGAGGAGACTTTTGTCTGTGTCGATTGCGATGGGGTATACAGGGTTTGTGCACCCCATAGACATACGGCAAACACAGCCATCGCAGGGGCAGCGAACTTCAATGTGGGCAACAGGCCCTCCAAAAACCCGACCTTCTCGGACTCATATGCTTCGACTTGTGCGAGAATACGTGCGGACATCGCGGCGGGAGCCTTAGGGGTGGGAAATTTGGAGAGAACTTCACGTTGTCGCTTCCACTCTTCGAGTGCATCACGGCAGCATTCACACGTCTTGAGATGAAGCTCAAACTCGTGAATCTCACGCTGGCCAAGCTGCTCATCGAGATACAAAAACAGATGGGGATGTGGTGTTTGGCAGGACATAAGCTCACCCTCCGTGTGAACCCGCCTTACTGGCGAGTTTATTGAGTCGATGTTGAAAGTCTTTGCGAGCACGATGTAGCCGAGACTCAACAGTACCAGGTGCGATACCCAATGTCTCCGCGATCTCTTCGTAGGAGAGACCATCGATCTCACGTAAACAAAAGACAACCCGATGCTTAGGCTTCATCGCGTCCAGGACCTCCTGAATGCGTTTCAACTCTTGCTGCGTCGCCAATTGCTGCTCAGGGCCAGGTTCTGATGAAGGGAATTGAGACAACCACGTCTCTCGCTCCTTGTCCTCCCTTTGGGGTTTAAAGAAGCGCTCGCGTTTTCTCTTTCGCAACAGATCAATGGATGTGTTCATCGCGATCTGGCACACCCACGTCTTAAAGGTTGACTGGAAACGAAACCGGGACAGCTTCTTCCACGCGCGAAGAAAAGCTTCTTGTGTCGCTTCTTCTGCGTCATCTTGCGAGCCGAGTACCCGGTACGCCACACGAAACACGACATCCTGATGTGCCTCAATCAGGGCACCAAATGCCTTCGTGTTGCCTTCTACCGCTTCGCGAATCAACGCTTCCATAAACATGTTCCTCACATGTGTTGTGGGAAGTCCACTTACCGATAACCGATCAGGTGTCTGTGGCATTCCTTCATCAAGGCCTGCTTGTGTGACGACATCACTCCTTTTTTTCTTCCAACTTTTTTCTCCCCACGCACTTTTTTCTGACAAAAAGCAAAACCCCCTGAAAAGTAAGGGGAAAAAAAATGGAAGAAAAACGGAAGGCCATTCGTCACAGGGGGCAAGGAAAGCAAATGTTCCGGTTTTTTCACAATGGAGTCAAATATCATGCGAAACATCATCAAGATAACCCTTTCTTTGGTCAGCCTCGCCCTCCTGGTAGCCGGTTCACTCTATATGATTCGTTCTACCTCCTTTGCAGGGCAAAACAAACCCTCTTACCAACTCGCCAACGTCCAAAAAGGTGACTTCATTTGGTCTATCTCAGCCACAGGTATCGTCGAACCCAAAGCCGTCACAGAGATCCGCTCAATGGCCTCTGGTGAGATCAAAGCGATCCACGTCGAGGTGGGGATGAAGGTCAAAAAAGGACAGACACTCCTTGAGCTCGATCCCAAAATTGAACAACGACGTGTCAATCAGGCAAAAGCCGACCTGCTCATCGCATACGCCAACTACAACAAAGCGAAGAGCAGCTACCTCTACGCACAGACCTCCAACAAACGACTGCAAATGCTGCTCCAAAAAGGCCTCATCTCAAAAGAAGAGGCCGAAAAGACAGCCAATACATTCTCTCTTCAAAGGGCCGAGCGCAGTCTGCGATATGCACAGATCAGACGCGCCAAAGAGACCCTCAAAGAGGCCCAAGAGCGACTGAAAGAGACGCGTATCGTCGCCCCCAATGACGGCGTCATACTACAACGCTTCGTTCAACCCGGACAGATCATCTCTTCGGGGACCAACTCCGCTTCAGGCGGGACCATCCTGCTCAGAATGGCGGACCTCGATGACCTTTACATTCGCGGCGATGTCGATGAAGCAGACGTCGCACGAATCAAAGAAGGCATGCCCGTCAATATCACAGCAGATGCGCTGCCACAGCAGGTGTTCGCAGGCAACATCCACCGCATCAACCCCGAGGGGAAAAACGAAAACAACGTGACCGTCTTTGAGATCCTTGTCAAGCTCGGACCCAAAGCCACCAAGGTCATGAAGCTCAACATGAGCACCAACCTCAAGATCGTCGTCGCACAACACAAAGATGTCCTGCTCGTCCCCTCCATGGCTGTCCGACAGAGCCGACGTGGCGCGAGAGTCCTCGTCTTCGCAGATGGTCAGGCCAGCAGGCGACGTGTCAAGCTCGGTATGTCCAATGGGATGCAGACCATCATCAAAGAAGGCCTCAAAGCGCACGAGTCGATCGTCGTCTCCTCCCGTGGCAACAGCAAGTCCAAACGCAGAAGTCGACGCGGAAAGAACCGCAAAGGCATGTCCATGAGAAACATGCGTCGGATGATGAGATAGCAACCACAAACACACATCCATCCAGTCATACAAAGGAGCAAGACCATGATCCGACTCGAAGACATCGTTCAAAAATACACCATGGGACACAGCGAGCTGACAGTCCTCAAAGAAGTCAACCTGCACATCCCAGCCGGACAATTTGTCGCTGTCACAGGCCCTTCAGGGAGCGGGAAGTCGACGATGATGAACATCCTTGGCTGCCTCGACCGCCCTTTCTCTGGTGATTACTGGCTCGACGGAGACCTCGTCTCCACACTTGATGACCCATCTCTCGCAGGCATCAGAAACCAAAAACTCGGCTTTGTCTTCCAGAGCTTTAACTTGCTGGCCAAAAATACGGCCCTCGATAACGTCGCGCTCCCCCTCCTCTACGCTGGTGTCGCAGACGGAAAACAACGCGCTGAATACGCTCTTGAGCGCGTTGGACTCGGCGACAGGATGTGCCACAGACCTTCTCAAATGTCCGGCGGACAACGACAACGTGTCGCCATCGCCCGGGCCATCGTGATGCAACCTCCTGTGCTGTTCGCCGACGAACCCACCGGAAACCTCGACACACGCACTGGTGACGAGATCATGGAGATCTTCGACGACCTCCATCACAGCGGGACCACGATCATCCTCGTCACACACGAACCTGAGATCGCCGAACGCGCACAACGTGTCCTCTTTCTTAGAGACGGCATCATCGAACGAGATACATTCACACAAAAGGCGCTCGCGGCCTGAGCCGCAACGTAAGGAAAGGATAGACCAATGAGAACATGGATGTTGATAAAGATAGCCTTTCAAAGTTTGCGCGCAAACAAGATGCGTTCACTGCTCACCATGCTCGGGATCATCATCGGCGTCGCGGCGGTCATCGCGATGGTCAGCGTGGGAGATGGTGCCAAGGCCCAGGTCTCGAAACGCATCCATAGTCTCGGCAGCAATCTGCTGATCGTCCGCCCGGGGACACGCCGCTCGCGCTTTGTCCGTTCAGGGAGCGTGACCACTCTCAGTGACAAAGACGCCGACGCGATCAAGCGAATGATCCCGGATATCCGATACATCTCCCCAGAGGTCAGTAAATCGATGCAGTTGAAGTACTTCAACCGCAACGCCAGCACAAATGTCCTCGGCGCGACGAGCACCTATCCTGCGGTCAACAACTTTCAGCTCGACCAGGGACGCTTCTTCGACATCAACGACGTCCACGCCAACCGCAAAGTGGTCGTCCTCGGCGCGACAGTCGTCAAGGCGTTGTTCCCCGGTCAAAATCCCCTCGGTGAAGACGTCAAAATCGGCGGGATCAACTTTCAGGTTATCGGCACGCTGAAAGCCAAAGGACAATCGGGTTACAGAGATCCAGACGATCAGGTCGTGATTCCTCTCCATATCGCACAAAGAAGACTCTTTGGAATTCGTTACCTGCGCTCGATCACCATACAGGTCGCCGCCGCTTCAAAGATGGACGCTGTGCAGTGGGATGTCACGCGACTCTTGCGCAAACGACACCGCATCCAGCCCGGTGCACAGCCGGACTTCAACATCCGCAACCAGAAGGAGATCCTCGAGACGATGAGCGCTGTCACAGGAACCTTCACCATGCTGCTCGCGTCGATCGCCGCCATCTCGATGCTCGTCGGCGGGATCGGGATCATGAACATCATGCTCGTCTCCGTCACCGAGCGCACGAGAGAGATTGGTGTGCGCAAAGCAGTGGGCGCGACGTACAAAGACATCTTGTTGCAATTCCTCGTGGAGTCCGTCGTCCTGAGTGTCCTTGGTGGCCTGATCGGGGTGATTCTTGGAATGAGCGCTTCCTGGCTGATCTCCAAGATGGGCTCCTGGCAAACAGTTCTCTCTCTACAGGCGATCGGATTGTCCTTCTTGTTCGCCATTCTCGTCGGAGTTTTCTTTGGCATTTATCCGGCGAGACGAGCTGCTATGCTCAACCCAATCGAAGCTCTTCGTTACGAATAAGACCGGTCATAGACCGTTGAAAATCAACAGACCACTCCAAGGAACGGAAAGGAACAACGCGATGAAAAAGACATTCAAACATATGTTCACATTGGCGACGGTATGCCTCGGTCTTTTCGGCTTGCTCTTTGTAGGCGAAGCACAGGCAGCAAAGGCGACCCAACACCTCACTCTCGAAGCAGCGCTCAAGATGCTGCTCAAGCAAAACCCTGATATCGCACGAGAACACCTCGAACTCGTCCAGTCAAAGTCGGATACTGCGTTCGCCAAAGGTGCCTTTGGCCTCGATCTTAAGCTCAACTTGCAGGTGGATCGTTCCAACCTCCCGGCAGGGATGCAGCTCAACCCCTCCCTCTGGAATGAGGAGAGCAACAACTTGTTCTTACAACAAGTCCAATTGCAGGGCTCTCTCTCCCTGGAAAAGAAGCTCGCGCTCGGGACAACCCTCGCCCTTCAATTCAAGCAAGGTTGGGGGACACAAGACCGCTTTAACGCGCTCGGCGAGAGCACAGATAGAGTCCAGACGATCAACGATGGTTCGAACTCGTTGCGTCTCCAAATCACACAGCCATTGTTACGTGGTGCGTGGTTGCCCGTGCAGATGGCGCCGATCAAAAAAGCTGAAGCGCAGGCCGAAGCAGCCGAACAAAAAGTGGCCGCTCAGATCCTCGAAAAGATCGGCCAAACCATCCGTATATACTGGGATCTTGTGTACAACCAGAGAGACCTGAAGCTCCGTCAGAAGGCTTACACACTCGCAGTCCAACAGCGCAGCAACACCAAACTCCTGATCCAATCAGGACGACTCGCAGCCATTGAGCTCGCCCAAGCCGAAGAAGCTGTCGCCAAACGTCATCAAGAATTACTCGCCGCTGTCGAACGTATGAACCAAGTGCAGGTTCAAATGAGGGATGTCCTTCACACGTCCAAAGATGTGTCTTTTGTCCCCACAGAGGAGCCACTTTCGGGAGGTTCGCTCCCCTCACTCCAACGCGCACTCGACAGGATGATCACAGAGAACCCAAATCTGAAGAGCATCAAGCATCGAATCAGCGCACTCAAACAAGACGTCCTCGTCGCCAAGAATGGTCAACTGCCCAACCTCGATCTCGTCGCAGGCTTCCAACTCGTGGGATTTGGACGAAACACAGGCGCAGACACAGAGTCCTCAGTCCAGCGCTCCCTGGGGATGCTCGTGGACCCACGTTCACACAACGCTTACGCAGGATTGACGTTCTCAGTCCCACTCGATCGTCGTCAGGTCAACCAACGTGTCGAACGCTCACAGCTCGAAGTCCAGAAACAAAGGTTGATGCTCGCCCAACTCCAACGTGAACTGAAAAACCAACTGCAACTCTTTCATGGACAAGGACAACAGATTCTCAAGCGCATCGCCGCCGCAAAACTGACACTCACATGGGCGAAACGTAAATTGAGCGCAGAAAAAACCAAATTCAAACTCGGTCGTAGTACGTTGTTCCAGGTGTTGCTTTTCCAACAAGATGTCTCACAAGCTGAACTCGCTGAGTTACGTGCCCAAGTCGATTATCACAAAGCCCTGATCTCACTGTACGAGAAAGAGGGTAGCCTCCTCAAACGATTCTCCATCCGTAAACGTAGCTGACCACCCACTTGCTCCCGATGGTAGGTCTCAAAGTTGCCACGGTCTCTGCTGGCGCGCTCCGCTTGCCTATACATCCGTCTCAAAGAGGGCGAGTTGCCACTCGCCCTTACTGGCGCGCTCCGCTTGCCCCTTACTGGCGCGCTCCGCTTGCCGACACCATCCTGGGGTTTTCACCCCAGACCCCACGATGCTCACGCATCGTCTGTTTTGCGCTCTACGAGCGCGACTGCCGCGCTCCGCTTGCCGGGCTGCCGTCTCAAAGAGGGCGAGTTGCCACTCGCCCTTACTTACTGGCGCGCTCTGCTTGCCCCTTGCTGGCGCGCTCTGCTTGCCCCTTGCTGGCGCGCTTCGCTTGCCCCTTGCTGGCGCGCTCCGCTTGCCGGGCTGGGAGGATTTCTTTCGTTGTGACTACGTACAACACAAGTCTTTGCGACCATGCCACTCATGCTTGATCTCCCTCATCAACAACGCACAATCAAACGTCACGGAGCCTTCGGGAAAGTGTGATGTGTCTTCAAAGTAACTCGACGTGACCTCCTCTACCGCAAGCGCCTCCGCTTTCCAATCAACACAGCGCAACTCCAGACCATCATATCGGCCTGATTGATGTGTATTCGAGTATCCCAAAGAACCCCGTTCAAAAAATGTAGAGACCTCCTCCAACGAAGAAAATACAGAGCTATCAGGGATCGCCTCTGTTCGCGTCCCCACAACATGAACACTCGCGCTGCCATCTTTGCTGTTCATCGTCACAGAGAAACGCTCACCGTCCTCATCAACCTCAAAGGTCGCGTAATGGTGAACACCTGGAAAGATATTTCCACCGGCTTTTGCGTTCATCCACGAGTCTGTATCTCGCCTTGGGATATAAACCCCCTCTTGTGTACCCTCTTCATCGTCCCATTCGACGGCGATACGGTGAGCGGCATTTTCAGAACGAATCCCCCACGGCAGCGGGATAAAACGAGGACGCACACGAAGCAGTCGGATCAGACAAATACCTCCGATAGCATATCCATCGACGAGTTTTGGTCGAAAGGGTGCAGGGAGGTTCTTCGCCATGACATCCGCGTCAATCCTATAGTTGGCGAGAATACGACGATCAATAACACCTTGCATCACAGGAATTCTCATCGCAAATATCTCCTTGTAGGGCGATTGGAGGCAAAAAGCGTACACAAAACAGCATACCACGAAGAGACGTCTTGTGAAGGAACACTCCAACAGCGCAACCCAAAGCAGAGAATGCAGTACAAAAACCATCCGAAATAGCGAGGTAGACCGTCCTAGCCTTGCGTCACAAAGGCTTCGCCTCTATGATGGAGCGCGGATGAGGAACACTGCCACATCAGGTCACAAGTCAAAAGGAGAAAAATATGACAAAGCAACGGTCTCTACGGGTTATCGATTGTATGTATACAGGTCGCGAGAAGGTCGCCGCAGCCTTCCTCCTCAAGGAGGGAGACAGCGCAGCAATCATCGAGACCAACACGACACACGCCGTCCCACACATCATGAAGGCCTTGCAAGAAGAAGACGTCCAACCCGAACAGGTCAAGTGGATCATCATCACACACGTCCACCTCGACCACGCAGGTGGTGCCTCTGCCCTCCTCGCGCAGTGTCCCAACGCAACGCTCCTCGCCCATCCAAAAGCTGCGCCACACATGATCGACCCTTCAAGACTCGTCAACAGCGCGATGGATATCTACGGAGAAGAAACCTTTCAAGAGCTATACGGTGAGATTCAGCCTATCGCAGAAGAGCGTGTCAGGATCATGGAAGATGGTGAAGTGCTGACATTCGGCGAACGCACACTCCGCTTCTTTTACACACGTGGACACGCGAACCATCACTTTAGCATTTACGACTCCCATCTCAACGCCGTCTTTGCAGGTGACAGCTTCGGGATTGTCTACCCTCAGCTTCAGTCCAAAGGGTTGTTTACATTTCCTTCGACACCTCCGACAGACTTTGATGCACAAGCGGCGATCGACAGCGTCGACAACATCCTCGCGACAGGCGCAACAACAGTCTATCCAACACATTACGGCCCTGTCACCGCACTCGACGCGATCGGCTCATCACTGCGCAAACAACTCGCGATGTTCGATGAATGGATCGAAGAGGTCGACACCTCAGGTCGCCCTGATGAAGAACTGGACGACCTGTTTTACAAGAGAGTTCGTGAACATTTTGACACGATGCTCCAATCACTTGGTGTGGCCAAAGACGATCCCTGGCGTGTGTTGCTCGACATCGACTGCATGCTGAATGGACAGGGACTCGCATTCGCGGTCAAAAAACGCCGCTATAAACGCAGCAAACAAAAATAAGGCCGTTGTGACGTCTCATCCTTCGTATTCTTTTTTGGCATACGACGGCATGAGCAACTCATAAGCAAAAAAACGTCTGAAAAGCGTTGGACACTTGCAGCAAGGCGACTTATCATTACATTGTTTTTGCTCGAAGGAGAGACCAAAGAGCACCTGGACACCATGACGTCTTCAGGAAGCAACCAAACAACCATCCCATCGGACCGCAAAAGAGCCTGTTATGAGTGACGTAAAGATCGACGACACAGAGACCATCATCACCAGTCCCCCTCCCCTCTTCAAACATCAAGAACGCCATCTACGCGATACACCTGAAGCATCCAGTGTCCTATCAGCTCTCGATAAAACCCCTCCACGCAAGACACAGATGTATACTGAACCTCCTGTCACACAACCTCCAAGCACGAGTAAACAACCCTGTAAAGATGACTGGATCGCCCAACGCTATGAGTTACTGGAGGTTGTCGGAGAAGGTGGGATGGGCACTGTGTACAGAGCCAAAGACCACAAGCTCGATGAGATCGTCGCGCTCAAGCTGCTTTTGCCTTCTTTGATCGAAGATAAAGAAGCGCTCTCTCGTTTCAAGCAAGAGGTGAGACTTGCCCACAAAGTCACAGACCGCCACGTCGCTCGCACGTTCGACTTCGGCGAATGTCGAGACTCCTACTACCTCACGATGGAGTTTGTCGACGGTGAATCCCTCTCCCATCTGCTCGCACGTCACGGACACCTTCGTCACGAAGAATGTGTCGACATCGGTAGCCAGATCTGTAAAGGGCTCGCAACAGCCCACGAAGCTGGCGTGATCCACCGAGACCTCAAACCAGACAATATCCTGATCGAAAAAGGTGGTCGCGTCGTCATCTCCGACTTCGGTATCGCCAGACAGACCAAGCGCACCAACGCCCTCAAAACCGCAGCCGGCGCGTTCGTCGGGACACCTGCTTACATGGCACCAGAGCAATTTACCAACGCTGGAAAGATCGACGCACGTGCGGACCTCTATGCACTCGGCGCGATCTTATTTGAGATGTTCACTGGAAGCCGTGCATGGGTTGGTGACAATCTCCTCGTCCTCGCGACCGCCCGTATCACTTCACCACCTCCCGATCCCAGAGAGCGCCGCAAAGACCTCGATGTCGCCGTCGTCGGCCTGCTACAACGCTGTATGGCCAAAGACCCACACGATCGATATCCCGATGCCAACGCGCTCTTACAAGCGCTTCATACATTACATCCTGACACGGCCAACTTTACACTCTCACCGATCACCCCACTGCACGGGACGACACCCAATCTCCCACACCATATTAACACCCCCACTCCCACACAAAAGCGCCTGATCGCCGTCCTGCCCTTCCGCAACGAAGGCTGCAAGGACGATATCTATCTCATCGAAGGTGTCTGTGAAGATCTCATCGACACACTCTCCACCATCGAGACCTGTAAAGTTCGCTCATGGCGTGAAGTCCACACTCTTCAACATGAAGAACTCACCCCTGAAGAGATCGGTAAGCAGCTCGGTGTCCAGTATATCATCACGGGCTCATTTCGCCGGGTGGGAGAGAGCGTACAGCTCCGCGTCCGGCTCACCTCTTGTACAGATGGATTCCAGCTGTGGGGCAAACGCTTCAAATGTACGACCGCAGAGCTCTTTGACTTGGTCGATGATATCACCGCCGGCTTGAGCGATGCGCTCGCCATGGAGCAACCCGAACCACAAAACCAATACCACACACAAGACCCCGTCGCGATCGACCTCTACTTTCGCGCCAAACATCTCCTTCGTGAACAATGGCATCACGATGTCGGTATCGCCGTCGAATACTTCGACAAGGCACGAGAGCGCGCTCCCAATGACCCGCTGATCCTCTCAGGCGCGTCGGTCGCACGCGCAAGGCAGGCATTTTATCATGGGGACAACGATCCACAAATCATCGCATCTTCCCGTGTGCTCGCAGAGCAAGCTCTTGCCATCGCACCAGAACGCAGTGAGGCTCTCTTCGCCCTCGGTATGGTCTGCCACCTCGAAAACAAAAAGGGAAACGCGCTCAAATGGCTACGAAAGGCCATCGAGGTCTCGCCAACTCACGCAGACGCACATGACTTACTTGGGCGGATTTTACAGGAGTTGGGAGATGTCAAAGAGGCTATTGAGCACTTGAAGCTCGCGTACTCACTTGACCCCAATATCACCAGCGCCAAGTGGGACCTGATCCGAGCTTACGCCCTCCTCGAAGAATGGGACGCGATGGCGTTCGCCATGTCTCACACCTTCGAAGGACAGGACCCAGAGATCACGTTACTTACACAATACCGCCTCTCACTATGGAAGGGCGAGCTTCGTCCACTCCCGGCCCCTGAGACATTTGTACGACCGATCGTCGCGTCAGGGATTCAACGTTATCAGGCACTCGCTGAAGGCAACAGTATGGAAAGTCTCCTCGAAGACACAGCCATCCCACTCGACGATGTTCCCAGCCGAATCGCCGTCTTGTTCTATCAACAGAGTGCCGAATTATGTGCTTACTTTGATAGAGATGAGCAGTGTTTTGCGTTGATCAACAAAGCTCTAGAGACAGGCCTTACAGATCTCAACTGGCTCAAATCCTGCCCTGTTTTCCACCGATACAAAGAAAACGAAACATACAAGACCCTCCTCTCTCAGATGGAGACGCGCGCCCAAACCCTCCTCACAACGACAATCTGACAACTCCACTCACTTTGCAAACCGAAATGATCGAAAGAACATCTTCGCCTGTCTCTTTCTATGATCGTCCTTGGCGATACGACCGATGTACAACACAAAGAACTGAAACAGCCGCCGTTTATGGAAAAAAACGTAGCCCTCAAAAAGCGTAGAGGCGTTCTTTACACGTACAAAATAAGCAGGTTGTCCGTCGAGCATGACCTTCTCTCTCTTGAGCAGTTTTCCACGGGCATTACGCACCCACAACGCAATTGTCCCTAACAAGACACGCTCCTGAATTGCAGGCTTCATCATGGCGACCTCCATCTGTGGTGGATATTGTGTCGCGGTCACATAGTGATGAAAGACAAGATCTTTCGACTCGTAGGTCAGTATCGCGATCTGTCCAGCCTGTGAACGAACGAGACGTGGAACTTTGTTGGGTGTTTTGGGAAAGCGCACGGAGAAGCCACGCGATGTATCATTCAATGAAACCCACTGCGCACCTGGCTTTGAGCGCTCGACAGGCGTATCAATAGGTCCAAGTCCCTTGCTCCTTTGGAGTGTATAACCTTCCTTTTTGAGCAAGGCGAGCAGCCCCTTTTTTCCAGGAAAATGTCCAACGCCAACTGCGACAAACAAGCGCTTTTGGCGCGTAAGGAGCTTCTTTATCGATTTGATCATCCGGACATTTCGTGTATCGAGTAGCGCCTCGAAGAGAGGCCTAAACTCTGGATACGACGAAAGGTCTGCGGTCGTTGTGCGTTCAATATCCTTCAGATGTCCCCCAAGATAGGCTCGTGCCAGCTCACTAAGCGTACTTTTTCCAGGTCGCGCCTTTGTGATCTCGAGCATACTTCGGACGAGGAAAGCGATCTGCAACTTGCGCTTCAGACTGGAGAAAATGCTGAGCTGGCTCTCAACAGTCTCCAGCGAACGGATCGGCTTCTTGTACTTTTGGGCGAGGCGAAACAACTGCGACTCTTTGCCTTCGTTGGAGCGAAAACCATCAAGTCCCATCTGGAAAGCCGAGAGTGTCAAGGCGGCCATCCAGGGACGCATCCTCAGCACAAGACTGGGGGCGAGCCCCATCGACTGTGTGGTTTTGGTCAACAGCTTGTTCGCTTTCTTGGAGAGTAACGAGCGCAAACTGGTTCCAGGAGGAAGCAGCCCGTACTTTTTGGCGTATCGATCGCGATGTTTTTTGCTCTTTTGATCGGATGTATCGACTTCGACGACGAGCTCATCAGTCTCAGAGAGCGCTTTGACAACAGCACGGTCCAAACGAAAAGCCTTTCCACGTCCGACGTGGATCGTACCAAAGAGATAGAACTGATGGCCTGTCTTGGGGTGATTGGCTTTCCAAAGAAAGATACGCTCTGTCCGTTTGACCGTCCTGGTTTGCTGTCCGGTACAACCACAACACACCAAGACACAAAACAAACACACCCAAGAACCCACACGCACAAACATAGAAACTCCTTCCAAAGGATTAATAGACCGCAAACTTCAGAATGTTTGAGTCGAGTTTACATACAAGAACAACTTATTCGAGACAAGGTTCCCTGGATTATTTCGAACGGTGATGGAATATGAATCAGGTGAAAGAGGAGATGAGGAGATATTGATAACCTGACGTAACAGATGTGTAGTGAAGTTGTCAGAGAGGCGGTGAAAATGAGGTGATCACTTGGAGGGAGCTTTTTTTAAAGGGATGGGAACAATTCGGGGGCGATCTTGTTTGTTTTCCTGCTGAAAGACTTCTGGCCGAATCAGTGTCGGGGTAGGCTTTGAATCTCTTCGAGCATAGCCGGTAGGCATCGCTCGTCTCTTGATACGCTCAAGGTACTCCGAGGTCTCTTTCTCTTCGAGAGAAGGTGTTTCTTGGCGGAGAAAGTCTCTGACGCGCCTGAGCTCAGGTCTCGTCTCTGGTTTATAATCTTCAGGCGAGAAAGTAGCCACATTCGCAGGTTGAAGACCCGAAACACGCTTGATTCTTTCGAGCATCACCTTTCGCTGTCTATCATCCTCAAATAGATCAAGAGGAAGGCGAAGCTCCCCCGATGCATCAACATCATCATTGGGCTCAAAGGAGATCTGCAGCTCCAATAGCCTGTCAACCGCCTGAAAGCGCGCGACCATCACCCTGTGAGTGTGTGTTGTACGTGTTCTTATCATGTTGCCTGAACCTCTCTTCTTCTTTGGCGTTGCGGGAATTCCACAAAGCAAAAATTGGGCCAACATAGATAAAACAAGGAACGCACCTATTCCTCCTCAATAGGTATGGCCCTCTTCCTTGTGTACCAGCGGGTTCAAAGCATTTGAAGATGTACATGATCGCAAAACAAAGGTGCCCAACATGGTACACACAATGACAACGTGATCGTGTATACCAAACGTAACATATACACTGTTTGCAGGTCATGAAGAGCGAGCGTGTAGAAGGATTGGTTGGAAGTTGAGCAAGACGGTGGGGAAGAAAAGGTGTCAGGGAGCAGATTTGGGAGTGGGTGCGATCTCAAGAGACCAAAGATCGCTGAGGAGTGTAGGGGCGCGTCCTCCACCGATGTAGCATTTCCCGTTCTCGTGGTTACAGGCGGAGTAAATGGAGGTGCGTGCAGGAGGATTGGTCATATTGCCGATCGCCTCCCATGTAGGCTCTTTATCATCAAGAGTGAGTGCATCAAGATCACCATAGGCGGCCTTTCCATTGGCACCTCCCCATACAAAGAGGCGGCGATGCTTGACGTCCACGAACAGCGCGCCATTTTGTCTCCAAAGAATGGGGTTCTTTGCCTTAATCTCTTGCCATAGCATGCCCTCCTCCCTGTCCATATGAAGAACCCAAGTATCAGTCAAAGGACTCTGGTTTGCCGCAGAACCACTCACGACGTACAAGCGACCATTAACAGGATCAACACCAAATTGCGAACCGTATCGCGCAGGAGGCTTGAATTGCAATGTCGGCGTTTCCCAGACAGCTTTGTCACCGTTGATTTTCATGGTATATGTGATGTTATCAGGCTTACCGGAGAGCGTAATCCCACCAAAAAGCACGAGCATTTTCTTTTTACTGGAGTACCCGATGGCGCTAATGGCTCGCGAAGTTGGGACTGTCCCTTCTTCCTGGAGCTTGGTCCAGGCCACGTCTGTTCCATTGATTACGAAGCGGTAGGTTCCGGTGATCGGAGCCTGTGACGAGCTCATCCCCTGCACAACGAGCCCTTCGACCTTGTTTCCATCTTCTTCGATGGAGGTTACGACCCAACGAAAGACTCCCCCTTCAGGGATGACGTCACCAGACGCTTTGGCAAGTGTCCAGCTCTTTTTCGAGAGCTGGTACATCCACAATTCATTAGATCCTCCGGCTGCGACAAACCCTCCCAACATCAACAATCGATCTCCTGCGAGCGCCATCGCAGGGTTCGCACGTCCCTTTGGACCATCCAAAAATGACAACTTTGTCCACTCTGGGATCGTTGTGTTTATCTTGACGGAGAGTGAAGCGCTCTGCTTCTTTTCGTCCTCCGCAATCACTTCAAAGCTCTCTTGCACACTCGCGTTATAACTAAACCGAATGACAAGTTCTTTCTCCTCAATGCTTACACCCTCGATCACCTGCTTTGTCTTCAAGAAGAACGAGATCTTACCTTCGCCACCAGTGGTCTCTGGCAATGTGATGCGATGGACAGCACCTGCAGACAACGTCTTCTCTAAAGTGGTCGTAGACCACGCGAGAGGTTCGGCCTTCTCGATCACAGGCTCAGGGGCCTCTTCAACGACAGACGCGTCAGGCTTCAAGTTCTCTTGTTCAACCTCGGTGGAGACACCTTCAGTCACGACCTCTTTTGTCTGCTCGGTTGACGTCGCAGGACCTGTACAAGCAGAACATAATAGCGAAAACAGCAACAACATAAAGAACGAACGGGGAGTTTTCATAGGTAGACCTCTCTTAGATACAGTTGTCCATCTCCATCAGAGATGATGAATAAAAAGAATCGAATCTATATATGAATATGAGTCATATAGAACGAACACATAGAGCCTGACGCCTCAAAGGCGTCGTCGCTCCGTGCATTGACCAATGACAACACATAGAGTGTAGAAAACAGGGCCGTGACACATTTGCCTTATCACTGTGAATCAACATGTATTCAACAGTCAAAATGCTGTCCCAGCCGAATGGACAAAGGATTGGCCCCCCTGCAAAACTCCCATCGCAGACAGGCCAACTTTCTCACTGTTTGAGTAGTCTGGAGTGATTCGAAGATTTATCGCGAAGTCCCCAAAAAAGATATCAAACAACACACAAAAAGGAAATGTTTATCTTTCAAAAACAAACACTTCAAGAGAAGACACACCCCCCCCACTTTTTTAACGACTTTTCCCCAACGGCCTAACAGACACAGACTTCCTCGACATCTTCTTTTCGGCAGGCAGGCCAGTGAAACCACGCGTAAAATGAGTCTTCGTCGACACAAGCCCCTAAGACCCCCTCTGCAAGCGCGTTCTTAACGATCACACCGAAACTATCGGAGACAATCGCCGCACAACCAGAGAGTCCAACGCCATTGCCACCACGAGTATAACCCCCTTCAAACAACGGACTGAGTCGCTCGTTTTTGTCCAACGGAATGTTTTCTCTCAACCACTCCTTCTGTGTCGTGGTGATCTCGTTCCTGACGACAAATCGTAGGCTCTCAGGGTTGGCAAAGAACACAGCAAGCTCGATCTCATCTTCCGCAGAGAAGCGAGCTGCGTTGTTGATATAGTTGTAGAGGATTCGATCCACTGCCGATGTTTCCAGGCATCGACTCGTCAAAAATCCCGAAGCATTCAGCTTAACGCGGACACCTATCTCCTGTTCACCAATGCGCACAGAGAGGTTCTGCCACTTGGTCACAAAGCCCTCAACAGGGTGCAGACGCTCCTCTTCGTCGTACTCCCACTGTACGGGATCGAGAAAAGGAAGGATGCTCCTCATCATCTTGGTGTGATCTTTCGCGATGGTCTCCATCTTCCTGATGATCTCGGCGATCGTCGATTGTTTAGGCGGAACAGAAGACAACAAAGAGGCGTACCCCAAAAACGCAGTCAACGCACCACCACGCAGATCGTGAAAGGCCTGCCTCATCATCGGTGTAATCGTTTTCTGATCGTAGGTTTCCAATCCAAGCGAGGTGATCTCTTTGTAAAAAGTATCTTCGGAGATCCCATCCAGAAAAGACTTCAGCTCCTCCTCTGAGAACGTCTCGCCACAAAAGCGCTGCAAAAATGTCTGGAGTGCCTCGTATAGTTTCTGAACAATGAGAAGGTCTCTCTCCCCAAGATCTTCTTTTGTCAGCTCAAATCCTTTCCCATCAAAGCGGATACTTCTTCGGGAACGTATATCAAGCGGAGCCAACGCCTTCAAACCTGTCATGTCCATATCACTTCCTTTCTATGTTGATCATGGTTGTGTCCTAGGAAGTGTACCTTTCTCCTACAGTGACCGCAATCCCCTGCCACTACCAGAGCATCACCTTCCAATAGGAAAGTAACCAAAGAAAGGCCAAGGATGACATCGTAAAGAGCGTGTAGAACACCCTTCGCAACCAACCCCACCAACCAAGCCACCAAGAGCGGAAGGCAAAAAACAACATCCCCACGCTACCGAACAATGAGATGAATGGGATACGGTAGAGCCACGGACTCGGCTCTGTAAAAATGAAATCCTCAGAGCCTGAGAAGAACACCGCGGTGAACAAGACGAGATAACCGATCAACACGATAGCTCCAGAGAGCGAAGCCCAAAAGAACTCACCTCTGGGATGCTCCTCCCGCCACAACCACATCAACAGACCCGTCGGACGGATCACAAGCCCCAACAAGAAACACATCAAAAATGAGATCACAATCGCCAACGTCAACGTAAAGGATTCGTACCAAGGCGTCCTCACAAAGGTCATCACAGGAAATGCGTTGCCAAACACACCATAAACACGCCCCTGCTTGTTCCGCAAAAAGACCCACCTCAAGCTCCCATTGGCATCCTGAAAGACATCAGGTGCGACCATCACGGCTGGTATCATGCGAAAAGACATGAAGTCCAAGATCTTCAGCTCACCTGACTGCTTCCCCTTTGTGACGACGGTCCGTGTAAACAATCCCATGATCTTCGTCGCGTCAGACGCCGAGCGACGATTGCTCGAATAATGACCAATATACTCTTTCAATTGTGCATCGGAGAGCTTCTTTGTCGCGAGCTGCCTGCCTGTCTTGCCAGGAAAGAAGCGCTTCATAAACGCGACCTTTAAAGCCCAATACGCACGCATCCCAGTGTCCGTATTCGTCGAAAAAAAGACCCCCATCTTCTGTGCAGGAAACAACATGTAGAGGCTGTGAAAAAAGATCGTATCACCGAAATGACCAAGGACACGAGGTTGTTGGCGCTGGATCTCGATAAACCCGTGAGCATAGCCAGCCGCCGCAGGATGCATCCGAAAATGTGTATGATGGATGGCCTTTGCGGTCTTTTCACCAAAGATACGCTGACCATGGAGCTGCCCTCTTTGCAAAGTCGCGAGCATGAACTTTGCCATCGCACCTGCCGACGCCGAACATGCCCCTGCTGGCGTCAACCAGATATACTCAAACCCTTTCTTTTTCCATGTCGGCTTTTTGTCCGTCCCTGTGAAAGAAAATCCATCAGACATGAAGGGCGCAAGAGGTTTGGGAAGCTGACGAAAGGTCGCGTACTTCATACGCAAAGGAGAGAGAATCTTTTGTTCGACATACGCCTCAAAGGGCATCCCACTGACTTGCTGCACAACATACCCAGCGAGCGACGTCCCATAATTCGAATAGGCGATCTGCTGGCCTGGAGGCAGGACTCTCTTGGGTGGACGTGATAAGAGCACCTGCTCCAACGTTCTCGCCTTCTTTGGGTCGAGCGAAAACAAGCCAATCAAGACATCCTCAAAACCCGGTGTATGTGTCATCAACTGCGCCATTGTGATCGAGCCATACTTTCGAGAATACGTCACTTTGGGGATATATGTACGAATGTCCTTGTTGAGCTCGATCTTGCCCTCCTCAACGAGTTGCAAGACAGACATCCAGGTCAACAACTTGGAGACTGAACCAATCCGAAAGAGCGTCTTCTTCGGATCGATCTTATGCTTTCTCTTCAGATCTTTGTGGCCGTATCCCTTCAACAAGACGACCTCACCATCTAATACAACAGAGAGCGTCGCTCCCACGATGTGAAACTTTTTCATCACACGAGGAACTTCCTTGGAAAAGAACGCTCGAAGAGCGGCAACAGAGGGAGCGGGCCGCCCGATGTGTTTCACTTGCCTTGTTGTCGGTTGCGTCACAGGCCGGGAGGCTGCTTCAGCCCACACCAGACCAGGCATGACATGACCTACCAGTAACAACCCACAAAGCAAAAAGATCGCAGACTTTGCGTTCATACAAATTCCCCCGTATCAAAAGAGTGGAAAAATGGAAGATGACGACAAATGTCATCGACAGGCATCATCCACATCCAAAGATACACGTCATTGACGCACATCAAGACGAGAAACAGAGGGCATCGTGCTTGGAAAAAAGAAGCGAATATGAGGAGAAGGAGACGAGCTCCTTACGTCGTGAGGCGGTCAGGAGGGAAAAGTAACTCAGTGGAATTTTTGTCGCCGACTGGTTTTCTTTCCAGGTGAGAGGATAAATCCTCTAGGCGTCTGCATACGTGAACGTTTCCAACGTGTAAATGGATCTTCTTGTCTCGCTGTTCGCAAGCGCAACACTTCGATTTGGCTGTCTTCGTCTATGGGTCTTTCCCGTTCTCCCCATGTATTCACTTCATCCAGATGCTCTTCTATCAACATGGTCAATAGACGTTGGTTCATCGCCGCGTTTGTCATGATAAACACACTGCATTGCGACATCTGCCAAAAGAACACCTGTCCATGTTCAAAGGCAAAGCTCATCCCACATGTGCGGACATAGAAGTGTTTGAGGATGCGCATCAGTGGCAAAAAGTAATTTGGATCGCGGCGTGTCGCCTCGTCACTGGCGCAATCTTTGAGCAACGTCCCCTTTTGGGAAAAGCACAAGAACTGCTCGACATGTAACAAAGAAGTGAGCTGTTGGCACAATCCCATCGAAGATGATGAATCGTTTTCCCTCTCCGCGCTCTCGGAGATCTTCATCGAAGAGAAAGTGTCTGTTTTTTGGAACAACCCGACCCGAAAACCGTCCTCTTCGGGGACACAACCAAGAACATGTTGATCTGTCTCAAGGGTCATGTGTTCAAATGCCCCAAGTTGACTCGCGCCATCCACTTGTTTGATCAAGTCTGGCAAAAACTGAATCGCCTGCTGCCAACGTTCGGAGAGTGTGTCACCTGCTGATATAAATTGGCCCGCCGAGCCGATCAAGACATCACCCTTCAACTTCTCAGCAGCAAACTGCCTCGCGCAAATTTGCTGCAAGGGAGCCATCAGTTGGGGTAGATTCTCGGAGGAGAGCGGGATCATCTCCGGCGTGTCTTGTACATCATGGGAAAATGTATTGGGATAAGAGATCACAGCTCGCTCAGAGGTCGTAGGGTGAAACTCTGGCAATTGCTCGATACCGAGCTCACTGAGCAGGTCAAACTCCAGACTATCGAGCACTTCAATTTTCTCAGGAGTGTGGATCTTTGGGACTTCGAGTGTCTTGTCAAAGTCTCCAAAAGACATCCCAAGCTCCGCAGCTCCATCCAAGTCAACGGTCCCAATATCTCCAGGCAACTCAAGAGGCGGGAACGTCGTCTCCACCCCAGAAAAGATGGTCTCGTCATCAAGAGCGAGTAGAGCATTGGTCAATGGCTCTGACAACGCACGAACATTCTGAGGGCGACTGTTGGGATTCCTTGCGAGCATAGCCGAGAGGATTTTATCGATGGGTTGGTTTGCAAGCTCAGGTCTGAAGTGAGTGAGTGGTAACAACTTGCCATTGGCGTGTTGGTAGACAACCCCTTGTGTATCGTTGGCTGTCGTTGGGAAGTGACCGGTCAACAACCTGAACAAGATCACCCCTAATGAGTAAATATCGCTGCGTTGATCGACCTGCTTCCATTGTCTCATCGCCAACTCTGGTGACATGTAAGACGGTGTACCAATCATCGAGTCCGCCTGTGTGAGGGTCATATCGGTCTCTTCCAAGACGATCTTTGCGAGCCCAAAGTCGAGGATCTTCACGCTCTCACCCTCTTCTTTGTTACACAAAAAGATATTTTCGGGCTTCAAATCCCTGTGCACAACACGATGACGGTGCATGTAAATGAGTCCAGAGAGGATCTGCTGCGTGATCGAGAGAATCCTACGCTTGTCGAAGGGCTGGTTTTCTTCGATCATATGTGCCAGGTTCATCCCACACAAAAACTCCATCACCTGGTAGATACCGATCCCCTCCTCCCATCCACAACCCTCAACGGAGACGATGTGTTCATGGTTGAGCTGCGCAACCGTCATAATCTCCCGGCGAAATCGTTCGACAAGACCGGGATCAGACGCAAACTGTGGGTGTAAGATCTTGACAGCAAAACGCGAGCCCCAGGCTCCCCCTTTGGCTTCGTATACAGAGCCCATTCCACCCTGGTCAAGCTTCTTTTGCAAAGTCAATCCCATCACCACCCGACCCACAAGAGGATCGATGATGGTCTGAGGGTGGGGTGTTTGCATTGGACTGAGGTGGCGCTTGCGTTCTTTACTCATCGAATCTCTCCGTAGTTGGCTTGCTCCCTATTCTTTCAACAGAGCAGATAGCAACATCCATACCAAAAAATAGATCGACGAATCACCACATGAATGGACATATCCAAGACAACGTCACGTCAAAGAGTGAATACAACACTACACACCACGTCAATGAATCTACACACAACACATACATTTTCTTACACGCCACTCAGGTGAATGGACCAACAATAGACATATCCGTCCACAGAGCGCTTCCCAGATCAGGAGATGACTTGCCTCTATTGCGAGTCACCTCCATATTCAGGAGCAGAACGAAACAACACACCAAAAAGGAGAAAACGAATGCGTCGAAGCCTGCTTCGCAAATGGTCGGTCTTACTTATGACGATCGCAACAATCACGCTCAATGGGATGGCTCCTCTGCTCTCTCCCACGGGAAAAAACGTCGGCAACATCTCAGATCAATTCCAAAACTACTTCACACCGGCAGGATACGTCTTCTCCATCTGGGGCCTTATCTATCTGGCGCTGCTGGCCTTCTCAGTCTACCAACTCTTACCAGCACAACAAGAGAACGAAACAATCGCAAAGATCGACATCCCTTACATGGTCTCTTGTGTGTTCAATATGTCATGGATTGTCGTCTGGCAGAGAGAGTGGTTTCCGGTCAGTCTCGTCTGCATGATTGGGCTGCTCATATCGTTGATATGGATCTATCTGGCGCTGGACAGTACACGAGAGCAGGATTCCTTGGGAGAGCAGTGGTTCACCCACTGGCCATTTAGTGTGTACTTAGGGTGGGTCACTGTTGCGACAGTCGCCAACGCGACAACTGTCCTACAATACTTTGGCTGGAAGGGTGGCGGGATCCCTGAACCTGTGTGGAGCGCGCTCATGCTCTGTATCGCGTTGGGGATCGTACTTGCGGCGGCTTTCCCTCGAAGAGACAGGGCCTACATTCTGGTCTTAGCTTGGACCTCGTTGGGTATCATGCTCAAGTACCAAGCCTCCATCGTCGTTACGATCGCAAGCGGTTTGACACTCTTTGTCTGTATGGGTGTGGTGATCTATCTATATGTCCGCCCCCTCCCCAAACAAGCGACACAGTAAATCTACCCCCCCCCAAAAAACATATGACATCAAAAAGAGCTGTGAAGACTGTTTCAATCGCCTCAGCCTTCTTCAGATGCTCCACCTTCAGTGAGCAAACGAATCCCATCAACATCGATGCTGATCAGCCTTTGTTTGTAAAGGCTGCCGATGGATTTCTTGAAGTTCTTTTTGCTCATCCCAAGCCACTCCGCGATCTTTTCGGGTGAGCTCTTGTCGTGAAGGGGCAGATATCCGTTGTTCTCCTGCAAGAGATCGTAGATCTCCTTCGAAAAGCCTTCGATTTTTTCATACCCTGAAGGATGAAGTGATAGATCGATCTTACCGTCTTCACGGATCTTTTTGATGTATCCATCGATGATGTCACCGTAAAAGACCTCCTCGAAGACTTCATTGCCGTACAGGAGTCCCCAACACTTCCCATCAATAATCGCTTTGTAACCGAGATCTGTCTGCTCACAGATATGGAGCGTGACTTTTTGGCCTTCTGTGAGACCAGAGGCATCGTCGGAGAGAAATCTGTTGAGACGGGCAGAGGCTGCGAGTCGCCCTGTCTGTTCGTCAGTATAGATGTAGACGACGTAGTAATCGTCGACTTGCATGCGTTCTTTTTGCTCACTGACAGGGACAAAGAGATCTTTGGGCAACCCCCAGTCGAGGAACGCACCGATGTTTGTGGTGGAGACCACTTTGAGGGTGGCCAACTCCCCAACCATCGCATAGGGACGAAGAGTCGTCGCGATCGGACGATCTTCTGAGTCCATATACAAAAACACCTCGACAGTGTCTCCAGGTTCATAGCGTTGTGAAACATACCGGCGTGGTAACAAGATCTGACCGTGCTCCTCACCATGCAAGAAGACACCAAGCTCGGTCTGTTTGACGACGGACAATGTATTGACCTTACCGATAGTAGCCAAGGAAACCTCCAAAAGATCGATTCAATTGATATGGTGGTGCGATACATATCGCGCCTCGCCAAGACATACCACAGCCCGCCACAGCACACAAGCGATGCCCTTCAGGAGGTCCATTGCACGACAAAAGGAATCAACAAAGGCAGCGCCAACAACGTGATGAGTGTGGACAGCAAAATCGCCTGCGCCATCAGGTCTTCATTCTCCCGAAAGTCCTTTGCGATGGAGAACGTCGTAATTGCCGTAGGCATGAAGCTCAAGACCAACACCACACGCCACTCTTGTCGAGCCATCCAACCCCACTTCACAAAACACCAACCGAGAGCAAACGCCATTAACGGTACCAGACACAATTTGCACAACAACATCCCCCACACGTCCACACGAATACGTCGTAGAGTGTGTTGATGGTTCCAGATATGTAGACCGAGCAAGAAGAGCGCAACAGGTGCCGCAGATGAAGCAAAGAACGACAGCGGCGTCGCGATCCCCTGTAAGGTCTGCGCGGGCAACGAAAAACGCACCAGGAAACCAAGCACAGGTGCCCACAAAAGAGGCTGTCTCACAAGTTTACGAAGCAAGCGACGCCGCTCTTCTTTGTCCCCTCGCCCAGACTCTCGCAACATCACCAAAGCGAGTGGACCGAGCGCCATAGAGAAGAACACCTGCAACGTCACACTCAACGCGATCCAGCCGAGATACGACGACCCCAAAATCTGTATACTCAACGGCATCCCGAGATACGCGACATTTCCGAACAACGTCCCCAACACAAGACCACCACGCACACCACGTGTCGCTTGAAACCATCCCCCAACCCACACAATGCCCCCGACGATCATCGCCGCCATCAAGACGTGAAACACGTAAAAGCCAGGATTGGACGACAAGACCAAAGAAGGACGACAAAACCCCTGAAATATCAACAAAGGAAATCCAAAATACAGCGCGTAGCGATTGAGCACATCGACAGCGTCAGCAGGACGTGGAAAGACCTTCAGCGCACCAGAGAGATACCCCATTCCCATCGCCAAAAACAACGGCAACACCTTCCACCACACCAATACAAACATAGAACACCCTTTGTACGAGAGACCACTTTGCAAAAAGAATCGACCCAAAGGCCATCGCGATGTGGGTGTAGTCTGTTGTCCGGATATTGTAAAGGCAGTTGGCAAGAAATGGGGAGGGTTTGTAGGGAGAACGGAGATGTTAGGGTTGTGCGGGCGCCGCTTGCTTGATCATCGGAGGCGTTGAGGGAGGCGAAGAGCGCATGCCGCGAGGCATCAAGCCGATCAAACCTGCTCCAAACACACCCCCCATCAACAAGGCAACGCTTCCTTTTCCATGTACACGCAAAGCCACCTCACTTTTGGTCT
Organism: Deltaproteobacteria bacterium; assembly: GCA_002731275.1. Classification (GTDB taxonomy): domain Bacteria; phylum Myxococcota_C; class UBA6777; order UBA6777; family UBA6777; genus UBA6777. The sequence continues at coordinate 59,420 of PCBK01000124.1, read as the reverse complement.
GTGTGACAGCAAAGTGTGTGTTCTTCGTGTTGAAACGCTTGTAAAGCATCTTCATCAAGCCCACCTTTTGCTGTGCAAAGAATTGCATAGGTCTGGGCAGATTGGCGTCACCTGGAAGCAAGATACCATCGAGCAATTTCAAAAACCCGAGGACACCAAATGTCCCAGACTTAGCGAGTGAACCCAGGCCTTCCATGACGAGTTTTGCACGAGTCGCAGCCGCTGCGTTCGAAGGAACAGCCGTAAGCTCGACACCTTTGTACAACAAGGAGCCACCAACGACCTTGTGCCCTTTAAAGAGGCTCAAGAATTGGCGCATCTGGCGTTTGCGTCGGAAATACCCAAGCTTTGCGACACTGAGGTCGACAGCCGCACGGATCATCGCAGGTTTTTTAGCGTGTGAGGTCATCCATGTCGCGAGCGTCGAAGGACTTTGTGGCGTCAACAAGCTCTTGATCACGCTCTTGGGACCTGAAGACATAATAATGGTATCTTGGGACCACGCGAGATTTGTACCTCTTCGACGACTCTTGAAGTACACCCGAAAGGCACCGTGCTGTTCGGCGCTGGAGGGCTTAAGACGATTGAGTCTAGCGAGCTTCGGCTCGGAGAGCGCGGAGAAAGAGCCGCCTATAATCACTGCGGCGTCGATAAATTGATTGCCAGAAGGAGAAGGCAGCAAGACGACCGTGATGTACTTGACATCTCTGAGAGGATCGACCCCTGCGCTGCGCTTCATCTTTTTGATCGTGCGGTTGAGCTGTCTGAGAAAGCGCTGATGCCCTCTCGCCAACATCGGCATGTTGCTGACCATCGGGTCTTTTCCCAACTGAAGGAGCGATTGGTGCATCTGTGAACCAAACGCGCCCACATCAAATGTCGCGATCGCGCGGGCGTTAGCAGGGACGTGCTTGAGCAAGACTTTGGGCGCGGTCGGTACGCCAGCGGGAGACGTTGGGGGCATCACAAGCGACACCAATCCCAACAAGAACATATACATAGACATCATACGGTTCTCCTTTGTCAGATCGAACTTCGAGTACGCTCCAAGCTTAGAGGCAGGGCATGGAGAAATCAACACAATCTTTGTCGAGATTCGCCAAACGTCCCTATTTGGCCGACTTATGCTCCAAATCCACTCAAACACAATTCCCCCTCACATGCTTTTCGTTTGACAGGTTTTGAAGAAAGGTCTATCACCTTCTCATGATCTCGAAACAAAGGAGAGGGAAACCTTGTCAGCAAAAACACAGAACGTCAAACCAGGGCCACGTGATCGCACCGTTTACACACAAGATGGTGAGCTTCTAGAGGTGCCTGAGGGATGGGAATTGCTCCCTCCTGGCGACGCAGGTCTCACCAGGAAAGTCAAATCACTCGGACCTTCCTGGACAGTCCAAAAGAAACGCGGTCGCCGCACATTCTCCCAAGGTATCTGGGCACCCAAAGAACACATTGATACAGCCAAGTCCGTGATTGAGACCAAGAGGATGAGCCCGGCCTACCAACGAAAACTCGAACAAGACCGGCTCAGACGCAAAAAGAAAGAGAACGAGTACGCCAAGAGTTTTTACCAAAATGTCCTCGACTATCTCGACTTCGACGAACAATACCAAAAGTGGGCCGAGCTGCTCGCGCGCGCTGTCGCCGAACACGCAACCCCCGTTGGCAGTGGGACTGTTGCGCGGACCAAGCGCATCCCGATCGAACAACGTGCAGAAGCCGCTGTCATCGCCTGGATGCGCCACCAAACCAGCGCCTACGACCACATCAAAGTGCCCAGACGCAAAGGCGCGCGCCGAGAACTTCGACGCAAAATCGCCGAACGTTCTAGGCGTATCCTCAATGTATATCGAAAGGGTATGGAGATCGACACTGAGCAGTGTCCACTTTACAAAGCCCTTCAGGACGAAGAGCTCTACCGCGAATAAGTCCGTCAGATGGAAAAAAGCGAAGACAAGAGGGCTCTATTCCGCAGCCCCCTGCAAGATCCAATTGTACACAGTCTTCAACTCTTCCTCTGTCAGGTATCGCCCTGTCAACGGCATCCTCGCCCCCTGTGAAGGAGACTCAGAGGAGAGCTTCTCGTACAAATAACTCTCTTCCGGTTTTCCTGGCACGACCAAGATCTTTGTGCCATCTTTGCTCTGGAGATTGACAAAGGCCGCCGCCCCCTTCTCCATCTTCAATCCACCAGCACCTGTCAAACCGTGGCAATAATCACCACTACACCCATAATTCTGGTTCTCGAAGATCGGCGCGACATCCTTCTTGTACGAGAGCTTTGTCTCAACTTGGTCAGGCGTCGTGTCGGCAGGTGCACTCTCTGTGGGCGTAGGCTCTGGTGGATTACTCTGCTCTGTCGGTAGCGTCGTGTCAAAACCGACAGTGTCTGTCACTGCTGCATCAGGCGTTGTCCGCTCCACAACAGTTTCGCTGCCTGCATCCGCGACTTTTTCGGTGGAGGACTCGTTTGTCGATGTGTATTCGGAAGGAATGATCGTGATACATCCCGTCATCCCAGCCACCCCATACAAAGACATCAACAACACGACAAAAACATACTTTAGAGACATATGCTTGCTCATCATCATTCCTTATTATTCCTTTCTGTGGTCCACTCAGGCCAACAATCACTCAACCAAACGTTGACTGTATCTTCTCACAACACCAGACGAAAGAACATCAATTCTTTTGAGGAGTGATCGTAAGGTGCTTCTTTACGATACGAAAAGCAACAGCCCTCTCCAAGCGTAAGTGACCTCTGTTCCTATTGAACCTTCATTCGGCGGATACGATGATTGGCATAATCTGAAATGTACAGGTGTCCCTTCACTGGATCGAAGGCGAGGCCAACGGGTTGGGAGAACTGCGCAGTCTTGGCTGCGCCGTTGAGATAACCAGGCGCCTGAGTCCCCGCAATCGTCGTCACATAACCTGCTGTGTCCATCTTGCGAATACAGTGATTGAAACGGTCTGCGATATACATATTTCCGACACCGTCGAGCGCAATACTGTAGGGATCGTGAAACCGAGCCGCTTTTCCTTTACCATCACTATATCCATTGGACGAGCCCGCAAGAATAGAGACCTGACCAGAGGGAGAGATATTCCGCACCAAATCGTAGTAATACGAGGTGACGTAGAGCCCCTTCCCCCGCAAGAATTTGACATCCAATGGATGCTCAAAGCGAGCTTGTGTAAGGGACCCAACGGTCTGACCAAGGCGACCAAAGCCCCCAGCGTAAAGTGTCACATCTTTTTTAGGTGTGACTTTCCGAATGGTGTGGCTGTGGTGCTCAGCAAAATACAAGTTCCCAACATTGTCAAAAGCCAGCCCCGCCGGGAAGCTGATCGAGGCTCCTGTGCCATTGCCATCTGTCCGACCATTTTTACCATCCCCAACAAACGTACTGACATCCAATGTGTTTAAGTCGAGTTTACGGATACGATGATTGGCATAGTCAGAAATGTAAAGTTCATTTCCTTTGGCGTTAAGTGTGAGATAGAGAGGTCTTCTGAACCATGCGTTCTTCCCTTGTCCATCCTGAAAAGAATGTTTGTTGGGAACACCAGCGATTGTGCTGACATAGCGCGCCTTTGAGATCCTACGGATCGTCGAACTACCGTACTCAGCGACGTAGATCACACCATCTCTCTGTCTTCTTGTGATCCCCACGGGATAATGAAACTGCGCGTCAACAGGTGCCCCACTCTGCGTCCCTAATACTCCAGTGCCAACATATGTGCGAACACACAAAACAGCGTCGTCATCTGGACCATCTTCGCAATCTTCATCGAAATTGTTGCACGTATCGTCGACGTCTTGGTATTTTGAATATACCTTCTTGTACTCCGCAGCCCTACAAGGCAGCCACACACCATCAACACACCTTGAAGCTCTCGCACCAACACATTCTCCACTCTGCTTGGCACAAGGAGGCGGATTGATCGGCTTATTATCGATCATCCCGTCGCAATCATCATCGAGATTGTTGCAGAGTTCTTTTTGTGGTCCCCTTGGACAGGTGTTCTTTTCGACTTCCGGCTCTGGCACAACGGGCTTCTCTGGTGCGACAGGCTCTTCCTGGATGGAAGGCTCTTCCACAACAACAGGCTCTTCCTGGATGGAAGGCTCTTCTACAACGACAGGCTCTCTATCCCCTCCAGCCTCTACGTTTCGCTCAGTGTGCGCAGACTCTCCCCCATCGACGTTCCATTCTTGCTGTTGTATGTTCTCTTGTGCGTTGTCTGGCGTCGTCTGTTCCGAGGAGCCTGTGTCTCCTCGTGCCTGACATAAAGACTGGACACAATGTTGTCCATTCAGACAATCAGTATCGTCTGCACATTCGTACGATGGGATCGTTGGAAAGCAAGCACTAAGACAGAGTAGACACAAACAAAACCAACACAAGCGAAGGCGTAAAAACATATCCCATTCCCAAACACAAAATAGAAAAGGCACACAACAAAAATTGTATCATATGAGAATATCGTTGATTTGCAAAGGAGCAGGAGTGGAGAGAGCGACGTGAGCATCAAGACAGTCAAGATCTATTGCGCCAAATGTAGGACATTGCTGTACCACTACCAAAAGCGCGGGACAGGCCACCTGCTGAAGTGTTTCCAAGAGCGTATCCTCAAGGATTACACACACACTCTCGGCTATTGCCCTAACTGTGAGCAACAATTTGCCCGAGAAACGATGATACGAGGAAAGCCAGCCAACAAAATCATCCAGGGAAAAGTCTACTTCAAAAAATGAGTGGAAAGAAAAAAGCTCAAGACAGCTCTTCGGCTTCGCGACGAAAGGCGCCTGGCGCGCAGCCTGTCCACCGCTGAAAAGCCCTTGAGAACGCACTCGCCTCTGAAAACCCCAGCTTCCATGCGATCTTCTCCGTCGACATATTGGTCTGTAACAGCAGCTCACTCGCTTTCTGCCTTTGATATCCCTGCAACAACGTCCGAAACCCCACCCCTTCCTCGCGAAGCTAGCGCTGTAATGACCGCTCACTACACCCCAACGCATTGGCCACCCACGAGAGCTGAGGCGTCTCGGCCTTCAAAAAAGCGTCCTCTAACTTACTCTTGACCTGCATAGACCACCTGACTGGCGTGAGCAATTGCTCCAATTGCTTCTCAAGCGCCTCAACATGGAGCGCGTGAATGTTTTCATTTGCGCCCACTAACGGCAACGTGAGATCTTCGACCCTGTAATAGCAGGCGTTCCAACGCTGCCCTGTCGTGATACGGACCCCAAAAGTCTCCGCAAAATCCTCATGAGCGGGGAATGCATGATACGTCGTCCAAATTCGCGTCGGCAAAATATCTGTACGAGTGAGCCACTGACAGGTCCGAATCAACGCTGCACAAGCGTGCTCATGGACATATCTGCCGCCAGGTAGCGTAGGCTCTGCGAGGAGATACAAGATCGCGAGCTCATCACCATCAGGTACAAACATCAAATGATCATCGATCAAAATACGCTTAGCACGCAACAGATAATGCAGCGCATCTTGAAGTGTTGGGCTGCTCAACATCACATACCCCAGGATGTCCATCTCTCCGACGCTGATGTCCTCTCCGATCTTATATGCGATGGACGGATCACCACTCTGCTCCACCACTTGTAGCCAAAGTCGCCCAAAGTCCTCGATCGGGAAACGCTGCGCGAGTTGCTCCCCCTGAAGAGAGTCGATGTCCCATCCCATCGCCCTACATAGAGCTTCTCTCGAACACCCACGTGATGCTGCCGACGTGAGCAGTCCTTCTATTAAGATCCCGGAGACTGTCGCCACATCCACCTCCTTCAAACAGGCTGGCGCAAAAGGTCATGATCCTGTCGTATCCTGCCATAGCAGACCTCAACAGAGACCGCTATCCTGTCCATACACTTCGATGTTTATTTGAGGACAAGGAGCCAAAGATGTCAACACAAGCACCCTATATCGTAACAGGTGGCAACGCAGGGATCGGCAAAGCCATCGCAAAGTCCCTCGCCGAAAAGCAAAAACACGTCGTCATCGTCAGCCGAGACCCCAAAAAGGGACGCATCGCGTGTGAAGAACTGCGCGAGCAGACAGGACACCAACAGATCGATTTCGTACAAGGAAGACTCGACAGTATCGAGGAGGTGCACACACTCGCGCAGACACTCTCCACACAATATCCGACAATCCAATGCCTGATCAACAACGCCGGTGTGTGGATGACCTCACACAAACAAACCGAAGATGGACTGGAGTGGACGTATATGGTCAATCATCTCGCTCCCTTCTTGTTGACGAGATGGCTCATCCCGCAGCTCCAACAAGCGACAGACGCGAGGATCGTCAATGTCAACGCCGGGCTGTATGTCTTCGGCACATACGACCCTGAGAGGACACCATACGGCAAAGATTTTCACCGAATGCGCACCTACGCAGACAGCAAATTGTGCAACATCCTCTTCACCATTGAGTGCGCCAAAAGACTCGAAGGCAGTGGAATCACCATCAACGCCGTTCACCCAGGCGTCATACGGACCGGACTGGGGATCACCAATGACCTCGTGAGCAAGTTCGTGTCCTTCCTCAAACTCTTTTGGAAGTCACCACAGAAAGGGGCTGATGCACCCGTGTGGCTGGCAACTTCAGATGAAATCAAAGATATCAGCGGTGCGTACTTTGACCTGCGCAAACAGACGCCATTCAACGAGGCAGCGAGCCAACAGGAGGCGCGCTTGCGTTGTTGGGAGCAGAGCGAAGCATTCCTCCCCACCACCTTCACTCTCCCACCTTTGCCAGCATGATACGCCTTGACCCTACCCACGCGGTGTGTAGAATCTCCTCTTTAACGGATTCTCCTACATCATGTGAGGTAAGCATTCCATGTCCTCTCCCTGGATCGGCAAAACCATCGGCCACAACTACCTGATCGAGTCCGAGCTCGGCGAAGGTGGTCCCGCCATCGTCTACAAAGGCAAAGACGTCCTGCTCAACCTTCCTATCGCGATCAAACGACTGAAGACCCCAGATGAAGGTGGCCTCAATGACGTCGAACGATTTCTACGGGAGGCACGTATCCAGGCCCAGATGATGCACGAACACATCATCGGTATTCGCGCCGTGATCGAAGAAGATGGCGTCTTCTTCATTATCATGGAGTACATCGAAGGCGTCGACCTTGAAGAGCTGATCCGAACGTCTTCTTCGACACCACATATCTCCCTCGACGAGCTCATCCCACTGACGATCCAATTGCTCGAAGCGCTCTCACACGCACACAGCAAAGAAGTCCTCCACAGAGACATCAAGCCCGCCAATATCATGGTCACCAAAAACAAACAGGTGAAGGTCGCTGATTTTGGAATCGCTAAAGCCATCTACGAACCCAAACAGACCAAAACAGGCCTCGTCCTCGGTACCCCCTATTACATGGCACCTGAACAGATCATCAACAGGGATATCGATCATCGACTCGACATCTACGGCGTCGGGATCACAATGTACGAAGCGCTCACAAATTCGACCCCCTTCGAAGACCCCGACGAACAGCTCTCCCTTCACGAGATCCTCAGACGCCAGATCCAGGACCCTCCCCCAGCACTTACAACACGTGGCGTCGACATCCCCGAGGCGATCGAGCAAGTCATCATGAAGAGCCTCGCCAAGCGGCCAGCCGATCGCTTCGAACATTGTAAGGCGTTTATCGAAGCCCTACAACAAGCCGCCCACACCGCAGGCATCAACACACATAAACAAACCAAGGCGTTCGCTGAGTTGGCGACCTCCGCTGCCACGTCCTTTCCTCCGACAGGTGAGCTCGATCGGAGTGAACCACTCCTCCCCCCGGTCAATCAGAACGCAGCGCCTCCGACAACAAGCGCCCCTCCACAGCCCCCTCCCAAACGTCAACTCTCTCCCGTTATATACGCCATCCTCGGCTCAGTCTTCACACTGTGTCTTGTTGGCCTCATCATGATCTTCACAGGACGCAAGACAACACAAAAAACACCTGTCCACCCAAATACACCAAGTACCCAAACCAGCCCCTCCGCTCCCAGACGTGTGACAAAAAAGAGCGCACTCCCTCCGCGCAAAGTCGCGCCAACTCGTCCCACAAAACAACCCAACACACAACCACGCCAAACATTTGTTCCTCCACGTCTCCCTGCCGCCGCGAATCCTCCCGTCGAGACCAGAAGACCCCCTGTCCAACGACCGCCGGATGGACAAGCGCCGACAGAGAGACGCACTCCGAAACAGACAAAGACACCTCCCACCAAAGGCGGCGTGATGAGCTTTGTCCCCAAAGGACCCTTTGTTCGCGGATACCAAAAACGTAAGAAGTGGGGACCAGATTACGCGCCAAATCAAAATATCACGCTGCCGGCTTTTTGGATCGACACCTTCGAAGTCAACGCCGCAGCGTACAGACAATGTGTACGCGCAGGTGCGTGTCGACACACATTCGGCAAGGTGCTCTTTGTGAAAGTGGACATCTCCAAGAAGTTAAGAGGCGACAAACCCATCACACACACAACTTGGCACGATGCAAAAGCTTTTTGTAAGTGGGCAGGTAAGCGGCTGCCCACAGAGGCAGAGTGGGAAAAAGCGGCCCGAGGGAGCAATGGGGAACTGTACCCCTGGCAAGAGACTGTCGTGAGTTGTGCAAGAGCACACTTCTCGCTTTGTGGTCGAGGGACACGAAGAGTTGGAGAGGGTAAACGTAGCCGTGGCAAGAGCCCCTTCGGAGTCTACGATATGGCTGGTAATGTCGCCGAATGGGTCGCTGATTGCTATGACTACAAAGCCTACACAAAGCCATTCACGTTACAACCCAAACAAACAGGTTGCCTCTACCACGTGCTCAAAGGAGGCTCGTGGAAGACACGAAAACGCTGGAAACTTCGTAGCTATATGCGATTTAAAGAGAAGAGCAGAGTGAGGCGAGAGGACGTGGGGTTCCGATGTGCGTGGAGTCCACCCACATCGAACTGAGGACCACCAAACGAAGAAGGTCTACGACTTTACGGCTGCGACGACGGAGATCTCGACGAGCAGTTCTTGACGTGCCATCCGCGCCTCGACACAAGCACGTGCGGGAGCGTGACCAGAGGGAACCCAGGCATCCCAGATCTCATTCATCGCTGCAAAATCCTTCATATCTCGGAGATAGATCGTCGCGGACAGGATGTGTTCACGATCGGAGCCCGCTTTGGCCAACAGACCATCCACACGAGATAACATCGAGCGCGTCTGCTCCTGGATGTCTTTTGTGGCGTCTTCTGCGACCTGTCCACACAGATAAATGGTCCCATTGTGCATCACGATCCGGCTCATACGCTCGGTCGTTTCCATTCGTGTGATACTCATATCATTGACTCCTATTTTGCTCGATCAACTTTTGGTCTTTGCGGTTCTCAAACGGTCTATATACCAACTTTTCTGGCCATCGCAAATCCCCAAACACCTCATCCCCAGAAACGCGTTAACATCTCGTATGACTCGCGCTCTTTGATGATCCGCACGTCCTCTCCACCTGTCGCAGAGGAGAACCCTAAGACCTTCGGGAAGGGACGGCTACAATGACGTGACCACAGGGAGAATGTGTTCGCACCGACGTCAGCGATCATCAACCAATCTCCAGGCGAGACAGGTGGAAGCGCTCGTCCGCGATCCAAAAAGTCGCCCCCAAAACACAGTGGTCCCGCGATATTCGTTTTCGTATCGCACACATCGGACTTGAGCTGTCCTTCGGCGTCCATGACATAAAGATCGTGGTGCCAATCTCCAGGCTGGTAGCTCTCACGCAAAAACATATCGGCCCCTGCGTGGATCACTGCGTTCTCTCCGCCAGGGAAAGGCTTGACATACTCGACCTTTGAGACAGCCCAGGCAGCGTTGGCGTGGACATAGCGACCAAACTCCGTGATCACCTTGTACGCATCGGTCCACAGTTGAGGATGGTGTTCTTTCAACAGCGCGGCGTACTCTTCGACGTAGTAAGGCTCACCTTTACCGTAATTGACTGGAAACCCACCGCCAATATCGAGCACTTCGACCTTCTTCTCTCCAAGTGTCTGGTTGATCTCTTCGGCAAGTTCGAGGACACGCCCAATCGCACGGACAGAAGGATTCAGGTCTTGAAAAGAGGAGCCAATATGCAGGTGCAGTCCACGTAGATCATCCCACTTTGCGAAAGCTTCGATGATCTGTTTACGGTACTCGAAGGAGACACCGAACTTCGAGGCTTTCCCTGCGACACTCAGGTAGTCGGGAGAATCCGTTTGGATCAGAGGATTCACACGCAGCCCAAGCGGGAAGGGAGAGTTCTTTTGGGGATACAGCGCTAACTCATCGAGATTATCGACGTTGATGTAGCAGCCGGGCTGATGGTCTGTGAGATAGGCGACATCTGTCGCCGTTTTGGCAGGAGAGTCAAACACGATGTGGTCATCTCGACCGAGCGCACGACCAGCCATCATCACCTCAGCGAGGGATGCGGCCTCCAGCCCAGTACCGAGCTGGGCGAGATAGCGAAGGACAGCAGCAAGGGGGTTGGTTTTGACAGCGACTGCGTGGAGTGTTCCAGGTGGAAAGTGCTCTTGAAGTCGTCGCACACGATCCTCCAGGACATCGAAGTCCAGGAGGATCAACGTCGTATCTTCGTCATCGATGAGCTGTTTGGAACGTGCAGTGTGGAAGACTTTGGTGCAGTGCTGTGGTTGGATGCACTTCAACGGTAATCTCTCGCAAACTCGTTGATGATCTCGACGATGCGTCGATCATCTTCGAATGAGACGTCCTGTTCGACAAATTGGCGAATATTGTGAGAGCCAATCGCGAGGCGAATGAAGGACTTCTCACCATAACGCACGGGCTGTCCAAATAACACCTTTGTGGCGTTGGAGAAGCCTTCATGCTCTGTCGAGCAGATGGTCTGGTAGAGATCACGTAATTGTTCGTAGGAGAGATACTCACCGCGGCGATTTTTGACGCGGAAGGAGATGATCGTGGGGCTTGTCAGCTCCTGATCAGGCATCAGCTCCAATTGTGGGCTGTCTTTGATCTCACCGCGCACAAAATCGTTCCAGTCCGAGCAGGTCGAGTGGACCTCAAATGAGCACAGGTTATCGAACTTCTCCATCTCATTGAGGGCAGCCTCCCAACGCAACATCAAACCGACATTTTGCTTCTCTGGAAACCCGACAAATTTATCGCGCAGCTCTACAGGGAAGTCGTACTTTGTGAAGATGTCGTGGAAAGGTGCGAGCAGATCGGGATCGACATATTTAAATCGATTGGTGATCGTGCGTGGGACGAGCAGCGCACCGCAAAATGGTGGTGCTTGGTAGAACTTCGATCCTGTGATCAAGACCATGCAATTCTGTCCGAGGAGACCATTGACGAGCAGACGTGATGCCCGGAATTGGCAAAGATCGACAGTCCACATGACGCTCTCGGGGACTTGAGAGATCACGCGGGTGTTGTTTTCGATCCCTGACTTGCTCCCGATCACGAGGTTGGCGATGATCGAGTAATCGGGCCCTAGCTCTTGGATGGTCTCCAAAATGTTGGCTTGATGATTGATGATCCGCCCCATATCACCACGTGCAGGGAAGTCTTTGCGGGAGATGTCCAGCGTCTTCGTCAGGTGGGCACCTTTCTCGAAGGTCTTTCCGATCTGATTGGTCTGAAAGTAGTATTGACCATTCATCGCGAGGGTCGACCCTGAGCCGAGCTCTTCGGGGCAGGTGACGAGATTGACGATCTTTTTGCCTGGATTGATCATCTGTGAGAACAACAAAGGATAGTAGCAAAGATCGCTCCCTGAAGGTGCGAAGAACACGTCAAAGCGATCTTCACCTTCGAAGTTGAGTAACTCTTTGAGCCTTTGTGTGTGTTCGTGATGGAACTTGGGAAATGTCGCGGGGGTTATGTCTCTCAAGAGATCGAGCGCGACAGCATATCCATCTGGTGTAAAGGGAGAGCATGTACAAGAGCCGCGATTCAAGATACCTTGAAACTGAACGGGATTCACATTGTACTTGTTCAGACCATTGGAGAGCAGGTGAAGTCTTTCATCTCCGCCTTCAAGGATTGTCTCGGAGAGCGTTTCTGTCGTTTGCTGAAGTGTGCGAATTGGATCTGAGATACGTTCGGTATTCATAACCATGCCTTTGAGAGGCAAAAAAATCCCTTTCCGAAATGTGTAGACACCGTTCCATCGGGTATCATTTCGTTTTTCAAAACAATTGTTCTTCGTCAAGCCATGAAGAAGGTGAGGTATGGCACGTAGGCATCTTACCTCTCCCCTCCCGAAAAGTCAATCACCACTTCGATCACATCCATATATACGGACACATGGAAGACACGCATAGGTGCAAAACAGCGTACGCACTCAACAAAGAGACAGTACTTTTGGGACACAGAGGTCATCAGACTGGACCTTGACTTGTGATGCAGGATCGCGTTTGTTGGATTCACACAACATCCCTACAGGTAGTTTGTGACATCACAAGGCCCGGGGGATGGAATCCACAGGAGGACCCCATGCTTGACGCACTGTTTTTACCATATCAAACGACAAACCTTCCGACAACGCCGAACCCAAGAAAGGTCTCCATCATCGGAACTGGTCAGGTCGGGATGGCGATCGCCTATGCGATGGTGATTCAAAATTGCGCAGATGAGATCACCCTCGTCGACGCCAATGAGGAGAAAGCGCTGGGAGAAGCGATGGACCTGCACCACGGTCTATCCTTTGTCTCACCGACAAAAGTATGTGCAGGTGGCCTCGAAGATTGTAAAGATTCGGATGTCATCGTCCTCACAGCAGGGACAAAGCGCAAAGTGGGCGAGACGCGATTGGAGCTGGTCGGTCGCAATATCGGGATCTTCAAGAATATCATCCCCCCTCTCGCGAAGGTCGCCCCCAACGCGATCTTTCTCGTCGTCAGCAACCCTGTCGACATCATGACTTACGCCGCGTGGCGCTTCTCTGGTTTGCCAGCCTCTTCGGTGATTGGTTCCGGGACGATCCTCGACACAGCCCGTTTTCGCGCGCTGCTCAGCCAAAAACTTGAACTCGATCCTCACAACGTACACGCATACATCATCGGTGAACACGGCGACAGCGAGGTCCCTGTTTGGAGTAGCTTACAAGTCGCTGGGACGCCCTTGCAAAAAGCCTTCCCCAACATGGGCACAGGCAACGATCCTTGGACGGAGCTCTTCGAGAAGGTCAAGGACGCAGCCCAAGAGGTCATCCGACGAAAAGGCGCGACCTGCTATGCGATTGGATTGGGTACGACACGACTCGTGAAGGCGATCTTGTCCAACCAACAACACATCTTTACGACGAGTTGCCACATCGATGGTCCTTATGGGATCAGCGATGTGTATCTGAGCTTGCCCGCAGTCATCGGACGCAAAGGTGTCGAACGACTCGTACAGCTCCACCTCAGCCCCCAAGAAGAGAAGAAGCTCCACCACTCCAGCCGTGTCCTCAGAGAAGTCATCGAATCGCAAGACTTCTCCTAACCCCTACTCTCCGAAGACTCCTGCCTACCATTCTTTCATCCAACACACAATTCTTTGAAGAATATCGGACGCTGTGTAGACTATATGTAAAGAAGGCTATTGGTTGAGACACTCAATGCAGGAAGATGACATGCATCTCTTCACATATTTTCGGTATGGTTTTATCGTTCTCTTTTTTGTGATTGTTCCCGCGTGCGGAACGTCCAATGTCGCCCCCCCAAATGGCTCGCTCTTTTGTGGTCAAGACACAGATTGTGAAGCCGGTCTCTCGTGTATTGACCATCTTTGCCAAAAAAGATCTTCGGATGGCTCCACAAATACGGAAAACACGACAAACGAACCCAACCAACAAGAGCCCGGGCAGAGTGAGCCTGCACAAGGCGAACCAACACAGCAAGAGCCCAACCAACAAGAGCCCGGACAGAGCGAGCCAACACAACAGGAACCCAATCAACAGGAACCAAACCAACAGGAACCCAACCAACAGGAACCCAACCAAAACGAGCCGCCTCCGAGTGACGGCGGTCCAACAGAGGCACCACCAGAGCCTATGAAGGAAGTCATCGTTGACAATCCTGCGACGTGTCCTTCACGTTGCCAGACGGCTGCTGATTGCAAGGTCGCGGCGTGCGGTTCGAGGAGCGAGTGCATCAACAACCAATGTGCACCGCCTGCGCCGACATGTCCGGCGACCTGTACACAAGATGCGCAATGTAACATCCAGCCTTGTGGCGCCAGGACCAAGTGCGTCAATGGGACATGTGCGACACAACCTCTCGTGTGTCCGGCGACCTGCACACAGGATGCGCAGTGCAATATTCAGCCTTGCGGGACAAAGACAAGCTGCGTCAATGGGACATGTCAAGCCCCTTCGAGCTGTAAACAGACGTGTAGTAGCAATGTTGGATGTCTTGGTTGTGGGGTCGGTTACAAGTGTGTCAACAACCGTTGTGTGCCGTGTAGCGCTGACAGTGATTGCTTGGTCTCGCAGATTTGTCAAAACAGCACTTGCGTCATTGGCTGTCGACGTACAAGCGATTGCTTGAGCAGCCAAATTTGTGTGAACAACCAATGTGTGCTCGGTTGTAACACCGATAGCCAGTGTCTTCCCACCCAAATTTGCGACAACAACAAGTGCGTGATTGGTTGCCGGCAAAATGGGGATTGTTTGGGAACACAGATCTGCGTGAACAACCAGTGCATCATTGGCTGCGCAAGTGACAGTCAGTGTGCGAGTATCCAGATCTGTGAAAATCAGCAGTGTGTGATTGGTTGTCGTCAGGATAGCCAGTGCGGGAATACGCAGATCTGTGAGAACAACAAGTGTGTCACAGGTTGTCGCCAAGATCGCAATTGTATGAATGGACAGATTTGTGAGAACAGTTTATGTGTCCCAGGATGTCGAAAAAATAACAATTGTGCGGCAGGCCAAAAATGTGTGAACAATAAGTGCCAATAAACTGACTCCTCCAGACAGCTTCACCCCTCCCCAAAAAGTCGCAACTCCAGCGGTAAAAGTAAGCCCGAAATTGCCTTTTCTCAAAGACAGCCAAACAATCCCTCCCATGTTCAGGTCAGGAATCTGGAAACCAGATACAAACAGAACTTCTTTCAGCAACGCCTTGCGTTGCATCCACCTTTCAGCAACGCAAGGCGTTGCATCCACCTTGAAAACCTGTCGGTTTTCTTGGATAGAATGGCTGATGACAGCCATTCTGGACGGACGCATCGAGGGATTTGATGGCAAAAGAACAGAGGATGGTTGTCATCGTCGTGGGTTTGGGGGTTGGAAAGCTCCTGGAGGCAAGTAGAAATGTCAAAAAAACACAGAGCTTCGTCTCTATTTCTTTTCCTTGCAGAAAACTATGGTTGGAATTCCATGCGGACAGGGATAGAAGAGGTTCGTTGGGTACCATTTTCTTCATCCTCAAGAGAAAGGTAAAACTCTAAGACATAGCGTGTTCCCTGTCGGAGAGAATCGCCAGAGATGTTGTATTTGAAGTCCAACGTGGTGTGACCTTTGAGTGCATGATACGCGAAGTCCAGACGCTTTTTGATGTCTTTGGCATCAAGCTGATTGGCACGAAGTTGAAAGACATTTCCCCAGGAAACGC
The DNA here is from genome assembly GCA_002731275.1 of Deltaproteobacteria bacterium. Taxonomy (GTDB): domain Bacteria; phylum Myxococcota_C; class UBA6777; order UBA6777; family UBA6777; genus UBA6777. The sequence continues at coordinate 43,780 of PCBK01000124.1, read as the reverse complement.
CACCATTCAGCTTTGAGAGTTGGCAAAGTTGATTGGTGTAGGTGTCCCACATTGCTCTCGTCACGTCACTTGGCTTTGGATGCAACACCGCAAAAAATGGGATCGCCTTATCCGCCCCAAAAGAAATCAAGCTACTTTCCACATCAACAAAAGCATCAGGTTGACCTGCCACAATAGATGAGTCGATGTCTGTCGCCAACATCACAATAGCCGGTAACATAGACACCACTCCAATCTCACCTGAGGTGCTTCTACGCATAAAGATTGATGTGCCATCAGACCCTATCCAGCCCAAAAAATTGGGCCTTTCTTTTTCGGACAGATCGAATTTCATTTCCAAAATAGTTTTCTTCAGTTTACTCATTTCAAATCTGTCTTTAGAACGATAATGATATCGAATGGGATCATTTTCTGCCTGAATATAGCCATTACTCATAATACCAGCGAAAAAGTATGAACCCCTTGCAACAAGAGGAAAAGGCAAAAGCATGGCACTAAAGTAATCAGGTCCAAGAAGAGTTTCTTCAACAAAAGAAACAATCGCTTTTCTACGTTGCTTTGTCGAATCTTGAGCAAGTCCTCTTTCTCCTTCATCGAAAGAAAAGGAGAGCAATCGGTTGACGTATATTTTGCTCTTGTCCTTTTCATCTCTCTCTGCCCTGTTAAGGAGATTTTGGTACGCAAGTGTATACAGCGGATGAACGTGTGAAACTGCAGAATCAACCACCTCTTTTTGGACACTGATGGCAACACCCTCTACTTTTTGATTGGTTTCAAGCGCATATACAGAAGGTGCCGGTGTTTTTGCGATCTTGACAGATTTGAGCCAATCCATCTTTCTCTCTGTTTCATCGAGTCGCACGCCGCGTCCATCTTTGTCGACAAATACCAACTTCACTGGACTTATACCAGAGAGTCTATCCAATGGTGTCGATTTGCCCTTACAATTTGTCGCCCCATCCACACGAACAGGTTTTGGTAACTCTGTGCATCCACCAAAAGCCAACAAACAAGACACAAACAACAATCTTGATACAAACCAATAGATTTGCTGCGCGATATAGATAGAAAACAACATATCCTCGCCCTCTTCGTGTTATCAACATAACCTCACAAGACCCTTACATATTGTTTACGAAGCGAGGTTTTGTCAAGAGGAACGCCAAGATACGGGACGATCTTCAAGCGGTAAGGTTTGCCAGTAGTACTTCTCAGGGGGGCTTGTATTGCCCATCCAACCGTTTAGTTTCACGGAGTCTGTTATGATCTGTACCTCTTGCAGATAAGGCGAAGAGAACAACACATCCCATGACGCACGTTTCAGCCCATTCCCGGTCACGTCCAAGACGCGCACATTGGATAGATACGGACACATCGCAAGCGCCTCCACACCTTCATGCCCCATCTCAGTACGGGTCAAGTCGAGATAGTCGATGGATCGCAGCTCCTCACACTGACATAATGCCTTGATCTTCTCAGGACCGAGATAGGTACAAGCCAAATCCAGGTGAGCACAATGAGTGGTCGTGTCAGATTGCCGCCACAAACGCTCCATGAAATCATCTCGAAACCACGAAAAATGAAAGGGTTCTGTCGAATGAAATCGAATCACTCTTACAAGCGACCAAGGAAGAAACAACCCCTCGCCACGCCAACACCACCAATTCGTCGGCGCCACACGAAGTTCATCAGGCCAATGTGCAATGTGTGCGCTCACGTAAGAGATCACAGGTTCGAGCACTTCACGCCCACTCCGTGCCCACTGCTCTAAAAGAATGCACAACCCCTTCCATACCTCAGGAGAAGGTCCAAGTGACAGCAACGCACGAAGAGCGACGTAACGCTCCTCCCCATGCAAGAAAGAAAACATCCTCGACAACAAACGCTTGCACAACTTGATGAGTTTCACTTTTCGATGCCACAACGCCCCCCTCGATGGTTCCACCACCTCTCCCAGAGGGATATAAGACTTTTCGAGAGGTTTGAGACAAGACAAAAAAGATTGTCTTGGCCTTTGTGAGATGATCCGTAGCGCAAACATTTTGACCCCTTCATGTTCACAGGTGAGCAAAGGAACAATCATATCCCATGTGCGCTCATCGAGAAGCTCATGTTGTGATACCAAAGCCCGAAGCTCTCCTATCACAGCGAGAAAGGCAAGCTCCCGACTCTGTTCCTCAAATGGATACAAACGTCTATCTCCCTCTGGCAAGCTGCGAGCTTTCGCGAGTTGCTCGTCCAACCTGCATTCACCTGACCGGATGGCTCTTCGGCAATACACAAGCTGCACCAACAGCGGCGCCGAAGACAGACGTGCAGTCCACGTAAAAGAAAGACCATCCTGACGTCGAAGTTCTTCAAGAGCGTGCTCTTCAGTGTCTTCGCGTGTGCACAACACGGACATAAGCGCCTCACTTCTGCGTCCATGCTTGTTCACCAACATATAAATGAGATCATGCGTCGATGTATTCGCATATAAGCCCCGCTTTGCGAGCTGTGAACATACAAACATCCTCACTTCACGATCTTCATCACGAACAAACCCAGCGAGAAGCTCATCAAGCCCAGGTACATCTAAGGCAATAAGCGCACCAAGATTCGCGACACGTTCATCCCTAGCACCATCACGTGCAACCTGTAACAAGACAGAGACCCTATCCATCAACATCACCTCCAATCATCCACTATACCTATCACAAAACTTCCACCCATCCAATCAAAACATGTTTGACACAAAACGATGCGTGAGCATCGTGGGGTCTGGGGAGAAAACCCCAGGCGGGTGTGGGTAGCAAACCCACGAAGTCAAGCGAAGCGCGACAGACAGAGGCAAGCAAAGCGCGACAGTAAGGGCGAGTGGCCACTCGCCCAGCTCCCTGAGAGAGGTCTCCAGCCCGATAAAATCGCGACAGCCATATACTCACAGAAGGCGTAATAACAGGTATCAAGTGCTGGGGAGTGTACGGTGGAGATATGTCTCGTCAACAGGTTCGTTGAGATAAAAAGGCGATGAGTATTGCGAAGAGTGTGTGATGATCTGTGCTTGTTGCAGGTGAGGTGCAGCAAAGAGCGTTTCCCACGTCTTCTTGGTCAGCTTATTACTCGATACATCGAGTACCTCAAGGTTTTTCAGATAGGGACACTCGACAATATATTGAATACAGCGATCATTTAGAAAGGCTCTCGTCAGATCGAGATAACGCAGGTGAAGTAACTCTTCACACTCGAACAACGTCTTCGCCATCCCATCGCTCAAATACGCCGAGCGCAAGATCAAGCGCGTACACTGTGTTGTGGGTCCTGATTGATTCCACAACTCCTTGATGCGCTCAACGGCTTGATAACGAAAAGGCTCGGGATTCTCGAAGTACATCACACGTACGATGGACCAGGGTTTGCGCGATTTTGTGGGGACACCCCACTGCCACCACTTTTGTGGTGCCACACGCAGCGCCTCGGGCCAACGCGCGAGATGAGCATTCGCATACGATTCAGCCGCCTCCAACCCCTCTTCGAGTGGCCAATGCTCCAGTAAAATACACAACGAATCCCAAACGAGCGGGTTGGCAGGAAGCGCCAACAACGCACGAAGGTGCACAAAGCGCTCATCCTGCCCCTGTAGGTGAAACAAAAAATCCTTCATCAACTTCTTACAGGCCTTGCCACGCTTTTTGATCAATGACTCCCGAAAAGATAACGGCACAGACGCAAAAGAATCGGGCAACCACTCGGGCTCTTGCAGAATTTCCAGAAGAGGCTTAAGCGCAAGATGACTGTGTTTTCGCATGAATGACACGAGCACGTGATTCAAGCGCTGAAAGTGGCTCCCAAAGAGCAACAACAACCCCTTGATAGTTTGCTCTCCCACGACCTCAATCGATTCATCTAGCCAAGCGACTTCTCCAAGGATCGCGGTTTCGACGTCAGTACGTGTCAAAGGCTTCTTCACGCCGAAGACCTCCTCTGCAGCTGGCGCATAAACGACCTGCATGAAGAAGGACAAGAACTGTGGAGTGTCCCTCTCACGAGCTTTTTTGTAGGCCAGGATCTCTTCGAGATGAAGAACGATACGCTCACATTTTCTTCGGATGTAATCGCTGGACAACATGAACTGCTCAAGCGCCTGCCCGATCACGTGTACAGCATCCTCTCGTTTGCGCAGCACCTCTTTGAGTCGAGAGACTTTCTTCACCGGATTGTTGAGCAAGAAATCGACCAGCGTCTCTGTCGGGACCTCGTCGAACAGGGCATGTTGGATCAGATGCGCGGTGACGTACTTGGACAGCTCCTCATCATCTCCCTTCACAAAACGCTTCCACTCCTCACTCACACCTTCATATTCGAGCTGTTCGAGTGACTTGAGACAGGCAACACGTAGCTCCGTGTGTTCGCACGTGAGCAACTCCTTCAACAGAGGGATACACTCTTTTCTGTTGAGCAAACCAATATAGCGAGCGGACAGCGCAGCAAGCTCCATATCTTCAGAAGGCAAGTAGGCGATCAGCTCTTGCACAGCTCGTGGAGTTTGGATGCGATACAAGGCAGATAAGAACAGGTGCATGTCTTCTCTTTTTGCACGTGCAAGCCCAAAGACCAGCAGGTCTTCGAACGGGATGGCATCCTCACCACAGACCGCACAGGCGACCGCCACACGCATGTAAGAATACGACGACGACCTCCAGGTTTTGCCTTCAAAGACGCCTCTATTGTGTAACACCAACAAGAGATCTTCATAGCACTTGAGAGGCGCAAATGAGTGGGCATGTAAGATGCGCTCCCGTTGATCGTAGAGGTGTTCATTCAACGCGACAAGGATGGCCTTTTGTTCGAGCCGTTTGGCAGCGTCAAGGAGAAGAGCGTACAAAACTTCCCGTGTCTTGCACCCTGCTGAGCCGAGAAAGCGAACCCCCCACCCAAACATGCACTCATCGTCCAAGGCCTCAAAGAAACCCCTCGCGGCATGTTGTTGTTGAATATCGCCAACTTCGTGGAGTGTCACGTGGTGTTGCATGTCCTGTAGACTGCTCATCAAAAGGCTCCTTACAAAGCAAAAAAGTTGTACTCAAAAAAAGAACGGGGGGGGTGTACATTCCAAAAAAAATACGCATATTCCAGGCAAAGAGTTCGGCTCATGTCCATCACCCATGATATCAGGACATGTCGAGCAGAGTGCCTGCCACACTCTTTCTTCCTATCTATCGCGATGGTGCAAGAAAATAACCACCTTGGCTATTGCAAGAAAAAAGAAGCGCACAAAAGAGAGCGGTTTTCCCCTTGCAGCAGCCTTACTTCCAATCAGACAATGGAGCATCACATGGATTTCCAATCGTTCATGGCGACTGTAAAAGAGCGCAATCCCCACCAGACAGAGTTCCAACAGGCCGTTTGTGAGGTCTCGGACAGTCTGACCTCCTTCATCAATGAGCACCCAAAGTACGAAGCAGCCAAGATACTTGAGCGTATGATTGAGCCTGAGCGATTGATTCGCTTTCGGGTCACGTGGGTCGATGATCAGGGCGATATCCAGATCAACCGTGGCTACAGAATCCAGATGAACTCAGCGATTGGACCGTACAAAGGTGGCCTGCGTTTCCACCCAAGTGTCAATGAGAGTATCCTCAAATTCCTGGCGTTTGAACAGGTCTTCAAAAACAGCCTGACAGGTCTGCCGATGGGTGGTGGGAAAGGCGGCAGTGACTTCAACCCCAAAGGAAAGAGCGACAACGAAGTCATGCGCTTTTGTCAGGCGTTCATGAGTGAGCTGTTCCGCCATATTGGTCCCGACACAGACGTCCCCGCTGGCGATATTGGTGTAGGGGGTCGTGAGATCGGTTATCTTTACGGTATGTATCGCAAATTGCGGAACGAAAACACAGGCACACTCACAGGAAAAGGGCTCGAATGGGGTGGTTCACGTATCCGTCCAGAAGCGACAGGATACGGTGCGACCTATTTTGCTGCCGAGATGCTCAAGACACGTGATGACTCCTTTGAAGGCAAACGTATCGCGATCTCCGGCGCTGGAAATGTCGCACAGTACGCCTCTGAAAAGGTCATGCAGTTAGGTGGAAAGGTCGTCTCTCTCTCCGACTCAAACGGCACAATCGTCTTTCCTGATGGTATGACACAAGAACAACACGCCGCCATGATGGAGCTCAAGAACGTCAAGCGCGGACGTATTCGCGAGCTACAAGAACAATTTGAAGGACTCGAATACCTCGAAGGACATCGCCCCTGGTCCATCAAGTGCGATATCGCGATGCCTTGCGCCACACAAAACGAACTCAACCTCTCCGAGGCCAAACAACTCGTCGACAATGGCTGCGTCGCTGTCGTCGAAGGCGCGAACATGCCAACAGAGCAAGATGCTGTCTCCTACCTGCTCGAACAAAAAGTATTGTTTGCACCAGGCAAAGCCGCCAACGCAGGTGGTGTCGCAGTCTCCGGTCTTGAGATGTCACAAAACAGCGTGCGCATCCAATGGACACGTGAAGAAGTTGACGAAAGACTCCAAGACATCATGAAGTCCATCCACACATCTTGTGTTGAACACGGCCAACAAGAGGACTACATCAATTACGTAAAAGGCGCGAACATCGCCGGCTTCAAAAAAGTTGCGGAGGCGATGCTCGCACAAGGAGTCCTTTGAGGTTCTCCCCAACATGACCAGAGGCTTAATGCTCCCCCCACAAGAAGTGATCGAGGGGACCGTGTCCCTGACCAATCTCAAGTCCATCTGCTCCCCGGATCGCGCGCTGAATGTAATCCTTCGTCTTCGCGACGGCCTCTTGAATATCCAACCCCTTCGCCAACTCTGCGGCCAACGTTGACGCAAAACTACACCCCGTCCCATGTGTATTACCAGTCGGAATACGTGGTGCGCTCCACTCGTGAAAAGACTCACCATCATAGAGGACATCGATCGCTTCCATATGTTCGGGAAGATGACCTCCTTTGACGACGACATACGTCGCGCCCATCGTGTGGATCTGCTTTGCGGCTGCCTTCATCTCTTCGAGTCCCTTGATCGTCAACCCTGTTAGGACTTCGGCCTCGTGGTGGTTGGGCGTCACGACTGTCGCACAAGGGATCAAGTCTTCGATCAACGCCCTCTGTGCCCCAGAAGCCAGCAACGCATCCCCTCCTTTCGCGACCATGACAGGGTCGAGGACCATCCGAGGTGTGTTGTAGTGCCTCGCTCTCTCTGCGACCACCTTGATGATCTCTTCATTCGCCAACATACCGATCTTCCAGACATCAGCGCCGATGTCCTGCATCACGACGTCGATCTGCTGCGCGACAAAGGGCGCAGGGACCGCATGTACACCGTGAACTCCCAGCGTATTTTGCGCCGTCAACGCCGTAATCGCAGTCATCCCATAGACACCACGTGCCGCCATGACTTTCATGTCCGCTTGCACCCCTGCCCCTGCGCCTGAATCAGAACCTGCGATAATCAACACCTTCGCGACACCCATCACGCTCTCCTTTTCTCTTTGTTCTCTATTGATTTACGACAACATCTGAAGTCCTATAACGAACAGCCATCCAGAGCTGACCGATGACGACAGGGATAAGGCTCATCCCGGCGATAAGCAACCACCCGGTCTTTCCAGGCGCGGTCACGTGCAACGCTCCAGCCAAAGGTGGAAAGTATACAGCGAACAACAACAAGAATGTACAGAGCACCAACGCACCCCAAACGTAAGGATTGCGTGTGACCTCGTTATCCCACCAACGCCCTCCAGGTTGTCGCATATTCAGGACGTGTAAAAGCTGCGCAAATGCCAACGTCAAGAAGGAGATCGTCGCGGCCTGCTGGTAAGGCAGCTTGTACATCCACAGCGCAAGGCCAAATGCGCCGAGTGTTGCGATCGTTAGGAGCGTTCCATAGCCAGCGATCGCCCACCAATGTAGCTTCGTCACGATCGGCTCCTTTGGGTCCCTTGGTGCTTGCTTCATCAGCTCAGGTGTCCCCGCACTGAGTCCGAGCGCAAGCGCCGGAAAGACATCCGTGATCATGTTGAGATACAAGATCTGAAGTGGCAAGATCGGCAGCGGCGTGTTAAACATCGACGCCAACCCCACCGCAAAAATCTTACAGCTGTTCCCGGAGTGCAAAAACAAGATAAACTTGCGAATGTTCGCAAAGATCACACGCCCCTGCTCCATCGCCGACACGATCGAACGAAATGAGTCGTCTTGTAACACCATATCAGCCGCTTCTTTGGCGACCTGTGTTCCACGCACACCCATCGCGATACCGATGTCGGCTTTCTTGAGAGCCGGCGCGTCATTCACACCATCACCGGTCATCGCGACGACCGCCCCTGCGCGTTGATGAATATCGATCAAGTCGAGCTTTTGTTCGGGACTGACACGCGCAAAGACGGACGCCCCCAACACCTCTTGCCGGAATGTATCGTCTTCCATATCTCCGGCAGAAAGATCGCTGCCGTGCATGACGATCAAGTCTTTGCCACCGATACCCACATCTTCTGCGATGCGATGTGCCGTCACAGGTTGATCACCTGTCATCATCACAACTCTGACACCGGCCTCATGACACGTCTTCAAGGCTCGCTGCACGTCTTCACGAGGTGGATCGAGGAAGCCGACAAATCCGAGCAACACCCACGAGATGTCTTCGATGTCTTCTTGCTCATATTGATCGGCATATGCCAACGCGAGGACACGCAACCCTTCCTTTGCCATCTGGACGTTCTTCTCATGCCATCGCTCTTTTTGCACATCATCGAATGCTTTGGTGTTCCCCTCATCATCGAGATATACATCACAAAAGTCGAGTAAGACCTCTGGCGCGCCTTTCACAGCGATCCGCTGTCCGGTGTTGTGTTTGTGGTAGGTCTTCATCATCTTGGAGACCGAATCAAACGCATCCTCACCACATTTGGGATACGACTCCAAGAGACTCTCTTGTGTACATCCTGCCTTCTCTGCTGCGACGAGCAGCCCAACCTCCATTGGATCGCCCACACTCTCAGGTCCTTCTGCGCCGGGTTGATGGAGCGCTGCGTTGTTACACAGCGCCCCCACTTCGAGCAGCAGACGCAATCCTTCAACTTGCTTCGGCGTGATCGTCTCTCCAGCTTCGGAGAAGACCCCCTCTCTCTGCAACCCCTCACCCGAGATATCAAATGCACGAGTGTCTGTTTGCACACGTGTGAGGGTCATCTTGTTCTCTGTCAAGGTGCCTGTTTTGTCCGTACAGATGACGTTTGTTCCCCCAAGCGTCTCGACGGCTGCGAGCTTGTTGACGAGGACGTTCTTTTGGGACATGCGCCTCATCCCTTGCGCCAAAGCGATCGTCGCGACGATCGGCAAACCTTCGGGAATGGCAGCCACCGCGAGCGCAAGACCGGTCTCGATCATCAACATCAGTTGTTTCTTTTGCATGACACCGAGCGCGATGACGACGGCAGAGATCACCAACGTCACCCATACGAGTTTACGCCCCATCTCATCGAGCCGTTTCTCAAGAGGTGTCATACTCTGTTCGGCGGCCTCGACCAACGAAGAGATGTGACCGAGCTCTGTCTGCATCCCCGTCGCGACAACGAGACCTTCGGCCGAACCAATCGCCAGAGAGGTGCCTTTGTAGAGCATATTGTTGCGCTCCGCCAGTGATGTCTCTGTCGCGAGCGCTTGGGTTTGTTTGTCCACAGGCAAAGACTCTCCAGTCAGCGCAGACTCGTCGACTTGAAGACGCGAGGCTTCGAGCAATCTCACATCAGCCGCCACGATATCCCCACCCTCTAAGAGCACGATGTCCCCAGGGACAAGTTGCTCGGCAGACACCTCTGTGAGCGCACCATTTCGCCGGACACGGGCAGCGACCTGTCCCATCCCACGTAACGACTCCATCGAGCGCGTCGCATGAAACTCCATAAAGAACCCGATCACAGCGTTGATCAAGATCACGACGACGATCGCGCTCCCATCGAGCCACTGTGAGAAGGCAAAAGCCGCAGCCGCAGCCGCCATCAACAGATAGACAACCATCCCCGTAAATTGGGAGAAGAAAATCTTCCACGCGCTCTGTGCTTCCACTTCACGTAGACGATTTTCACCATACTTACGCAGTCGCTCTTCGACCTCACTACCTTGCAAGCCCTCACGTCGAGTCTCGTAGTGTGTGAGACAATCTTCGGCTTCGAGCGTCCAGGGCTGGCGCTCTGTTTCAATTTTGCTCGTCATGATCTTTACCTGTTGGGGATATATACTCGCTTCGATCATACACACGCCTTGGTGTCAGAGACCAAATGAGATACCAGGCGTGATGTCTTTCTCTTTTTCCGACACGATAACAAAGACACGATCTACGTCAATCACCAACGAGAGACAAAGCCCACACAAAAGAACAACTCTTCACACCGGAAACAGTTGGTACAGAAGGACGTTTGTGGTAAAGTAGCTCTTTGATGAAGCGTCCACACCTCATAAAGATAGATAGGAAGGCCACATTCTATGGATACACTGCGTTTTTGGTTGAATGGGCAATGGATCGAAGAGTCCTCCGTCCCTCCCACCACCACACTGCTCCAATACCTGCGCCAAAACAAACGCCTCACGGGCACCAAAGAAGGCTGCGCCGAAGGTGACTGTGGTGCCTGTACCGTGATCGTCATCGACAAAAAGACATCGGACAAACCACGCTTTCGGGCGATCAACTCATGCCTGCTGTTGCTCCCGATGTTGCAAGGCTCCTACGTCCTCACCGTCGAAGCACTCGAAACCAACGGTACACCGCACATCGTCCAGGAGAGTCTTGTCCAAGAACTTGGTTCACAATGTGGTTATTGCACCCCTGGCTTTATCATGTCGATGTTTGAAGCGTGCTATCGCCCCGACCTCGACGAAGATTGGAAGCTCGACGATCAGCTCTGCGGTAACCTCTGCCGCTGCACAGGCTACCGTCCCATCCTCGACGCGACCAAAGCCATCGCAGGGACACAACCACAAGACAGCTTCTCATCACTCCTACAAGACGCCACACCAGAGCCCATGTCGCTGTCTTACCAACACGGCGAACAAAAGTATTTCAACCCCACCTCACTCGACACACTGTGGGAGCTGCTTGAGACATACCCAGATGCTCGCTTTATCGTCGGTGGTACAGACCTCTCTCTCGAGATCACAAAGCAATTCAAAGAGCCACAGCTGCTCATCTCACTCGAAGGCCTTGGTCTCTCAGAGATCGAAGAAAAAGACGACTACTGGCGTGTCGGCGCCACGACGACGCTCAGCCGCCTCGAAGCTGCCCTGGCGCAACCTTTCCCGACCATTGAACGAATGGTCCGCTTCTTTGGTGCCAGACAGATCAAGAACCGTGGAACACTCGGTGGCAACATCTGCACAGCCTCACCCATTGGCGACCTCGCGCCTGTCCTTCTCAGTCTCAACGCACGCGCCGTCCTGCTCTCCAAACAAGGTGAACGCATCATCCCCCTCAGCGAATTCTTTGTGGGATACAGACAGACAGCCCTCCAACAAGGTGAAATCCTCGCGGCCGTCGAGATCCCATCGCTGCAAACAGAGCAAGACATCCGCAGCTGCTCCTACAAAGTATCCAAACGACAAGAATTGGACATCAGCACAGTCTCAGCCGGTCTCTACGTTCACATCTCAAAAGATGGAGAGGTCGTCGAAGCACGCTTCGGCTTCGGAGGTATGGCCGCGACGCCCTCAAGAGCGACACAGCTCGAACAAGCGCTCGTTGGAAAGACTTGGAGTGAAGAGACACTTGAAGCTGCGCTCCCCACACTCGCGCAAGACTTTACACCTATCGATGACCACCGTGGCTCCGCATGGTATCGAAACAAAGTCGCGCAAAACCTGATCATGGGCTTCTTCCTTGAGACACAAAACGAGCCCCAACCACGCCTGCCTTACCGCCCCACTGCCACAGTGAATCTGGAGACAACACCGTGAAAAAAGTCACTCACCCCCCACACAACCAAGACATGAGCCAGCAAACCACAGAGGCAACTTCCTCGACACACACGAGCCCTCTGCATCGTTCATCCATCCATGAGAGCGGCTACCAACACGTCTCAGGGAAGGCGATCTATGTCGACGACATCCCCGAACCCCAGGGGTTATTATACGGTATGGCTGTCCCCTCTACCGTCGCACGTGGTCGTCTGCTCAGTATGGATGTCGAAGCGGCCCGTGCGATCGCAGGCGTCCAACTCGTCCTCACGGCCAAAGACATCCCAGGTATCAACGACATCTCCCCCTTCTCACATGATGAACCCCTTCTCGCTGATGGAGACGTCTTCGCCGTCGGTCAACATATCGCGTTCATCGTCGCAGACTCCTACAAAGCCTGTCGTGAAGGTGCCAAAGCGCTCAACCCACAATACGAAGCCCTCCCAGCAGTCCTCGACATCCGCAAAGCCATCGAGACACAATCGTATCTGACGACACCTCACGTCATGCATCGCGGTGAACCAGACACACAACTCGCCGCAGCCCCCGTCCTGATTGAAGGTGAGATCGAGATGGGTGGACAGGACCATTTTTACCTCGAAACACACGTCTCCCTCGCCATCCCCAAAGAATGGGGACACATCTTGTTGTACTCATCCACACAACACCCATCCGAGGTTCAGGCAAAAACAGCCGAAGTCCTCGGCATCCCAAGACACAACGTCACCGTCGAAGTTCGTCGACTCGGTGGTGGTTTTGGTGGCAAAGAGACACAGGGAAATATCTTCGCTGCGCTCGCGGCGCTTGGCGCAATAAAACTCAATCGCCCCGTCAAAGTCTGGCTCAACCGCGATCAGGACATGGTCCAAACAGGAAAAAGACACCCCTTCTTTGCCCAATACAAAGCTGGCTTTGACACACAAGGGAACATCCTCGCCGCGAATGTCAGTATTTACTCAGATGGTGGTTGGAGCGCCGACCTCTCTGGTCCAGTGCTCGATCGTGCGATGTTCCACCTCGACAACGCTTACTACATCCCCGCCCTCCACTTTGAAGGTCGTGTCGCGCGCACCAACACAGTCTCCAACACTGCATTCCGAGGCTTTGGTGGCCCACAAGGGATGCTCGTGATGGAGGAGATCTTCAACAAGGCCGCCGAACAATTGCAGCTCGATCCTGCCGATCTTCGCCAACGCAACTTCTACGGCGAGGCACCACGCGATCGGACACCGTACACACAGCCAGTCCCAAAAGACCGTTCACAACGCATCTTTGATGAACTCATCGCGTCCTCCATGTACCGACAAAGACGCGAAGACATTGAGACATTCAACGCATCTTCCAAGTGGGTCAAGAGAGGCATTGGCTACCAGCCAGTGAAGTTCGGGATCTCATTTACCAACAGTATCCTCAATCAGGCCGGTGCCTTCGTCAATATTTACGCTGACGGGAGTGTACAACTCAACCACGGCGGCACGGAGATGGGACAGGGTCTTCACACGAAGATGCTCGCAGTCTGTGCCCATGAATTGGGAGTCCCCCTCTCACAGATCAGACAGATGGATACCAACACAGAGAAGGTCCCCAACACCTCCGCGACAGCCGCATCGAGTGGTTCGGATCTCAACGGCGCCGCCGTACAAAAAGCCTGTGAGATCTTGCGTGAACGTCTACGTGGTGTCGCGGCGAAGATGCTCAACTGCGAAGCACAAGCGGCGTCCATTGTCTTCGAGAATGGTTTTGTGTACTTGCCCACAGCAGAACACAAAAAACTCGCCTTCCCCGAACTTGCGCTCCAGGCGTATGAGTGGCAGGTGTCCCTCTCTGCTGTGGGTTACTACCGTACACCAGACATCGAGTACGACCACACAAAGGGCGCTGGTAAACCCTTCCATTACTTTGCGTATGGCGCCGCTGTCACAGAGGTGGAGGTCAACAAGTTGACTGGAGAATACAGAGTCACACGCACGGATATCCTTCACGATGTGGGCCATTCACTCGTCCCAAGTATCGACAAGGGACAAATTGAAGGGGCGTATATTCAAGGGCTTGGTTGGCTGACGTGTGAGGAGCTGGTGTGGAGTAAGGAAGGTCACTTGCGGACACATTCACCGGACACATACAAGATCCCGGCGCTCGGTGAAGCACCACTGGCGTTCAACGTCTCGCTGCTGTCACGTGCGGCACAAGAGGACGTCATTCACGGAAGTAAAGCGGTCGGAGAGCCGCCCTTTATGCTCGCGATCTCCGTTGTGACAGCGCTTCGTCATGCGATCAGCGCGTTCCGTCCAGGAGAAAGCGTCGAGTTGAGTATCCCAGCGACATCCGAGTCCGTCTTGCGTGCGATTGAAGGACTCCCCTCCTAGAAAACGTGCCCGAGCAAGAAAAAGAACCCAATGTTGCCATTCTCTGACGGTGAATACGCGACGTCAGCCCTCATCACCACAGTCGCTCCGAGCTGCAAACGTCCTCCCACACCAAAGCCATACTGGAGACCAGCCCCCTCGCCATCCACGATACGCCCGACCTCTTTGTCCTGATACGAGAGAGCACCCCAGACCCGACCAGCATCGGCAAACAACACGAGCCCCAAAGCGATGTACCCAACAGGCGTGTCAAAGGCGAAGATCTTGGAGCGCAATTCAGCGTTCCCGATCAACTTACCGCGCCCATAAAACCGCTGTGGTGACGTCCCTCGAATATTGTACCCACCGCCAGGACCCTCGTCAGGGAACAGACCACCGTACCGATACAACTCGTAGTAAGGGGTGTTGCCAAATAACACATCACCGATCAGACGGACCGCGAAGACCAGATAATCTTTCCAGATCGAAAAGAAGAAACGCGCCTTGGCGTTCAACCCACTGTAGCTCAACTCCGAAGAGAAGGCGGTCCCACCTCGCACGGACACCTCATGGAACATCCCTTTTGACGGGGCGAATTCACTGTCACGGCTGTCGTACACAAGTCCAAGGTGGGCTTCGAAGCGCGCGTGGGGCCGTAACCCTCTCAACATATCGCGCAAAAACAGGTCATGTGCCGAGGCCCCACGCTCCGCAGCCTTTATGTCTTCGTCGAGGCGGCTACCCTTTGCGACGTTCGTCACGTTGTAAACCACATTGGCCCCAAAGAAGGAGCTGAGTCGCTTACGCCCTTTGCGCCACAATTCCCGACGAGATAATAGCATCACTTCGGGGTAGATACGATCGATCTGGTAGTAGCTGCTCGGCTTCACGAGCTCAGGGGAAATACCATTGCCAATCAAGCGCTGTGATGCGTTCCCAATCCCATAATAGCCGGTTGTTGAGAACCGGAAGAAGCCCGCCCGAAGATTAAGTCGCACCCTCCCACCATCCAATCCAGGCAGATCCAGACGCACAAAGTCCTCGTGAAAGGGAAACAACGCCTCCCCATTCTCCGTCAATTTAACCGTCGAAGAGAGCCGAAAATACGCACGCCACAGATATGGATAGACACCCTCTTTGAACTTCGCAATGATGCTGTAGACACCAAAACCAAGCCCTCTATCTGTCGAATAATTTAAGACTGGAAGGATCGTAAATTCGAGGCGATTGGGCTTCTTCTTTTTGCGCTTGCGCTTGGAAGGTTTCCCCTTTATCCTCGGCAGCTTCGCCGCCTTGGGGGTTGACGCCGCCCAGATATAGGTAGGAAAGAGAGAACAACACACCAACAGACATACAGCTCGCAACAATGACATCCATTCCATCCTCAACGATAAGACGAACTCAGGTCAACAACTCTGCTGCGAGTATGCCACCACTCACCAAGCATGTCTATCACGGGCTTGCTTGAGATTGTGGGTTTGCCACCCACACCCGCTTGGGGAACAAGCACTCCCCAAACCCCGCATATGCAGCCGCGCTTCGCTTGCATCGCTGCAATGTATCAAGTCTTCGCTCCGCGAACGCCGATACAGAGAAGGAGAGCAGGCAAGAAAGAGTTGTGCGGGCTTGACAGATCGCCGTGAAGAATGTTCTCTCATTGGAAGCCATCATCCCCATCGATAGAACGTTTTCGCTTTGAGCCTGGTCAGTCACCAACACACAGGAGGATATCATGAGAACCATTGGATTCGCGTTCATATGTTGCAGCGTGTTGCTCTTTCACGGAGTCGCGTACGCCAATACAATCGAAAGTGTAGAGTGGCTGTGTCTACGTGCAGATGCAGTCTTTGTCGGTCACATCACAGATCTTCACGATGTGAGAGGGAGAGGTAAAAATCGTCAATTGATGTGGTTTACCCTTCGCGGTGTCGAACGACGCGCCCCCCACAAGAAAAGGGATTACGCGCTCGGTATACGTGTCAAAGATCCCAAACAGCTCAAGACTTACCAAAAGAACAAAACTCCACTGCTGATCTTTGCAGGTCGCACAATCCAAGCGTTCTCCCCGAAAAAAAGTATTCAAATCGACACATGGCCGCTTTGGAAACACAACAGCAAGAATCAGTGGCTCATCCCACTCAAACAAGCCAAGAGCCAACTCATCCTATCGTCTATGAAGCGTGTCCAAAAGGCCGCTTTTGTCCCCGCGCTCTGTCAAAAAGTCGTCAAGCAAGCGAAGCAATCAATACTCCCAATCTTGCATAGGGTCTTTAAGAACAAACCGCAGACTTTCTACGAGCAAAAACGCGACATGTTGTTTGGTGGTCCCAATTGGCGAAGACTTGAATACCTGGAGTACAGTTCCAAGACGATCCCCTCAACCCATCCTCTCTTCAAACAGCTCGCGTGCAAACAAATCTGCACACTTCGTATCCCCAAACTTTAGTCGTATATCAACGACACTTCCACAAACAAGATGCCTTATGTCCGGCCTTACAAGCCTTTTGGTAGTAGGAGTCCGCGAGTTTACAGTCTTTTGCGCCACCCTTTCCGGCTTCGATGAGCAGACCGTACTCACGACAAGCACTGGCTTGCTTAAGTGAACATGCGAGTTGGTAGAAGTAACGCGCATCGGAGACGTCCTGTTTCACGCCATTTCCAGTCGCAAACAGACGCGCCAAACCGGAGCATCCCGCCGCGTGCTTCAAGCTACAAGCCCGTTGGTAGGCGATCTGTGCGGCGTTTGCGTTCTGACGTCCACCTTTTCCAGCCTCCAACAGTTGCCCCAAACGCACACAGCTTCGTGGGCTCTTCAACTTGCAAGCTTTACGGTGATAGCGGCGCGCCTGGATATAATCGCGAATCTCTCCACGCCCCAAGACATAGCTTTCTCCGAGATAGTAACAGCTCAAACCATGCTCAAGCCCACAGGATTTGCGGAAAAATGCGTTGGCTTTGTGTGCATCGGGCTTCACCCCACGTCCACGCAAGTAGATGTATCCCATCGTGTAACAACCGTACATTGAACCGCGCTGGCAGGCTTTTTCAGAGAGCGCCTGGGCTTTCTTGTAAAATGATTTGGATAACTTGGGATCTTTTTGGAGTCCAGCGACACCTGTCTCGTAAACGCGGCCAAGATCTGCACAGGCGCGACCGTATTTCAACTTACAGGCGCGCTCGTAGTAAGTCTTCATCTTGCCAGTGTCTTGTGCAACACCGAGACCTTTCTCGTGAAGCCAGCCAATGTTACGGCACCCCTTTCCATAACCCAGTTTGCAAGCCACGTGTGCCATCTCGTTGGCTTTCTCGATGCTCTTGGGCACCCCCCAGCCGTAGTAATAGAGGGCACCAAGGCTATTGCAACCACGACCATAGCCGAGCTTACAGGCCTTCTTTGCGAGGCTATGTGCCAAAGCATAATCCTTTGCAACACCACGGCCATAGTAGTACATGACGCTCAAGTCCGTGCACCCCTGGCCCGAATTGTAACGACAGGCACGACGATAAAAGCGACGAGCCTTGTACAGATCAGGCTTCACACCAAATCCACGCTCATATGAACGACCCAAACGCGCACAGCTCGCACCATCCTTGCGCTGACAGGCGTACCAATCTTTGCACAATGAACGATTCCACTCAGGACACGGCGTTAATGTCCCTTTCTTCTTGGCTCTCTTTGACTTCTTTGTAGATGCTGCCGACGCTGTGTTTGCCGATGCAAAACATACCAACGCTGTGAACATACATCCCCACGTACACAGCTTCATGATCTGAGAGAATTTGCGCATGAATAACCTCCTCGTCATTTTAGTGCTCTAGGCGTGTTTTCCTTTTGGATACACCTCCACAGTAGCTGAGATCTCGATTCGACACAAGCACAACAAAAGTGTGACACAACATCACACCTGTCACTTACCTTCAACGGACTCCACCACCTCATCCCACATATAAAAAGTAACTCACCGAAAAGACAGCACTACACAATTGAGACAAGTTGGTTTAACCTTTGCAAGTGTGCCCAAAAAACGCACAAGACTCCCTCTCACCCACACACAAAGTAGCGCATGTTCAAGCCTCCCACATATCACCTTCGTAAACACTCCATGCTCATGTTCTTTGTGGGCTCGTTTGTCATGCACATATCACTCATCTGGGCACTTGGATGGACCTCTATCACGCCTCCATCCCCACCTCGACGCCCCAAACTCATCCGACTCACACTCCTTCAAAAACCAACACGTCCCCAACCCCCACCCAAAAGACGAAGTACCCAAACGCCCAAAAAACAAACACACCCCACGAGACGCCGAAAAAAGAAGACACGCCGGCGAAAGAGAAGACGTACCAGACGAAAAAGAAGACGCACCAGACGAAAGAGAAGACGCACTAGGCGAAAGAGAAGACGCACCAGACGAAAACACCGAACGAAAATGAGACGAAGGGGCACACCAGCCAGGAGACAAGCTCCTCCCAAACATCAAAAGTTGGGGTGGGAGAAAACGTCCCCAAAGGCAACCAAAACGGCTCCGAACAGGGTAGCTCCAACCCCACTAGGAAAGGTCGATCTATCACCTCGTGCGACGGCACTTGATCCTTTGGAGCGTCCCGGAGGGAAGGCTGACGCAAAGGGGTATCGTTCGATGGCAGCGCTCTATCCACACTATCACAGAGAGTTTAAGGCGCGATTGAAGGCCTTACATACAGCCCATGATCCCTTTTACGAAGATGTCGCAGAGCGCCTTCGACGTTGTTGGGCGAGGCGACTCCCTGCGTTGATCCACGGTTACAACAAACGCTATCCGATCGCCCAAAGAAAAACCATGGGATTTCGGACGTACAAAGGGCATGTCGTGTTGACGTGGTACAAAGGCAAACCTCACCTGCGTTGGACACTCCCTCGTCCCTCTTCACCAGCGTCCTTTTTGGAGCTTCCCACCCACACACCACCATGTCTACGACATATTGACATCCCTGCTCGCTTCCAAAAGTATCGCAAAATCGCGGGTAAGTGGAATTTTTACTTCACCGTAGGTGTACAACCACTCAGCCTCACGAACGTCCTCTCCGCGTTTATGTGGCAAACCGTCGCCCGCCATCAAGTCCACACTGTAGGGATTTACAAACGCGAATAGCAGAAAAAGATTCAAACATACGGATTCCAGGGATGAATTACATATCGTCTCCCAAACAATCCACTATACACCTTGCCCCAGGACACAAAACACTCTAATGTATACGCCGACTCCTTCGATTGGTCCTTGCCTCTTTCGGGCAGAGACTTACCTTACAAGTCTGTTTTAAGAGGAGTCTTTGCGTCCACAAGCGCATCATTATAGATGAAAGGATCGGGATCTTTCACATGATCCCATTGACATACAGTTTCACTTGTTCCAGGGTGCGTCACATCGACAAACCCACTGAAATGTGTAAAGGCATACCATGAAGTACTACGAAAACATTCTCGAAACCATTGGAAACACCCCCCTCGTCAGGATCAACAAATTGGCCGAAGGTGTCAGCGCGACAGTCCTCGCCAAAGTGGAGACCACCAACCCAGGTAACTCGGTCAAAGATCGCATGGCGCTACAAATGATCGAAGACGCTGAAGCTGATGGACGCCTCAAACCAGGCGGAACAGTCGTCGAAGGGACCAGTGGAAACACAGGGATGGGACTCGCCCTTGCATGTATCATCAAAGGATACAAGTTGATCTGTGTCCTCGCTGACAAACAAAGTAAAGAGAAAGTCGACATCCTCCGCGCCATGGGCGCCGAATGTGTCGTCTGCCCGACCAACGTCGAGCCCGAAGATCCACGCTCCTACTACTCCGTCTCCAAACGCCTCGCTGAAGAGACCCCCAACTCCATCTACATCGACCAGTACAACAACCTCTCCAACCGCAAAGCGCACTACCTCACTACAGGTCCCGAGATCTGGGAGCAGACCGAAGGCAAGATCACACACTTCGTCGTCGGTGTCGGTACAGGTGGGACCATCTCCGGTGTTGGACGTTACCTCAAAGAGAAAAACCCCGACATCAAAATCTGGGGGATCGACACCTACGGCTCTGTCTTCAAAAAATACCACGAGACAGGGATCTTCGATGAAAATGAAATCTATCCCTACATCACCGAAGGGATCGGCGAAGACATCCTTCCCAAGAACGTCGACTTCGAAGTCATCGACATGTTTGAAAAAGTCACAGACAAAGAAGCCGCCATCATGACCCGCCGCCTCGCCCGTGAAGAAGGTATCTTCGTCGGTAACAGCGCAGGCTCCGCGATGCAAGGTCTCGTTCAACTCAAAGAACACTTCGGCCCCGATGACATCGTGGTCGTCTTGTTCCACGACCACGGCAGCCGCTACGTCGGAAAAATCTTCAACGACGACTGGATGCGTGAACGTGGCTTCCTCACTGATGAACACAAAACAGCCGGTGACCTCGCCGCAGGACACGAGAGCAAGCCCCTCGTCACACTCGGTCGTCGCGAGCTGGTCTCTCACGCGGTCGCCAAAATGAAACAATTCTCCATCTCGCAAATCCCCGTCCTCGACGAAGGCGAGAATGTCGGAACAATCGATGAGTCACACCTGTTCAAGCTGATGTGTGAAGACAACGACCTGATCAACAAAACCATCGAAGAGGTGATGCAAGCGCCCCTTCCGCTCGTCGCTGCAAGCACAGAGATCAAAGAGCTCGCGCGCATCATCGATAAAGATACGCCTGCTGTCCTCGTCAAACTCAGCAACGACAAGATGCACATCGTCACACGCCACGACGTCATCTCAGCCCTCCAATAACCTCTCGGACCTTCCTATAACGTATCTTTCCTATCAACGCCCCCACATCATCGACCTCATCACATCCCCAAAGTCGCAGAAACACCAGCACACATGATAGGGGGTTGCCAATATCCATGAGGATACACAGATTGGCAGCATCCATTCAAATTGATGGTTCTTTTTGTTCCCGCTATACCCGACAAAGGAGACGTGAAATGTCGATGATCTATCAGCAAGCTGTGACACAACCCAAGAAGATGCTCAACAACCTGAAAAACTTCCTCAACGAGGCCGCAGAGGTCGCAGAGAGTAAATCTTTTGAGCGCGATAATTTCTTGCAGATCCGGCTCGCCCCTGATCAATTTAACTTGCTACGCCAAATCCAAACGACATGTGATACGGCAAAGCTCACAGCAGCACGCCTCGCAGGTGTAGAAGCCCCCTCCCACCCTGATACAGAGACGACCTGGGATGAGCTGCTCACGCGTATCCAATCGGTCATCGACTACCTCGACACTCTCGAAGAGGCACAATTCGAAGATGCTGAGACAAGGTGGATCGAGCTCCCCTTCATGAAGGGAAAAAAAGTCGCAGGACTTGACTATATGATCGAATTTGGAACACCCAACCTCTACTTTCATATCACATCGGCCTACGCGATTCTCCGCAGCAATGGCGTCAAACTCGGCAAGATCCCCTTTATCGGTAGCATGAACATGGTCGATGCCTGATCCCCCCCTCTTCTTTCCTCTTACAATAAGAACAGTTCTTCTTCGAAGCCCAATACTGTGTCCCCTTCCTCGAACACCTCACCAAAGAAAGCAAAGGAAATGTCACAGGCAACAAATCGTGGGTCTCTTGACTCATGGTCAAGACAGTCCTTATGTGGTGATCTCTTGAACATATTTTCTGGAAAAAGCATGAAACAACTCTTCTTTACTATGTTCACAATCCAAATGATGCTTATCTCTCCGGCGGTCCTGTGGGCCAAGACCGCCGTTGTATACATCGGTTTGCTCCCCGAAGGATACCAGGAATCTGCCCCCACACTCAAACGTCTCGTCGAAGAAGCACTCCAACGCAAATACACACTCTTACCCTCCAACAAACTCTTCGCGACATCTCCTCAAGAGATCCTTCAGACATTCCGCACAAAAAAACCTGACTTTCTTTTTGAAATACGTCTTTTACGAGTCAATAAACATCTCCGTCTTGTATTGGAAGAGTGGGACGGGCAAACCCAAAAAAGCCACGGCGTCGCGAGGATCAGACTGATCCATATCAACGATACGCCAGAAGCGTCAAAGATCCTGGTCAAAAAACTCCTCAGGATGACCAAAAGGCGTCGCACCAGAACCGTATACTGGGGCTTTGGCATCGGCATACTCAGTGGGGTGGGCATTGGACTTGACTCACGACCAAACCAGAGCGGATACCAGGCAGGACCAGTCTATGGCGGCTCTCTACGTGTGTATATGGAGATCGAAGCCATGATCCGCATCGATTTCGAAGCATCGCTCTCCTTGGGAGAACGCTTTGAATTTCAAAACTGGGCCTCTGTTCGCGCCTTCTATCTCTTTCGCAAAGGACGCGTCGTTCCTTACGCAGGGGCAGGCTTCAACATTGCGCACATGACAAGAGACTACGACGTCATTCTAGGCAATAAAACCCTCCCCTCAGATATCTCCGCAACAGTCGATCACTTCTTTTCTTTCAGCCTCCACGCTGGTCTGGCTTTCTTTTTCTTTCACCGCACCCACATGACGTTGGAGCTTGCCCTGCACCTCCCCATGTACAGTCAACCCAACCATCTCGACACATCAGCACAGATCTGGACCCCACTCGCCTTTCTCAAACTCAACTTCTTTTTCTTCTAGAACCATTTGCACCGAACATCCACATATCGACTGTGCCTTCGTAGCTTGCACAGTGGATAGGATGCCAGAAATAGAGCGATGACTTGCTTTGAGAATATCGAACACAGGAAGGAGAGGATTATACGAGGATTTTGGCAGCACGTTTGAGGTGGGTGTTAAGATCGATGTTGTGGGGACAGGCCGCTGTTGCCGCTGAAAAGTCGAGCTTCTCAAGGTCGCGAGCTTCTGGAGGCAACGCACCAAACAACTCCTTGGCCTCTTCAGTTTGTCCATACACATCGTGATACATCAGATAACGCATCGTCGTCCCAATCTGGACGTTCTCCTTCATCGCGGCGTTGCAGATATGCTCGCAACCATCACACGCGATAGAGCGCGTCGCAGCAGCGTACTTCGTCAACTCCTTGACCTCTGCCTTCGTCAGCTTTTGTGGGTCGATCGCCGCCGCGATGTTCTCCCGCAACTTTTGGAAGGTGTCCATATGAGAGACCGCCGCTGTAATCCGTGGGTCCGCCCAAACCGCCTTTAATACAGCTTGGTGTTTGTTCCACTTGCCCTTCTTCTGGAATTGCTTCCACTTGGGCTCAAAGGACGACGCGGAACCTTGCGTCTTCATCGCGATCAAACCGATGCCCGCCTTGTGGCACTTGTCGATCGCGGCGTTGAGCTTCTTGTCCCCGTATTGGCGGAAGTTGTAGCGGAACATAATCGAATCAATCCACGGCAACTTGGCTGCGGCTTCCATCAGCTCGACGACGTTCCCGTTGTGGCAGGAGAACCCAAAGAAACGAATCTTTCCGTCTTTTTTGAGCTGCGCGACGGTCTTCTCCAACTCCTTGGAGAGATACTTTTTGTCCTTCAGCGCGTGTAGATAATACAAATCGATGTAATTGGTCTGTAACGCCTTCAAGCTGGCGTCCACAGTCGAGCTAAATCCCTTCGGATCGTGCTGGTCGCTCTTGCTCGTGATCCAGAGCTTCTTGCGGTTGTTGAGGCGTTTGTGGAAACTTCCCACCGCAGCCTCACACGTCCCACCACCGTAACAGTCTGCTGCGTCGATGTAGTTGACGCCGTAGCGGAAAGCCTCTGCGAGCTTGGGATCAAAGGTCCCGTTGAGCCGGAATCCCGCGCCAAACAACAAAATGGGGATCGATTGCTTGGTCTTGCCGAGGATGCGTCTGGGGACTTGTGGGATCTTCTTGCCTTTGGCTGCCTCTGCGTCGTCCACCGCAAGGGATACACCCATCGCCGAACCTGCGACAATCGTCGAACCAGTGATAAGCAGGTCGCGTCTCGAAATTCCGTTGTCTTTCTCGCTCATATTCGCTCCTTAATGGGCTTAAGGCCGTTCACAGTTGTTTATGTATGCGATCATTTTGGGATGTTTTGTCCATCAGCGCAAGGGGCGACACACAAACATCAAGACTTCTTCTTCTGGGAGCCGGGGATGGGACTCTTCAACAGCAACGAACGATCCTTTGAGCGCGTCTCCCCAACAGCCGTCACGTAGACAGCCGCATCGTCCACAACAGGACATTCATGCTCACAGATACCACAACCAATACACAGCTCAGGCCGCATATACGGTTTGTTCAGTGTGACCTTCTTACCATCCCAGCGGATGATCTCTTCTGTATAGGTCCCGATCGCCTTGGGACTGACAGGACAGACCTCTTCACAGACCACACAAGGCGTCTCCATCGCCCACGGCAAACAACGACCCTTGTTAAAGAACGCCGTCCCTAAGCGGATCGGTCCTTGCTCTTCGTAATCGCCACGACCGAGCTTTTTGGCCAATGGTGTCTTTTGAATCGCACCTGTCGGACACACCTCACTACACAACGTACAGTTGAGCTGACAAAATCCCACACTGAAGTCCATCACAGGCGTCCAAAGCCCTTCCAGACCCGATTGCTTCAGTGTCGCAGGCTGCAAGACGTTGGTCGGGCAGACATTCATACACTGGGCGCACTTGATACAGCGCTCCATAAACTCTGTCTCTTCGACACTCCCTGGTGGACGTATCGCCTTCTCGTTGAAGCCTCGCTTGTTCACAGCCTTCGAGAAGCGGAT
The DNA here is from genome assembly GCA_002731275.1 of Deltaproteobacteria bacterium. Lineage (GTDB taxonomy): Bacteria > Myxococcota_C > UBA6777 > UBA6777 > UBA6777 > UBA6777. The sequence goes on along the minus strand of PCBK01000124.1, from coordinate 18,750 downwards.
AAATGGAAACGCCAACGCCCCCGCGATCCCCGCCAAAATCCACCGACGCCTTGGTACCTCAGGTGCCTTGATCTCCGTCTCCGCGTCCTTCGAGATCACCTTACGACCAAATAATGTCGCGGTCTTGTCTTTGATCTTTCCGACAATCTGGTCTTTCAATGGCACAGGGACGAACTTATATGACAGCGCATCCTCTGGACAATCATCGATACAGTTAAAACACACAAAACACTCGGACTTGCGCAGCGCTGACTGTGGCGAAGACGCCCCCTCACAGTGACGAAGGCACAAATCACAATCCGTACACTTCGTAAGATCGCGCTCGATACGCCACAGTGAAAATTGAGAGAGCACACCAAGGAAAGCACCAAGAGGACACAGAACGCGACAGAAAAAGCGCGGAATGACGAGGTTCATCCCCACAAGTCCCATCAACATAATGCCCACAAACCACGCCCCATCGAAGAGCCGCTGGTCCGTCGCGCCAGGTGCAGAAGACAGCATCGAAAAGCTCGACGGCAACGCAAAATCCCAGGCAGGGAACAACGCCACGGCGTACGAACGCGCGAGCAAACAAATCGGGTCGAGGAGACCAATCTGCAACGAGCCAAACGCCGCGAGCACAAGGAAGATCATCAACACGTAGTACTTAAATTGAAAGATCGGCCTGTAACGGTTGACGTCGATGTTCTCTTTGTTTTTACGGACGTTAAAGACCCACCCGATGAAGTTATGCAGCGTCCCGTACGGGCAAATCCAGCCGCAGAACAAACGTCCGAGCATCAACGTCGGGATCAAGATCCACATACTCCGCCATAACCAGCGATAGACTGTGTGTGTCGAGAGCGCGGTCGCAAAGGTCACGAGTGGATCGAGTTCAAGGAAGAGAGAGGCAGGATAGCCCTTGAGACGACTAAACCACGTCACCCACAACAAAAAGGTGAAGAGAAAGAAGAAAAACGCCTGACTCAAACGCCGCCAGTTCGTGATACGACCCCAGCGGACGAGAACACTTTCTTTGACTTTGGGTCTCTTTTTGCTCATCCGAGTTGAATCCTTTTGTGGGGGACTTGTTTCCAGTTGGGGTTACCGAGCTTCATCGCCGCGCCCTTGTCGAGGTATCCTGGACGCTGTTGACTCTTGCGACGCAGCAGCTCATCCCAACCAAAGCTGTCAGCCGCCAACGAGTCCGTCGAGGCCACGATGGTGTTGCCATCACGTACGTCATCCAAACTCCCACCAGTCGGTCCACTCTGAAAGAGCACGCGGCTGCCATCGAGCAACACAAAGGTCGGCTTCATCATCAACGCGAGGTCAGCGATGATCGTGTGGATATCCTGGTGAAATTGATTGCGACGTCCACCGAGCAGACCGTACCAGTTCTTCGTCGTCATCGAGGCGCCACACAAGTTGTGGTCTTTGACAGGTGCGACCCCGATGACCTTTGTCGCGCCGATAAATGGCTTCCAAAAGAAGGGCCACTTTTCGATCAACTTGGCACCCGGCACATTGAGGATCCGAAAGTCATCGTGAGAGGGAATGTAGATCCGACCTTTGGCGACATCGACCGCACGGTCAATCCCACTCCTCGCGAAACATTGTTCGGGCGCTTCGATAGGGTTATCCGCGACGCGGACTTCGGCCGCGCCACCTTCTTTGACGACGCGGATCAGGATCTTGAGCAGTTCGGGGTTGGTCGTCGCGCCAAGCGCCGGAGGGCGTTCAAAAGCGACGTTGGGCTTGATCACGACGATGTCGCCCTTCTTGATAAAGCGACGAATCCCCCCAATCGCGTCGATCGCACCACGAACCATCGCTTCGAGGTCTTTGCCATGTGCGATCCCCATGACATTGCCTTTGTTTTCCGACGCAAAGCCATTTTCGGGAAGCTTCTTCAGCGCGATTTTGGGTTTACCTCGCTCCCCATCGGGATCTTTGAGGGACATCGGCCACCGTGGAGGCGCAAATGATGCGTAGCCAAAGACTGTCGTAATCCCTGTCACAACGGCCGCCTGCTTCAAAAATTGACGACGACGTGCATCCACCACCTCTTGTGGTAGCGTCTCGGAGACAGCTTCGGTGTCTTTCTCATCGTCTTTTTCGGCCTTCGAGGCTTTTTGTTTGTCTTTGGAGGTGTCTTTTTGCTTGTTGGAGGGCGATGACTTCGCCTCTTCCTTGTTGGGGGTCTGTTTGTCTTCTTTGGTGTCGTTGCTCGTGTTCTTATTTTTCATCAGCGCCACCTTCGTATTTGGGTTGTGTTGTGCGTTTACTTGTGGGTTGCTTTTGCGTTGTGGGTCTCACCACAGGTCTCTTACGTGGTGGTGGTTGTCGTTTCTCCGCCGGGACAGCGCGCAGACGGAGCGCCTTGGGCATGGCCTTCACGACCTTCTTGAGTTGTATCAGCGCCTTCTCCGCAGGGGCCAGGGCCGTCGCACCTTGCACACCGATCACCCAGCGCTCTACAGCGAGCGCCGTCGAATGGGTATGAATGTATCGATCCTCCACCCAAGTCACGCCTGCCTTCCCCGCTTTTTTGGTGCCGTAGGAGAGCCAACCCAAGGCAAATTGTTTGGCCATCTGTTGTGCCTCTTTGGCGTCCTCTTTGGCGCAGATAAACAACGTCGTGTCCTTCGCGATACGCGCCCCATAGACATCCTTGGCGAAACCAAAAGAGAAGGCATTTTCGCGATAGTAGGAGATCACAGAGGCCTTGATCCCCATCGTGATAAACAGGCCATACGCCCACGGCAACGCCTCTCCAGGGACATTCTTTTGGATATACTCCCGCAACTCTTGCAGGCGCTTCTTCATCGCAGCCGTCTCATCCGAACCGATGATCCGAAAATAATAGGGACCACGACTGACGTACAGCGCGTTTCGAGAGATATGAGAGAGTCCTTGTTTGTCGACAGTCGGACGAACCTTCGAGGAGAGCTCGCCAGCGTATGTCCCGAGGGCATTGGAGGGCTTGCCTTGATCGTAGATCTCGACGTCGATGGACTTTCCATCTGCTCTATTCAGCATCGATGTGTAAAACAATTGCTTGAAGCCAAAGGACTTAAAATAGCCGGCGCGACCGTTGATTTTTTCGTAGAGATTTTTGGGCGAGAAGCGCACAAAGGGCTTGCGCTTCCATCCCTCGCCGAGAAAAGTCTGTTTGCGAAGCGCAGAGAGCGCAGCGGGCATCACGACGTCAGGCTTACGCTTTGGTCCACGCGCCGTCTGCGCGATCCCCTTTGTCGAGCTGGTGATGCGATGAGGAGGCCTGACGACGACGCGGATCTTCGACTTCGCGAGCCACTTGGTCCCATCATCGAGTAGATCTGGCGCAGGGTGACGCCCCTTCCAGATAATCCAAGAACCTATCCCTACAAGAACACAGAGGACAAGCAGTCCCCAGTACAATTCCTTGTATGAATGTTGCTTTCGAAAGTGCTTGAGCCCGTCGGGATTGAAGAGCTTGTCTTTTCGGTTATTCTTCGCCATATCGCCCCACAAATCGTGCAAATTCAACAGATACAAATGTTCACAAAGAGGATAAAGTGCCCCCCAACATAAGTCAATCATCTCCCAATCCTCCAGGGCTTGCAATTTGGAGGGAAGCCCCATACGATGAGCCTCACACAGAGAACGAGATCCAGGAGCGACCCCACACCAAGCTCAGAGTGGGACTGCACCTCCACAAAGCCAAAGGTCCAAACCGATGCCAACAAATCTATTCACATGTCGATATGTGCTCCTCACAAGCCTTATACTCCCCCTGCTGTTATCGTTTTCCTCCCCACTCTTCGCATCCTCGACGACAAAACCTTCGACCCACCCAGCCACAAAGACGGCTGCGCAACGTGCTCATAAAACCACAACAACAACCCCCTCTCATACTCACTTACAACAGTATTTGCCAAACCAGGCGCCAGCGTGGATATCCATTCATCCTAAGAGATGGAAACACAGCTTCCCGCACCCCAAAAAACACGCACATCGCGTCAATATCTCCAACATCAAACCTTGTCGTCTCTTCACCTTCTCGTTGCGTATGATTTGGCGTAGAAGAACCTCCACACAAGGTTTCATGGCTCCCTGCTCTGCAGCCCTCGCGCTCAACAAAAAGAGTTACTTTGTCCCCATCATCAACAACCCCTCTCAGATGATCAGAACACTCTGGACATATGGAGCGCTCTCACCGGACATCTACAAACGTCCCTCCTCACTGCTCAAGACCGATATCTCGATGTGGCTGCTCACGACAAAACCAGGACAACAACATGCCCTCGTGCAGGCGATCAAAGACCACCTGTCCAACTTCAGCATGAAACCTTGGTCGACAACGGCCACAGGGCTCCCATACAAAACACTCATCCTCAAGGGAGATCAAAGCATCTCACGAGGCGCACGTGTCGCCGTTCTCATCCCTCGTAAAAATGGCGTCCAGCTGTTCATCACACAACATGAATTGTTCCCCAAACAAGGCAGCACGAGGTGGGCCACCACACAACTCAACGATATCATCAACTTCCTCAAGACAAAACAGACCAAAGCACGCATGACACAGGCCAAGCAGGCGTTCCTCAAGACAGCCTCTGTCGCAGGGATCTACTTTCATGGTCAAAACGTCCTTGAAGCCGGCACACTCATGGGCACAAGACAAGCTCTCGAAGCCCTACAACACGTCCCAAAGAAGATGAAGCGTCGTTTGTTTGGTACTTTTCTTAGAATCGCAGCCCTGCCGAAACTCTTGATGTCCTCTCCTGTCGCTGACGGCGAAGATCTCACTGTCTTTTTGACTTACAAGAACAAAGCCCTGTCTTTGCAATATGTACAGAGCCTCACAGACACAGGACGAAACGCCTACAAAGCCGGGGCACAACACGCAAAACAAGAGCTCGCAATCCAACCCCAGGCCCCAACCCCTTCCTTGGATCTGTCCTTTCAATTTGATGTGCTCTCCTTCCTCCAATCGTTTGTCTCACCACTTCCTTGGTTACACACTCCTGTACAGGGAAAAACGAGCGCCAGAGATCTAAGGATGGCCCAGCTTCACTGTGGTGCCTCTTGTGCGATCGCTCAATTTGTCATGGGACCGGGATACTACACAGCGCAGATGATGTCCCTGAAAGGACACCAACTCTCGTGGCTCCCCTCACTCCCCCGCAGAACACGACTCATCGTCTTGCCCACGACCAAGAAAAAACAACCCCACATCGTCCTCGCCGCAGAGTTCGAAGACTCACAAAGACGCGGCGCGCTCGCGATGCTACTCGCGCTCAAACAACGCGCCGCCCAAAGACATTGGACGCTGACACACACCTTCGTCGCGCGCAAACACACAACATGCCTTCTTGTCGGCCTGAACACAAAGCCAACGCCTGTCTTTGGTGGCTGTAACGTGCGCCCCACAAAGCGCCTGTATCACATCAACACACAGCTCCAAGAACTGCACAAGCTCCTCTCCAAAGCCGGCGTGATTGGACACAGACATGAGAGACATCTTCGCGCACTCAAACCATTCACGAGCGCGTTCACATCGATGCAGATGACAGGCTGGCTCACACAAGACAGTATCATCCACAAACTCACACTCTGCCCCAAGGCATGTACAGGTACAAAGCCTGCACTCTACATCCCTCAAGTCCCACCACTGCCACAACCTTCTTCATGGCCTCCAACAGGAGACACGCTGTGCTTGCTCAAAGCCCAGCAGCTCACATATAAGCTCAATGACCTGTCCAAAGCCACCAATCCAACCAAACTGCTCCACACCTTATGGAAGGAGCTGCAAACTCCACTTCAATGCCTTCGAATGTCTCCCAAACATCAACACAAGGTCAAAACCTTCGAAGCTCTTTGGCGTGCTCGCCTTCAACATAAGACTGCGTTCCATTGGAATGTTCAAAAAACACACTTTGTACTGAGCAAAGGGAACCAACAACGCACACTCAACAAACGCCGTTATCTCTATCCAAGTCAGGACAAAAAACTCAATCTAACACTCATCCTCAAACAACATGGTGTCACCATCGCGACAAGAGGTTCTGTCCTCTCGAAAGGCTGCAAGCTCTCCCCCAGCCATCTCGCCTCCAAAAAAACGCCCCTTGGAAAACGCCTCACCTGCCCCCACAAACAAGGCCAGACAAACATCACCTGTATCTCAACATGCCTCAAAAAGATCAAGACATTCTTCCCCTCAGTGCGTGATGTCTATCTCTTTATCCCTCCAAAAGAACAAGCGTATTATACCGTTGGACTCGACAAATCTGGAAAGCTCACACAGCTCACCCAACTCCTCTGGGAGCTTCCCAAACAGAAAACCTTCGTCTCCACCACCTTTACGTTGCTCAACCAATACCACACTCTCACAGGAGGAGACTGGACCTATTGGTATGAGTGGTATTACAATAAATACAGAAGACGCCGTGTCAACAAACCCATCTCGCGCAAGCCAGACTCTCCACGCACCACAACCACTACAGCACAAAATCCACTGCAACAGCTCCAAGCGCTCATCAAACGACACAAAAAAGCTGTACGCTCTTGTTATGAAAAAGCCCTCGTCAAGACACCTTCACTGCAGGGGAAAATCCTGATCAAGCTCACCTTCGCGCCCTCTGGTCAACCCTCCGTCACAGAGATCGAACAGAACCAACTCAACCAACAAGTCGGTCGTTGCGTGCGTTTCCAGGTCAACAAGTTATTCTCATTGACCCCCCAAAAGAGATCCCTGACTGTCATTTTACCCTTTGTCTTCACACCATCAAAGTGAGGTCCACTTGGAATTTGAACCTATCGGGCACATCCGCTCTCCCTTCAAGGAAAAATTTGGCATCCCCCGTCAACCAGGGGTGACACAGCACGTCACAGGACAGATCGTCTTACCCAACAACCAGACGATGAAGTCCGCCATCAAGGGCATCGAGGCGTGTAGTCATCTGTGGCTGCTGTTTGTCTTTCACGCCTGTCCACAAGGAAAATGGAAGCCGACAGTCCGTCCTCCTCGCCTTGGAGGGAATCGCCACGTCGGCGTCTTCGCGACGCGCTCCCCCTTTCGTCCGAACCCCATCGGCATGTCCGTCGTGCGCTTCGATGGTGTCAAAGAAGATGAACAGGCTCTGTACCTGTGTATCTCACAGCACGACCTGCTCGATCAGACACCGATCTTAGACATCAAACCATATGTCCCATATGCCGACGCCCTCGAAGATGCACATCATGAATGGGCCAACGCATCGTGGGAGGTGTGTCCCGTGACCTTTTCAGACGAGGCAGCACAGACACTCGCCCAACGACCCCATACAAGAGCTTTACTCGAAGAAATCCTCCAACAAGATCCCCGCCCAGCCTACAAAAAAGGCAAGCCAGACGACAAACTCTACGGTGTCCACATCGAAGACCTCAACGTGCAATTTCAATTCATCGATGGAGCATGTGTCGTTGTTTGTGTCACCCCTCAAACGTAAGCTTTTTGGCTATCACTCCACAAGAATACGCTCAAACATATCACAGAAAAAAGCCTCTGAGCGCTCACGACCTTTGAAGGTAAAAGGCAGGGGTTCCTCAACGAGGTCGGGCTTGACCTCTGCGATCACAAACCAAGTCGTCAGTGAAGAGACGAGGACTGTAATAAACGCGCGGTGATCGATGTCTCGTACGAGTTTACGGCGCAGCAATTTGCGGAAGATCTCGTCAAACAAGCTCGCCGCGATCCCCTGTAATTCTTCTTCGATATGGGATATCGCCTCTGAACCTTCGAGTAAGCGAAACAACAGCATCCGTAGAAACGCGAAATCCTCTTCCAGAAAATCGTGAAAGGCGAAGACAAAGTCCTCGATCGAGACGAGCAATTCATCTTTGGTTTTGGCGTGGCTGAGGCTGTCAAGACAGGGCTTGAGATGATCGAGTAGGTTCTCATGTCCGACGCGATAGACTTCTGAATACAGCTCGGTCTTGTCGCGAAAGTGATACTTCAAGGTCGCGATATCGACAGAAGACGCGCTCGCGATCTGACGCAACGAAGTCGCCTCAAAACCTCCCGCCGCAAACATCGCGCTCGCGGTCTCAAAAATACGCTGCCGCGTCGCCACACCATTCGCACGTCGCATCCGCCTCTTGGGTTTCTGCTTGCTTTTCTTTTGCTTGCTCTCAGTCATCAACAACACCTCACAATCTCGTCACTCCATTCGTCACAATGGTACGCTATCCACACACTCATCGCAAATTGTTGGACTTGGCATCACACCACACACCAATCAGCGCCTAAAAGAGAGAGAGGTTGGTGTTGGTGTCCCATGTCACTTTGAGAATGGCGGCGGGGATGTCGTGGTTGTCGAAAAAATCCAGCCAGGAGGTTTGTTCGGGACGCAATTGGTCACCGGGGCCTTTGACTTCGTAGAGTTGATAGCCAGGTGCTTGTTGTGTCCAAACGAAGAGATCGGGAAAACCTCTTCGATAACGTTTGATGTCTCGGCTCAGGCGGTCGCAGATCGCTGCGAGGTGGGCAGGAGGGAGGACATCAAGAACAGCGCGCAGGCGTTCGAGCGACAACCACTCCCAATGTACAAAGTAATTGGCGATCCCCCACTTTTCTCGGGCATGACGAAGAATCAATGCGCTTCCAGCGCCCTCATACAGACGCTCGATGCGCGCGTCTATTTGTGTTTCTCGCAGGGTACGAAATGACAGTCGATGTAGATCCAGCGGACCACGTTGGAAAGGATGTTGAAAAGCTCCCCTCACAGGGGCGAAGATGATATCCCAAAAGGCCAGTCCAAACAGAGACATCCACAACGCATTTTCACCATGGAACCCTTTCTGTTGTCGACGTTCAAGCTCCACAAGAGCTGCCCACTCGACGTTACGTTCATCTTTTACGAGAGACAATGTGAGCTGTTGTCTGCGTTTGCGGGAGACCTTTGGCACAGACTCGCCTCGTTTTTTGTGTATGGTCCGTTGGATGCGCCTTGCGACGTCTGCTTCGACCTCATCACGGGGCGCTGCGATCATCTGCTCACAGATCTCGAATGCTTCGTCATAACGCGCCAGTACGACGAGGATACGTGCTCTACGTTCTCGGGCAGGTGGGACCGTAGCACGCTCCAGATAACGCAGCGCCTCTTGGTGGCGTTTTTTGCGTTCGAGTTCGCGACCTATCCGGAACAAAATCGACTCGACATAACGTGTGGATGTCTCACACCAGCTCCCTTCGTGGGTGAGAACAGGCTCAGCCCATTTGATGGCGTCATCGAGAACACTAGCTTCTAATAGAAGCGAGACCGCCGAGCGAATCTCCGAGAGCATGAGTACTTCATCGATCGCCTGACGGGTTGAGAACAATCGAACATCACGCAGAATGGGATAGGATTCGTAACGAAAGATCCCCAGGTCTTGGAGTACAAAGTCAGTCAGGTCATAGGAGAGGCTTCCAAAAAAGAGCAGCCGAAAGGTCCGTGTCGCTTCCCAGCGGCTGAGGAAGAGAAAGTCGGTGTTGGAGAGGATGGTGTGTAGAAGGTCTTGTTCCTCGACATGTTCGCAAAGTGCTGTGATGAGTTGATGTTTGCGGAGTTTTTTGAAGGAGAGTTTGGGACAAAGTGAACGACACAGGTCGTCGAGTTCGGCGCGTAACATCTTGGGCAAGAGGTTTTCGATACCAGCTTGTTCGGGGGGTCGCAGGAAGTTTTTCTTTGTGAGCTCTTCGCAAGTGGTGTCGAGTGTGGGAATTTCATCGTAGTGGACGCGGTCACGTCGAAAGACTTCACCTTGACGTGAGAGAAGACGCACGTAGAGACATTGCCCCTCATGAGAGAGCGCGCTGAAATCGCGTAAAAACTCAGTCTCGCTGGGGGTAAGGAGGTCTTCGTACAGCGTCGAGACAGAGGAGAGCAGCTTCCAAAAATTGTCGAGATAGTAGGTTTGTGGAAGTACGATCTCTGTAGCTGGGTTGGACATTGCCTCTGACACAATACACTCCTCTCTTCAGGAAAATATCCGCAAGACTCTCTTAAGATTCACTTATAGTACAGAGAAAGGACATACGACAAGAGCAAATATCTTTTCTATCGGGTCTTCTGGAAAAAGAAACTCTAAGAAATCAAAAAGATAGTGAGAAAAGTTCGATTTGTTCGAAAAATAGAACCATTTCATGCGTGACATCACCCTCTCCACTCACTACCATGAACATATGAACAGTTCACATTGATCATCAAATTACAAACATGGAGAAAAACATGTCCGCAGTACTTTCCTTTGCAGACAAAGGGTTGGGAGATTTGCAGCTTCCATTCCAAGCGCAAGTGCAACCACAAACAGGTGAGGCAAATGTACATATTCCCTTGCCACTTACACCAGGTCGAGATGATTTTGGTCCAGCTCTAGGGTTAGGTTATCTTTCATCAGGAGGTCCATCGCCGTGGGGACTCGGATGGTCACTCTCAGGACTCTCGGGCATCTCGATACGTACACACCAACAATTACCACAATACAATGGTAGGGATAGCTATTCGTTTGGTGGGGTAGACATCATCCCAACGCACATTCAACAAGGACAACAGACTATCCATCACACGGAGACACAAGGCGACTACCAGATCTTTTACTATCGACACCAACAAGATCAAGATCACCTTCGGATCGAACGTTGGGTCCATCAAACAACCCGACAATCCCACTGGCGTGTGAGAGATGCAGCCAACACTGTATCGATTTATGGCCGGGATCCCTCAGGTATCACACAGATACGAGATCCAAAAGAGCCCCAAAGGATATTCTCATGGCTTCTCGAAGCACAATACGATGAGCGAGGGAATGTCATTCAATACGAGTATATCGCCGAAAACAAAGATAATGTAGAACGACAATACCCATTTGAAGCCAAACGTTTACAACAAACACAGTTTGCACAACGTTACATCAAACGCATCCAATACGGAAACACAACTCCATGGGGGCCTGATCAGGTCGAACCAACGAACAATGACTGGCTCTTCTCTGCGGTCTTCGATTACGGCGATCACAACGATGTAGGTATCCCACAAATCCAACCAGATCGCACATGGCCTGTACGACAAGATCCGTATTCAACATACAGCACAGGCTTCGAAGTCCGAACCTACAGATTATGTCGACGAATCTTCATGTTCCACAACTTCTCAGAGCTACCAAACAGTAGCGCCCCCATCGGAACCATTGAACTCCAATACCAAGCGTCCCCCATTGAGACAGTCCTCGACTCCATTACCTATACGGGTTACAGAGACGAACAAGGACAGAGCTGGACAAAATCCCTGCCTCCCATCTCCTGCGCATACGCAACACCAGAACAAGGTGATGCGATGTTGCCTGTGGAAAAAAGTCTCAACGCTTCTCTACCACGAGGCTTTGATGAGGACATTCAATGGGTCGATCTGTACGGTGAAGGACTTCCAGGTCTCCTGACACAAGACGATCATGCCTGGTTCTATCAGGAAAACATGGGCGGTGGACGCTTCTCGGCACGCCAACTCGTCGCCCAAAAACCCTCTTGCCTCAGCACGGAGATCTTGCTCACCGATTTTGACTCAAATGGCAACATCAATGTGCTCGTACAAAAAAGAGATGTGATCGGTTACTACGAATGGAATCGATTCACAAAATCCTGGTCCCCTTTTCAAACACTTCCAGCCGTCCCTTACCAGCTCTTACAAGAAGCTCATGTCGAGTGGCAAGACCTCAACAACGACGGACGTCCAGACCTTGTTCTCTCTCTTCACGATCGATTTCTATGGTATCCTTCGAAAGGAAAACAAGGTTGGGCACCTCCTGTCGAGATCACCAAGCCCGTAGTTCACTCGGCGTATTCGCCTGGACAGAGAAGTCAAGATGCGATGTTGTCATACTTCTTCGCGGACATGACAGGTGATGGACTGCTCGATCTTGTCCATATCCAAAACGGTCGTGTCGAATATTGGCCCCATATGGGATATGGCCAATTTGGTGCCTCTGTTGTGATGGACAACGCACCGACGTTCGACTTTGGAGAGTTTTTCGATCCACGAAGACTTCGACTCGTCGATATCAATGGGAGTGGAACGACTGACATCATCTATCTCGGTCGCGGTGAAATCTCCACTTGGTACAATGCCAACGGTAATAGCCTCATCGAGGGCACACACTTCCACTCCATGCCACTCTTCGACGCTCATGCAGACATTCGTGTCCTCGACCTCCTTGGCAATGGAACGAGTTGTCTTGTCTGGTCATCTGCTGCACCTCATCAACACACAGCAGAGATCCAGTACCTTCCCCTTACGCTCAACACACCACGCCGCACCCTCACCTCCATCGAAAACTCTTTGGGACTGGAAACCTCATTCACCTATTCGAGCTCCTCAAACCATTACCTCAGAGACAAACAAAGTGGCCGAGGATGGTACACAACAACACCCACCCACAAAGTCGTCGTGGACAAACACTGCTCCATCGATCACATCACACAAAGCCAACTATGCCAAACATACACGTACCACGATGGTTGCTTTGATGATAAAGATCGACGCTTTCTTGGATTCGGTATGGTCGAAGTCTTCGATGCCGAACAACTCTCGCAAACAAACACACCCCATGATACCCCACCTTCTTGTGTACGAACCTGGTATCACAATGGCACACTCCAAGCCCGCCAAGAACGAACACAAGAGTTCTACCAAGGCGATAGCCAACATGTCATCCTCGAACGCCCAATTCTCGATCCCAACACACAGCTCACGGCCCCTACAGCCGAAGAATGGGATGAGGCCCAACGAATGCTCGCAGGAGAGCAGATGCGCCAGGAGGTATACGCACTCGATGCGCAAGGACAGATGGTGCCACACCCCTATACCATCAGCCAGAGTAGACATCACGTCAAACGGCTTCAAGCCGCAAAGAACAACGAGCGTGCGTGTTTCTTTGTTCATGTGATCGAAAGTCTACAATATGACTACGAACAACAGTCCAGCGATCCACGTGTCCAACACTCTATGACACTCGTTGTCGATGAACACGGTATCCCAACACGAACTGCCTCCATCGCTTACCCAAGGCGAAGTAGCATCCCCACACATCTCTCCGCACAACAAGATACACTCGTGACAGTCCAAGACTTACAAATCACACATATCGACACGCTTCAGCGACGCCTTCTTGCCACACCCAAAGAACAAAAGGGCTTTGAGTTGAGAGGACTTTCCGTCGGAAGCAATGGACTCATTTCTTGGTCACAAGCTATCACAGAGATCGACACAGCCCTCCAAACACCACTTATGCCCCACGAATCCTTCCCTGCAGCCATGACGCAAGCAACTGCCCAATTGAGACAACACCAACGACATTACTTTTGGGACGCAGGACAAACAGCCGCAGCACCTCTTGGTCAATTCGGTACACCCCCCCTCCCTCACCATTCCGAGACTGCTTGTTTTACGGATACTATGATCACCCAAGCTCTAGGTACTCGTGTCACAAGTACCATGCTCCAAAACGACGCAGGCTATGTGCAAGACGCGCAGAATATATGGTGGAAGAAGAGTGGACATTCGATCTTCGCAGATGCAAGCCTGTTCTACCACATCACACAACAGATCTCACCAGATGGCGCGATCAGTACCTACACCTATGACAGCTACCAACTCAATGTCGTCGAAACAGAAGACGCATATGGGAACACAAACACTGGCGTTATCGACTATTACAACCTCCAAGTCATGAAGATGACAGACGCCAATGACAACATCTCAGAGGTCCTCTACGATCCTCTCGGTGTAATCCGTGTCGGAACGTACCAAGGCGAAGTCCTCGATGAAAATGGTCAGGTGCAGCTCTACGGAAATGACCTTTTATCTTCGTACGTAAGACAGACATCCGAAGATGTTTCAACCATCCTCACACAACCATCGACCTACCTTCAGCAAGCGAGTAACTTCTTCTTCTACGATCTCGATTGTTGGCGCTTACAACAGCTCCCCCCTCGTAGCATCTCCTTGTCACGAGAAGAACTCGTCCACGATGGCGAAGGAAACATCATCACCAGCAGCCCACTCCAACTCTCCGTCAGTTATGTCGACGGATTTGGTCGCAGCCTTCAAAGCAAACGCAAGGTCAGTCCAGGGATGGCGGTCGAACGCGATGCACAAGGTGATGTCATCATCGATGGCAATGGACAACCCCAAGAAGCATACACAACCGAGCGATGGCAAGTCTCCGGTCATACAGTATACAACAACAAACAACAGGTCGTTCGACAATACGAACCCTTCTACTCCTCACTGGTCTCATACGAACCCGATGCTGTCCTTCAACAGTACGGACAAAGCAGCGAGATGACATACGATCCTCTCGGAAGACTGCTCCGCACAGACTTGCCCAATGGCACATTTAGCAAGACGGAGTATGGAACCTGGGAGAGCAAACACTTCGACCCAAACGACACAATCGATGACTCCCTCTATAAACAAAACAACTACGTTGTCGGCGGAAACGATCCCATTCACAAGACGATCCAACACACACTCTCACACCACAACACACCATCAATCACACGATTCGATCCTCTCGGCCGGGCGATCGAACAAGTACGTGTCGACGCATCACTCGTCGAACGACGCACACAAACCCAACTAGACATCACAGGACAACCACTCCAAGTCACAGACGCGAAGGGTTTGGTTGCCTTTACGTACAAATACGATATGAATGGTGTTGTCCTCCACCAGCAGAGTATGGACGCAGGAGAACGATGGCAACTCATCGATACAATGGGACGCTCACTCTACCAGTGGGATGGGCGGGGTGTACGTCACACGACGACATATGACCTTCTCGGTCGTGTTAGCAGTGTGTATGTCGATAACGCCATGGGATACAACCATAGGATCTCCCACATCCTGTATGGCGAAGATCCATTCTTGACACAGGCCAAAGAGAAGAATCTCCGTGGTCGCGCTGCGATTGTCTACGATCAAACAGGCAACAGAACAGTTCAGGCGCTTACACCCGACGGAAAAGCGCTGCGAACCAGTTTACAGCTTTGCAATGAATACAAAAACACGATCGACTGGACAACACCTGCAAATGTCACGATGGACACGACGACCTACCACACACACATCAAGATGGATGCACTTGGACGACCAGTACAAGAGGCGCTACCAGACGGAAGCACACGGCGATACAGATACCATCAAGACGGACATCTCGATGATATTCGTATCACGACGGCTGATGGGACACTTCAAGATGCGACCTTCCTTCAAGATATTAGCGTTAACGCACGGGGACAACGCACAGCCGCCACACTTGGAAATGGCGTGCAACTTTCCTATCAATATGATCCGACAACCTTCCGGCTCACCCGAAAGACCTCCACACGTCCCGATGGCTCAGGTGGATTCGATACACTTCAGGACATCGAGTACACATATGACCCCGTCGGGAATGTCACCCATCTCATCGATCACGCCCATTTGTCACCAAGTGGAACGCCCACCCACACCTTGCAAACATTTGGTGCCAAACTCATCTGTGAGTATCGCTATGATGCCCTCTATCAGCTCAATGAAGCGACAGGTCGCGTGCATCAGGCATTATTGCAACACGACTATCGCCCCAAAGACCTGATCAATCCGTCCAATCCAAGTCAACTAAAGGGAACACGCCACCTCTCCTTTAACAACATGCAGGCAGTCGAGGATTACACGAGAAAGTACGAGTACGACCTCAACGGCAACCTACAAAAAGTTAAACATCTGGGTGCGAGCAAGACGTGGACAAATGAATTTTGGATCTCCAACACATCCAACCGATCGCTCCCTCTGAAAGATGCATCGGGGATTACAGTCAGTAGTCCAGAGTCGAGGTTCGATGTCAACGGTAATTGTGCATATCTACCTCATCTCGCGCAGATGGATTGGAATCACCACAATCGCCTGACAAGAGCTGTGATCATCGATCGTTCGGGGACAGGTGACCCTGATGATGCCGAATACTACGTTTACGACGGCGGAGGTCAAAGGACCCGCAAGGTCACAGAACGCCTCGTCTCAGGTCAAGTCGAGATCACAGAGAAGATCTACCTCAATGGTTGCGACATCAAACGTATCTATCGACCTTCGACAGGCACGACGTTACTCGAACGATGTACATCAAAGATCTCCGACAGTGGTGAGAATATCGCCCTTCTTCACAGTTGGACGACAGACACAATGGCCCGTGAGACCTCCAACGTCGGGACATTGAAGATACATTACCAGTTAAGCAACCATCTCGGTTCAAGTTCTCTTGAGTTGGATCATCAGGCCAACCTGATCAGCTACGAAGAGTACTTTCCATTTGGTGGGACAGCCTTCTTGGCAGGGAGCGACACCAAAGAGATATCCCTCAAGGATTACCGTTACAGCCGAAAAGAGCGAGACAATGCAACAGGCTTCTACTACTACGGTTATCGATACTACGTCTCCTGGATGGGTCGATGGCTCAACCCTGATCCGATCGGACCAAAAGATGGATTGAATGTCTACAAGTTCGTCCACAACAACCCGATGACACTCACAGATCCAAATGGCTTGCAATCATCCCCCTTCAATTTTGGTAGTCCAGCACAGAACAAACAGATGTCTGCTTACCCAATGGGTGTCCAACGTCTTGTGAGCCAGATGAGGCCCAAAGCGAAGAAGATGTGGTTTCAGGGCAAGATACCGATTGGTGGAAGTCGTGGGAATTACCGTGCCTTTACGGACAGGTTTCGCTTCGCGATGTGGTGGAGCAACGCCCAAGACCTGGGGGGCAATTACTTTGTCTATACGAACAAGTTGCTCTCTATCAAGGCTGCTTCTCGTTCGGCAGGAACAGCCCGGCACAATTTCGCAGTACAAAAAGGCATGCCGACAAAGTTAAAGATGCCAGGACAGATGCCAAGTGCAGGTTCAGGTGATGATGGAGGTGGTGGGGCCACTCTTAAGAAAAAAGCCGAAAAGCCTTCCACTGGGACACCTGGCGATCCGAAAGGTTCAGCGAAACAACAGAGTCCCAATCAAGCAGATGGCAAAGAGGCTTCCAAAAACGCTTCAGATGACAACACACAAAACCCAAAAGACCACCACAAGGGAACAACTTCTCCCAAACAATCTGGTCATTCGGGTACAACAGGAGGAACAGGTTCAGGTGCAGGAGGAGGCACTGGCTCAAACACCTCAAATCCAACAGGCAAAGGCACCACAACAGGCGGAAAAACAGGCTATTCGACAGGTACACCTTATGGCAATTCGACTCTCAACCGCGATGGCACCGCCCAAGCCAAGAAAAACACTCCAATTCCAAAAAGTGTATCAACCCCCACACACAAATCCTCAAGAGCCTCTGTTGGCACGGCCAATACAGGACATACACGCTCGAAAAAGTTGGTATCATTGGACAATCAAGCGATCAACTTCAAGATCGATTGGCAGAAATGGAAGGTGTCACCGAACAAACTGACACGTCATGACCTGAAATATGCCTACACAAGTAAATATGCGACCAGTGTCATGGGAAATGTCAAACCTGGTGGATTGAGAAAAGATCCTGTTCGTCTCTCTTCCTTTTTGCGAGACTTTACACCCTTTGTCAGGATCACCAATCGGGATAACAGGCTGAGCACAGGTGAGAAATTTGCCTCGTTTTTTGTTGGTTTTGCAGATGCGGTGTTGACACCCATCTCACTTGTGCTTTATCCTTTGACAAGAACACTCAGCCCCATCGCAAGTTTTCACAAATGGCTTGGGAACGACCCGTTTTTCAGCACAAAGTCGGGATATCATGGCTTTGGTAGCTTTGCTGGAATGTTCTTTGATTGTGGATTGACTGCCCTTGTTTTTGGCAGTGTTCTCAAGTTTGCTGGAGGTGTTCTTTCACGTGGAAAGCGTGCTTTGGGTTGGCTCAAACGCTCAGGAGACTTCGTCGATGAAGCACGACAAATTGGTAAGACAAGCATCAATAGCTTCGATCCAAGCAAAATTCCACACAACCCAAAAGACTTCTCGCTAGAAAGCAAGAAGTTTCTAGCGAGTGAGCAAGAAGTGAACGAGTTAGTAAGTGTACTACGCGCAGAAGGAGCATCTACCCTACAAAGTAGAAAAATCGCTGATGCCATTGAAAACGAAAAGATCATCTTGCATATTCTAGATGACATGAGAACAAGCAGAAACTTCTCACTTATGTACTTTCACACAAAAGGAAAAGCCAACCCAGATTATGTCAGAGCATTCAGGAACAAAGAGAATATTTTCTTGAGAAAAGGACACATCTACATTGATAGTAGTCTCGTTCACGAAGGAACCCATATCCTAGATCATGTTGCAAAAGGAAAGTACTATTATTCGAATCGATGGCTCAACGAATTCCGAGCTTATAAAGCCCAAGATGAGTTCTTGATCGCTCAAGGGTATAACCCAGACTTTGCCAATGACGCAGCCATTTGGAAGCATGTCAAAGCAATCTACCCAGCAACATACTGATATAATGGCATCTTTTCACAAACTCAAAACTTCAACCAAACGAAAAGGAAAAAAATGAAAGAAATCATAGACGAACTTGTACGTGTTGGTTCAGATAGAATCATCACAAAAGCATTCGAACCCGTTATCGAAGCCATTGGTGAAGAAATGACTTTCGAGATACTCATGAAAATCCTGGGATGGGCCCCAATGCTACATCCATACGATCCAAACTTACCATTGGAACTCTCATCGAGGTGGTGGTGTACAGAACATG